>CAYTAH010000025.1:20949-66148 GCA_964435785.1 uncultured Phycisphaeraceae bacterium | reverse complement strand
AGCTTGGAAGGCTGACGCTCTACCATTGAGCTACGCCCGCGGCGGCGAGAGTCTACGCAGGCCCCTCCTTGCCGGACACCCGCGTGCGATGGGCCTCACACGCCGTCGGTCCCCGGTCCCGCGCCCGGATGCGGCGCTGCCTCGACGGCTTTGACCGCTCGGATCCCCAGGAACATCGGGATCTCCCGCCGCGCCCGGTTCTCCTCCTCGGCTCGCGGCCCGGGCTCGCTCGTCCGAGGGCTGGGCCACTCCTCGAGCCGATCAACCAGCAGCCCGTGCGACGCGAGCTGCTGCACATACGTCTGCAAGGGCCTGTGGTGCGTCCACGTGACGACGGGCTTGGCCCCCCGGGCCGTCTTGCCCGGGTTCATTACGATCTCCCGGCGCCCGGGCGAGAGGTACGCGTCCACCCGCCGGTACTGGTGCGTCCGGCCCTCGGACTCCTCCCAGCCCCAGGAGGTGCGGCCCGGGCTGCGGAACACGGGGTGGAGCACGATCGCGACAAACCTGCCCCCCGGGCGCAGGAGCGCGGCCACCCCGGCGCACACCGACGAGAGCGGCTCGATGTTCATCAACGCCATCACGCACGCGACCGAGTCGAACCCCTCGCGGGGCCAGAATCCCGGATCGACCTCGTGCAGACGGGTCGCGTCCGCGACCGCGAAGCGCACCGATCGGGGTGACCGGCGTGTCGCCAGCTCGATGAGCCTCGGGGAAGCATCGACCGCCCACACCCGTGCGCCGAGCGCGGCGAGCTCGCGGGAGAGGACGCCCTGCCCGCACGCGAGGTCGAGGACGCGATCGCCGGCGCCCGGCTCGAGCAGGTGCAGTGCGCCCGGGAGCACGACCCGGTGGTGCAGGTCGTTCCGCCGATCCTCGATGAGCTCGTCGTACCACGACGCGACCTCGTCCCACGATCCCTTCGCATCCCTGACGGCCCGGGCCCGCGCGGGGGGAGTCGGAAGCGGGGGTTCCGCATGCGCGGGCGGCTCTCGCCCCGCCGCCCTCCAGAAGCCGGCGGGCGCGGGGCTCTGAAACCGCAGCGCCTGACCGGTGGTGGGGTGAGAGAATCGGAGCTCCGCGGCGTGGAGCCCCACCCGACGCAGCGGATCGGACTGCGCGCCGTACAAGCGGTCGCCGGCGACCGGATGGCCGATCGACGCCAGGTGTGCGCGGATCTGGTGCTTGCGCCCCGTCTCCAGGCGCACGCGGAGCAGGCTGTGGCTGCCGCTCGCGGCGACGACCTGGTAGTGCGTGATCGCGTGGCGGGCGTCCTCACGCCGGAGCGGGCCCTCGCGGGTCGATGAGCGGGGGCGCGCATCGGGTGGGAGCACGTGCACCTCCCCACGCCCGGTTTCCACGAGCATCGACTGGATCGTCCCGACGATCGGGGCCTCGGGCCTCGCGGGGTCGGTCGCGAAGGCGCCCTCCACGAGCGCGAGATAGCCGCGCTGCATGCGCCGCGAGCGGAGGTCCTCCTTCAGCCACTCGAAGGCCGGAGGGGACTTCGCGAAGACGACCAGTCCGGAGACCTCGCTGTCCAGGCGGTGGACGACCCACACCCGCGGGCGTCCGACGCCGTGGCGCTTCACGTGCTCCTTGACCAGATCGAAGAGCGTGCGCGGGCTCGGGCGCACCCCGGGGGGCACCGCCGTCGGCAGGCCGGCGGGCTTCTCCGCCACCAGCATGTCCTCGTCCTCGAACACCACCACCAGGCGGGGGCGTGCCCTGGGCCCAGCCCGGTGTGGCGGGGGGGCGTCGTCGCGCGGCGAGCGGCGCTGAGAAGATGTGTCACGCTTAGCCACGCGAGAGCCTCCACTGAGCCACGAGCACGCCTGCCGCCTCAACCGCCGCCGAACAGCGCATCGGGTGGGATGGGAGCCTTCGGCGAGCCCGGCGTCGCCCAGAGCACCTCGAGCCCGAGCTGCCCGGTGGCGTTGAAGTACTCGACCCGGAAGGGGTGGTAGCCCGCCTGAAGGCCGACAGCGCCCGAGCGTTCGGTCATCCCGTGGAGCCCGTCGTTGTCGACGACGATCTCGTCATGGAGGTACACCCGCGAGCCGTCGTCGCTCCTGGTCGTGAACTCGTAGACCCCGTCGCGGGGGGCCAGAATGAAGCCGCTGAACACGATCGCGAAGTGCTCGTCTCTCTCGCGCACGTCGGTGCTCAGGCCGGTCACGGAGCGCGAGCGAAGGGGCGAAGCCCCTCGGCGCTGATCGAGGCTGCGCCAGCGGCCCTCGTAGTACTCCGCGTGCACGCCCGGCGGGGGCTCGCGCAGCAGCGAGACCGGCGCCCGGAGCGACTCCCGCGGGTACGCCGTGAACGTGCGCTCCGCGGTGCGCGGGCTGAGCCTCCCCTCCACCTCGGCGGCCGCCCGCACGACCGCCGAGCGCGTAAGCGTCAAGGGGCCGTGGTAGACGGGCGACTCACCGTTCGGCTCGCTCCCGTCGGTCGTGTACCGGATCGTCGCGTCCGGACGATCCGGGCGGAGCGTCACGACCACGCTGTCCACGAACGTCTCGGAGGGAGCGTCGATCGAGACGGCGGACGGCTCGGCGTAGATCCCGACCTCGCTGACGGCGGGGCTCGCCGAGCCCCTGACGCGCACCCGGAGCCGCTCGCTCATCACGGGCTCGCCGCGCCACAGCCGCCTGGCGCCGATCGCTTCGCCAGAGGCGAGCTCTACCCAGCGCCCATCCCGCCACGCATCGAGCGCCCAGGTGTCGATGCGCTGCCCGAGCGGCAGGCACTCGCGGAGCGAGACGACGTTGAACCACGCAGGCTCGGGCAGGTCGAGCACCAGCTCGGCCTCGCGCACCGCGTCGCCGGTCGCCCAGTACGTCTCCGGATCCCCATCGAGCACGAGCGCGGGCGCGTAGGCGGGGTCGTCCCCCCGGACGTCGCTCGCCCACGCCACGGCCCCGGCCGCGACGTTCTCGTCGAATGTCTCGTCGAGGATCGCGCGAAAGCCCATCAGCGAGGCCCGGTCGCGCTCGTGGATACGTCCCCGCGTGTCGGGCGGGATGTTCAGGAGCAGCGACGCTCCGCGCCCCACCGACGCGTAGTAGAGGTCCACGAGCTGCTCGGGGCTCTTCACGCGCCCGTCCTCGGAGGCGTGATAGAACCACCCGGGCCGGATCGAGACATCGCACTCGGCCGGCATCCACAGCGGCCCGTCGCGGTGCCCGCTCGTCCCCTCCCACCATCGGGTGGTACCCGGCCCCGCGCGCGACTCCCCATCGCGAGGGCGCGGCGAATAGGTCGCCCAGCACGGGTCGCCCGCGATCCCGCTCTCGTTGCCGACCCACCGGATGTCGCCCGCGTCGGAGAAGATGACCGCCTCGGGCTGAAGCTCGCGCACCAGGCGGGTCGTCTCCTCCCACCCGTAGTAGGTGGACGGATCGATGCGCCGCGTCTCGCGAGCGCCCCCGTAGTACCCGTCACCGCCGTTCGCTCCGTCCCACCACACTTCAAAGATCGGGCCATACCCCGTGAGCAGTTCGCGGAGCTGCCCGCGGTAGTACTCGACGTACTTCTCGCGCCCGTACTCGGGGTGATTGCGGTCCCAGGGGGAGAGGTACACGCCGAACTTCAGCCCGCGCCGCGCGCACGCCTCCGAGACTTCCCGAACCACGTCGCCCTCGCCGCCCCGCCAGGGGCTCGACGCGACATCGTGCTCGGTCAATCCGCTCGGCCAGAGGCAGAACCCGTCGTGATGCTTGCACGTGAGGATCAGGCCGCGCATCCCCGCCTCCGCCGCGACAGACACGATCTGGTCCGCGTCGAACTCTGTCGGATTGAAGACCCCGGGGCTCTCGTCCCCGTAGCCCCATTCCTTGTCCGTGAACGTGTTTGTCGTGAAGTGGACGAAGCCGTAGAACTCCAGCTCGTGCCACAGCAGGTGACGCGGGCTCGGCGTCGCCCCGTACGGCGTCGGCGCCGGGGCGGGCTGGGCTCCCGCCGGCGACCGCGAGGACGCGCACGCGCCGATCGCGATGCACCAGATCCAGTTCGACCACGCCACAGTCACGTCGGGCCCCTCGGCTCTGCCCCGGTCCTTGGGCCCCCCCTCGGCGGGCCGCTCGGCGTCGGGGCGGGCGTCGGCCGGAACATGCCCCCGACCACCCCCAGCAGCCAGCCGGCGAAGGCGGCTTTCGAGACCGCGCCGCCGGGGGAGGCCTCGAACCCGTCACGGCCGAGCACGATCGCCTCGATCGAATCGCTCTCCATCGTGCCCAGCGGGTTGGCCACGATCAGGTCGATACGTTTCCGCGCGAGCTTCTCCCGGGCCGAATCCAGGAGCCGGTCTCGCGGCTCGAGGGCGAACCCGACCAGCAGCTGACCGGCCCTCCGACGCCCGGAGCACGCCGCCAGCAGATCCTCGGTCGGCTCGAGCTCGAGGGTGACCGGCCCCGCCCCTCGTCTCATCTTCGAAGCCAGGAGGGCCGGATCGGGCTTGGGGCGGTAGTCCGACACCGCCGCGGCCATCACGAGCACGTCGCACCCGGGCTGGTTCGCCTCGAGCAGCCGGCCCAGTTCCGCACCCGTCTCGAACCGCTCGATCCGGACCGCCCGGCCTGGCGAGAGGTGGCTGGGCCCGAGGAGGAGGGTGACGGCCCAACCGGCGTCGGCGGCTGCCTCGGCCAGAGCCACCCCCAGCTTCCCCGTCGAACGGTTGCCGAGATAGCGGACGGCGTCGATGGGCTCGCGGGTGGGGCCGGCGGTGATCAGAAGGCGGATCGGTTCGGCGGTGGGGTGGGGTGTCAAGCGGGGTTCCGGGGCGGGGGCTTGCCGACCCGCGCCCCTCATTTGTACGCTGGAACCGATCGCCGCGCGGCGACGAAACGACTTGTACACGAAGCGAATGCGACGCGCGGCCGGTGCGCGGCGGCGGGGAGAGCCGTGCGGAAGTCTCTGTCGCGACGGGTTTTTGGCCGCGGGGCTCCTACCATCGGGCCGCCGGCGATCGCGTGCCGGCGCGACACTTCACCACCAAGGGGGTGATGCTCGGATATGGCAAGATCAAGGAAGAAGCTCGGCGAGATCATGGTGGGGTGGGGTGTGGTTACGGCCGACCAGGTCGCGCAGGCCGCGCAGCTCGCCAAGTCCTCCGGCAAGCGTCTGGGCGAGGTGATGGTCGAGCAGGGGTTCGCCTCCGAGGGGCAGGTCGCCAAGGCCCTGGCGAACCAGTTCGGCATGGAGTACGTGGACCTCTCCGCCAGCGGCATGTCGAGCAAGATCGACATGAAGCTGATCCCCGAGGACCTCGTGCGCAAGCACCTCATCCTGCCCCTGTCCAAGACGGGCTCGCGCCTGCAGCTGGTGATCCATGACCCCATGGACCTCGAGCTCATGGACATGCTGCGGTTCCGCCTCAACGCCGAGGTCGAGCCGCGGATCGCGTCCCGATCGGACATCAAGGCGTTCATCGACGGGACGCTCGAGTCCAAGCGCCCGTCGATCGCGGAGGTCAGCCCCGGCGAGTCGCTGGTCACCGACTCCATCGACCGCACGATCGACCGGTCGGTGGACCGGTCGGTGGACAAGTCCATCGACGTGGTCGCCGAGGACTCGCCGATCGTCAAGCTGACGAACCGGATGCTCGTCGAAGCCGTGAAGATGCGCGCGAGCGACGTGCACATCGAGCCCATGGGCGACCGCGTCCGCCTGCGCTACCGCATCGACGGCGTCTGCATCGAGCGCGACAACCTCCCCAAGCGGATGCAGAACTCGCTGCTCAGCCGCGTGAAGCTGATGAGCGGGATGAACATCGCCGAGAAGCGAGTGCCGCAGGACGGACGCATCAAGCTCCCGGTGGACGACGTCTTCATCGACTTCCGTGTCTCGGCGTGCCCCGCCTACCACGGCGAGAGCGTGGTGCTGCGTATTCTCCGCCCCGACTCGGTCCGCATCGGCCTGGAGAACCTCGGCTTCGAGGCGGACAACCTCGCGACCTTCAACCGCATCATCCGCCGCCCCAACGGCATCTTCCTCGTGACCGGCCCCACCGGCTCGGGCAAGACGACCACGCTCTACTCGGCGCTCGACATCCTCAACCGCCCGGACAAGAAGATCATCACCGCCGAGGACCCCGTCGAGTACAACTTCGACGGGATCAACCAGTGCCAGGTCCGCGACAACATCGGGCTGACCTTCTCCTCGATCCTCCGCTCGATGCTGCGTCAGGCCCCCAACATCATCCTCGTCGGCGAGATCCGCGACCGCGAGGTGGGCGAGATCGCCATCCAGGCGGCCCTCACCGGTCACCTGGTCTTCAGCACGCTGCACACCAACGACGCCCCCAGCGCCATCACCCGGCTCATCGACATGGGCATCAAGCCCTTCCTCGTCGCCTCCTCCATCCAGGCCATCATGGCCCAGCGGCTCATCCGCATCCTCTGCAAGGAGTGCAAGCAGGTTGCCCAGCCCGACGAGATGGACCACAAATACCTCAGCCTCATCGACCTCAAGGCCGAGGACTGCGTCGGCCGCGTCTACAAGGCCGTGGGTTGCCCCGCATGCGTCAACACCGGCTTCAAGGGCCGGAAGGCCATCTTCGAGCTCATGCAGATGAACTCGGAGATCCGTGACCTGGCCTTCCACCGGGCCCCGGTCTCCGAGCTGCGCGAGGCCGCCCTGCGTTCGGGCATGCGACCCCTCGTCTCGGACGGGCGCCTCAAGGTCCTCTCCGGCACCACCACCCCCGACGAGATCGCCCGAGTGGCGCAGGTCGCGGGGGTTGAAGACTGATCCCAGAACCGGGCCCCCCGGCGGGGCGCCCGACAGGAGCCGTCCAGATGTCCTCCATGCAGATCGACCGCCTGCTCGACACCGTCGTGCGGTACGACGCGAGCGACCTCCACCTCACCGTCGGACGCCAGCCGACCATCCGGCTCCACGGCCACCTCAAGAACCTCCAGACCAAGGTCCTCGACTCCGAGGACATGGTCGGCCTCATGAAGTCGATCACCCCCGAGCGCAACCAGCAGGAGCTCCAGGAGGTCGGCGGCACGGACTTCGGGTTCGCCTACGGCGAGGCCGCCCGATTCCGCGTGTCGGTCTTCCGCCAGAAGGGCGAGCTGGCCATCGTCCTCCGCCAGATCCCCAACAGAATCATGACCTTCGAGCAGATCGGCCTGCCCGAAATCTGCCGCGAGCTGATCCGCCGTCCCCAGGGGATGTTCCTGGTCACCGGGCCCACCGGCTCGGGCAAGACGACCTCGCTGGCGACCATGCTCGACTACATCAACACCAACTACGACCGGCACATCGTCACGATGGAAGACCCCATCGAGTACTACCACAACCACAAAAAGTGCATCGTCAACCAGCGCGAGGTGGGCAACGACGTCCCCAGCTTCGCCGAGGCCCTCCGACGCGTCCTCCGATCCGACCCCGACGTCATCCTCGTCGGCGAAATGCGAGACCTCGAGACCATCGAGGCGGCCATCCGCGCCGCGGAGACGGGCCACCTGGTCTTCGCCACCCTGCACACCAACGGGGCCGCCAAGACCATCGACCGTATCGTCGACGCCTTCCCCGTCTCCCAGCAGAACCAGGTCCGCGTCCAGCTCTCCACCGCCCTCATCTCGGTGCTCAGCCAGCAGCTCCTCGCGCGGATCGACCAACCCGGGCGCGTCGCGGCCTACGAGTTCCTCGTCGTCACCCCCGCCATCGCCAACCTGATCCGCGATGCGAAAACCTTCCGAATCGACTCGATGATCCAGACCGGCAAGAAGTTCGGCATGCAGCTGCTCGACGACCACCTCTGGTCGCTCTACACCCGGGGCATCATCTCCGCCGAGGAGATGATCGACAAGTCCAAAAATCCAGCTGACCTGACGGACAAGGTCCACAAGCTGGGTCGGACGGTCGGTCGAATGGAGTGGGACGAGCAGTTCGACAGTTCGGACACTGAGAGGTGACCAGCGTCCCTCTCGCGGCAGCAAGTACATATTGCCATGTGTCATGACGCACCAGCGTCCGAGTTTGCGCTTTTGCTCTGGAACAGTCCGTGGTATAGTGCCGAATCGATGAGGGAGTCGTCGGCCGCATGCCGTGAGTGGGTGCGACCGGCGGCCTTTGCTCGGTTTGGCGGGAGTGGAAGTACAGATGCCGATCGATCCTGCTGAACTCAAGGGACGGAAGCTCGGGCGGGCCCTCACCAAGATGGGGAAGGTCACCCGGGAGCAGGTCCACGAGGCGCTCGCCGCCCAGAAGACCCGCAAGGTCCCCATCGGGCAGCTCCTCGTGGAGATGGGGTACTGCACCGAGCGTGACGTCGCCGAGGCGCTCGCCGGTCAGGCGGGCATGGCGTACGTCGATCTGCCCAAGATCAACATCCCCGACGAGGCGATCTCCGCCCTGCCGGCCGAGACCGTCCAGGCCTATCAGGTGGTCCCCGTCGAGTTCGCCGCGGCCGGGCGCCGGCTCAAGATCGCCATGAAGTCCCCGGACAACTTCCGGGCCGTGGACGACCTCCGCCTCCTCATGGGCTTCAACGTCGAGGCGGTCGTCGCCGACGCCGGCGCGATCGACGCCCTCATCCAGAAGCACTACTCCAAGCACGAGTCGGTCACCGACGTCGTCCAGGAGCTCGCCTCGGACACCCGCTTCCAGAGCCTCGCGGCCGGGGGCGCCTCGATCGACCTGGACGCGGTGCTCGAGGCGGCCGAGGACAACCAGGTCATCAAGCTCCTGAACCTCGTGCTGCTCCAGGCGATCCGCGATCGCGCCAGCGACATCCACTTCGAGCCCTTCGAGAACGAGTTCAAGATGCGCTACCGCATCGACGGCGTGCTCTACGAGATGGTCCCGCCCCCCAAGCACCTCGGCCCGGCCATCACAAGCCGCATCAAGGTCATGGCCAACCTCGATATCGCAGAGCGCCGCCTGCCGCAGGACGGGCGCATCGAGCTCCAGGTGGGCGGCAATCCGGTGGACCTGCGCATCGCGGTCCTCCCCACGATGTGGGGCGAGAGCGTCGTGATGCGCGTGCTGGACCGGACCAACGTGGAGCTCTCGCTCGACCGCGTCGGCTTCCGCGAGGACGACCTCGTCCGCTTCCGCAAGCTCATCAGCAAGCCCAACGGGATCGTGATCGTGACCGGGCCCACCGGCTCGGGCAAGACGACGACCCTCTACGCCGCGCTCGCCGAGCTCAACGACATCGAGACCAAGATCCTGACCGCCGAGGACCCCGTCGAGTACGACATCGACGGCCTCTGCCAATGCCAGGTGAACGCGGAGATCGGGACGACCTTCGCCCGCCTCCTGCGCAGCTTCCTGCGTCAGGATCCCGACATCATCCTCGTCGGCGAGGTGCGCGACCTCGAGACCGCCCAGATCGCCGTGCAGGCCTCGCTCACCGGCCACCTCGTGCTCACCACGCTCCACACCAACGACGCTCCCAGCTCCATCATCCGCCTGGCCGATCTCGGCCTCGAGCCCTTCCTGCTCACCGCCACGATCGAGGGCATCGTGGCCCAGCGGCTTGTCCGCACGATCTGCCCGAAGTGCAAAGAGGAATACCGCCCGAGCGAGGAGGAGCTGCTCGAGCTGTCGCTGACCCCAGAAGAAGTTCGGGGTCGGCATTTCTTCCGCGGCCGGGGCTGCGACAACTGCAACAAGACCGGCTACCGCGGGCGCATGGCGCTCTTCGAGATCATGGACATGGACGACACCGGGCGCGAGCTCATCATGCAGGAGGCAAGCACCTCCGTGCTGCGCGAGCACGCCAAGCGGATCGGCATGAGGTCGCTCCGCGAGTCGGGCCTGATGGCGATCTACGAGGGGCAGACGACGATCGACGAGGTCGTCAGGGAGACGATAGTCGAGGACTGACGCGCCGGCGTGCACGCGGAGGAGCGTGCACGCCCGGCGCAGTCCTCTGGGGTGGCGCAGCACGTTTGGCCGGAGTTGACCGATGCCGACCTTTACCTACGAGGCGTTGAACACCGCGGGCAAGCCCCAGAAGGGCACCATCGAGGCCTCGAGCAGCGACGAGGCGGTCCAGCGCATCAAGGCGCAGGGCTTCTTCCCCACCTCCGTGCGCGAGCAGAAGGTCAAGAAGTCCGCCGCCGCCGCCGACGGCGCCGCCCCGGTCAAGAAAAAGAAAAAGCGCAAGACCGGCGGCGGGCGCGTCAAGGCCAAGCTGCTCACGCTCTTCACCCGCCAGCTCTCCACGCTCCAGGACGCGGGCCTCCCCCTCCTCCGCTCCCTCCAGATCCTCGAGAGCCAGGCCAAGCCCGGCGGCCTCAAGAACACGCTCATCACCGTCTGCGAGGAGGTCGAGGGCGGCACCAGCCTCTCCGACTCCATGGCCAAGTGCCCCAAGGCCTTCAACCGCCTCTACGTCAAGATGGTCGCCGCCGGCGAGGTCGGCGGCGTGCTCGACATCATCCTCCAGCGACTCGCCGAGTTCATGGAGAAGAGCGAGCGCCTCAAGCGGCGCATCCGAAGCGCGATGGTCTACCCCGCGGCGGTCATCTTCGTCGCCACCGGCATCATGATCTTCATCATGTGGTACATCATCCCGAAGTTCGAGGAGATCTTCACCGACTTCGGCGTCGCCCTCCCCGCCCTCACCACCTGGCTCATCGACACCAGCCGCTGGATCGCCGGCACCGCAAGCCCCGACCAGGCCCTCCCCGGCGCGATCTACCTCCTCGCCGCCCCCTTCGTGCTCTTCCTCTTCTGGAAGCTCATCCGCAAGGCCGGCCCCGGGCGCGCCGCCACCGACATCATGCTCCTGTGGGTCCCCGTGCTGGGCAAGCTCATCCGCAAGACTACCATCGCCCGCTTCACCCGCACGCTCGGGACGCTCATCTCCGCCGGCGTGCCCATCCTCGAGGCCATCAAGATCACCGGCGAGACCTCCGGCAACTACGTCTACGAGAAGGCGCTCGGCAAGGTCCACGACTCCATCCGCGAGGGCGAGAGCTTCGCCGGCCCCCTCCGCGAGAGCAAGACCTGCGACGCCATGGTCGTCAACATGATCGACGTGGGCGAGGAGACCGGCGAGATGGACGCCATGCTCCTCAAGATCGCCGACAACTACGACGAGGAGGTCGACGTCGCCGTCGCCTCCCTCGTCAGCCTCCTCGAGCCGCTCATGGTCGTCGTCCTCGGCGGCATGGTCGGCACCATCGTCGTCGCCATGTTCCTCCCGCTGGTCGCCATGATCAACTCGCTCGGCGGCGGCGGCGGTGTCTGAGGCACCAGGAGACCGTGCAGTGGCACAGCCAGCGACAACCCGCACGCTCCCCCGCGGCTTCACCATCGTCGAGCTGCTCGTCACGCTGCTTGTCGTCGCCCTCCTCATGGGCCTGCTCGTCGTCGGATTCAGCCACGCCATCCGCCTCGCGCGCCGCACCGCAGGAACCGCCGACGTCGCCTCGCTCAACATCGCCGTCCAGCAGTTCAAGATGGACTTCAGCTTCCTCCCCCCGCTCGTGAAGGACGGCTTCTCCGGCACGCCCGACACCAGCGGCCCGCTCAAGCCCGCCGGCGGCGGGCGCAGCGTCCCCAACGTCTACAACTTCGGCGACGTCAGCGGCGACCTCCGCTACCTCCGCGCCGAGGGGGCCGGCGATCCACGCTACCGTTTCAGCGTCTACAGCCTCGCCTACTACGTCATGGGCGCTCTCGGCGAGGATGTGGACGGCGTCGAGGGCCCCGGCGCCCGCGTCCCCGCGCGCGACGGCTCCTTCGACCGCCTTTCCAGCAGGACCTACGAGCCCCTCTACGAGGCGCGCCCCGCCTCGCTCGAGACGGTCGACGCCGAGGAGGGTCGCATCGAGCTGCGCGACGGCAAGGGCGTCCAGTTCCGCTACTACCGCTGGGCGCGGGGGACGACGAGCCCCAACGACGACGACCGCGCGATCCTCAACGTGCCCGACCTCGTCGCCGCGGGCAAGGACGCCGCCGAGCTCGGCGCCGCCGACTACGCCATCGTCGCCGCCGGGCCCGACGGCCTCTTCGGCGACATCGGGGTCGAGTCGTTCCCCGGCCAGGCGTCCGAAGCGCCCGAGTCCCTCGAGACGCTCGAGCGCATCGAGAGCGTGCTCGGCAAGCGCTTCCGCGACGAGGCCGAGGCCCAGGCGGCCGCGCGCAGCGACAACATCGTGGGGGTGGGCCAATGACCTTCCCGCGCCGAGACCGCGCCTTCACGCTCACCGAGCTCATCGTCGTGCTCACGGTGATCGTGATCATGCTCGCCGTCGCCGTGCCCGCCTTCCGCTCCACCATCGCCGGCACCGAGGCCTCCAACGCCGAGACGCAGCTCCGCCTCGCCCTCGCCACCGGGCGAGACGCCGCCCTCCACTCCGAGCGGCACGCCGACGCGGCCGTCGTCTTCTTCTACGAGCCCGGCGGGCGAGCGATCGCCCTCGTCTGCGAGCACGTCGGCACGATCACCGACAAGAGCGGCGAGCAGGTCAACGGCCGCTACCCGAAGCGCGACGTCTTCGTCCCCGTCCCCGCCTTCGAGCCCATGCAGCTCCCGCGGGGCTGGATGGTCCGCGGGTTCGTCCCCGCCGGCGCCATGAACATCGGCGGCGCGCAGCGCAATTGGTACGACGGCAACCGATACGACCCCGACGAGCGCAGCTGGGTCTTCCCGGAGACCGGCTTCTACGACGCCCTCGTCCGCGACGACGGCGCCGACCGCCAGAGCTTCATGGTCCGCTTCAGCGGCCTCACCGGCGCCATCACCGTCGGCGATTCCCGCGAGGCCCTCGTCCTCTCGCCCAGGCCCACCGCCTCCGGGCGGTCCATCAAGCCCTTTGCCGACTACCCGGTCGACCGGGGCACCGACCTCGCCCACGTCGTGCGGCGCGCCCTGGAGAACGACGTCTTCAAGGTGCAGCAGTCCAGCGGCGGGCTCGACGCCCTCACCCAGCTCTTCGGCGACGTCTCGGGCGACACCGTCCTCTGCCGCACCGTCGAGCAGCTGGCGCTCTACAAGGAGGCCGACCTCGCCGCCGCCGTCGGAGCGAGGCTCGACCCCGACACCGGCGCGCTCTACCAGCCCGGCGACGAGCCCGAGTTCGTCTCCGGCCTCGACACCGCCCGGGTCATCGCCTGGCTCGAGGGCGATACGGACGAGAGCGACCCATGGCTCGCCGAGGGCGACCTGCCCGTCGCCCGCCTGTACACGTTCCAGCGCTACACGGGCGTGCTCCAGCCCGTGCCCCTCTACGACCTCGCCAACCTGCGGGGAGGCACGCCGTGAGGACGCACGCCACATCCCCCTCGCGCGGCTTCTCCCTCGTCGAGGTGCTCGTCGCCGTCCTCGTGCTGGCCCTCGGCCTGCTCGGGCTCGGGGCCGTCTTCCCCATGGTCGTGCGCCAGCAGCGCATCGCCACCCAGACGACCCTTGGCCTCAGCGCCATGGAGGCCGTCGAGCGCATCCTCGTGAACAATGCGAACTTTGCGCCCGACGGACCCGGCTGGCAGGCGCTGCGCACCTACGTCGTCAACAGCGGCGGAAAGGACGGAGACTGGGTGCCCGTCGTCCCGCACCCCGCCACCGGCAACTACACCCTCGCGCCGAACGTCGTCCTCCCCCTCTCGCAGCGCCTCTACCCGCTGCCCTTCTCTTCGCAGTCCGACCCGCGCTTCGTCTGGGACATCGCCGCGCGCATCGCCGATCCCAGGGACCCCGCCAGCCCCATGATCGTCGCCGTCTTCCTCCGCCCCATCGACGCGGGGATCCGCCCGGGGCGCTACCGCGACGCGCGCGGCGTCATGGTGCCCTACTCGCTCACCAACACGCTCCTCGGAGGCGTGCCCAGCCAGGACAGACGCAACCCCGTCTCCGTCGATGAGGACGGACGGCCCACGCTCGACGGCCGGCGCGACGACGGCGCCCGCTACGCCACCCCCGTCGTCGCCACCGTCAACTGGCCCGGCACCACGAAGAGCCTCGCCCAGTTCTTCTTCGACGACGTCCTCACCGCCAACACCGACGACGACGTTGCCGCCGACCTGCTCTCCGCCCCCGGCCAGCGGTTCCTCGACCGCCAGGGCAATATCTACCGAATCACCGAGGTGCGCCTGTTCCCCGGCGACCGCACCCTCGTCTCCTTCGACCCTCCCTTCCCCGACCCCGACGGCGACGGACGCTTCACTCTCGACGAGGTCAACCCCATCCTCTACCTCCCCCAGCCCGCCCCCGTCGATCCCTGGATCTTCACGGTGACACCATGAGCCGAGCCATGACCACACACACGCACAACGCGGGGCGGCGCACGCGCGGCATCGGCTTCACGCTCATCGAGATGATGGTCGCCATCGGCGCCGTCGCCCTCATCGCCGTCGGCATCGCCGCCATCTTCGAGTCCGTCGGGCGAACCGTCGCCGGCGGCCGGCGCGTCGGCGCCCTCAACCAGTACGCCGCCCTCATCGAGCGCCAGCTCCGCGCCGACTTCGAGGCCATGACCCGAGACGGCGTCCTCGTCATCCACCACCAGTACGCCATGAACGGGCAGCCCGTCCAGTCCCACGTGGACGACGCAACGCCCCGCCCCCGGCGCATCGACGAGATCGTCTTCTTCGCCCGCGGCGACTTCTCCAGCGCCCGCACGCCCGTCGTCCCCGGCTTCACCGCCGAGTCGTCCGAGGCGAAGGTCTACATCGGGCACGGCATGCGCATGCACCCCCTCGACGACTTCGGAACCAGCCCCGCCTACGAGGAGCCCCAGGTCAACGATGGCGGGGGCGGCGCCCAGTACCGCCCCGAGCTCGCCCTCGGCAACGCCCAGGACCCCGCCAACCCCAACCGCTTCGCCGCCGACTGGACGCTCCTGCGCCATCTGACAGTCCTCGCGCCCCCCGGCGGCAGCCTCCAGAGCCTCCCCGACGAGGCGACCGTGCTCGCGCCCCTCGGGCTCACCCGAGCCGACGTGCTCGACAGCGAGATCCAGATCGGCGGCCAGCCCGCCGCCAGCAGCCCCTTCCGCGCCCTCGCGGCGAGCTTCCCCAACGTCTACGGCTTCCCGGCCGATTTCGTCCGGCGCGCGGGGGGCGACGGCAACCGGCGGCCCTCGCTCGCCTCCGGCATCGTGGACGTCGCCACCGCAGATCTCGCCGAGATCCGGCGCGTCATCGTGGACGTGGGCGTCAGCCCCAACATGGTGACCTCCGAGGACCAGCTCTACGACCCCGCCAGCCCCGGCCAGTCGCTTTTCGACGACCGTCACACCCACGGCGGCGGGGGCGCCGGCGCGGGCTACCGCTACATGCACCAGTGGATGGACGACCTCTTCCCCACCACGCGCCAGCAGACCGACCCGACCTCCGGGCCGCGCATGCGCTACGAGCCGACCTTCCCCGACTACTACGGGACGCTCCGGGACTATCCGGACACCGACGCCCCCGCGCAGAGCTTCCGCCTCGCCGACCAGCGGGCGCTCGGCTCGAGCATCTTCGTCCCCAACTGCACCGAGTTCATCGTCGAGTACTCTTTCGGCCAGGTCGTCACCGACGCGAGCAACCCGCATTACGGCGCGCTGATCTGGTACGGCCTCCGCCGCCAGCTCGCCCTCGACGGCCAGCCAGCCTACGACGTGGTCGATCAGTATCCCTTCGACACCACCAGCGGGACGCGCAACCACTACTCGCACACCTACAGGAAGCTCGACGGCACGACCGCCACCAAGCGCCTCGAGCGCGAGATGGTCTACCAGTCGATCTCCGGGAGCGGCGGGAGCAACGAGCTCACCGCCCACTTCGGCTACCACGACCCCACCTACGCGCCCAGCGACCCCGAGATCGACCCGCCCACGCTCCCCTGGCCGTGGCCCAAGCTCATCCGCGTGACCATGACCCTCGCCGATCCGAACAACCCCTCGGTCGAGCAGACCTTCCAGTTCGTCTTCGAGACCCCCGAGGGACGCGTGTTCTGAACGGACGGGTCCAACGGCGCCGCCCGCGGCGCCCACCGAGCGAGTGGGGGAGCACGCGCAGGCCGGATGCCGGCGCGAAGGAGAATGCGATGCTCAGGCGAATCTTCCACGCACGACGAACGCCCGGACCCCCGGACGCCACGCGCGCACGGATCGTCCGGGGCCTCGCGGGGCTCGCCGCCGGGGCCAGCCAGACCCGACGCGGCTCCTTCCTCATCATGGTGGTCGGCACCCTCGCCCTCCTGGCCGTCGTCACCGTCATCTACGTCGCCGTCGGGCGCGCCGACACCCAGACCAGCGCCGCCGCACGCAACTTCAGCGAGCGCGACGACGTCCCCGACCAGGTCCGCGCCTACCTCGCCGGCATCATCGCCGACGACCTCTTCGACGTCTACTACGCCCGCGAGCGCGACGAGAACGGCGATCCCCTCTTCATCCGCGAGGCGTTCGACTACCCCTCGTCCCCCTTCCAGGCGGTCCTGCCCGAGATCTCCGGCGGCGCCGACACCCCGCCGACGCTCATCACCGTCGGCGACGGCAGCGACGAGCGATTCTGGTTCAACCCCACCGGCAACTACACCGGCACCGACCCATGGCTCGCCTCGAGCCGGCCGACCCTCCTCAACATCAACGGCGCGGCCTCGAGCGAGACCGACCCCGCCGACTACTTCCTCGAGCGTCTCGATTGGATGCAGATCTCCAACCCCGCGCCCGACGGCATGTTCGTCAACCTCTGGAACCTCCGCGACGCCGGCTGGGACGCCACGCCGTGGGAGATGCGCCGGGACATCACGCTCTTCAACGGCCCCAACCTCGCGCGCGTGCAGACGCTCGACTACGGCGGCACGCTCCACGACACCACCCGGCCCGACGCGCGTCCATACGAGGTCGCCGCCCGTCAGGTCGCCGCCTTCCACCCCAAGGTGGACCCCGACTACGGCCCCGGCGAGCCCGAGTACATGCTCTACCAGTGGGCCGACGCCGACGGCGACGGCTTCCTCGACTCGCGCTGGTTCGAGCTGGTGACAGCGCGCGACGAGAGCCGCCCGGAGGAGGCCCGCTGGCTCCTCGCGCCCGACCGCTTCCGGTTCTTCCTCGCCGCCCGCGTCGAGGACCTCTCCGGGCGCGTCAACGTCAACACCGCGACCGACTCCACCCTCCCGCCCCTCTTCAGCGATCCCTACGGGCTCACGCCCTCCGCCGTCGACCTCCGCCGCGCGCTCACGCTCCAGGACAATTACACCGATCTCAGCCTCGGCTTCGGCTACGACGAGCTCGAGCAGCCCAAGGGCGGAGGCGCCGGGGGCGTCGAGGACTACTCGCAGTACGGCGAGGCCGCCGCGTTCCTCGCCGGCGAGAAGGCCTACGACGCCGTCCGCATGGTGCTCGACACCGGCGTGCAGCCCCCGCTCGCCGGCTACGACGGGCTCCTCGCCCTCGCCGGCGGCGGCGCGGTGGACCGCGAGTTCTCGCTCGACCCCGCCATGGGCACGCTCAATCCCCACTGGCAGAACCACTGGAAGATCAACGCCGACCTCGGCCCCACCGAGTACTTCGAGCTCTTCGCCGGCTTCGGCCCCGAGGGCGGCGCGGGCAAGCTCGGCGGCGGCAACGCCATGTCCGGCGTCGGGCGCGCCTTCACCGAGGACTCTCTCCTCGAGCTCCTCCGCTTCCGCGCCGTGAACGACTCGACGGAGCGATCCCCGCTCGAGGCCGCCCTCGGCGGACGCGGCGACCCGGGCGCCAACAACTATCTCCCCGCCTTCAGCCCCCTCCGCGACAACCGCGCGACGCCGCTCGAGCGCGACGGGCGCTTCACCCTCTCCAAGGGCGGCGCCACCTTCGACCCCGACGCCAAGGCCGCCTCCGCCGTCGATATCCGCCAGGTCCTCACCACCCACAGCGGCGCGCGGCCGATCTACGCCACCCGCCTGCCCGCCGCCGGCGGCTACCCCAGCCCCGCCTCCCTCCCCCTCGACGAGGACGACCTCCGCGAGAACATCAAGGAGCTGCTCGACGGGGACAACCTCCTGAAGGTCTTCGAGGTCTACGCCGACGCCCTCGCCCCCTACTCCCGGCACGACGCCCACTGGCGCGCCGGCGGCGGCCCGCGCATGAGCGACACGCTCTACTACGGCTACCGCGGCCCCGAGCTCGCCCTCCGCACCGCCGCCCACATGGCCATCAACCTCATGGACGCCTACGACGACGATCTCTCCAAGGCGCCCACCGCCCGTCACGTCATCATCGCCGAGGACGGGGCGGCCTCCGGCCCCGAGCTGCGCCTCACCGACGGGCAGCTCGCGCCCTCCTCCGCCGACGTGCTCTCCCCCGTCGTCACCATGTTCGGCATCGAGGCCCAGCCCTTCCTCACCGAGGCCGCCTCGTTCGTCATGTATACCGATGCGCCGCCACCCGACGGCGACGTGGACGGCGTCATGGCCAACGGCGAGTTTCTGAGCCCGCCCACGATCCGCGGCACGATCGCCGGCCACAACGCCGACTTCCTCTTCCAGTGCATCGCCTTCCAGCTCCACAACCCCTTCAACACCGAGATCAATCTCACCGACGACGCGGGGCAGCACTACATCCAGTACGGGGACCGCTACTTCAAGCTCATCGACGAGGACGACTCCGACGGCGATGGCGACACCACGATCCGCCTCGCCGCCCGCACGGGCTCGGGGACCGGCAACACCAGGGTCGTCTACTACATGGATCCAAGCCCCGCCGAGGTGGCGGAGCGGTGGAACCTGATCTCGGACCAGACCTACACCGAGGATGACGTCCGCGACTGGATCAGGCTCCAACTCGGCGAGGGCGCCGTGCGCGTCGAGTGCTACGAGGACAAGGCCTTCCTCACCGAGACGCGCCCCTTCGAGGCCGACCTGCTCCGCGACACGGCCGACGGCGGCGTTGTGTACCTCTACCGCAACGACCCGACCGTGCAGCTTCCCAATGACATCGACATCCTCGTCGATCGCCTCCGCGACCCCGAGGCCGACCAGACCCTCGACCGAACGCTCCCGGCGAGCAACCACGAGATTGAGGGCGCCGATGCGGGATTCGAGGGGGACGGCGACAACACCGGCCTCACGATCACGCGCTTCGCCTCCCTCCACAGGCGTGACGACCCCCGCGCGAACTCCATCGAGGACCCGCCGCTCGGCGGCATCCCGGCCTACTGCGTGGAGTCGAAGTCGCAGAGCTACCTCCGGAACCTCGAAGACACCGACGGCTCGGCCAGAGACGGTCTGAAGATCGCCGACTTCAGGAGGAATCCGCAGGGCGGCGACACCCCCGACGACGCCATCGACAAGCAGTCCGACGAGGGAGACACCGATTTCGATCGGCTCATCGACGGCCTCATCACCGCACCCGAAGATCGGGGCAGCGACAGCATGAGCAAGGACACCATCCGCGGCAACCGCAACCAGGTGCCCTTCGCCGGCAACTCCGACAACCCCCCGCTGTACGTCGAGCCTCACCTCAGCAACGAGAAGTTCGAGTTCAACGGCGTCTCGACCATGCGCGTGATCGACGCCCTCATGCCCCTCGGCGTCGGCCCCTACTACAGCCTCCAGGAAGGATGGACGACGCTCAGCGAGGCCCTCGCCTACGCCCTCAACTACGACGACTTCTCCGACCCGCAGGGCGGCTCCTACGGCGGCGTCCAGCTGCCGCCCTCCATCTACGCCGGCGCCTTCGACGCCCCGACCGGCCAGGACCCCACCGAGCCCGACCTCCAGCTCCTCGACAACGGCTTCGCACGCCACGACGCCTTCATGCCCTTCTTCGACCGCAACACCAACGGCCGTTTCGACCCGCCCCTCGAGCGGCAGTGGGGGACCGGCGTGCCCCACGTCGCTTCGCTGCTCGACCGGCTCACGACCATCGCGCCCGCCTACGGCTCGCTCCGCTCGCCCATCCACGGGCAGATCAACATCAACACCGCCCCGCGCGAGGTCGTGCGCCTCCTCCCCGGCCTCTCGCCCCCGCCCGACCTCGATCCCCTCGGCAGCCAGCTCTGGTGGTGGGGCGGCCCGACCGCCGTGCACAACGTCGAGTCCGACATCGCCACCACCCTCGTCGCCTTCCGCGACCGCCTCCTCCTCTACCCCCGCATCACCGTGGCCGACGGCTCCATCGGCCCGGTCAACTTCCGCGACTGGTTCGACGACCCCGCCGACCCCGCCGGCGGGCGCACGCTCCCGCCGCAGAACGGCTTCCCGCCCGGCCACGCCCCCGACGAGAACGTCCGCCACGGCGCGACGGGCGTGCCCGGCGCCCGCGAGGGGCTCGGCTTCGTCTCCCTCGGCGAGCTGGCCTACGTGCGCGACTGGGCCTACATCCCCAACGGCACGCAGCCGCCCTTCCCCCACGACATCGATCGCCTCGGCTTCGACGGCCAGCACGTCGAGCGCGAGGGCGTCGATCCCACCACCTACGACATCACCGGCGACGGCATCCCCGACCCCACCGGCGACGATGAGATCGAGGACGACTACGACGAGCGCCTCGCCCTCGTCGGCGCGGCACTCAACTCGGTCAGCGTCCGCTCCGACATCTTCGCCGTCTGGTTCGTCCTCCACGGCTACCAGGAGTCGGACGTCAAGGGGCTCGACGACGACGACCCGCTCATCCCCACCATCGCCCGTCGCTTCGTGATGGTCGTGGACCGCTCCAACGTCACCCGCCCGGGCGAGAAACCCAGGATCCTTCTGTTCAAGGAGGTCCCGCTCTAATCGCGACCGGCGCCGCCGGTGCCACTGGCGGCTTTCCCGCCAGTGCGAGAACCGATCGGCACCCCGCAAGCCTCGCAACTCCACGCGGATACGCCCCGCTGGAGGAGAGCGCCGGCCCGGCCAACGCCGGGCCGGCGTGCTTCCCGGCCCAGCCTTGCGCCGGGCCGCGATCGCCTAGACTTGCCCCACGGCCGCGGCTGCCCCGCGCCGACAGGGCGTAGCTCAGCTTGGTAGAGCGCGTGGTTTGGGTCCACGAGGTCGCTGGTTCGAATCCAGTCGCCCTGATTCGTTCGCGGAGAGCGCACCCGCGCTGCCCCGCGGCCCCCGTCAGCGTCTCCGGCGAGCTCCCCCCCGCAGCATCATGAACTCGCTGACGTTCTCCGGCGTGAGCAGCCCGACCACGCGTCCGTCGCGCGTCACCGGCGCCGCCGAGTCGCGCGAGCGCAGCGACTCGATCGCCTCGACCAGGTCGTCGGTCTCCAGGAGCCCCGCCGCCTCCGGCTCCATCGCATCCGAGACCGGGCTGTCCGGCCCCAGGTGCGTCGCCCCCTCCACCAGCCGCCGGCGCGAGAGCATGCCGATCAGCCCGTCCTCCGCGTCCACCACCGGGAAGTCCCGCTGCCCGCCGGCCATCATCAGGTCCGCGGCCTGGCCCAGCGTCGCCTCGGGCGTGAGCACGTGGAACTCCCGGCGCATCACATCTCCCACCCGCGCCCCCGCGAGCGCCATCCGCGTGCGCGCCGCGTACGCCTCGGCCTGCCCGCCCATGTAGACGAAGACCGCGATGAGCACCATGAGCGGGTTGCCCGTGAACAGCCCCCACGCCACGAAGAGCCCCGCCATCACCTTCCCCGCCATCGCCGCGATGTCCGTCGCCCGCGCATACTCCAGGCGCGTCGCCAGCAGCGCCCGCAGCACCCGCCCCCCGTCCATCGGGAAGGCCGGGAGCATGTTGAACACCACCAGGGCGATGTTCACCATCGTCAGGCGCATGAAGAAGCCCAGGTATCCGGGCCCGAAGATGCCCGCGGCCATCGGGACGTCCCCCAGCAGCATCACCGCCGGGAAGAGCACCGCCGCGATCACCACGTTCACCGCCGGTCCCGCCAGGGCGATGAGCAGCTCCTGCACCGGCTGGGTCGGCATCCGCTCCAGCGCCGCGACGCCGCCGATGGGCAGCAGCGTGATGCCCCGTGTCGGCACGCCGAAGACGCGCGCCGTCAGCGCGTGCCCCAGCTCGTGGAGCACCACGCACGCGAAGATCGCGAAGACGAACAGGATCGCCTCCGCGATGCCCGCCCCGCTCGCCCCGGCGCGGTACGAGACGTAGACCACCCACAGGATGAGCAGCAGGAACGTCCAGTGGACCGAGATCTCGATGCCGAAGACGCGGGCAAGACGCCATGAGCCCTTCACGCGGAAGTCTAGGGCACGCCCGCGATCCGCCCCGAGCCGCGCCGAGCCGAGTACGCTACGCGCTCATGCAGCCGCGACGGCCGCACAAGCCGATGCCCGAGAGCGTGCCCGCGATGGCCGCGCCGCCCGCCGCGCGTGACAACCCTTTCACGCGCAGCGCCGCCGGGCTCGTCGGGATCGGCTTCCTGACGCTGATGGTGCTCGCGTGCGTCGCGACGCTCCCCTGGAGCCTCGCCCCCTCGAGCGGACGCGACAGCGCCTCCGCCGTGCCCCGCTACAACGCCGGCGACACGGCCGCCGGCCGACTCTCCCCGTTCTGGTGGCCGGCCCACCCGGACGAGGCCCGGCGTCTCCGCGCCCTCGCGCCGGAGGCGGCTCTCGAGCGCATCGCCCGCGAGCACGGGCTCACCGCGGCGCAGGTCGTCGATGGCGAGAGCCCGGCCGCCGCCCGCGAGGCCGAGCGCGCCGCGCCGAGGTTCCTTCTCGGCACCGACGTTCTCGGCCGCTCCCTGCTGATCCGATGCCTCACCGGCGGCGGGATCTCGCTGGGCATCGGCATCGCGGCCGCGCTCATTTCGGTTGTCATCGGCACGCTGTACGGCGGCATCTCCGGCTACGTCGGCGGCAAGACCGACGCCGTGCTCATGCGGATCGTGGACGTGCTCTACGGCCTGCCCTACATCCTCCTCGTCGTCCTGCTCGCCGTCGCCAGCGAGGCGGTCATGGACGAGCAGATCAGCCGCGCCGGGGCGCGCGAGCGCTGGGTCGCGCGCACGCTCGAGTCGGTGGGCCCCGCGCACGCCGACCCCGGCCCAGGCTCCCCCGCCTGGCTGGACAGCCCTCCCGGGGCCGGCGATCGCCTCCCCGAGGCCGTGCGCGAGCGGCTCGCCCGCGCCGGCGTCTCCCGCGACGAGGCCGACGCTCTGCTCGCCCCGCTGCTGGACTCCGGCGCGCCGCGCCGCGCCATCCTCGACGCCGCCGCGCTCGCCGCGCGCCCCCCGCGCGAGATCGGCGACTCCACCCGCACCCTGCTCGACGTCGCGACGCTCCTCCTGGCCATCGGCGGCGTGAGCTGGCTGACGATGGCGCGAGTCATCCGGGGACAGGTGCTCAGCCTCAAGGGCCAGCAGTTCGTCGAGGCGGCGCGGGCGACCGGCGCCTCGCCGGCGCGTCTCTTCGTGCGCCACCTGCTCCCCAACCTGCTCGGCCCGATCATCGTCTACGCCACGCTCACCGTCCCGCAGGCGATCCTCCAGGAGTCCTTCCTGAGCTTCCTCGGCATCGGCGTCAAGCCCCCGCTCCCGAGCTGGGGCAACCTCGCCGCCGAAGGCCTCTCCGAGCTCAACACCTACCGCAGCCACTGGTGGCTGCTCCTCTTCCCCTGCGCGCTGCTCGGCCTCACCCTCCTCGCCCTGAACTTCGTGGGAGAGGGTCTGAGGGAGGCATTCGACCCGAAGCGGGCGAGACGCTAACGTGTCCTCGAGCATCCCCGAAGATGTGCGGCAGCTGTACGGTCACGCCTCGGATGGACGGGAAGGCGCGCGATGCAGAACAAGTTCGGCCTCAAGGACTTCGTGATCCTGATGGGCATCGTCATCCTCATCATCAGCCTGTGGCTGAGGATGTACCAGGACGACCGGAAGTGGGAGGAGCTCCGCGACTCCCAGGCGCAGCTCGGCGAGGTCCTGACCAGCCTCGCGAGGATCCAGCAGCAGCTCGACCGCGGCGTCGCGGTCTCCTCCGCGCCCGCCGCGTCGGGCGGGGCGGCGCCGGCCCCGATCTCGTGGACGCGTGAGGGGGCCGAGGTCAGCACCACCGGCCCCTGGGACTACACGACGGACCCCTTCGACCAGGAGGGCTTCCGCGCCGGCGGCGAGTTCGCCGAGATCTTCGAGGGTCAGCCGTCGAAGATGACGCCCTATCTCTACGCCGACGTTTACGGCAGGCGGATCAACGACGTCGTCTGCGAGAGCCTCGGCTGGTACGACCCCAAGTCGCTCGAGATGCGCGGGCGCCTCGCGGAGGCCTGGCAGTACGACCCCTCCGGCATGTGGCTCCGGGTGAAGCTCCGTGAGAACGCGCGCTTCAGCACCGGCGCCCCGGTGCTCGCCGAGGACGTCCGCTGGACGTTCCACGAGCTGCTCTTCAACCCCGAGATCGAGGCCGAGCGCTTCCGGAGCGTGTACAACGCGATCGACCGCGTCGAGGTGATCGGCGACGCCGCCACGAGCAAGATCGTGGAGTTCGCCTTCAAGGAGCCCCGATTCGACAACCTGAACCAGGCGTTCGGATTCAAGATCCTTCCCAAGTCCGTCTACGAGCCCTGGATCGAGTCGCCCGCCACCTTCAACCAGTCCACGGGGCTGATCGTCGGATCGGGCCCCTTCAAGCTCGAGCGCGTGGACCCCGACGACCAGTGGGCCCCGCCGCAGGACGTCGTGCTCGTCCGCAACGAGCTCTACTGGGGGCCGCGCTCCCCGCTCGGCACGCTGCGCTTCAAGACCATCCAGGACAGTCTGGCTCGCCTCACGGGGTTCGAGAGCGGCGAGGGCGACATGATGCGTCCCACGGCCGCCCAGTTCGAGATCAAGGCGCAGGACTCCCTCTTCACGGAGCGCTTCGACGCCAAGCAGTGGTACAACATGCAGGGCGGCTACGCGTTCATCGCGTGGCAGTGCGGCCCGCGCAACGGCGGTCGCACCCCGCCGTTCTCCGACAAGCGCGTCCGCCAGGCGATGACCATGCTCATCGACCGCGACAGGATCATCCGCGATATCGGGAAGAGTCTCGTGCGCCCCGCGACGGGGCCCTTCCTCAGCTCCACGCCGCAGTCGAACAAGACGATCGAGCCGTGGCCGCACGACCCCGCCCGCGCGGCGGCGCTACTGGCCGAGGCCGGGTGGACCGACCGCGACGGCGACGGCGTGCTCGAGAACGAGGCGGGCGACGAGTTCACGTTCGAGCTGAAGTTCGGGCAGGGCTCGGAGAGCACGCTGCAGATGGCGACGTACATGCAGCAGGCCCTCGCCGAGTCGGGCATCCGCATGGAGCTGGCCCCCATCGACTGGTCGGTCCTCCAGAGCACGCTCAACGCGCGGGACTTCGACGCGATCACGTTCGCGTGGTCCGCGTCCGCGCCCGAGAGCGACCCGGAGCAGATCTGGCACTCCAAGTCCATCGACAACCAGGGAGACAACTTCATCCAGTGGGCCAGCGCCGAGGCCGACCGCTGGATCGAGACCGGCCGGCGCACGCTCGACGACGACGAGCGCATGAAGGCCTGGCACAACCTCCACGCCGTGCTCCACGAGGAGCAACCGTACACCTTCACTTACGAGATGCCCTGGCTGCGATTCACCACCAAGCGATCGCACAACCTGCAGGAGTACCCCAGCGGGCTGGAGTACTACGAGTTCTGGGTCTCGCCCGGAAGCGATGCGGCCCCGGGGCTCTGAGGTCAAGACTCCGGAGCGGCGCGCGTGACGACCTACATCCTCCGAAGGCTGCTGCTCATCATCCCGACGCTGATCGGGATGACGCTGCTCGTCTTCACGCTCGTCGCCGCCAGCCCCGGCGGCATCGGCGCCGCCCTCACCGTCTCGGGCGGCGGACAGATGGACTCGAGCTCGCGCGCGGCGCAGCAGGCCTATCTCGAGGACCGCTACGGCCTCGACGACCCCCTCCTGGTGCAGTACTCCCGGTGGCTCGGAAGGGTGAGCCCGCTGAAATTCGGCACGCGCGACCAGGTCGCCCCCGGGGGCGAGGTGATCCGCCCGCCCCGCGAGGTGAAGCCCCCCCAGGTCTGGCGCCCCTTCGTCGCCGACCTCCCCGGACCGCCGCGCGTCGAGTTCGAGTTCGAGCCCGGGATGAGCGCCGAGGAGAAGGCCCGGGCATATCGGCGGGCGTCGAACGAATACGCCCGCGCCAGGTTCTCCTACCTCCGCGCCAACTCCGCCTTCGAGCTGGCCCTGGGCGAGATCCTCAGAGACCGCGCCCTCGGCGAGCACGTCGACGCCGACGGGACGCTCAAGCCCCCCGCCGCACGGGCTGTCACCGCCGAGATCATCGGGGCGGGCGGCGAACCCCTGCGCGAGGCCTTCGGGGAGACCCTCGCCGCCTACGAGCGGGCCCTGGCGTCGCGCGCGCACCTCGAGGCGGTCTTCCGAGCCAGGCCGTTCCGCGAGGCCGGGCTCGGCATCTCCGGGGTGGTCTCGCTCACGTGGCCCGATCTCGGCCGCTCCTACACGCGCTCCGAGGCCGTCACGACCCTCATCGCCCGCGCGCTCCCCGTCACCCTCCTGCTCAACCTCGTCGCGTTCCCGATCATCTACATGATCGCGATCCCCACCGGTATGCTCGCCGCGACCCACCGCGGCTCGTGGTTCGACGTCGGCTCGGGCGCGCTCTTCGTCGCGCTCTGGTCCGTGCCCGTGGTCTGGGCGGGCGTGCTCGCGATGGGGTACCTGGCCAACAGCGTCACCGGCCTCGGCGCCTTCCCCGTCGCGGGCCTGCACTCCAGCGGCGCCGACGCCTTCACCTTCCTGCCCTCGACCGACGCCGCCGGGCGCTGGCATCCCGGGTTTTTGCTCGACACGCTCTGGCACATCGCCCTGCCCGTCGCGTGCCTCGTCTATACCGGATTCGCGATCCTCAGCAAGCAGACCCGGGCCTCGATGCTCGACAACTTCAACGCCGACTACGTGCGCACCGCGAAGGCCAAGGGCGTCGCCGACCGCGACATCGTGCTCCGGCACGTCTTCCGAAACAGCCTGCTCCCGCTGATCACGATGTTCGTGAGCGTCTTCCCCCTCATGCTCGGGGGCTCGGTCGTCGTGGAGCGCATCTTCTCGATCCCCGGGATGGGAAGCCTGATCCTCGAGGCGATCTACCTCAGAGACCGCGAGGTCCTGCTCGCCAACGCCGTCATCGTGGGCATCGTCAACATGCTCGCCCTGCTCCTGGCCGACATCCTCTACGCCCTCGCCGACCCGCGGATCTCGTACAAGTAGCCATGACGATCCCCACCGACCCAACCACGCCCATCGCGAGCCGCGCGGCGCCCGACGCGCTCGAGGCCGTCTCCGGTATCCAGCTGATGCAGGGCATCGGCCAGCGCCCGGCGCAGGGCTTCTGGACCGAGGCGTGGTCGCAGGTCGTGCGCCGCCCCGGCGCCATCCTCGGCCTGACGTGGCTCGCCGTCGTCGGCTTCTTCGCCGTCTTCGCCCCCGTGATCGCCACCGGCCACCCCATCGTCCTCCGCGAGCGGGGCCCCGGTGGCTCCGCGAGCCGGATCTCCTCGCCCCTGCTCGAGCACCTCACGGCGGGCGACGCCCTCCTCCTGGCCGGCACGATCGCCGGCGCCATCCTCCTCCTGCCGCCATGGCGCGGATGGGCGCGATCCGCCCGCCTCGGCTTCTTCGTGCTGGCGATCGTGCACGGCGGCTTCATCGTCGCGATCGCGTCGATGCTGCACGGGCTCGCCAAGGGCGCCGGGGCAGGCGAGGCGCTCCGCGCCGCCGGTCGCGCCGGCTGGTTCCCGCTCGTCGCGTCCGGCGTCCCCGCGCTGCTCGGCGTCGCGACACTCTGGATCTTCCCCTTCGCCGAGCGCGTCCTCGCCCGCATCGCGCTGCTCGCCCTCGCCGCCGCCGCCACCGTCGCCATGGTCCTCGCGACCTGGAACCCCCCCCTGGAGAACTTCGACTACCGCGTCCGCCAGGCCCGCGCCGAGATCGACGCGGCGTTCGCGCCCGTCCCGTTCTCGCCGACCCAGGGCTCGACCTCCCTCGACCTGCGCAAGCCCGGCTCGACCCCGATGTCCGCCGTGATCGACGCGGTGATCGCCGACGCCGCCCGAGCGCGCGGCATCGGCGGGTTCAGCGACGATCCCAGGTGGCAGGTGCGCCGCCAGGCCGACGCGCCCGCGATGCGCGACGCCGCCATCGACGACGCGATCGTCGCCTCGCTCGGCGCCCACCTGGCGAACAACCGCGCGATCCTCCCGCACCCGCCCGAGGAGATGCTCCGGCGCTTCGAGGCGTCCCGCGCCGAGATCGGCTCGCTCGCGGGGCTTGTGCAATGGCTCGAGGACGCCAGCCGGACGAGCTTCCACCTGGGCACCGACTCGAACGGGCGGGATGTCCTCTCCCAGATGCTGCACGCCTGCCGGCTCTCCATCTCCATCGGGCTCGTCTCGACCGGCATCGCCGTGATCATCGGCGTCACCATGGGCGCCCTCATGGGCTACTTCGGCGGCTGGGTGGACCTGCTCCTCTACCGCGTCGTCGAGGTGTTCATGGCGATCCCCGTCCTCTTCCTGCTCATCGTCGCCGCGGGCGTGCTGCCCCGGAACACCTACGTCATGATGATCATCATCGGGTGCGTGACCTGGACCGGCGCTGCGCGCTTCATCCGCGCGGAGTTCTACAAGCTCCGGAGCCAGGACTTCGTCCAGTCCGCGCGCTCCGTCGGGCTCCCCCTGCGCTCCATCCTCTTCAAGCACATGCTGCCCAACGGCGTGACCCCCGTGCTCGTCGAGTCCTCGTTCGCCATCGCCGCGGCCATCCTCGCCGAGGCCACGCTGAGCTACCTCGGCCTGGGCCCCGCGAACCAGGCCTCGTGGGGGCGCCTCCTCAGCGACGCGACCAACCAGGTCGGCGATTTCGTCTGGTGGCTCGCCATCTTCCCCGGCGGCGCCATCTTCCTCACCGTCCTCAGCTACAACCTGATCGGCGAGGCCCTCCGCGACGCCATCGACCCCAAGCTCAAGAAGGCCCGCGTCTAGCACGCGGAGGAAGACACCATGACCACAGCCGCGACAGCCGAGAGGATCGGCCCAGCCCCCGCGCCCGCCGACGCGTCCCCACTGGTCCACGTGGACGATCTGGCCGTCTCCTTCGACAACGGGCGCGGCCCCCGCGTCCAGGCCGTCGACGGCGTCCGCATGAGCATCTACCCGCGCCAGACCCTCGCGGTCGTGGGCGAGTCCGGGTGCGGCAAGAGCGTCACCGCCATGAGCATGCTCCAGCTCATCCCCCGCCCCCCCGGACGCTTCGACCGCGGCGAGATCGTCTTCAAGAGCACGCGAGGGCCGGTGGACCTGCTCGGCCTCAACGCGCGCCAGATCCGCGACATCCGCGGCAACGAGATCGCCATGATCTTCCAGGAGCCGATGACCAGCCTCAACCCCGTCTACACCGTCGGCGACCAGATCCTCGAGGCCATCCTGCTGCACCAGCAGGTCAGCCAGGCCGAGGCCCGCGAGATCGCCCTCAAGGCCATGCGCGACGTCGGCATCCCCGAGCCCGAGCGGCGCATCAAGGCCTACCCCCACCAGTTCTCCGGCGGCATGCGCCAACGCGTCATGATCGCCATGGCCCTCGCCTGCCAGCCCCGGCTGCTCCTGGCCGACGAGCCGACCACCGCCCTCGACGTGACCATCCAGGCGCAGATCCTCGAGCTCATCACCGACCTCAAGAACACGCGCGACATGGCCGTCATGCTCATCACCCACGACCTCGGCGTCGTCGCCGAGAACTCCGACGTCGTCTGCGTCATGTACGCCGGACGCGTCGTCGAGTACGCCAAGGTCTACGACATCTACGACCGCCCCATGCACCCCTACACCCGCGGTCTGCTCGCCAGCATCCCCAAGATGCACGAGAAGCACCACCGCCTCGTCACGATCCGCGAGATCGTCCAGAACGAGGAGGAGTTCAGGAAGCTCCCCGGCGCCGCCGAGGGCGTGCGCCCCTGGTGGCCGTGGCACGAGCCGCCCGCCGACCTCACCCCCAAGGACGAGCCCGCCGGCGACTACTACCTCCAGGAGGTCGCACCCGAGCACTGGGTCGGCGTCTGGCGGACCGAGGCCGTGCGCGACCACGCCAGCCGGGCGCCCGACATCAGCTACCGCATCCCGCCCAAGCAGTAGACTGTGCCGCGGAGGCCCGTCGATGCGCATCGTCATCGCCGCCGATCGAAGGTTCGCCTCCCGCGAGCAGTCCATGCTCGCCAGGCTCCAGGTCGGGCTCGCCGACGAGGGCGTGCGCGTCGTGCAGGCGCTTCCCGAGGGCGTCGAGGTCGACCACGGGAGCGTCCTGCTCGACACCGTCCACTACGAGCAGGTGGGCCTGCCCTTCTCGCGCCGATGGCGGGCGGCCCGGGCCGCCGCCGCGGTCCTCGCCACCGATCCCGCCAACCCGCCCGAGATCGTCCACGTGTTCGGCGGCTCCATCTGGCAGTTCGGGGCGGCCCTGGCCAGACAGCTCGGCGCGGTGCTCCTGCTCGAGGCGTGGCGCGCCGGGCTCACGCCCCAGGTGCAGCACCTCCGCGACGCGGCCCAAGGCGCGGCTCCCGTCATGGTGCTCGCCCCGGACGCGCTGCTCGCCCGGCACCTGAGGCGAGAGGCCCCGGGCCTGACGATCCGCGAGGCGCCCTGGGGAGTGCACGCCCCCGCCGAGCGCCGCGCCGTGCTCGAGCCCGCCCGCGCCTGGTCGATCATGATCGGGGGCGCCGGCGTCGACCGCCGCGCCTACGTCGGCGCGTTCGAGGCCATCGCCGACATCGTCACCGCCCGTCCCGACATCCTCGTCTTCGCCGATGCCGTCGCCGCCAGACGCGCCGAACTCTGGCAGCTCGCCGCCAGGCTCGGCGTCCGCGACCGCCTCTCCCTCGTGGACGAGATGGACACCAACCGCGAGCTCGTCCTCCGCGGCGACGTGCTCATCCTCCCCGAGGCCCGCGGCGAGCAGCGCACGCTCGTTCTCGAGGCCATGGGGCTCGGCATGCCGGTCATCGCGGCCGCCGACCCGCTCAACGGCTGCCTCATCGACCGACGCTCCGCCCTGCTCGTCCCCGAGGGGGACCGCGACGCCTGGACGCGGGCGATCGCCAGCGTGCTCGACGAACGCGCCCTCGTCGCCGCCCTCTCCGCCTCCGCGCACCAGTTCGTTCGAGACGAGCACCGGCCCTCTGTGCAGGTCAGGGCCGTTATCCAGGCCTACGAGGCGGCCGTGGGCAAGGCGCCCCTGCCGTTTCCCGCCTGAGCCCCCGCGTCCGATAGGCCCGCCCCACGCGGCGCAGGAGCGGGAAATCCCGCGCATGCCGGGGGTGTCTCGGGCTTTCTCCTTGAATCTCACCGGTTTCCGTGCATCCTGATGGGGTCGGGGCGGGGTCATTGTCCCGGCGCGGCCGGCCGCGCCATCTCATCAGGAGATCGGAGTATGTACACGCTCTTGGCTGCTGCCGCGATCGCGGCGTGCATGGGCGGACCCTGCGACGAGGGCGCGATCTACGCCCACCGCTGCTACCCGGGCTTCGCGCCCGATATCCACAACGGCCTGCTCGTGACCCCTCCGCCGGAGGACTCGACGCGCGTCTTCACCCCCGGCTATTCCGACAACGCCGGACGCCTCTGGATCGGCGAGGATGTCAAGGACGTCCGCGCGACCCGCGCCTGGCACCGCAACCCCGGAAAGGTGGCGTACGGCGCCGCCGGACCCGAGTGCGAGCGCGTCCGGGTCCGCATGAACACCCTCGTCGTCGAGATCAGCCCCTGGGAGCAGATCGAGGAGGAGGGGCTCGAGCGGCTCGAGAAGGCCCGCCAGCAGTGGCTCGCCGAGCGCGGCTACACCGGCGGCGTCCGCACCTTCGTCAACCCGGCGCGCACGCGGGCTCTGCAGAGTGAGCAGGGCGCGAGCACCGCCGAGTGCGCACCCGCGGGGCCGGCGGGCATGCCGCCCCCGAGCGCCACGATCCGCCTGCGCAACCCCGACCAGACCGGCGGCGTGATCAGGCGTGTGGACGCGGGCGTGGCGGGGGGAGTCAAGATTGTCTCGGGCGATGAGCCCGTGCGCATCTCCTGGCCGATGAACGCCAGGGCCGAAGTCGTCGAGCGGGCCATCGCCCGCGGCTGGACCGAGTCGGAGGACGGAGAGAAGGTCGCCGACGCTCGCAAGTAGCCCGGCGCACGACATCCAGGAATCGGCAATAATCGGCCCGACATGGGCCGATTGCCGTTTGATCCCAGCCGGATGCGCGGGCCCGCGCCGTCTCCCGGCGACCCACCCGGCGAGGGCGTCCTCACCGTCTCGCGCCTCGCGGCGCTCATCCGCGCCACGATCGAGCAGCACCTGCCCGCGCGGATCCGCGTCCTCGGCGAGGTGAGCGGCCTGCGCCGGGCCACGCACCTCTACTTCTCGCTTAAGGACGCGGACGCCGTCATCGGCGCCGTCGTCTTCGCCAGCACGCTCCGCAAGGTGGGATTCGACCCGCGCGACGGTCAGGAGGTGATCGCGACGGGTCGCCTCGAGTTCTACGAGCCCCAGGGCAGGCTCACGCTCATCGTCGAGAGGCTCGAGCCCGTCGGGGAGGGGGCCCTCGAGATCCGATTCCGCCAGCTCTGCGACGAGCTGCGCAAGCTCGGCTGGTTCGACCCCGAGCGCAAGCGCCCCCTCCCGACATTCCCTCGCCGGGTGGCGGTCGTCACGAGCCCCTCCGGCGCCGCGCTCCAGGATGTCATCGTCACCATGCACAAGCGCTGCCCGGCCGTAGGCGTGGCGGTCGTGCCCGTGCGCGTCCAGGGCGAGGGCGCCGCGGGTGAGGTCGTTCGCGCGCTCCACGCCATCTCGGCGCACCACGACCGACTCGGGATCGACGCCGTCATCGTCACCCGTGGCGGCGGCTCGCCCGAGGACCTCGCCGCCTTCAACGAACGCGCCGTCGCCGAAGCGATCCTCCACTGCGCCATCCCGGTCGTCGCCGCCATCGGCCACGAGACCGACACCACCATCGCCGAGCTCGTGGCCGACGAGCGGTGCGCCACGCCCACGCACGCCGCCATGCGGCTCACGCCCGACGCCCACGCCCTCGGACGCCAGCTCGACGCCCTCGGCGCCAGACTCCGCGCCCACGCCGGCCGAGCCCTCCGCTTCGAGCGGCAGCGACTCGAGTCCGCCGCGCGCCGACCCGCCCTCGCCGACCCGCGCTCCAGCGCGCGGGCCGCCTCGCGCCGGCTCGACCATCTCGCCGCCGAGCTCGAGGGCGCGTCCTCGCATGCCGTGCAGCGCCTGAGGCGCCGGCTCGACGCCGCCGCGCTCGCCCTCGAGCGACGCCAGCCCCGAGCGGTCCTCGCCCACGCCCGAGCCACGCAAGACGCCCACGCCGGGCGCTTCCAGCGGGCGCTGCGCCACACGCTCGTCCTCCGCTCGCACGAGGTCGACGGGCTGGCGCGACGGCTCGACGCGGTGGGGCCCGGCGCCGTCCTGCGCCGGGGCTACTCCTGCACCCGGCGCCCCGACGGCGCCGTCGTGCGGGACGCCACCGACCTGCGCCCGGGCGAGCGGCTCACGACCTACGTCGCCCTCGGGGCCTTCCGGTCCGAGGTGGTCGACGTCTCCCGGGCGGGGATCGTCGACCCGGGCCCCGGCGCCGCGCCGGCACGTCCCGCCCCGGCAGACCCGCCTCGCCGGAAGGGGGCCCGCGCCGCCCCGCGCGACCAGTTGGACCTCTTCGGCGGAGCGGGGTAACGTGTCGGCCGTGACCAGCCGAAAGGACAAGCCGGGGGAGGCCGGACGCACCTTCGAGGAGGCGGTCGCCGAGGTCGAGGCGATCATCGAGAAGATCGAGTCGGGCGAGATCGGCCTCGAGGAGCAGATCGAGCAGTACGCCCGCGGGGCTGAGCTGCTCAAACGGTGCCGGACCATCCTCGAGCGGTGCGAGCAGCGCGTCGAGGAGATCACCGCCGAGCTCGGGAGAGCCGAGGCACCCAGGGCGAGCCCGGATCAGAACGGCTGACGCAGGGAGGCGTCGCGGCGGATGAACGACCAGCTCGTCAGCACCCTGTTCGCGGCGACGCAGATCCTCTTCGCCTTCGCCTTCGGCGCGTGCGTCGGCTCGCTGATCAACGTGCTCGTCTACCGCATGCCGCGCGACATCAGCGTCGTCCGCCCGGCCTCCCGGTGTCCCAGCTGCAACCACCTGCTCTCCTGGCGCGAGAACATCCCCGTCCTCGGCTGGCTGCTCCTGCGCGGGCGATGCCGGTTCTGCAAGGCGCGGATCTCCCCGGAATACCCCATCGTCGAGGCATTCGTGGGGCTGACGTTCGTCCTGTTCTACGCCCTGTGGTATCTCGTCCCGGACCGCGGCGCGGTCTGGCTCGGCTTCGACTGGTCCGCCATCCGGCCGGAGTGGGCCGAGAACGGCTGGCGCCTCACCTGGCCCGTCTTCGTCACGCTGATCGTCCTCGTCAGCTCGCTGATCGCGATGACCATCATCGACGCCCGGACGTTCACCATCCCCCTGGCCCTGGCGTGGGCGCCCACCGTCCTGGCCTTCGTCGCGCACCCGCTCTGGGCGGGCGTCCTGGCCGCCACCGGCGGGCGCTGGCGCCACCGGGCGCCCGACGAGTGGTGGGCGCTCGCGACGCCCGGGCCGCACGGATGGCCCGCGCTCTGCGCCGCACTCGGGGCGCTCGTCGGGCTGCTCATCGCCAACGTGCTCCTCGGTCTCGGACTGCTCCGGCGCAGCTTCGAGGACTACGACGAGTGGGAGGCCAAGGCGCTCGCCGAGGCCGGCCTGTCCCCCCAGGAGACCACCAAGCCCGAGACGCCGCCCTGCGCCGAGCCAGCCCCGACCGATGCGCCGCCTCCCCCGGAAACCGCCGCGCCGTCGGGCCGTCTCGGCCCGGTGGTGCGCCTCGGCGCGATCGCCGGCGCTGTGGGAGTGATTGTGGGTGGAATCGCGGCCGCGCTCGCCGGTCTCTCGCCGGTCATCGGCGCCGTCGGCGGGGCGTTGCTCGCCGTGGTGCTGGCCGGCCCGCTGGGGCGGCGCTCGCTCCGATCGGACACGGACGCTCCCAAGTCCTCGGAGACACCCGCCGAGATGTGGATCCAGTACCCGAACGCCCGGCGGGAGGTCCTCAAGGAGCTCCTGTTTCTGGCCCCCTGCCTCGCGCTCGCGGTCGTGGGGTGGTATGTCGGCGGACGCATGGGGGCGCCCTGGGCGCACGACCCGATGACCCTCCGGCCCCTGGCCGCAAGCCAGATCCCTTTGTGGCTCAACGTCTTAGGCGGCGTCGCCCTCGGCTATCTGGTCGGCGGGGGCGTGGTATGGGCCATCCGCATCTTCGGGACGCTCGGCTTCGGCAAGGAGGCGATGGGGCTGGGCGACGTGCACCTGCTCGCGGCCGTGGGCGCCTGCCTCGGGTGGATCGACGCAGTGCTCGCGTTCTTCCTGGCCCCCTTCATCGCCCTCTACATCGTGCTCGTGCAGGCGGCCTGGACCGGGGGCGGCAGGCGGGCGATGCCGTATGGACCCTATCTGGCCGTCGCGACGGTGATCGTCGTCCTGGCCAAGGGCGGCATCGAGCAGCTCCTTTCCGCACTCTTTGGCGGCCCCACGCCGATCAACATTCCGTGAGGAAAATGCCGCGCCGCGCTCGATTGTGTACGCTGTCGGGCAGCGCAGGGCGCTCAAGAAATCGAACGGATGCAGGCCGGGAACACGAGGAAGGAACCAGCATGGACGGATTGATTCTCAGGCGGGCGGTGGGTTGTGCGTTGGCGTGCGCGACGGCCTTCGCGGCGGTCGGATGCTCGGGCGTGAAGAAGACCGAGTACGACGACGTGATCGCCGAGAACAACGAGCTGCGGGGCCAGCTCGCGGCGCTCGAGGGCGAGCGGGCCATGTGGCTCGACACCAAGGGCAAGCTCGAGCAGGAGAACGCCGACCTCGCCGCGGCCCTGGAGCAGATGAAGGCCTCCGGCGCCGTCGGGCCGCAGGGCCAGATCGGCGAGGCGACGATGTACATGCGCGACAAGGACATCGTCGTGGAGGTCGCCGGAGACGTCCTCTTTGACTCCGGCAAGGCGACCCTCAAGTCCTCCGCCAAGCGCACGCTCGACCAGGTCGCCGACACGATCCGCCAGCGGTTCCCCGGCCACCCGATCCGCGTCGAGGGCCACAGCGACACCGACCCCATCCGCAAGAGCGGATGGAAGTCCAACGAGCACCTCAGCTTCGAGCGCGCGCTCACCGTCGAGCAGTACCTCGCCTCCAAGGGCGTCGCGGCGACCGCCATGTACAGCGCAGGCTTCGGCCCCGACAAGCCCCGGGGCAGCAAGCCCCAGAGCCGACGGGTCGAGATCGTCGTGCTGGCGGATTGATTTTGCCGGACGCGGCCCGGCGGGCGGCCCTGCGCCGAACCCACCGGGGGGGCCGAGCCCCTCGCCGGCCCGGGGGCCGGGCGGTATACTTCGCTCCCGCACCGAAGCGGGGGCTTTGGGCGATTGGCGCAGTTGGCTAGCGCGCTTCCATGACAAGGAAGAGGTCACTGGTTCGAGTCCAGTATCGCCCACTTCGCCGTCCGCGCGGGATCCCGGCGGGCGGCCGTCGCCGCCTTAGCTCAGTTGGTAGAGCAGCGGTTTTGTAAACCGCAGGTCCCCGGTTCGAGTCCGGGCGGCGGCTCTCCAGGTGACACGCCGGTGCGTTGTCTCCCGGCGGGGAGCGGGGTACCTTTAGCGGCTGGCGGGCCCGAAACGGCCGCCGGCGATGACAAGTGAGCAGGGCGTGTACCCAAGTGGCCAACGGGGGCAGACTGTAAATCTGCTGGCAATAGCCTACGGGGGTTCGAATCCCTCCGCGCCCATTCGCGACCGCACCCGCCGCCCCGCAGGCGGTGGGCCTGGGCGGGACCCACTCCGCGGGCGGCCATGGATCGCCCGGGAGGGGATTGCACCCAAGGGACAAAGAAGATAATCTCATCTGAATACCCCCGGGCACGGCGCGGGGGGCTGGCGCGGCCCTCCCGGAGGTACCCGGCATGACCATGCTTTCCGCGGCCCCGATCGCGGCTGTCGAGCGGCTCGCATCGATGATCGGGCGGACGCAGTTGCTCCGCATCGACATCAGCCTCGACGGTCGTCCCACGCGGATCTTCGCCAAATACGAGCAGAGGAACATGACCGGGAGCGTCAAGGACCGGATGGCCCACTGCATCCTGCGCGAGGCGTACGCCAGCGGGGAGCTCTCCCCGGGTGACACGATCGTCGAAGCGACAAGCGGCAACACGGGGATCTCCTTCGCCGCGCTGGGGCGGGCACTCGGCCACCCGGTGCGGATCTACATGCCCGACTGGATGAGCCGCGAGCGGACGGTGCTGACCGAGGCGCTGGGGGCGGAGATCATCCCCGTCTCGCGCGACCAGGGCGGCTTCGTGGGGAGCATCGCCCTGGCCGAGCAGTACGCCCGCGAGCACGCGCGCGTGTTCCTGCCGCGGCAGTTTGCGAACGAGGCCAACGTCCGCGCCCACGAGCGGACGACTGGCCCGGAGATCGTCGCCCAGCTTGCCTCCCTCGATCTCGCCCCGACGGCTTTCGTGGCTGGCGTGGGCACCGGCGGCACGGTCATGGGCGTCGGCCGGTATCTGCGCGAGGCCTGCCGTGCCGTGACGATCCATCCCCTCGAGCCCGCCAACTCGCCCACCCTTCGCACGGGATACCGGTGCGGGCGCCACCGCATCCAGGGGGTCTCCGACGAGTTCATCCCCAGCATCGTCCGCCTCGAAGAGCTCGACGAGATCATCGACGTCTGGGACGGCGACGCCATCCTCATGGCCCAGAAGCTCGCCCGCTGCGGTCTGGCCGTCGGCATCTCGTCGGGGGCGAACTTCATCGGCGCGGTCAAGCTCGCCGAGCTGCTAGGCCCTCACGCGACGGTCGTCACGGTCTTCCCCGACAGCAACAAGAAATATCTCAGCACGGACCTGTTCCACGTCGAGCCCATCGACGAGAGCCACTACACACACCGCGTGGCGATCGAGGGGTGGGCGGCGATCCCCTGCCCCGACGCCTGACCCGAGGCTTCGCGAAGGTCGGGGTCATTGCTCCCGCGGCTGGCCGCGCCGTTGTTGGGCACCGTCCGCTCGCCGCGTCGCGGCCTTGCGCCCGGGCCGCGGCATGTCGCTCGCGACGCGCCCCGCCGTCGCGGCCCGCGACCCGTCATCCGGCGCGCGGCGTCTTCTCCTGCACCCCGTCGCCCGGGGCTCGGATCGACCCGACGGCCGGCGCGGCGGGCGGGATCGATCGGTGGCCTCCGAGCTCCATGGCCAGCGAGGTCATCCCGGCCATGCCGCCGAGCTGCATGGAGTCCACGACGCTGCTGGGAATCATGACGATCGTCCCGTTCTGCTTGAGGCCCTCGTAGAGCATGTTCATGGCGCGCAGGTGGAACGCGGTCGGGTCGTTCACGTAGGTCTTCGCGGCGTCGGCGAACTTCTCGGCGATCTGGCGCTCCGATTCCCCGAGAATGACGCGGGCCTGGCGTTCGCGCTCCGCCTGGGCGGTCATGGACATGGCGTCCTCGAGCCCGGGGGGGATCAGGACATCGCGCACCTCGACCGAGGTGACGTTCACGCCCCAGGGCTCGGTCCGCTCGTCGATGATCCGCTGGAGTTCGCTGCTGATCTTCTCCCTCCCCTCGAGCATGTCGGAGAGGAGCGTCTTGCCGATGACGTCGCGCAGGGCGGTCTGCGCCGCCCAGGTGATGGCGGACTGGTAGTTGGCCACCTCCAGCGCCGCCTTCTCCGGATCGATCACCTTCCAGAAGAGCACCGCGTCCACGTTCACCGGGACCGTGTCCTTCGTCAGCGTCTTCTCCGCCTTGAACGGCGTCGTGATGACGCGGATGTCGATCCAGTACGGGACGGTGTCGATGACCGGGATGATCAGGAACAGCCCCGGCCCTTTCAGCGCACGGTACCGGCCCAGGCGCAGCACGACGACACGCTCCCACTGCTCGGCCACCTGGATCGCCGCGCCGATCACCAGCGCGAGAACGAACCCGCCGCCGAACACGAGAGCACCGGGCGCAAACCCCCACGCCTCCCTCGCGATCCAGGCGCCCACGGCGCCGCCGGCGACGATCAGGAGAAACACGAGCACAGGGAATCCGTGAGGGGATCTCATGACTGGCTCCTTCTCGCCAGCCGTGACCGTGCTCGGCTACCGGGCTGCGCGGCCGCGGCTGACCGCACGAACACCTTCAAGCATAGTGTGTTCGAGAGATGGGGCGAAACACTGCATCCCGTTCGCCGAGTGGCAGGGTATGGCGCACCCGCTTGTGCGCATTCGAGAGAGCGCTTCGCCGGATTCGGCGCTGGCCGAGGGAGGTCGCCTGAACGTGCGGCTCAGATCAGAGCACGCGCGCCGGGACAGTGCAGTCCTGGAAGCGATGTGCAGGGAACTCCTGCCTCATCTCCGCACACGTCGACGGCCATGAGGCAGGGACTTCCCGGCTCCGCTTGGCGTTGCGCTCCCTTCAGCAGCCCGAATTCCAGAGGTTCAGGTAGCAGAGGACGTCGCGGGTGTCGATGACGCGGTTCTTGTCGCAGTCGGACGCCCGGTCCTGTCGATTCCACGCGTTGAGGAACGCCAGGACGTCCCGTGTGTCGACGTTGCCGTCCCCGTTGAAGTCGGCCGGGCAGAGAAAGGCGACGAAGTGCTCCCCGTCGTCGAGGTTGATCCAGCCGACGTTCTCTGCCCACACAAAGCCGCGGAGGCGGTAGGTCGTCGGGTCGAGGCGCGCCGGCCGCGCCGGGTCGGCGAGGGCCCCGCCCGAGAAGTTGACCCAGCCGATGTTCTCGCCCCAGGCGAGCCCCGAGAGCTGGCCGGTCCGCGGCTCGAGGTTGACGCCGAAGTCGGCGCCGTCCGTGTTCCCGTACGAAGAGCCGTCGGCCGGCGTGCCGTCCCCGAGGTTGAGCCATCCGACGTTTTCGCACCAGACATGCCCGCTCAGGAACGAGGCGGAGAGCCGCGCACCCTGGCTCGCCGCGGGTTCTCCCGCGTCGCGCCAGTTCATCCAGCCGATGTTCTCTCCCCAGGAAAGCTTGTGGAGCGGGTCCACGTCGGACTGCGCGAGTGCCGCCGAGGCGGCGCAGAGCTGGACGGCTGCGTGGATCGGAGTACGGGATCTGCGATGCATGGGCCGGTCCTCCCGGGTCGGGTGTTCGAATCGCTCTGCGCCGTTGCGAGCCGCACAGACCGCCTCCCTCGGCGGCCCGGCGCGCCGAGCGCCCTCAATGCGCGAAGTTCGCCCACGGGTCTGTGGTTGTGAGCGTGCTGGCGGCGGCGTCGCCGTAGACCGGCGCCGGACCCTGCAGCGTGATGTCCACGATCGTTCCGAACCTGTTGCTCCCGAAGAAATCGAAGTTGACGTCGTTGCCGGAGCACGTGTTACGAACGATGATGTTGCCCACGCCGTCGACGTGGATGCCCACCTCGTTGTCGGTGCAGGCATTCCCCTCGATCCGGCTGTCGTGCTGACTTGCGTATATGCCCGCGCCGATCCCGTCGCCGGTCCCGTTGCCGCGGCAGGTGTTCTCCCTGACCGTGCACGCCAGATTCACATCGATGCCGTCGCCGCCGCACCCGACGACGGTGCAGCCCGAAATCGTGGAGCCGGTCCCCCCGTCAATGCCGTCGTTGACGCTCCCGATCACGCTGCAGCCGGTGATGACGCTGCCCGACGCGTTGATGCCGTCCGAGAAGCTCTCGCGGACGGCGCAGCCCGTGACGCTGCTTCCGCTGGAGGCGTAGATGCCGAAGTTCCCGCTCCTGAGGACGCTGCAGTTGGCGATCGCGGACGCGAGCCCGGCCTGGATGCCCGTCCCGCCGTTGTCGCCCGCGGTGCAGTCCGCCACCGAGGCGGCGTTGCCGGCTCGGATACCGTCGCCTGTGTTGAGCCAGGAAGAGCAATTGACGATCGTGGAGTTGGAGTTGCAGTGGATCCCGGCCTCACCGTTGACGCGGGCGACGCAGCCCCGCACGGCCACGTTGTTCCCCGCGAGCATGCCGTAGCCGCCGTTCGCGGCGGCGACGATCTGCTCGATGAGGATGTTCGCGCCGATGCCCCCCGCGTTGAGGTTGATCCCGTCGGACCCCCAGTTGGTCACGGTCCCGTTCCGGATGATCAGGTGGCTCCGCAGCCCGTCCGTGGTGATGCCCCGCAGCGACCCCGACCCGGGCACGCCAAGCAGAGAGAACCCCCCCAGATCGATCGAGACGTTGCCCGCGGCGATCTCGATCCCGTGCTTGCCCTCGACGCCGGTCACGTTCCCTGTCAGGTAGTAGCTCCCCGGCTGCGTGATCCTGAACAGGCTGTCGGCGTCGCCGGGCGTGTTCGTCTCGGTGATCGCAATCCGCGGCTCGACCTCCGTGAGCGTCTTGAAGGTGCTCGCGACCGGGCCGGAAGGCGGGTCGAGCGGCCCGGCGAGGAGCAGATGTCCGGTGGCGAAGCAGGCTGCGGCGGTGCAACTGAGGATGGCTTTGTTCATGGTGTGGTTCCCGTCTGCATCGGTGTGGGTCGCGCGCGATCAGTGGGCGAAGTTGGCCCAGGGGTGGGTGGTGCCGGTCGTGTCCGCGCCGGAGTTGCCGCTGACGGGCGGGGTGCCGCCCCCCGTGATGTCGACGATGGGGCCGTAGCGGTTATTGGCGACGATCTCGTAGTTGATGGTGTTGCCGGAGCAGTTATTCCTGAGGATCAGGTTCCCCGGATCCTCCACCAGAATGCCGCGGGCGTTGATGGTGCACGTGTTGGACTCGACTCGGCTGTCTTCTCCGTCGACACGGATGCCGGCCTCGGTATTGCTGTAGCACACGTTGTTTGTGATCATGCTGAAGGACGCTGCCTCGATGCCGTCGCCGTCATTGTTCCCTGCCACGCAGTCCGAGATGGTGACGGCCCCACCCGTGAAGAAGCCATCCCCGGCGTTTCCGGTGGCAACGCACCCGCTCAACGCCGAGTAGAAAAAGACGTTGAAGCCGATGCCGCCGTTGTCGATCGCGGTGCAGTCTGTGACCCTCGAGTCGTTGCCGACCCAGAATCCATGATCGCCGTTGTTTGCTGCTGTGCAGGAATCGAACGCCACGCCACTACCTGAAACGAGGCCTTCTCCCAAGTTGTCGCGCGCAACGCAGTCCCGCACGGTGCTGTAGTTGTTGGGCCAGCAGCCCCTGCCGCCGTTGCCGGAGATGAGCAGGTCGGCGATTAGGCCGCCGGAACCCGCTTGCTGCGACCGCATATTGACGCCGGCGCCGTCGAAGTCACGGACGACGCCGTTGCGGATGGTGATGTTGTTGCGGGGGCCATCGACGCGGATGCCGTCGAGCGATCCCGCGACACCGACCAGCTCGAACCCCATGAGGTCGATAGAGACGCCGTCGGTGGCGATCTCGATGCCGTGCTTGCCCGCAGCGCCGGTGATGTTCGCCGTCAGGTAGTACGAGCCGGGCCTGGCGATGCGGAACACGCTGTCGGCGTCGCCGGGCGTGTTCGTCTGGTTGATCGCGGCGCGAGGCTCGACTTCGGTGAGCGTCTTGTAGGTAGAGGCAACCGGCCCCGACGGCGGGTCGAGCGGCCCGGCGTGCGCGAGCAGCGCGGCGATCTGGATGGTCAGCAGCGTGGCGGCAGCGAGCTTGGCGCGGGTGTGCATCGATCGTCCTCGGAGTTGTTGGCGGTGGGTCCGGCGGGCGGGTGGGGGGTCAGTACGTGAAGTTGGCGTGCGGGTCGGTCGTGCCGAGTGACCCGGCGAACGCATCGCCGACGATGCTGCCGGCGTTCACCCCGGCGACGACGATGGGCGCCACCGAGTTGCCCGCGACGATGTCCCAGTTGACGGTGTTCTGGGAGCACGTGTTGCGCAGGATGATGTTGCGTCCGTTGTTGCTGATGGCCTGGATGCCGCGGTCGGCGCGGGTGCAGTTGTTGTCCTCGACGCGGTTGGCCGACCCGTAGAGGTAGATTCCCGCGCCGGCATCGCCGGACCCGTTCCGGTCGCAGGTGTTGGCGCGGAGGAGGTTGCCGCTGACGGCGGAGATGCCGTGCAAGGTGTTCGAGGAGGCGGCGCACCCGGAGACAACGCAGCCCTGGCCGATGTCGATGCCGTTCTCGCTGTTGTGGGAGGCAGAGCAGGTGAGCACCACCCCGCCGAAGGAGGCGCCGATCCCGCCCGTGCCGTTGAGGCGGCCGGTGGATTCGACGATGGAGCAGTTCTCGAAGCAGAAGATCCCGTGGGCGCCGTTCTGAAGGGCCGAGCACGCCGAGACGACGCAGTTGGCGTTCGCGGAGATGCCCCGCAGCGCGTTGTGCGACGCCGTGCACCGGGCGATCACCGCGCCGTCCCAGACGCTGAGGCCGTGCCCCCCGTTCGCCGCGGCGTGGATTCCCTCGATGAGGGCGCTGTGCGTCGGGGCGCCGCCCTCGACCACGTCGATCCCGTCGCCGTCAAAGCCGGTGATGATGCCGTTGCGGATCGAGATCCGCGTCCGCGCCTGGCCGCCGGTCGCGATCCCGTCGAGCGACCCCCGCACCCCACGAACGGCGAATCCCATGAGATCGAGTGTCACGTCGTCCGCTTCGATCTTGATGCCGTGCTTTCCGGACTGGCCCGCGACCGGGCCGGTCAGGTAGTACGAGCCCGGCTGGGTGATGCGGTACACGCTGTCCCGATCGCCCGGCGTGTGCTCGTCGCTGATCGCCGTCCGCGGCTCGAGGTCGGCGAGGGGCTTGCCGGTGGGCGCCACCGGCCCGTCGGGCGGGTCGAGCGGCCCGGCGCCGGCCCGCGAGGCCACGAACGCCCCGGCCGCGAGCCCGCCCAGGCCGGCCAGCAGGGCCCGACGATCCCAGGCCGGGAGGGCGGGCGCCGAGTCTCGGCTGGTCTCAGTTCTTGCGGGATCGAACATCTGCACGAAGTCCTTTCTGCGGGTGTTGCGGTTCGCCCACGCTCTCCGCGCCTCGCTCGCTGGAGTGCGTGCCCCGGGATGTTGTGACGGGGCCAGACACTCCAAGTCACGAAAGTGGCGGCGATGGACGACAGGTGTTTTTCCTGGCATCTCGCGATCATGGTTCTCGGACGCGCCGTGTGCGGAGATTCCAGAGCCCTTCCTCCTCGGGGGGCGTGTGGGTGAGACGGTGCTCCAGAGAGCGCTTGACAGGCCCCCGAAAGCGCCATAAATTTGGCGCTTCCGGAGTCTTGCGGAGGGCCAGGTCTCATGTCTCCTCTCCACGACGCAGAGCTGAGCATGCGCGAGCGCCAGATCATGGACGCGGCGTATCACCTCGGGAGCGGGACGGTCGCGCAGATCCGCGATCAACTGCCGGAGCCGCCCTCGACCAACGCCGTGCGCACCATGCTCGGTCACCTGGTGGAGAAGGGGCTTCTGCGCAAGTCGTTCGTCGGGAAGGCGGCGGTGTACCGGCCCGCATACAGCAGGGAGCGAGCGGGGCGCAAGGCGCTCCAGCGCGTGCTGGACATCTTCCACAACGGGTCGCTGGCATCTGCGCTGGCGGTGCACCTGTCGGATCCGAAATCCAAGGTCTCGGCGGCCGAACTCGAGGAAGTCCGTCGCCTGATCGACGAGCGAAAGGGGGAGAGTTCGTGACGTACTTCGACTCGCTCGACCTGCTCCGCGCCCTGCTGCCCAACGTGATCGGGCTGCTCATCATCACCGGGCTGCTCGCCAGCGCCGTGGTGGCCGTGCGGACCAGCGCCGGGGAGCCCGCGGCGGACCGCCACTTCGTGCTGCTCGTCAGTCTCGGGGGCGTGGGCGTGGTCTTTCTCCTGGCGATTGCGCTGCGTCTGGCCCTCGGGGTGCCGTGGGCGGGGGATTTCGCCACGACCGGGTACGTGCTGCTCGGGCTCGGATTGGTCTGGGCGCTGGGTATCGTGCTGCTCGCGGCGAGACTCTTCCTCGGCTGGGTTTGCGTGTCTCTGCTGCGATTGAGCAGAAGCACTTTGCGTGCCGGGCCGGAGCATGAACGGATCATCTCTGCCTGTCGGAGCTACGTGGGGCTGCGCCGAGCGCCAGCGGTCTTCTTCGCGAGGCGATGTCGATCACCCATGGCCACGGGCATCTTCAGTCCCGCCGTCATTCTCCCCCGCGCGATGGCGGACGCGGACGCGAGGGATCTCCGGCTGGTGCTGACGCACGAGTTCGCGCACGTGCGACGCCATGACTGTCTCGCCGAGATGCTGACCCAGTGCATGGGGGCGCTGCTGTGGTGGAACCCCTTCTACTGGATGCTCGCCAAGGACCTCCGGGTGCTCCGCGAGATGGTCTGCGACCGTATCGTCGCCTCGGG
>CAYTAH010000025.1:0-20849 GCA_964435785.1 uncultured Phycisphaeraceae bacterium | reverse complement strand
CCAAGGACCTCCGGGTGCTCCGCGAGATGGTCTGCGACCGTATCGTCGCCTCGGGCTGTGATTGCCCCCAGCGCTACGCCGAGCTCCTCGTCCAGCACGCCGCGCGATCGTTCCTGCCGATCACGCCGGGGTTCGCGACCGTCCGGATGGCCGAGCATGGAACGCTGCGCACGCGGGTGGAGCACATCATCCACGGCACCACGATCTGTCGTCCGCGCCTGCCGCGGATCTTTCCGACCAGCATGACGAACCTCGAGACTTTCTGCTTCGTGCTGTTCGCGGTGTTCGTGATGCTGGGAGTCGACGCGACCATTCTCGCCACGCTCGAGGAGTTGCTGCCTCACGAGGCTTGCTGGTAGATGTGAAACGCAGGTCGCAGGAACGGGGTTCCGCACCTCGAGCGAGGGCGAGACGTGAAGACATCGACCGGGGGGAGCCCGGGAGCCCGCATCCGATGTGGCGCTCCCGGGCACTTTTTTTGGCACTCGCGTTCCGACGTCACAAGCTCCCATCCGGGCTGGAACGGGCTCGCTCGGATCGGGCTCGGGCCCGCGGGCGAGCTCTATCGCCCGTCGCCAATCAGGAACTCCCCGTCTCGGTGGAACACCTCGCCGTCCGCCTCGATCGTCCCGCCGGAGCGCTTGCGCGCGGCGTCGGGCCGCAGGTCGCACACCATGTCCCAGTGCAGACCGGACTCGTTGGTGCTCCCGCTCTCGGGATACCCCGCCCCGCACGCGGCGTGGAACGTCCCGCCGATCTTCTCGTCGAAGAGGGTGTTTCGGGTGAACTCGGTGATGCCGTAGTTGGTGCCGATGGCGATCTCGCCCAGGGTGCGGGCGCCGGGGTCCTGGTCGAGCATCTCGATGAGGAACGCCTCGTTCTTGGTCGCGCTGGCATCGACGACACGCCCGCTCTTGAAGGCGAGGCGCACGCCCTCGACCTCACGCCCGTTGTAGACGGCGGGGAAGGTGTAGTTCACGTACCCGTCCACGCCCTGCGGCCCGGTGAAGACCTCCCCGTCGGGGAAGTTCTCCTTGCCGGAGCAGTTGATCCAGGTTGACTTGGATGGATCGACGTTCACGCGCAGGTCGGTGCCGTCGTGGCCGTCCGTCGCGGGGGCGCGGAAGCGCAGCTCGGTGCGCTTCTGGAGGTACGCGCGGACGCGCTCCTGGCGCTCATGGATCTTCCGCCACTCGCCGACGGGATCGGGCAGGTGCAGCAGGCCCGCTTCATACACGAATTTCTCGTACTGCGCCAGCGATCGCTCGGCATCCTGGGCCGATGCCTGCGTGGGGTACTGCGTGCCGCACCAGCGCAGCTCCTTGTTCGCCGCCCGTTCGAGGAAGCGCTTGAGGAAGGGCTTGCGCGCCTGCTGGATCGCCGCGAGGCGCTTGGGGTCGATGCGGGAGCGGGAACGTGTATTGTGGTCCGCCCAGAGCCCGATCTGCACGTCCATGGTCTCGACGCGGTGCGTATCCAGCGGGGAGACGAACGCGATCTGCTCCAGCGTGCCGTGCTCGAGCAGGTCGTCGCCCAGCTCGTCGGAGCGGGGGACCCACACGGGGTGGGCCCCGGCCTCGAGCACTCGCCTGTACACGGCGCGGACGGCGGGCATGGCGATGGGGTCGGCGCCGATCACGACGAGGTCCCCCTTATTGACATCGGTCGAATAGACGACGAGGACGTCGGCGAGCCGTGCGAGCATGGTGTCGGACATGGAGCGCTCCTCGGGAAGGTGGTTGCAGCCCAAGCCTAGCGGGCCGGGCCGTCGGCCGCGCACCTACACTCGCCGAGCCCCGCCCGAGCGGCGCGGCCGAAACGGAGCCCTCATGCCACGCACAGCCACTGTCGTCCTCGCCGCCGCGCTCGCCGGCGCGGCCTCCGCCGCGATCTTCAGCGGCGCGGCGTCCGTGCCCGCGTCCGCCGCGTCCGGCGTCGCGGACCCCCAGCCGAAGATCGCGACGGTGGACATGCTCCACCTGCTCGAGCGGATGCTCGACACCGAGCCCTACGAGAGCGCACGCGAGGCGGCGACGCAGGTGTGGAACGACCAGATCCAGCCGCTGGCCGACGAGAGCCAGTCGATCGTCGCGACGCTCCAGCAGAACCCCGAGGAGCCCGGCGCGCAGTCGCTCTACGAGCAGTACCAGGCGCTGCAGCAGCGGATCAACCGGCTGAGCCAGGACGCGCGCGAGGCGATCGATCGCACCAGCGCCGAACAGCTCGCCGACGCCTACAGGAAGATCCACGCCGCCGTGCAGGCGGTCGCGGAGGAGCAGGGAATCGAGCAGGTCTTCTCCAGCCGCATGCACGTCGACGCGCTCAACGCGCAGAACACCAACGTCATCGTCCAGGAGGTGCTGCTCCGCCCGGTGCTCCGCAACCAGGGAGGGGAGGACCTCACCGAGACCGTGCGCGAGCGCCTGGGTCTGCCCGAGGCGGCGCCCGAGGAGCCCGCGCAGCCCGGCGTGGAGGGTCCCGACCCGCTCGAGGGCGGGGGCTGATCGCGACGGTCAAGCGCCCGGCGCATCGTCCCCCGCCAGGGGCAGAGGCTCGTCGCTCACGGGCGGCCCGCCCCGCCCCCGCCGGATGAAGGGGATTTCCCCGCCCTCCTGCTCGCGCCCGCACTCGGGGCACGGGGCCCCCGCGGGCAGGCCGGTGAGGTCGTACCCGCACCCGGCGCACGGATCGAGCACCTGCTCGCCCCGGGCCGCGGTCAGTTGCGCCAGCAGGCTGCCCTCGGCCGCGTCGCCCGCGTACATCCGCCGGGCCTTGCGCTCGAGCACGCGCCGGTCGCGCTCGATGGCGGCCAGGGCGTTGCGGATCGCCCACTGCGCCATCCGCGCCAGCTGGAGCTGCGCGACCAGGAAGATCAACGCGCCGACGACGCAGGCCAGCAGCCCGAGCATCGCCGTGAAGCCCACAGCGCCGCCGATGAACCCCGGCGGGATCGACGGGGCGACCCAGCCGAGGGTCGCGGCCAGCCCGCCCCCGCCGGCGAGCATCCCCGCCGACACGCGAAGGCGGGCGCCGAGGCCCGTGTCCTGCGCCCACTCGGCGATGTGCGCCAGGCAGACGCACAGCGGGGCGAGCCCGACGATGCCCGCGCCCTGGGCGATCAGGCCGAGGGCGAACAGCGGCGATCCGAGAGGGGAGGGAAAGATCGTGTGGATCGCCCCCTGCACCAGCCAGGCCATCGCCATGATGCGCGTGGTCAGGCGCAGGCGCGCGTGCTCGCGGGCCGGGTGCATCCGCATCCCCGGCGCGAAGGGGCGTGGTCGGGTCGCGCCGAAGACCGCGACCGCCCACCAGCCGCCTGTGACGGCCATGATCGGCGGGAGGACCTGCATCGCGCCCGTGGAGACCGGGCGCAGGACAATCCAGGCCGCCTGCAGGAGCGAGCAGACCACGCCGGCGACGGCCAGGTTCAGCAGGCCGCGACGCAGGCGGCGGATGTGCGGCACGGGCGCGTCGGTGAGGTTGTCGCGTGCCTGGACGATGCGGTTGGACCGCGTGCGGATGGGCGTCCCGCACTCGGGGCACTTGCCGCCGACCGGCAGCCCTTCGAGCGGGTAGTCGCAATGGGGGCAGCGTTCGCCCGGGGGCACCGGCTCGTGCCCGTCCGCTCGGCGCAGGCTGTCGGGATCGATCGGCGACACGCGCTAGAGCGTACCGGCGGCCTCGGGACGGCGTTGCGTGGCACCGGTCGCTCTTCCGGCACGCAGGGAGCGCCAGGTCAGCCCGATCCGTCGGGCGCGGAGGCGAGCCGGTCGGCCATCTTCGCGGCCGCCTCGACGCCGAGGGCGGCGGCCCGCTCGGCGTACCGCCTCGCCTTCTCTCTCTCTCCCGCCCGCTCGCACCACACGGCCGTGTCGAAGAGGAGGTCGCCGTCGGAGGGGGACGCGCCCGCGGCGGCCTCGAACTCGCGCATGGCCTCCCCCGGTCTGCCGAGCAGGCCGTAGCTCTCGCCGACGAGGCGGAGCACGGGGAGACGGCGCCGCTCCGCCTCGCTGATGGCGCCCAGCGTGGCGAGCGCGTTCTCGGGCTGGCGGAGGCGGTTGTACGCGCGGGCCTCGATCACGCGCCACGCGGCCACGGCGGGCTCGAGCGTGCGCGCGCGGGCGACCATCTGGAGGGCGACGTTCGGCTCGTTCTCCCGCAGCGAGAGCTCGGCGAGCGTGCCCCAGGCGATCGCGAGGCTCTCGTCGAGCCGGGTGGCGAGGAGGAGGTTCTTGCGGGCGGCGTCCGTCTGGTTGGCTTTCATCTGCACCTGGGCGAGGTAGAGAGGGAAGCGGGGGTCGCTCGCGTCGCTCGCCTGGGCGGCGGAGAAGTGCTCCTCGGCTCGGTCGAGGCGGTTGAGGCCGCTGGCGACGGTGCCGGCCGTGAACTCGATCTCGGCGGTGCGGGGGCCGATCGCGAGCGCCGCCTCGTACTGCTCGTACGCCGCCGCGGGCTTCTGCTGCAGAACGCACGCGCCGGCGAGGGCCAGGCGCAGCTCCTGGTCCTCGGGGTGCTGGCGGACGGCGGCGCGGAGCACCGCCTCGGCGCGGTCGGGCTCGCCCTGACGGACGAGTTTGTCGGCGGTGGCCAGGACGGTCGCGGTGGAGTCGGCGTCGCGCGGGGCGGGAACCCCCGCCGGCGCCGGGGTCGGGCGCTCGGCCTGCTCCGGGCCCGGCGGCGACGGCTCGCTCTCCAGCGACCGCCAGGCGATCACGCCCGCGAGCAGGGCGAGGGAGAGCGCCGCGGCCGCGCCCGCGAGAACCACCGGGAGGTTCGACTGTCTGTTCGCCATGCGCCCTGTTCCGTTGGTCAGGCAGGAGCCTATCGCCTCGCTTAGCATTCGGCCTCATGAGCGTGCCAGAGCAATCGAACCCGGCGGATCGCGGCCAGATGCCGCCCAAGTACCGACCGGCGGACCACGAGGGGCGGATCCGCGCCCTGTGGGACGAGGCCGGGGCGTTTCACGCGGATCCGGCGCGGGTCACGCGGGGGGAGGCGCTGCCCTATGCCATCGTCATCCCCCCTCCAAACGTGACCGCGCCGCTGCACCTGGGGCACGCCCTGAATAACACGCTGCAGGACGTGCTGGTCCGCGCCCGTCGGATGATGGGGTTCGAGACGCTGTGGATGCCGGGGACCGACCACGCGGGCATCGCGACGCAGACCGTCGTGGACAAGCGGCTCAAGGCCGAGGGCAAGCCGGCCATCGCCGAGCTGCGCCAGATGGGCGATGGGCGGGAGCGGTTCGTCGCGGCGGCGCAGAGCTTCAAGGACGAGTACGAGGCGACGATCACCCACCAGCTGAAGGCGATGGGGTGCTCGTGCGACTGGGATCGGCAGCGGTTCACGATGGACGAGGTGTGCGCCCGCGCCGTGCGCGAGGCGTTTTTCCGGCTGTTCCGCGACGGGCTGATCTACCGCGGCAAGCGGATCGTGAACTGGGACCCGGTGACGCAGACGGCGCTCGCCGATGACGAGGTCGAGATGGAGGATGTGGAGGGGAAGTTCTACTACCTCCGCTATCCGGTGGTGCACCCGCCGCAGAACCCCGACGACCCCAAGGACGTGCAGGAGGTGACGTGGTCGGAGCTCTCGGCGAGGGGGTATCCCGGGGCGGACCGTCTGGGCGCGGAGGACGTGGCGCACGTGACGGTGGCGACGACGCGCCCGGAGACGTACCTCGGGGACACGGCGGTGGCGGTGAACCCGCGCGACCCGCGGGCGGGGGCGCTGCGCGGGCTCATGGTGCAGCTGCCGCTCTTGGGGCGGGTGATCCCGATCGTCGAGGACGAGTACGTGGTGATGGCGGACGCCGAGAGCGGGGACCCGAAGGCGAAGTACGCGACGGGGTTCCTGAAGGTGACGCCGGCGCACGACCCGAACGACTACGAGATCGGGCAGCGGCACGGCCTCGAGATGATCAACGTGATGGCGCCGGACGCGTCGATCTCGGACCGGCACGGGTGGGACCGGGAGCAGCGGGGCGAAGGGGGCAAGATCTTCGTGGGCAAGAGCCGCGAGGATGCGCGGGAGCTGGCGGTGAAGGAGTTCCGCGCCCGCAACCTGCTGGAAGGGATCAAGCCGTACCGGCACAGCGTCGGCCACAGCTACCGAAGCCACGCGGCGATCGAGCCGTACCTCTCCGATCAGTGGTACGTGGCGGTGACGGAAGAGCGGATGCGGGGTGCGGCGCTGCGGGCGATGGCGCCGGAGCAGCGCTCGACCAAGAGCTACCCGGCGCGGGAGCACCACGAGGGCGACGGGGAGCTGCGGTTCTATCCGGACCGGTACGCGAAAACGTTCGAGGCGTGGCACGAGGGGCTGCGGGACTGGTGCATCAGCAGGCAGCTGTGGTGGGGGCATCGGATCCCGGTGTGGTCGAAATCCGGAGTCACCGACGCAGAGTATGAGGAACTGCAGTTGGTGCTCACCGTCGGTCCCTATCCGGAGGACATCGGCCCAGAAGCTTGGCGGAGGGTGCCGGAAGACGATGCTCGCTCAACGGTGTTCGTATGCCTGCGAGACCCAAGCAGTCGCGCGATTCCCCACTTGGAGCGTTACGGATTTGTGCAGGACCCGGACGTCCTTGACACATGGTTCTCGTCGGCGCTCTGGCCGATGTCCACGATGGGGTGGCCCGATCATCATGTCCCCGTGCCGCCGGCGGAGGCGTTGTTCCCGCAGGATCCGCACTCGGTCCGCGCGGTCTACGTGAAGCGGGTGGGGGATTGGCACGCGTTCATCGGGGCGGAGGGGGAGCGGTCGGGCGAGGTGATCGAGCGGCTGCTCTCGCTGCGGGACAACGAGCCGGGGCGGCCGCTGGTGTACGAGCTGTTCAGCGCGTCGAACCTGAACACGCCTCTGCGCCGGCCCGATGAGATCCAGAAGGCGGCGGACCTGCTCTGCGCCGTCGGGCTGCGCGTGGGCGGTCCGGTGCAGACCCGCAAGTACGGGGAGATGGACCTGCGGCAGTGGCTGGGCTCCCATGGCTTTGTGGACACGGCGGGGCTCCTGGAGGCTTTCAACCCGACGAACGTGCTGTGCACGGCGCGGGAGATCATCACGCTGTGGGTGTCGCGGATGGTGATGCTTAATCGGTACTTTCTGAGCGAGACAGCGAGGCAGCGAGGCAGCGAGACAGGGGGGGGAGAAGCAGGGCACACCGACGGGAGGCTGCCGTTCCGGGATGTGTTCATTCATGCGATGATCCAGGACGGGGCGGGGCAGAAGATGTCCAAGAGCCTCGGGAACGGGGTGGACCCGCTGGACATCATCGAGAGCCACGGGGCCGACGCGCTGCGGTTCTGCCTGGTGAAGATGACGACGCAGACGCAGGACGTGCGCATGCCGGTGGACCTGATCTGCCCGCACTGCGAGCGGACGTTCGAGCCCAGGACGATCACGTCGCCCGCGGGCTACGTCGTTGCGGCGCCGGAGCAGACCTGCCCGGCGTGCACGCGGTCGATGGTGACGGCGTACGGGGTCTCGCAGGGCGTGAAGGAGACGCCGGAGAAGCCGCTGGCGCGGAACACCTCGGCGAAGTTCGACGAGGCGCGCAACTTCTGCAACAAGGTGTGGAACGCCTCACGGTTCGCGCTCAGCGTGCTCAACTCGCCCCTGGGGGCGGGGCAGGCGGCGGAGATGCCGATCGGGGCGCGCACGCCCGCGGAGGCGGTGCCGCTCCCGGACCGCTGGATCCTCTCGCGTCTCGCCCAGACCGTCGGCGAGTGCGAGCGGGCGCTGGCGGGGTACCAGTTCAGCGCCTACGCCACGAGCCTCTATGACTTCGTGTGGCGGGACTTCTGCGATTGGTATCTCGAGGCGATCAAGCCGACGGTCGGCTCCGGCGCGATGCAGCGGGCGGTGCTCGCGCACGTGCTGGAGGCGACGCTGCGTCTGCTCCACCCGATCGCCCCGTTCATCACCGAGGCGATCTGGGCGCACCTGCGCGGGGTCGAGACCGTCGCGATCGAGGGGCTCGAGCTCGGGCCCCCGCGCGTGCGCGGGCTGCTGGCGACGGCCGGCTGGCCGCGGGTCGACGACTCGTGGCGGAGCGAGCAGATCGAGCGCCGCTTCGAGCGGGTGCAGGGGCTGGTCTCGGCGATCCGGGAGGTGCGGGCGCAGCACCAGGTGCAGCCCAAGCGGCGGATCCGCCTGCACGCGGGCGACGAGATCATCGAGCTGATCGTGCTCACGGAGCCGATCGTCTCCGCCCTCTCCGGTCTCGCGGGCTTCACGCACGACGAGCCGCGGGGGCCCTCGGTGCCGGTTCGGTTCGAGGGCTCGGACCTCCACCTGAGCGAGCTGGCCGACACGGTCGATACGGACGCGGAGCGTGCGCGGCTGGCCAAGGGGATCGCCACGCACGAGCAGCAGATCGCGAACCTCGAGCGGCGGCTGGCCAACCCCGGCTACGCGGAGCGTGCGCCGGCGCACCTGGTGGAGCAGAGCCGCGGGGAGCTCGCCAGGCTGAGGGACGAGCTGACGATCCTCCGCGAGCAGATGGGGCGGCACGGGTGAGGCGTCCTCTCTGCGGGTGCATCGCGCTGGCGGCGCTCGTCGGCACGGGCTGCGCCGGCGGGGGTGGCGCACCGGACGGGAGCCCCGGCGTGCTCGCGAGCGAGGCGGCGCCGGTCACGACGGAGCCGTGGACCTTCCAGGGCAACCGCGGGACGGCGTACCGCTCGGCGCACTACCGCCTGCTCACGACCGTCGATCGCGCGATCCTCGCCGAGCGGATGCCGGGCTTCGTGGAGGCGTCGCTTGCGCGGTTCCGGGAGACGCTTCCCTCGCTGCCCGAGCCGGGGGCGGGGCTGGAGATCTTCGTGCTCGAGAGCCGTTCCGAGTGGCAGCGGTTCGTCGCCGAGGCGTTCGGGCCGGGGGCGATCGAGCGGTACAGCGGCATCGAGCGGGGGGGCTTCACGGAGCGGGGGCGCTCGGTGCTGTGGGACATCGGCATCCAGGACACCTTCGCGATCATGGCCCACGAGGGCTGGCACCAGTACGCCCAGTCGACGCTGCGGGAGCCGCTTCCGGCCTGGCTCGACGAGGGGGTGGCGGTGTGGGCGGAGGGCTTCCGCTGGAACCCGCGCGCGCCGGCGCAGCCGGTCTTCTTCCCGTGGGCGAACGTGGAGCGGTTCGATCAGCTCAGGCGGGCGGCCGAGCGGGGCGACCTCATGCCGCTCGGTCAGCTGCTCACGGAGCGCCCGCAGGAGCTGCTGCGCGTCTCGGGCGAGGCGACGCTCACGTACTACGCGCAGTGCTGGGCGCTGATCCACTACATGCTCGCGGACCCGGTGAGGCGCGAGACCCTCGATCGCATGCTCGCCGACGCGGCGGCGGGGCGCATGGCGTCGCGCGTGCGCGAGCGATTCGGCGATCGCGCGGTGCGTTCGATCGCCCTGCGGCGGTCGGGGATCGAGCTCTGGCAGGCCTACGTGGGCGACGACCTCGCGGCGGAGGAGCGGGCGTTCGCGGCATTCCTCGCCCGCGTCGTCGAGCCCGGGTCCAAGGGCCGGATCGTGGACGGGCGGTCACCGCTGGAATAGGTCCGCCGCCCACCAGCGCGCGACCCTCGGCGCACACCCCAACGGGTCCGGGACGGCGCGCAGGTCCAGCACGATCGGGCGCTCGTACTTGGCCGTCTTGAGCGCCACGGCGTAGGAGATGTCGTTGAGACGCCCGCGGCCGGGCTCGACCCTGGCGACGTCGGAGGCGTCGCTCAGCCTCGCGACGGCCAGGCGCCCCCCGACTCTCGCGACGACCTTGGCCGGGTTCTCGCCGGCGAGGAGCAGGGCCGCGGGGTCGATGCCGACGCAGTCCCAGTCCGAGTGCGCCGGCTCGGCGGGCGGCCATGCGTGGTCGGCCAGGTGGACGCCGAGGGCGTCTGCGTGGTGGAGGAGGGTGTCGCGCGCGGTGGGGGAGAGGTCCTTGGGCAGCACGACGCTCACCGCCGCCACGCCGCCGTCGAGCGCGACGAGGTCGCGGGCGAGCCCGAGCGAGTCGGTGGTCGCTGCGAGGGCGCGGTCGGCCTGGGCGGGGTCGGCGAAGTGGTCGGAGGGGATCCACAGGTCGATGCCTGCGAAGCCGAGCTCGAGCCGGCGCAAGAGCGCCGCGAGGTCGCGACGGGAGGAGCGGTCAAGCTCGCGCGCGCGGAGCCCCGGCGCTGCGCCGTCGAGCGTGACCCAACGGAACCCATTGGCGGCGGTGCGCTCGATGAGCGAGCGGGGATCGCGTGCGGAAGCCGGGTCCGGCCGCATCGCGGCGAGCGCAGCGCTGAGGGGTGGTCGCTCGAGCATGCCGGGAATTCATAGCCGAGGCGCGCGTCCGGGCGCGGGAGCTAGGATCGTGCATGCCCGTGCCACCCCGCGTTCCGGCCGCCGCGCTGACCGTGTTCTCGGGCATCGCGTTCGGCGTGCTGGCGATGGTGGGGGTCGTGGCGGCGGTCGTGTTCCCGACGATGAAGGGGCTGGATCCGACGCTCCCGGGGTACGCCGGCTACTCGGGCCCGCACTGGTCGCTCGCGGCGGGCGTCGTGGCCGAGCGGGTGTTCACGATCGGCTTCGCGGGGGCTGGCGTCGCGCTGGCGTGCTGCGTCGCGGCGGTCGTGCTGCTGAGCGTGTCGCGGGGGGCGGGCCGCCTGCCGGTGGGCCGGCTGGCGCTGCTTCTTATCGCGGCGGGCGTCTTTCTGGCGCACGTGGGATGGCTCCAGCCCCGGATGACGGAGGCGGCGAGGGAGTACCGCGCCGCGGCGGCGAGGGGTGACGAGGAGGGAGCGGAGGTCGCCAAGTCCCAGTTCGACGCGATGCACCCCAACGCCTCGCGCCTGATCATGGGGGCGGCCCTGCTCTCGCTGGCGCTGTTCATCGCCTCCGCCTGGTCGGCGGGCTCGGGGAGCGGGGCGGTGTCGCGCGGCGGGGGAGGCGGCGCGTGACGGCTCGCGGCGGCGGGGCGCGTGGCTCCTCCGGGGGGGGGGCGAGCGGGCTGCCCTTCGAGCTTCCGCGTGTGAGTGGCGCGGAGCGGCGGCGCGCGGGGGAGCTGCTCCGAGCGCTCGAGTCGCACTACGGGGGGGCGCACTGCGAGCTGCACTATGCCAGCCCTCACGAGCTGCTGGTCGCGACGATTCTCTCGGCTCAGTCGACCGACGCGGGCGTGAACAAGGCCACGCCCGCGCTCTTCGAGCGGTTCCCGACGCCCGCCGACTACGCCGCCTCCTCGCCGGAGGAGATCGAGCCCTACATCCGCACCATCGGTCTGTATCGGAACAAGGCGAAGGCCGTCCACGCCGCGATGCGGGAGGTCGCCGAGAGGTTCGGCGGGGAGGTGCCGCGGACCATGGAGGAGCTGCTGACGCTCCGCGGCGTGGCGAGGAAGACCGCGAATGTCGTTCTGGGCAACGCGTACGGGGTGAACGTGGGGTTCGTGGTGGACACGCACATCGCGAGGCTCGCGGTGCGGTTCTGCCTTGTCGAGCCGGGGACGAGCGTGCAGCAGATGGAGCGGCGGCTGATGGCGCTGTTCCCGCGCGAGCGGTGGTGCGACCTGAGCCACATGCTGATCTGGCACGGCCGGCGGGCGTGCACGGCACGGGGGCGGGCGTGCAGCGAGCACCCGGTGTGCGCGAAGTTTGGGCGGTGCTGCGAGCTGCGGATCAGCGCTCGACGCGGGCGGGCGTGATGGGTCAGCCGCCCGAGACCTGGGAGGAGGCGAGCTGCGCCGGGGGGTCGAAGTCGGGCAGGTCGTCCACGTTCACTTCGATCCAGTGGAACTCGATGTCCACTCCCGGGGTCTGCACGTTGGCGAAGCGCTGCTGCTGGATGGTCGGGAGCTTGACGCCTTCGAAGTCCTTGTAGCCCTTGACGAGCACGAGCGTGCCGTCGCCCTTGCCGTCGGCCGGGCGGATCTGGCGCCCGACGAGCAGCTTGGTCTCCGCGTCGAAGTAGACCGAGCCCTGGAGTCCGGACTTGGTCACGAAGTCCACCTGGTAGGTGAGCCGTCCGTCGAAGTCTGCGGTGGCGGCGGTGGTGATCGACTCGTACCGGTCCTTGTACGCGCCCTCGGCGAGGAAGACGGCGCTGTCGGTGAGCTCGGCCGCCTCGCGCCCGGTGATCTCGAAGGCCGGGCCGGAGATGTTCTGCCCCCACGCGACGGCGCCGTTGGTCGCGCGGACGGTCGTCCCGATCGCGGGGGCCTCGAGCTCGGCGCGGAAGCGGTTCTGCGAGTCGCAGTAGAGGGTGAGGATCTGCACGTCCCCGGAGGAGGCGACGCGGTAGGTCCCATGGAGCACGCGGTTGCGGTGCTTCGCGAGGTTCTCCTGCCCGCCGATCGTCGAGATGTAGGCCTCGAAAAGCTCCTCAGCCCGGGGCAACTCGGAGGGCGCGGGCTGCGCCGGCTGTGCGCGGGCGGGCGCCGCCGAGCCGGGCCACGCGGGTCCCATCAGAGTGCAGGCAAAGAGGGCGAGGGCGATCTGTGCTCGGGTGTGCATCCGGGTCTCCTCGGCTGCCCGGGGTCCGGGCTTTCACGGAACTCCCATGCGGGCCGCCGGGAGCGGTCCCCGGTCCCTCAATACGCCCGCCGCGACTCGAACGCGGAACCTCTGCCTTCGGAGGGCAGCGCTCTATCCAATTGAGCTACGGGCGCTCATCGCGGCTGGTTCTCGACGTCCGGCCGCGGGAGGATGGTACGATCAGCCCCCGCGCCCGGCAACGTGGGGTCCGCCCCCTTCAGCCGCCAGGATCGCGGGATGTCCCGGCTCGCCCCTCCTGCTCGCGTTCACGCCGCTCCGCCGGCGAGCCCGTCCCCCCTGTGGGCGGTGCAGTCGGTGACGATCCTGGGCAGCCTCGGGACGGGGGTGGTGACCAACGGGGTGTTCTTCATCGCCACGCACGCGTGCGGCTTCAGCACCGCGATGAACTACGCGCTGGGGCTGCTGCTGGGCGTGGCGTACATCGCGGGGGCCGTCGGCGTGGGGCCGACGCTGGGCCGGCTGGCGGCGAGGTCGAGCGCCGTGAGCACGCGGGCCGTGCTGGTCTTCCTGTCGATCGCGATGGGGCTGGTGGCGATCGTCCCGCAGGCGGCCGCGTGGGCGCAGGGCGGGCCCGATGGGGTGGGCTGGAGCATCTGGCTCGTCGTGGGGGTGTATTCGCCACTGAGCGGGGCGTTCTGGCCGATCGTCGAGAGCTACCTGAGCGGTGGACGCAGCGGCGATCGGCTTCGGCGCGCGGTGGGCCAGTTCAACGTGGTCTGGGCGGTCTCGGTGCTTGTCGCGCTGTGGGCGATGGGCCCGCTTCTCGAGCACCGCGCGCTCTCAGTCCTGCTCTGGTTCGGGAGTCTGCAGATTCTCAGCGTCGGGGTGATCATGGCGTTGCGGAGGGAGCCGGGAGCGCATCTCCCCGAGCACCACGAGCCGCATCCGCCGGTGTACGTGCCGCTTCTGACGACGTTCCGGCTGCTGCTCCCGACGAGCTACTACGTGGTCAGCGTCTGGTCTCCCTATGCCCCGAGCGTCCTGGAGAAGCTCGAGGTCGGCGGGGCGTGGCAGACGGGCCTGGCGGCCACATGGATGCTCACCAGGACGGGCGTTTTCGTGCTCATGGAACGGTGGCAGGGCTGGCACGGGCGCTGGGGGACGGTCGTGGTTGGGGCGGGGGGACTCGTCGGGGGCATCGCGATCGCGCTGGCGTCGCCCAGCGCTCCGGGAGGGCTGGCCGTGCCCGGTGTGGTGCTTGGGCTCGCGATGCTGGGGGTCGCGAATGGGGTGATTTACGCGTCGGCGCTCTACTACGCCATGGAGGTGGGGAAGGGCGAGGTGGGCGCGGGCGGCACGCACGAGGCCCTGATCGGGGTGGGCTTCGCGGGCGGTCCGGCGACCGGGCTCGCGGCGACGGGGCTGGTGGGCGCGGGAGTGGTGGGGGCGGAGCGGCTCGACTGGGTCATTCTGGGCGTTCTGGGGGTGTGTCTGGCGGTGGTGGGGGTGCTGGTCTTCCGCCGGGTGTGGCGTGCCGCGAGGGCGGTGGGTCTCGTGGTCCCGCACGGGCACGGGGGCGGTTGATCGTTCGCGTGGGCGTTGCACGCGTTGCAACCCGTCGGGTTGGCGTTCGATAACATGCGGGCTCTGGCGGGAGCCGGCGCGGCGGATGGACGTGTGGGGGCTCGCGCGACGATGCAAAGGACCGGAACCCACCGGCAGATGAGGGTGTATTAACGTGGGTCGATTGAACCCCACGAGATACGGAGCGCACATGCCGAACGCCATTTCTGGAAGGCTTCTCGGGCCCCTGGTCGCGGTCGCTTGCCTTGCCACAGGGGCTTGGGGACTCCAGACCGAGGCGGCGAGCGGCGCGCGTGACTGGTCGACGGAGATCTGGTCGAGCGCCCGTGACGGCGATTCGGCCAGGCTCGGGACCCTGCTCAGCGACCTGCGAGCGGACGAGGAGACGGGGGCGGTGGTAGCGCTCCGGGGCGCCGCCTCGCGGTACGCCTCGAACGTGGAGAAGCGGGAGGAGGCCCGGGCGGCGCGGATCGAGGAGGTCCGTGCGGAGCTGGGCGCGCGTCTCGATGAGGCGGCGAGCGACGCGGGGGGCTTCAAGCTCGGCGAGGCGCTGGTGCTCGCGATGGAGCTGGTCGAGCTGCACGGCGGCTCGCTGGCGGCTGGCGACCTGCTTGCGGACCCCCTGCTGCGGCGCGCGGTGACGAGCGCGGAGGCGGCCGCGAGGGAAGCCGAGGACGCGGGGCGTTGGCTCAGCGCAAGCGAGCTTTTTTACCGCCTGCACGTGCTGTTCGATGTCGATCAGCGGTACCGGGGCGACGTGGATCGCCTCGGGCGGCGCTTGTCGATGATCCGGCTGTACACGCCCGAGCACTACTGGGAGCTGCGCAACGCGCGTCGGCTGGAGGAGGGGGAGGCCGCCCTTCCCCCGTACAACCCCACGGGCGACCGGTATCAGGACAAGCTCGAGGGGATCGACGCCTGGCTGGTGATCAAGTCGATCGAGGTCGCGGGGACGAGGCACGTGGACGGCCGGGCGGTTCGTGGGATGCTGGTCAGCGGGCTGGAGGCGGTCGAGACGATGGCCACGACCACGGAGCTGACCAAGGCGTTCCCCGGTCTTGGCCAGGAGATGGCGAGGCAGGCGTTCCTCGCGAGCATCGTCGCCGAGCGGCAGAAGCTGGAGAATATCGAGCGTGACCTCACCCAGCGGGACATCCGAGGGGTGGTGACGAGCATGCTCGATGTCGCCGGACGCACCGTGCGGATTCCCGAGGAGGCGCTGCTGCACGAGTTCGGCAACGGGGCGATGGGCACGCTCGACGACTACTCCACGATCATCTGGCCGGACGAGGTGCGCCGCTTCGAGCGGAATACGCGGGGCGAGTTCGTCGGGATCGGGGTGCAGATCCAGCACGACGAGCTGCAGCGGATCAAGGTGGTGACGCCGCTGGAGGGGACGCCGGCGCAGCGGGCCGGCTTCCGCGCCGACGACATCATCACGAAGGTCAATGGGGTGTCCACGGCGGGCTTCACGCTCGACCAGGCGGTGGACGTGATCACCGGGCCGGCCAGCTCGAAGGTCACGATCACGGTCGAGCGTCAGCAGGACGGGCAGGTGGTCGAGGCGGAGTACACGCTGGTCCGGTCGCCGATCAAGCTGCGGAGCGTCAAGGGGTGGAAGCGGCTGGGGGCGAGCGAGGACGACTGGGACTGGTTCGTGGACCACGACAGCGGCATCGGCTACGTGCGTCTGACGCAGTTCACCGAGAGCACGGCCGCGGACCTCCGCCAGGCGGTGGGGGCGATGCGTGAGGATGGGCTGACGGGGCTGGTGCTTGACCTGCGCTTCAACCCGGGCGGGCTGCTCGACCAGGCGCTCGAGGTGGTGGGCGAGTTCGTTCCCTCGGGCGTGGTGGTGACGACCGAGAATGCCGACGGCGTGCGCACGGGGGTGGAGAAGGTGGTCGGCACGGGCGAGCTGCAGGACGTGCCGGTCGCCGTGCTGATCAACGAGGGCTCGGCGTCGGCGAGCGAGATCGTGTCGGGGGCGCTGCAGGACCACGCGCGCTCGGGGGCGCTGGACGCGATCGTCATCGGCAAGCGGAGCTTCGGGAAGGGGAGCGTGCAGAACGCCTGGCCGCTCCCGACGACGTCGCGGAGCATGCTGAAGGTCACGACGCAGTACTACCGGCTGCCCGGCGGGCGGCTGATCCACCGGCGCCCGGGCATGACGGAGTGGGGCGTGGAGCCGGACCTCTCGGTGGACATGCTCCCGTCGCAGAACGAGCAGGCGATCACCATCCGCCGGGACGCGGACGTGCTCCCGCTCGATGAGCACGGGAACATCGTGGTCACGGAGGAGCCGCGGGCCAACCCCGACGACCTGCTGGCCAACGGGATCGACCTGCAGCTCGAGGCGGCGGTGGTGCTGCTCAAGAGCCGCGCCCTGAGCGCCGCGCCCGCCCGGCAGATGGCCGAGAAGGTGGGCCAGGGCGCCTGAGGGCGGGCGTCGCGGGGGGCGAGCGGGCCGGGCCTCGCGTCCGGCTGGCCCGTAGTCAGAGGCGGCAAACCTCCCTACGCTTTACGCGATCGACAGGGCCGGCGGCATCGTGAGTGCGCGCGCCTATCCGCAAAGACCGATATCGAAGGTCGACCGGGCCGGAGCGAGGGCCTCCCGCGGGAGCGGGGGCTCGCTCGGGGCCGGGCGACCGGGAGCATGGCATGACCCAGGCCTCGACGCAGGCGTCACGACGGAGCGGCGCCGACCTGCCCTCCGACGCGCTTCCTAACAAGACCCTGCTCGGCTGGCTGCGGGACATGCAGCTCATCCGCGAGTTCGAGACGCGGACGATGCAGGCGTACCAGCAGGCGAAGATCGGCGGCTTCTGCCATATCTACTCGGGCCAGGAGGCCTCGGCGGTGGGGACGATCGGGAGCGTGAATCACGACGACCCGGTCGTGCTGGCGTACCGCGACCACGGGCACGCGCTGGCGCGGGGGATGAGCGCGCGGGCGTGCATGGCGGAGATGTTCGGCAAGGCGGCGGGGTGCGCCAAGGGCAAGGGCGGGTCGATGCACATGTTCGACAGGCCCAACTGGCTCTTCGGCGGGCACGGGATCGTGGGTGCGCAGACGCCGCTGGGGGCGGGGCTGGCGTTCGGCGCGCGGTATGAGTGGGAGGTGCTGGGCACGGGCAAGAAGAAGGTGTGCCTGTGCTACCTGGGGGACGGGGCGGTCGACCAGGGGGCGTTCCACGAGGCGCTGAACCTCGCGTCGCTCTTCGGGCTGCCGGTGATCTACGTGATCGAGAACAACGGCTATTCGATGGGCACGGCGCTGCACCGTCACACGGCCAACAGCAAGAACCTGATCAGCCGCGGGCAGTCGTACGGGATGAAGAGCGTGGAGATCGACGGCTTCGATGTGCTCAACGTGTACGACGAGTTCAAACCGCTCGTGGACGAGTGCCGCGACCTGCAGCGTCCGGCGTTCGTGGACCTCAAGACGTACCGGTACATGGGGCACTCGATGTCGGACCCGCAGAAATACCGCACCAAGGACGAGGTGGAGCAGTGGAAGGAGCGGGACTCGATCGCGGCGCTGGCGGCCCATCTCATGACGTCCGAGTCCGACGGCGGGCGCGGGTGCCTCTCAGAGGATGAGTGGAAGGAGATGCGCCATGAGATCGCCGAGATCGTGCGGGACGCGCTGGAGTTCGCGGAGCGGAGTGAGGCCCCGGACGTTGCGGGCGAGCTGTATAGCGACGTGTTCATCAACCCGCTGCCCCAGCTGAGCCCGATCACGGAGTACAGGCACGGGGAGAAGAACCCGCTGCTGTAGGCGACACGAGCGATCACCCGGCGCCGAGCGATGCTTGATCTCGCGCGGCCCGTCCCCGGAGTCCTGAGAACATGACGACGATCACAGCCCCCATCCCCCCCGGCGGTCGGCGCGTCGAGCACCCCGCCCTGCCCGGCGGCTTCGCCGTGCCCGACTTCGACAAGCCGCTTCCGCCCCGCGAGGGCGAGCGGGCGATCCAGTTCCGCGAGGCGCTGCGCGAGGCGATGAGCGAGGAGATGCGCCGTGACGAGCGCGTGTTCCTCATGGGCGAGGAGGTGGCCGAGTACCACGGGGCGTACAAGGTCAGCCAGGGCATGCTCGAGGAGTTCGGGCCCAAGCGGATCATCGACTCGCCGATCGCGGAGAACGGGTTCGCGGGGCTGGGAATCGCGGCCGCGATGTACGGCCTGCGACCGATCATCGAGTTCATGAGCTGGTCGTTCAGCCTGGTGGCGGCGGACCAGATCCTGAACAATGCGCCGAAGATGCTCTACATGTCGGGCGGGCAGTGGGGGTGCCCGATCGTGTTCCGCGGGAACGACGGGGCGGGCGGGCAGCTGGGCTCGACGCACTCGTGGTGCGTGGAGGGGCTCTACGCGAACGTGCCGGGGATGAAGATCGTGATCCCGAGCAACCCGTACGACGCGAAGGGGCTGCTCAAGACGGCGATCCTCGACCCGGACCCGGTGTTCTTTCTCGAGAGCGAGCGGATGCTGGGGGACAAGGCGCACGTGCCGGAGGAGGAGTACTACATCCCCTTCGGGAGGGCGCGGCTGGTGCGCGAGGGGGACGATTGCACGGTGATCTCCTTCGGGCGTCCGGTCAACTTCTGCATCGAGGCGTGCGAGCGGCTCGCGGCGGACGGCATCGAGTGCGACCTCCTGGACATGCGGACGATCCGGCCGCTGGACATGGCGTCGGTCATCAAGAGCCTGAAGAGGACGAACCGGATCGTGGTGGTGGATCAGTCGTGGCCGTTCGGGGGCGTGGCGAGCGAGGTGATCGCGCAGGTTATCGAGAAGGGCTTCGACTGGCTGGACGGCCCGCCGGTCCGGGTGAACACCGAGGACGTGCCGACGCCGTACGCGAAGAATCTGGAGGCGGCGTACTTGCCGAACGCGGAGAAGATTGTCGCGGCTGTGAAGAGGGCAGTCGGCGCGTAAACGGGGTAACGGATCCAATGTTGCTGCGAGAGAGCGTCCACGGTTGCCCAAGCGCGTTCGTCATTCGCACAGCTGACGGCACCGAGTATCACCTTCCTCGTCACGACCACTTGTGGTTTACCCCCACACATGGCAAGCCCGCGAGACGCCGCGCGAACGCCGTCTGGCGAATCGCGAGTGTTGGGTGCCAATCTCGTGAGCGAAGTGACGGCAGTTACCGATCTAGGTAGTCGCTCCGAGCAGGACAGACAGCGGCCGAACGGAGGAGCAGTGATGAGCACCGTATTACCAGATAATCCGGTTCAGCCAGAGGCTCCAGCAGCGGCCCTAATCGGGAAGATTGAGAGGATTGCCCTGCGCGATGTATGGAAGCATGAGGCGCATCATTTCACCGCTTGGCTCGCTCAGCACTTGGAGGTGCTTTCCGAGGCGATCGGCCCTGACCTGACGCTCGTCGAGCGCGAAGCCGCTGCGGGCGAATTCTCGGTCGATCTTCTGGCCGAGGACGCCGATGGTGGGACTGTCATTATCGAGAACCAGTTGGGCAAGAGCGATCACGATCACCTCGGAAAGCTCCTGACGTACATGGCAGCTTTCGAGGCCTCCACTGCCGTCTGGGTGGTTGGAGAACCACGCCCCGAGCACACGAAGGCGGTCGCATGGCTGAACGATTCAAGTCCGGCGGATGTGTACCTGCTACGGGCAGAGGCGGTCCGCATCGGCGGTTCGCCGCCGGCGCTTTTGCTCACACCGATAGTCGGCCCGAGCGAGCAAGCGAAGGCTGTGGCGAAAGAGAAGCAGGAGAAGTCTGAGCGGCACGAACTCAGGAAACAGTTCTGGACGAACCTCCTTGCCGCAGCCGCCCCTCGCACCAGTCTCCATTCGTCGGTTTCTCCGGGTGATCAGAACTGGTTGGGCATGAGCGCCGGCAGATCGGGACTCGCACTCGATTACGTGACACGGCAGCGCGACTGGCGAGTGGAGTTGTACATCGACGTGGGCGATGGCGAGTGCAACGAGCGACTGTTCGATTCGCTTGCGGCGGCGCGTCAAAATGTAGAAGAGGTGTTCGGGGGTCCGTTGGAGTGGCAGCGCCTCGAGGGCAAGCGAGCCTGTCGGATCACAACGCCCTGGCGCGAAGGTGGATATCGGTCGGAAGCCGCTGAACCCTCCGGCCTCTACGACGCGATGATCGACGCGATGATCCGCCTAGAGCGGTCGCTTCGGCCTCATTTGGAGAAGTTACCACCGACCGAATCGTTCAAGAGTCATCCGGACACTGGGGATTCTCGTGAGGGGGCGCTGGCCCCAAGCGGCGAATGACGCGGCAGGAGAAACACACTATGCCTCAACATGAGGTTCCGTCACCGAACGGCCCGGCCGATCCTAAACAGCGTCCTCGCATCATCACCACCGAAGGGATATGCGGCGGCCGACCCCGGATCTGCGGGACTCGGGTGCGCGTCCTCGACGTACTCGACATGCTCGCATCGGGCATGACCGAGGCGGAGATTGTCCGAGACTATCCGTTCATCATCGCCGAAGATATCGGGGCGTGTCTTAAGTACGTGCGACGCTTCGCTGATCTGCCTTTGCGGGGTCTCAATTCATGCCGAACCAGCAAACCCTGTCCCGCTGATCGGGCACATCGACGCAGGATTCCACTTGGTCGCGCTAGAGTAATGGCGCAGTGAGAGCGGGCGCCGCCGCCCCCGGGAGTTGACCGATGCCGATCAACGTGACCATGCCCCGCCTCTCCGACACCATGGAGCAGGGCACCGTCGTCAAGTGGCACGTCGCCGAGGGCGGCTCGGTCTCGTCCGGCGACGTGATCGCGGACATCGAGACCGACAAGG
>CAYTAH010000024.1:0-66420 GCA_964435785.1 uncultured Phycisphaeraceae bacterium | reverse complement strand
CGAAGCGACGAAGCGACGAAGCGACGAAGCGACGAAGCGACGAAGCGACGAAGCGTGATGGGCCGCGTCCGCGCGGGTGTCCGCCTAGGGTGTGCAGGGCGCACCACGTTCAACAGGAGGCGGAGATGACCCAGAGGATCATGTACGCGCAGGCGGCGCCGGGGGCTCTCAAGGCGATGCTGGGGCTGGAGTCGTACCTGCACGAGTGCTCCATCGAGCCGGGGCTCATCCACCTGCTCAAGCTGCGGGTGTCGCAGATCAACGGGTGCGCGTACTGCATCGACATGCACTGGAAGGACCTCCGCGCCCTGGGCGAGAGCGAGCAGCGGCTGTACGGCCTCGACGCGTGGCGCGAGTCGCCCTACTACGGCGAGCGCGAGCGGGCGATGCTGGAGTGGGCCGAGGCGGTGACGCGCATCACCGAGGGACACGTGCCCGACCAGGTCTTCGAGCGCGTGCGCCGTGTGTTCGACGAGCGTGAGATCGCGGACCTTACACTCGCGACGGCGACGATCAACGCGTGGAATCGGCTCGCGATCTCGATGCGCACGGAGCCGGGGACCTATACCCCGGCCAAGTCCCCGGGTTGAGGGGGGGGCCGGCCTCCGCGGGGCATTGAGCGGCCCGCGGCGGGGCGGTATCCTGAGAGCATGCCGAACGTTCGCGGGAAGGCGTTCACGCTGATCGAGCTGCTGGTCGTCATCGCCATCATCGCGCTCCTGATCGGCATCCTTCTCCCGGCGCTCGGTCAGGCCAGGCACGCGGCCCGGACCGTGGACTGCGCCTCGCGCCTGCGCCAGATGGGCCTCGGTCTCACGGGCTACGTGCACGACACGGGCTATTACCCCAGCCACCACACCTACCAGGGCAATCCCAACTACCGCCTGGTGTGGGCGCCGCGCGTGCGCCTGTACCTCGGCGGGATCACGGAGGTGTTCTGGTGCCCCTCCAACATCAAGGATGCGCAGTGGGAGAAGCAGTGGGGCTTCACGACCACGTCGTTCGAGCGGTTCGGGTATGAGCGGGGCGAGCAGCCGCGCAGCGCCTGGCGGGGCCTCTTCAGCTACGGGTACAACGACTGGGGCGTGGGCGAGTTCACGGACCCGCACCTGGGGCTGGGGGGCTGGACGGAGCACGAGGTGTACGGCGAGGTGCGCGAGTCGCGGATCGTGAGCCCGGCGGACATGATCGCGATCGCCGACAGCAAGTCGGACGGCAACTGGGACTCGGCGATCGATCCCTCCGACTCGACGGACGGCGAGTGGCCCAGCACGCGCCACGGGGGCGGGGCCAACACGCTCTTCTGCGACGGGCGCGTGCAGCGCATCGATCAGGCGGATCTCATCGAGCCCACCGTTGCGGCCCGCCGCCGGTGGAACAACGACTTCGAGGCCCACGAGGAGGCGTGGTAGCCCATGGGCAGGGCCCGCACCATCGCGACGGCGGCGCTCCTGGTTGCGCTGGTCGCGGCCGGCGCATTCGTGTGGACGCGGTCGTTCGGGCGGACCGCCGCCTCCAGCGACTTCCCCGACGGGGTGCCGATGGTGTGCGTCGCGGAGGGGTGCGGCAAGGGCTTCACCACGACCGTCGCGGAGATCGCCCGGATCCGGCGCGTCGATCAGGACGCGCCCGTCCCCTGCCCCGCCTGCGGCGGGCCGACCGTCGCCGCCGAGGCATGCCCCGAGTGCGGGGGCTACTTCCCGGCCGACGCGCTGCGGGGGCCGCGCGGACTCCAGTCCTGCCCGCACTGCGGCAAGCCCCTGCCCCGCGCGACCGACCCGGGCTGAGCCCGGCACGCCGGCCCGTCCGCCCGTAGATTGTGGCGCATGCCAACCGCCGCCCGATTCCCGCGCGCTGTCGCTCTCTTCGCCGCGACCTACCTCCTGGTCTTCGGCGGACTCGCGATCGCGCAGGGGAACAAGGAGTTCGTGTTCTACCTCGTGGTGATGCTGATCCTGATCGGCATGATCTACGCGGTGCACGCGCGGGTCGCCTTCTCGACGACCGTGCTCTGGCTGCTCGCGATCTGGGGCCTGCTGCACCTCGCCGGGGGCACCGTGCACGTGCCCGAGCACCTCACCGACGAGGGCGGCAAGGCCGTGCTCTACTCGATGCGCCCGTGGGACGGGCTGCCCAAGTACGACCAGGTCACGCACGCGTTCGGCTTCTTCGTCGCGACGCTCGCGAGCGCCGAGGCGCTCATCGCCGCGGCTCGCCCGGCGCGGATCAGCGTCGGGTTCGCCATCGCCTGCGGCCTGATGGGCGTGGGCCTCGGGGCGCTCAACGAGGTCGTCGAGTTCGCCGCCGACCGGACGCTGCCGGAGACCAATGTCGGCGGGTACGTCAACACGGGGTGGGACCTGGTGTCCAACAGCGTCGGGGCCGCGATCGGCGCTGCGGTCGTGCTCCGCCGGGGGGCGAGGACCGCTGGGTCGGAAACGTAAGAGCCCGGGCGGCAGGGCCCGGGCTCTCGCGCCGTTCACGCTGGTTGCGGGCTCAGCCGCCGCGCCCCGGAGCGCGTCCGGGCTGGGCGGGGCGTCCGCGGGTCGGGGGCGGGGCCTCGTCGCCCTCCTCGGCTTCCTCCTCGTCCTCTTCGGGCTGGAAGGCGTCGTGGCCCTCCTTCTGGACCGCGAGCAGGTGCTCGAGACTCTCCTTGGCGCCGGCGGTGTCCCCCTCGATGACGGCGGCCTCGAGGCCGAGAGCCTCCATGACCACCTCGATCAGCTTCAGGCGGAAGTCGGAGGCGTACTTCACCGTGTCGTCGGCGTAGCGCTCCTTGGCCTGCGGCGCCATGGGGAACTCGGCCGCCGACGCCTTGGCGGCGAGGAGGCTGGTCTGCAAGGTCTGGACGAGCTCGAGATCTCGCTGGCGGCTGGCGTCGTCGAAGCTGGAGCGGCGCAGTTGGCGGAGCGCGCGTCCCGCCTGTTTCATGGCGCTCTCGAAGTCGATCGGCTGTCCCGCGGCGAGCGGCTGGCGGGGCTCGCCGGGGGTGACCGCACCGGGAGGTCCGCCCTCACCGGGGTTGCGCCGCCGCTCGGCGAAGCCCTCGGCGAGCTTGCCGAGCTCGGCCTTGTCGAGGAAGCCGTCCTGGTTGGTGTCCCCATTCTCGAAGAGCCAGTCGCTGAACTGCCCCTGCATCTCGTCCCGTGCGATCTTGCCGTCCCCGTTGGCGTCGTTCCGGGAGAGCATGCGCTCGGTGTATTGCTCCGGCGTCGGCGGAGGGGCGAGGCGGGGCCGCTCGGGCTGCTCACGCTGGGCGAGCGCTAACGGTGCGAGTATGGCGAGCATGACGGCCGAGACAGCGAGTTGCTTTCGCATGGCGTTTCCTCCGGATGGTCTTGTCGTGATGTCGGGTGAGGATAGACCCGGGCTCAACGCGGGGAACGATCGCCTATTGCGGCCGGGCACGCCGCCGGCGCTACCGCGACTCATGATCGCCCGCGCGTGCGTGGAACCGCGAGGCGTTGTTCCGGCGGAGCCCGAGGGCGAGCGCACGATCGGCCAGCCCCGGCATCGCCGTGGCAAGGGCGAACGCGAGGCGAACAGTTGTGCTTGTCCAGACCTCGCCGCGCGGCCGGCGCAGGCACGACACGATCGCGCGGGCGACCCGTCCGGGGGATTGGGTGAACAGGCGCGGGGGCGGGAGCGAGCTGCGGTGTCCTCCGGAGATCTGCGCGGCGGTGTCGACGAAGTCGGTGCGGGCGCCGATCGGATGAACGGTGGAGACGTCGATGCCGAGGTCCGCCAGCTCGTGGCGCATGGCCCGGCCGAAATGATCCTGCGCTGCCTTGGTCGCCGAGTACGGCGCCGTGTAGGGCGTGCCGATCTTGCTGAGGCAGCTCGAGCAGATGAGCAGGTGGCCCCGACGCGCCTCGAGCATGCACGGCAGCGCGGCGCGGAGCGTGTGCAGCGTGCCCCAGAAGTTGACCTCGAAGATGTCGCGGATCGACGCTTCCGTGAGCTCGTGCACGGGCCCGCGCAGCCCATACCCGGCGTTGGCGAAGACGGCGTGGACGGAGCCGAAGGCCTCGAGCGTGGCGGCGATGAGCGCGTCGCACTGCGCCCGATCGGCGACATCGGTGACGACGACGAGCGCTCGCCCACCCGCGCCCACGACGGCGCGCTCCACCTCCCGGAGCGGCGCCTCACGCCGGCCTGCGAGCGCCACGGGCATGCCCGCGCGGGCGCAGGCCAGGGCGGTCGCCCGCCCGATGCCGGTCCCGGCGCCGGTGATCGCGATCGGCAGGCCCCTCAGGTCTCGCCTCATTCGCCCTGGATCGCCTTGCCCGCGTTCTCCACGTCCTCGCCAAACCCTTCGACCGTGTTGCAGGCGGCGAGCAGGGAAAGCGCGGCGAGCGCCAACGCGCAGGCCGCGGACCGGATGAGCGTGCGTGCGGTGCGGGGCATGGCTGATCTCCTCTTGGGCGACGACGGGGCCGATTGTACCGGCGGGCTCCGAGTCCGTGCGTCAGCGTGGACGCTGGGCCCGCGCCAGGAGCCACCGGAGCTCGTGCTGGCGGAGCGCGCCCGCGATCGCGAGGTAGCCCGGCCCCCCGGCGAGGAGGGCCAGCCCGAGTCGCTCGAGCGACCCGAGCCAGGAGTGAGAGAAGCGGACCCCGTTCCGGACGAGCACCACGCCGACCGCCATCACCAGGGTCGCGAGGGTCGTCATGACCAGGGCGTTGAGGGTCTCGCGATCGAGGGCCGGCTCGTGGGTCAACCTCCGCGACGCCCGCGTCAGGAGCGCGAGCTGGAGCATCGCGGAGAAGCTCGTGGACCACGCTAGGCCCGCCTCACCGAGCGGCCAGACGAGCGTGCAGTTGAGCGCGAGGTTCACGGCCACCATCCACAGGGCGATCCGCATCGGCGTGCGCGTATCGCCCGCGGCGTAGAACGCGCGGGTCGCGACATGATTCAGTGAGTAGGCCCATACGCCGGGCGCGTAGCCGAGCAGGACGGCCGCGGCTCGGGCGGTGCCCTCCTCCGAGAAGGCGCTGCCGCCGCCGCCGTACATGACGTACGTGAGATCGTCGCGCACGAGGATGAGGCCGACCGTGGCCGGGAGTCCGATGAAGAAGGAGAGGCGCAGCCCCCGCCGGAGCGTCGCGACGAACTGGCGAGGCTCGTCGGCGTGGCGGCTGAGGAGCGGGAAGATCGCCGTGGCGACGGCGATGCCGAAGACGCCCAGGGGGAACTGGTAGAGCCGCTGCGTGAAGGCGAGCACCGAATTCGAGCGGTCGTCGAGCGGGTAGGCGTGGCCAAGGATCGTGGGCCCCAGCCAGAGCGGCCACATCGCGATCAGGGTGTCGAAGAAGGTGTTGAGCTGGATCGTGCCCATCCCGATGACCACCGGGAGGAAGCGGCGGAAGAGCCTGCGCGTCGGCGCCGCGGCCTGCGCGAAGCCCCGTCGCCACCGGACCACGCCGCGCAGCGCCCAGAGCGACCATGCCACCTGCGCCACGCCCGAGACGACCGCCGCGCCGCCGATCCAGTAGGCGGCGACGACGCGGTCGGGGCTCTCCCGCAGGTAGAACGGCACCGCCGCGGCGATGACGAACGCGTTCATGATGATCGGCGCCGCCGCGGGCGGTCCGAAGCGCCCGTGGGTCTGGAGCATGCCCCCGAGGATCGCCGCGACGCACACCAGCGGCATGAAGGGGAGCATGAGCATGATGAGGCGGAAGGAGAGGTCGCGCTCCGCGTCCGCGCCGCCGCCGGCGAGGAGCAGGGCGAGCATGATCGCCTCGCCCAGGACGAGCAGCCCGCCGGTCACGAGGGCGAGCCACGCGACGGTGAGCGTCGCGAAACGGTCGGCCGTCTCGGGATCGTTCCTGGCGAGCTGGGCGTACTCGGGGATGAACGCCGCCGCGAGCGCGCCCTCGCCGAAGAGCCGGCGGAAGAGGTTCGGGATCGCCCACGCGGCCATGAAGGCCGAGCCGACGGCCGAGTCGCCCATGAGGCGGGCGTGCACGAGGTCGCGGGCGAGGCCCGCGATGCGGGAGATGAGCGTGAGCCCGCTGACGACGCGGACCGCCGCGGCGATGGGATGGGCGTGATCCTCGGGGGCGGGCGGCTGGGGCTCGTCCGTGAGCTCTGGCACGGGGTGAGGGTATCAGCGCGGGGCGGGGGGTGTACTGTTCTGTCGGGCGGCTGGCTCGGAGGCCTCCGAGCGTGCGCTCGGTCCAGAGAGGCGCGCGATGGGCGACAGGCGAACAGGGCACCGCGTCTTCATGCTCGCGTTCATCGCGGCGCCGCTGGTGGTGCTGGCGGTCCTCGTCTACGCGATGACGATCGCGATGGAGCGGGGGCCCTCGATGGTCGCCGAGCCCGTGGGGGCGGGGGCGGGCCGCACCGGGGGAGCCAACGCGCTCGGCGAGGCGCTGTTCGGCCGTGACGCGTCGGGCTCGGGGATCCCCGCAGAGCGGGCGGCCCGCGGCGTGGTGCTGGTCGTGCACGACGAGAGCGGGATGGCGAGCGAGGCGCGGCCGCTCCTGCTGGTGACGAGCTGGACCGGGTGGACCGAGCCCCAGGCGATGCGCCCTCGCGGGGACGGCGCGTGGGAGGTCCGCCTGGCCTCGGCGCCGGACGACCGGCCCCTGGCATTCCGCTTCGAGCTCGGGCCCGGGAGGGCGCCGGAGGTGGACGCGGCCGGCGAGCCGATGGGGGAGCGACGGCTGCCGCGCGTGAGCCGGGAGGCGGCGGAGGGCCCCGAGCCGCTGGTCTACGAGTTCCGCGTGCGGGATTTCCTCGACTGAGCCGGTGAGGCGGGCAAAAACGGAGCGTCCCGGCGAGCTTTGGGTTCGCCGGGACGCACGCCCCCCAAGCCGCGTGGCGGGCCAGGGCGTTTGAGGCGCCGGAGAGAAGCGTCCGGCGGGAGAGAGATCAGGCCTGAGCGAGGCGGGCCGGGGTGGTGCCGGCTGGCGCGGGTTCTCCCAGTTGAATCCGTCGGCGGATCCTCGATCTGACAGCGGCCTTGCAGGGATTGTGAGCGAGCCCGACGATCACTCGCCGTCCGGGTGCAGAGTGAACACGCCCCGGCACAGCGGTCGGCGCAGGGCCTTGCGAGCATCTCAATGGTCGCGTGATCGGAAGTGTGGATGGGTCAGGACGGGGCGCCGCAGTCCTTCCATGCCCAATCGGAGCCGTCCCAGTAGAGCATCATGTAGACGTAGGCACCGGCCCGTGACACCCGCACCACGGCCACGCTGCTCCCGATATTCGAGACCGCGCCACCGACCAGGCGGCCTCCGGGCGCCGGGCCGTGGTCGAACCATACCCAGTTCGACCCGCTCCAGTAGAGCTGGAAGAGGTGTCGATCCCAGTTTACGGTCCGGGCGGTCACGAAGAGTCGGCCTTGGTCACTGGCGGCGGGGGGCGTCGGATCGATCGCGAACCCGGGGCTCGGTGCGCCGTGGTCGTACCACACCCAGGCCCCGTTCCACCAGAGCATCTGCTTGAGAGTGCCGTCGCTGCAGGTGACGAAGACCTTGTCGGCCATGTCGCCGCCCACGGCCTGGGCCTTGACGTTCGGTGCGGGCAGCCCGTGGTTGTACCACTGCCATTGATTGGTGCCGAGGTCCCAGTAGAGCTGGAAGAGGTCGCCGCTTGTCGCGGTCACGAAGAGCCTGCCGTCGGTCTCCACGCACGGGGGGCCGAAGCGGTCGTTGATCACGTAGGGGGCGGGGAGGGAGTGGCGCTGCCAAGCCCCAGACTCGTGGCACTCGAACAGACCGAACGTCTGGAAGTAGTACTGGTCCCACACGCCGGTCGGGCTGGTCGTCGCGTGGAACACGCGGTCGCCGTACATGACGTCGCTGGGCCCGCTGTTGAGCGGCAGCCCGTTCGGAGCGCCCACGTGGAAGTAGGCGCCGGGATAGCCGGAGCCCGGCTCCCAGCTCGTTGAGACCGGTTGCCACATGCCGTGCTCCCGGCCGCCTCGGAAGTGGATCCCGCCCGTGGCGGTGAGGCCCCCGGGTGGCGACTGCGCCTTTACCCCGGGGATGTGGCCCACTTCGCTCCAGGTGCTTGTCGAGTTGTCGAACTCGAACACCAGCGACTCCCAGGCCGTCTTCGTGTTCCCGAGCACGAAGAAGTTGCCGTTGGGCTTCACGGCCCCGGGCGCGGTTGGGAACAGCGACCCGGCGGCCGAGGTGAGCTGCGGTTGCGCAGCGACGAGTGGCGCCGCCGCGGCGATGATGGCCAGCGCGGTCAGCGCCCGCCGTCGTGTGAGTCGGGGTTGCGTGATCATGGGACCCTCCTGAGAGCGAGCGTGCCCCGGCGTGAGCGGGGCTTGGTGTATGAGCGGGCGTCGGACCGGTCCGACGCCCCGTCTCACATCCCTCCGGGGTCCGGGAGCGAATCTCGCAACGCGGTGAGAAGAAACAATCTCCGGGGCGAAAGAAAGCTCCGCAGTTCGTTCACACCGGCGCTTGGAGCCGAATCTCGCCCTGCCGCGGGACTTTCTACGTATTCTCGGGAAGCCCCTACGGGAGGCGGGCGTCTTGCCGCGGCCGGCGGGGCCTGTCGCCGGCCTCGGCTGGGCCGTTGTGCCACGGGGGGCCGCGGCTACTCGCCTGCCTCGGCCGGGATCGAGTTGGCCCGTCGCACGATCAGCATGCTGGGAGGCTCCTCGACGCCCCGGACTCGGTACGCCTCGGCGGTGCGGCCGGCCATGCGCCGCCACACGCTCTCGGGACCGAAGGTGGAGGGGGCCGCAGCCCGGAGGAGCTCGGCGGCGTCGTCGAGCAGCGGCCCCGCACCGGCGAGATCGCCGCGAACGGCGTGCTCGGTCGCGAGCACGAGCGCGGCCCGGCGACGCTCGGCCGTGAACTGCTCTTGCGATCCCGCGTCGTCATGGACGCGCCGGGCGAGCGGCTCGGCGAGGTGGTCGTGCCCTCTCGCGGCGTGGACTTCGGCCATCGACACCCAGACTCGCGCCGATTCGTACGGGTCTCCGCGGCACAGCTCCTCGATCTGGTCACCCCCAGCGACGCCCCCAGTTGCTCGCGGCACTCGAAGTGCCACGCGACGTACGTGCCGGAGATGCGCTAGCGGTTCGGTCGTCCGCGAAGAATGCCGAGGCCGAGCAGACCCGTAGCGGCGAGGGCGGCGGTGGTCGGAAGGGGAATCGCCGCCGCCCCCGAGGTCAGTCCGAACGCGAGCCCGCAGTACATGGGATTGCCGTCTGCGTAGTAGTCCTTTGAGCCATCCCAGCCGTCGTAGTTGGCATCACCCCAGAGCACGGTCGTCGGGCTGATCGGATCGGGGCTCGATGCTCCCTGCACGACCCACGCAAAGTTGGCGTTGTCGGAGACGCCGATCGCGAACCAGTACGTGGTGCCGGCCAGCAGCGCCACCGGGTTCGAGAACTCGGCGGTGAACTTGGTCGAGTACGCATGGAGCCTGCCGAACGACCTGGAGGGGTCGAGCGCAGTCGGCGTGAATGTCTCGGCGTAGACAGGCCCCGAGTTGTCGGGCCCGAGCCCGGGCCCGGCCTCCCTCCATATCGAGATCTCGAACGTGATTCCGGAGAAGTCCTCGGTGTAGTCCGGAGCGAACCCCCAAAACTCCGCGCACGCAACCTGTGCATCGGTCGCGACGCTGAAGTCGTCTGCAATCCGCATCTTGAGTCCCGAGCCAAATATCCAGGCGCCGTCGAAGGAGCCCGCTCTCTGGCCGTAGACGAGCGTCGGAGCCGAACGCCCCACGGCACAGGCGGTGGTCAGCGCGAGCAAGGGAAAGAGGGGTGCTCTCACGTTCGTCCTCCGGCAGAGCGGGTCTGCTTCCTGATCTCGACGTTCGCGCACACCCGTCGCGTCCGACCGTGCGTCGTGACGGGCAGCAATCCGAGAACGGCCATGCCGACGCTCGAGGGAAGCGGCACGGCCCTCGGCGTCAGTGTGAGACTGGTCACCACGAAGTACGCGTCGATCGACTGGTAGTTGTTGCTGAAGAAATGGCCGCTGTTGATCTCGAAATCGGCGAAGTCGAACGCGCTCGGGAATAGGTTGCCGCTGAAGGCGGTCCCATCCAAGTCCCACAACGAGAGACCGAGCCCGTTACTGCCGCCGGGGTACGTGAGTTGCAGCGCAAACTCATCGAAGGACGAGTAGTAGTTGTCGAAGACGGCCAGGCCGCTGTCATTCACCGTGTTCTCGGGGATGTCCACGTACGTGCTCGCCCCGACCGTCAGCTCGAAGGGCTCGGACGAGAGATAGATGCCGGACTCATCGCCGGAGTCGTTGGGCGTGCTCGAGTCGAAGAGCCACTCGAGGACGATCAGGTCACCGGGGCCGGCGCCGGCGAACGGGCCCGAGCTGAACCCTCCCGAGTCGATGACGCCCTCCATGCGCAACAGCACCGGTGACGCGAGGGCGGCCTCGTGCGCCGCCCACGTCGCGAGAACGAGTGCCACGCAAGGGATCCTGCCAGTCACCTGCAACCCCTTCCCTCGGGCATGCCGAGCGGCCGGACTCGATTCCTTCGCTCCTCTGGGAGCTCCATCCTCGAAACGCGCGACCCACGGCGGTTATCGGTCTCGCCGAGACGGCGATCGCCGCGGTCCATCCGGCCTCCATACGTGGCCGGCCTCCCGATCTCGCAGCGACTACTGAGAGAATGTCGCCGTCAACGGCCGCCGGCATCCCGCGGTTGGATCGGCGGCCTCCGTGCTAGGGAGATCCCGCATCCCCGAGCACTCGCGCCGCCCACGTCCGAAAGGCCGCGGACTGGCTCGGCAGGCGCCCGCGCTCGGCCTCAAACCGCAGGATGTGATACTCGAGGTTGCCCGCGATGCAGCGGTCCGGGGCGAGCAGGTCGATGAGGAAGAGCTGGCCCCCCTCCTCGGGGTGGTCGAGGCGGACCTCGCCGCCGGCGGCCAGCCAGCGACCGTCCGGGCTGAAGGCAAGGTCGAAGACCCCCAACTCGAACAGATCGAGCGCGGCCAGCTCCCGCCCGCGCCGGACATCCCACAGGCGGACATCCCTGCTCTCCGGCGTTCCGCCGCCGGAGGCGATCAGGCGTCCGTCGGGGCTGAACGCGAGGCAGTAGATGTCGCCGGCGTGGGCGCCGAAGGTGAGGACCGGCTCGAGCGCGGGCGGCGGGCCGGGACGGAAGCGCCACAGCCGGATCATGCCGTCCTCGCCGGCGGTGGCGACCAGATCGGGGTCGGCGGTTCCGACGGCGATCGCCCGTATCGCGGGCATGGCGACGGACGGGGCCGCGGGCGCGAGCGTGTTCTCGTCGAGGATCTCGATCCCGGCGCCGGCGGGGCCCGCGAGGAGCAGGCGGCGGTGCGGGAGGCGTTCGAGCGCGCGGAAAGTGCTGATCTCGTGATGGCGCACCAGGTGAGCCTCCCGGAGCAGCATCCCTGTCTCGGGATCGAGCATCAGGAGGTGGCCCTCCCCGGTGAGCGCCCAGGCCGCGCGACCGCGGTCGACCGCGATCCCGGTGAACCATCGCTCGCCGCCGGCGACAAGTGTTTCCGCGACGCCGCCTCGGACGCGGACGAGGCGGGCGTTGGTGAGACCGAGGTCGTGCGTGCCCGCGTAGACGTCGTCACCCGCGACGCAGATCGTCGCGATGCCGCCGGGGAGCGGCGCGACCGGGACGGGGAGCGACGAACCGGAGATCGTGTCGAAGCGCCGGAGCGAGCCGTCCATCACGCCCGCCACGAGGGATCGGCCGTCGGGGAGGAATCCCAGGCCTGTCACCGTGGGGAATCCGCTGACGGTGATCGGCGCTTCGGAGGAGAGGCGGCGGACCCCGGGGGAATCGAGGTCGATCACCGCGCCGCGTCCGGAGGGGCGCAGCGACGAGGCGACGAAGCGCCCGTCGTCCGACATCGCCGCGCTGCCCACGCTGATCGCGGCGAGGTACCGTCCCTCGGTGATCGGGTCGCGCTTGTCGCCCACGCCGAAGCGCCAGCGATCCGAGACGCACACGTAGCGGTCGCCTCCCCGGGCGCTAGCGAGGAAGCGCAGTCCGTCGAGAAAGCCGCCTTTCGGGAGCGCTTGGGCGATGTCGCGCTCCGGGTCGCCGTCCGCGTGCACGACGGCGCACTTCTCGGGGCCGTAGAGGATGAACTCGCCGTCGTTCCCGCGGGAGTGCGCCGAGGTGAAGCGTGGCTCGTCCCCGGGACCCCGCCGGAGCAGGAGCAGGGCCTGATCGGCGTCCACGAGCAGCAACTCGCCCCGGTACGTCGCGACCGCCAGATAGCGCCCGGTCCGGTCGAACGCGATGCTGTTGGCACGCTCCAGGAGCGGCCAGCGGGCGCGGGGCCGGGGGGGGTCGGACGCGATGTCCCACAGGACCAGTTCCTGGGAGTCCGGCGCGGACCCGGCCGACACCGCCAGATGTCTTGCGGTGATGCCGACCAGGACGGTGGGGAACTCACCGACGGGTGAGGCCCGGGCCGCGAGCGGGTCCACCAGGGCGGCGGGCTCGGCGCCATTGGTGACGCACACCCTGCCCGACGTCGGGGCGATGCGCAGGCCGGTCGGAGCGACGGACATGGGAAGATCGAGAGATCGGCGCGGGGTTCCACGACGCCAGTCCCACCAGGTGATCCGAGCCGTCCCCGCGAGGATGGTGACCAGCTCGTCGGTCGCTCCGTCGTATCCGCTGGTGACGCGCCCCGCCTCGGGGATCGTGGCCACGACCGGCGAGCGCTGGTACATCTCCCACAGCGCCCAGTACGCCGGGCTCGTGGGTGAGGGGCCGTCGGGGCCGAACCCCTCGACCGACTCGCGCACCAGGACCCGCTCGGGCTCGAGGAATGAGTCCCACGCGGCCCGCTCACCGGCCTCGAAGCTGTCGAGCCCGATCGATCGAGCTTCTGCCATGCGCACCCAGTGCGACTCGAGCACGCGGGCGTCGCGGACCGCGTCGGCGAGCCGGGCGCGGGCGGCCTGCTCACGGGCGATCTGGCCGAACACGATCATCACCGCCATCGCGGCGAGGGCCGAAACGGAGATCGCGACGGCCCACCGATGGCGGCGAGCGGTCTTCCGCAGGACGTACCACCGGCTGTCGAACCGTGCGCGGACGGCGCGCCCCTCGAGCCAGGCGCGGAGATCGTCCCGGAACTCGCCCGCCGACGCGTATCGGCGGTCCTTCTCCTTGGCCAGCGCCATGAGCACCACCGCGTCGAGGTCGTCGTCGACGCCCTCAGCCAGCGACGAGGGGCGCGCAGGTGCGAGCTCGCGGATCTGCCTGAGGATCTCCACCGACGGGGCGTCGGTGGCGTGGGGCAGGCGCCCCGTCAGGGCCTGATAGACCAGGAGCCCCAGCGCATAGACGTCGGTGCGGAGGTCGATCGCGTCGGCGCCGGCGCTGACCTGTTCGGGCGCGGCGTAGGCGAGCGTGCCGACGAAGGCGCCCGTCTGCGTCGCGAAGCTCGCGCCGTTCTCGTCGAGCGCCTTGGCCAGCCCGAAGTCCAGCACGTGCGGCGCCCCCTCGGGCGTGACCACGACGTTGCTCGGCTTGATGTCGCGGTGCAGCACGGCGCGCTGGTGGGCGTAGGCGATCGCGTCGGCAACCTCGGCCGCCGCCTCGACGACGCGCCGGAGCCCCGCCCGGCCCTCGGCCCGCCGCGCCGCCGCCCAGCGATCGAACGGCTCGCCCTCGACGAACTCCATGACGCAGCCCACGCGCCCGTCGTCGAGCTCGCAGTCGCCGAGCACACGCACGATGCCGCGGTGATCGAGCCTGGCGGCAAGCTCGATCTCCCTCTGGAAGCGGAAGCGGGCGCCGGGACGGCGGAGCGTGTCGCCCAGCGGCGCCTTGAGAGCGACCGTGCGCCCCGTGCCGAGCTGGCGGGCACGATAGACAGTCCCCTGCCCTCCGGAGGCGACCAGGCTCTCCACCTCGTACCCGCGCGCTCGGATCGCCGGTGCGCCGCCACCCACGAGCAGAGAGCCGGCGCTCGATCGTGCGGACTCGTCGCCCGGGCCGAAGCGCGCTAGAAACCTGTTGGCGGCGCGCATCTCCTGCGCTCGCCGGCGGCAGCGATCGCAGGCGTCCAGGTGCGACTCGATGGCACGGTCCGGGCGCCCGAGGACGAACGGCTCAAGGTCCTGAAGACCGGGGCACCCGGGCGCACTGGAGGGGTCATTCGCCATGTCGTCGCCCGACGCCACGCTCAGAGGTCCTCGTAGAGCTCGTCGAGCCGTGCGACGACCGGCTGGAGGCGCTTGGCGACCCGGTACTTGGCGTTGTACACCTCCTCGCGAGACATGCCGAGCCGTTGCGTCACCTCTTCGATCGCGACGCCCCGCACGCCATAGAGCTCGAAGGCGGCGAGCGTCCGCTCGTCCGTCCCGTGCTCCCTGAGGTCCTCGAGTGCTTGGCGCAGGATCTGATGCCGACGCTCGTCGAGCCAGAGGCGGGTGACCTCGGCCTCGCTGAGCTGCTCGGCTTCCTCGGGCGGCGCGGCGCCCCCCGGCCGCCGGGGATCGCGCCGACGGATGTCGATGGTGCGCGACCGGAGGATCGTGAGGATGAACGCGCCGAGCCTGCCGCGGGCGCGGTCGTACTGACCGGCCCGGTACGCCTGGATGAAGGTGAGCATCGCCGCTTGCACGGCATCCTCCGCCGCCGCATCGGAGAGCCCAAGACGTCGGGCGACGCCGAGCATGATCGGCCGGCATCGCGCGTCGAACTCCTCCCACGCCGCCGAGTTCGCCGGATCGTGCAGGCCGCTGAGAAGCGCGGTGGTTGTGCGTTGGGAGAACATGCGCGCGGACCCGAGGCCCGGCATCCATCGTACCACCGCGCGGTTCGGACCGGGCCGCGAGGCGCACTCCGGGGGGCGGACGGCTCCCGATCGGATACCCTCCTTCCGTGCCCGGGATCGTGCCCAAGCCATGGCGGGCGTACAGCGAGCTCGACGGCCTGAGCGATGCCGAGTGCCGCGAGCTGGTCGAGCGGCGGTGGCGCCGGACCGACCCCCCGCTGCGGGTGATCGACGGCGCAGCGGTGCTCGCGGCCCTGGCGTGGGCGGTGTTCGTTCCCCTCTTCGTCGGAACGCAGACGGCGATCCCGGACGACGAGTCGCTCGACGAGGCGGTCGTGGTCATGGTCATCTCGACCATCGCCCTCGGCGGGGCTCTGATCGTCGGCTTCCTGGTGCGATGGTGGCTGCTCTGGATGCTCACGCGCCGGACGCTGCGCCGGATCGTCGCCGGCGCGACCTGCCCGAGATGCAAGCACTCGCTCATCGGCCTGCCCATCTACGACGACGCGACCCGGCCCGAGGACCGGTCGCGCATGCGCGTGCGCTGCCCGGAGTGCGGCAAGGCCGTGCGCCTGCTGAAGTATGGCTACGGGCCGGAGGATCTGGCGCCGTGGTCGGAGCGGGTGCTGCCGAGGGACTTCGAGGTGAGGATCAGGCGGTGACACCGCGGGTCAGGCGAGGACAGGGAGCTTGCGGTAGGTCTCTCCGAGGATGAGCCTGCTGTCGGCGCTGAGCCAGTCCTCGAGGATGCCCGCGTAGACGGCGCGGAAGTCGATCTGGTACTTGAGGTCGCCCTCGTCGAGGTCGGTGAGCGAGGGGTGCGCGCCGATCAGGCCGCGCCGGACCATCGGGCCGAGGAGGAACATGGGCGCGGCGGTGCCGTGGTCGGTGCCGCCGGAGGCGTTCTGCCCCACGCGCCGGCCGAACTCGCTGAAGACCATCGTGAGCACGCGAGCATCGGTCTCGCTCGCCTTGAGATCCGCGTAGAAGGCGCGGAGCGACTGCGAGAGCGTGGCGAGCAGCTGCGCATGGCGTCCGTTCTGGTTCCCCTGGCCGGCGTGGGTGTCGAAGCCGCCGAGGGAGACGTAGTACACTCGCGTGGCGAGTCCCGCGCGGATCATGCTTGCGACCATGGCGAGGTCGCGCGAGAGCGGGCCGCCGGGGTAGTCGGCGAGCGGGCGCTGGCGGACCGCGCGGCGGATGAGGTCGCTGGAGATCCGGGCATCGAGCGCGGTGCGCATCAGGAACGCGGCGGGGGTTTCGGGCGGCGCCCCCTCGTCCACGCCCCGCTGAGTGATCTGGTCGTACGGCTCGACGAGCGCCTCGTGGACGTCTGCGCCGGTCCAGCGGAAAAGGTCGGGTGTCTCGAAGGCGATCGGCTTGACCTTGCGTCCCTGCATCGCGAGCGGCGCCTCGCGTCCGATGGCGACGCCTGGTTGTGCGCTGGCAGGGGCGTTTCCGCCCGAGCTTGCGCTCGGGGCTCGTAGAGGCAGGGAGCCGTCGGGGGCGCCGGATTCGCCCTTGCCGTAGCCGCAGCACTCGGCGTCGAAGTATCGCCCGAGCCAACCCTCGCCGGTGCCGGAGGTGTCGGCGGTGTGCCAGATATCCATGCTCTGGAAGTGGGAGCGGTTGGGGTTGGGGTAGCCGACGCCCTGGATGACCGAGAGCAGCCCCCCGTCGTGCATCTCCTTGAACGGCGCGAGCGAAGGGTGCAGGCCGACGCCCTCGTTCGAGCGGGCGTCGAGGCGGAGCACCTGGCCCTCGGCGATGCCGATGCCCGGGCGCTTTCGGTAGTAGTCGTCGAAGCCGAAGGGGATGACGGTGTTCAGACCGTCGTTGCCGCCGGAGAGCTGGACGACGACGAGGATGCGCCCCTCGTCCACGCCGGGGATCGAGGACATGCCCGGGCCCGGCATCGGGAGCCCGAACGCCGAGCGATGGATGAACGCGGGCAGCGCCGCCGACGCGGAGGCGAGCGCGAGCCCCGAATGCAGGAACTGGCGGCGGGTGAAGGCGACGGGTTCGCGGCGGGGCATGGGGGACTCCGAAGTCACGGGGCGGAGCGCGAGGACCAGAGAACGGGTCGGGGCACGTCGGGGCGCCGCTGGTGTGCGGCCCGCGCGCCCGCTGTCGCCCCGTGCTGTGCGTGGCTCGTGCTCACGTGAGCTGATACTCCGGCATGGCGGTGACGAGCAGCAGAAGACCGGTGATCATGTCGTCGGAGATCGCCCCCCCGTTGGCGGCGACGAACTCGTGCAGCGTGTCGCGCGCGTGGGGCGGGACCTGGCCGAGGGTGAACCGGAGGAGATAGTCGATGACGCGCGCCGGGTCCCTCGCCGCCCCGGCGTCCGCGGCCGCGAGCCGGCCGACGACGGGCGCCGGGTCGTAGCGCTGCTCGTCGGCGAGGGCGTGGTAGCCCCGCGGCGTGCGACCGGTGAGCAGGTAGGCAAGGATGTTCTGGCGCACGAACATGGTGGAGGTGTTGATCCACGTGCGCTCGCCCTCCCAGCCCGCGACGCTGGGCGGGAAGAGGAGGTTCTGCCCCATGAGGGCCATCGCGTCCAGCAGGACGTTGAGGTCGCGTGCCGGCGTGCGGAGCGATCGGACGGCGCCGACGACCAGCTCGGCCGGGCTCTTGATGCGCTGGTTGACGACGCGCTCGCTGTAGAAGTGCTCGCTCAGGAAGAGCTTCCTGAGGACCGGCCTGACCTGGTAGTTCGCGCGGCGCATCAGGGAGGCGAGCTCGCGCAGGGCCTCCGCGCTCTGGGGGTCGAGCTCGCCCTGCTCGGGCACGTCGGCCGCGAAAAAGCGGTAGAGCTTGCGGCTCATGAAATAGGCGCACGCGGGCTGGTGGAGGATCGCGCGGACGAAGTCATCGCCGTCCAGATTGCCGCGCTCGCCGAGGATGCTCTTGGCGCCGCGATCGTGGTTGCGCTCGTCGAGGACGAACCGGTCGTCCTCGAAGGTGTACCCGGTGAGTGCGCGGGCGCCCTCCTTGATGTCCTGCTCGGTGTAGCTGCCCACGCCGAGGCTGAAGAGCTCCATCAGCTCGCGGGCGAGGTTCTCGTTGGGCCGGTTCCTGCGGCTGTTGTTGTTGTCGAGATACTCGAGCATCGCGGGGTCGCGGATGATCTGGAAGAGCAGCGTCCCGTAGCCGCCCACGGCGTGGGTGCGGAACAGCTGGTTCTGCACGAACATGTGGTAGCTGTCCTCGATCGTGCGGTAGCTGGTCGCGAAGTGCCCGTGCCAGAAGAGCGTCATTTTCTCCTCGAGCGGGCGTGGGGACTCGATCATGCGGGTCAGCCACCATCGCTGGATGTCGCGGGCCTGCGCGCGGTCGGTCGCCTCGCGCCGCTGCCGCTCCAGACGCAGGCGGGCGACGGCCTCCTCGTCGTTCATCTGGCGCGCCCTGCGGAACCGCTCCTGCGTCTCGCGGTCCGGCGGCCCCATGATCGAGCTGTCGAACCGACCGGGGTCCGCGTCCGCGTACGGCACCTTCTCCACGTCGAGGAGGTGGTCGACCGAACGCTCCGCGCCCCACTCAACCAGCGTCTGGATCTGCTCGGGCGTGCCGCCGAAACCCGCCCGCAGGAGCAGGTGCCGCGCCTCCGCGTAGCCAAAGGATTCCGGCCCGAGCGGTTGCAGCGCCGTTGACCTCGCCGAGTGAGCCACGCCGGACATCCACGTCTCCTTCGCTCGCGATCCAAGGACAGCGTCGGTGGGAGAACGCCCCGACCGGCTCCCGGATTGCGGCGGCCGCCCAGCCAGTATCTCTCGGACGTCCGCGGGCGCGCCCGCAGAAGTTCCGGATTGGTTGGAGAAACCCGGTCAGGCGTTGCCGGGCGCGGCGCGGGCGGCGCGGTGGATGCGCCGTCCCCACGCCCATCCGAGCATGACCAGCACCAGGAAGAGGGCGCCGTTGGCCTGGTGGAGGGTGGCGAGAACGGCCTCCGCAAGGGGGACGGGGGGCGCCTCGGCGAGCTGATCGGCGGTGGGGACGGGGCCCCGGCTGTCGCCGGTGAGGACGGCCAGGAGGGTGAACCAGCCGAGGACGAACTGCAGCCCGACCGTGCCGTGCATCGCGGCGCCGAGGGTGCGAAGGCGGCGAGAGAGGCCCCCGGGCAGCTCCTCTCGGTGCCGCTTGCCGAAGCGGATGAGCAGGGCGCCGCCGATCACGGCGAACGCCACCACCGCCAGCGCGAACGCGGCGTGCGCCCACACCACGTGCGACGCGCCGGGGTTGTCCGCGCGGCGGAGGTGCCTGAAGAGGGCGCCGAAGAGCAGCTGCAGGAGCGCGGCGTGGAGCGCAACGGTCGTCCACAGGCGGAGCGTGCGCGAGTTCGGGACTGTCAGGCTGGGCAGGCCGGTGAAGCTGGGGCTCATCCACAGCGCCAGCGTCGCGGCGAAGGCCATGATCACCTGGCCGAACGCACCGTGGAACGCCCCCAGGTAGGCGTTCTGCTGCACGACTCGGGCCCCGCCGAGGTACCCCTGCACGCAGACGGCGACGAAGAGCACCGTCGCCCAGATGCCGAAACGCCAACGCGTCGAGCGGTCCAGGAGCGTGGTGACCCAGAACGCCATCGTGCACAGCCCCGCGAGAGTCCCGAAGAGGCGGTGGGTGTGCTCGACGAAGACGCGCGGCTGCGACTGCATCAGCTCCTTGGGGTAGAGGAACATGTTCGCCCCGAACGTGCGGGGCCAGTCGGTCACCGCGAGGCCGCTCTCGGTGCTGGTCACGACGCCGCCGAGCAGGAGCAGGGGAAAGAACGACGCGGCCACCACCCAGGCCAGGCGCGGCTGCCACGGCTGAGCCCCCGGGGTCGGCGGGCCTGGTGGACGCGCGATGAGGGAGCCGACGGCCCCCAGGATTGCCCCGGCGGCGAGGAACGCGAGGGCGACCCCGATCGCGCCCGGTATAAAAGAGGATTCGCCGGTGGTGAATGCGGCATCGTCGTGCGGACGCACGAGCATCGAGCCCAGCAGGAGCAGACCGGCGAGCGCGGTCACCAGGCCCGCGCCCGCGCCGGCGAGGGGATGCAAGTTCCAGCGACGGGCGAAGAGCGCGGCGAGGACGAGCCAAGCGACCCCGATAAGCGGCGCGGCCACCGCCGGCGGCGCCGCGACCTGAGGGCTGTGGAGGAGCAGCCAGACGATCCACAACCCCACGGAAACCGCCAGACCTGGGGCGAGCACGCGGCTCGCGCGGGAGCCTGCATTGGCGCGGATCGTTTCGGCGTCTGATTGGGCGGGCATCGCGTGGTCCATGATTTTCGGATAAAAGGATGAGTCTGGAGGAAAGAGGCGAATCTATTTGCAATTAAGTCTCAATTAGACTGCGCATCCTGCGGTGAACTTGACAGGCGCACCCCTGGGTGCGGACATTTCTGTCCCACAGCAAAGGTCATTGCCAGACCGGACTCCAGCCGGGGCAGGACTTTCCCGGTGGATTATTTCGGCACGCAGGGCGGCGGGCGGTCGGCCGCGGTGAGGAGCGCAGCTTGTCGGTCATCTTCCCGAAGTGGATGAACGGGTTGCCCACGCTCGGCGCCGTCGGCGGGGTCGGGGCGTTGCTCGCGGTAGTGGTGGGGACGTGGTACTACGCCACGCCGGACTTCTTCGAGGTGGGGTACAGCCCGACCCAGCCCGGCTCGGGCTTCAACCACCAGATCCACGCCGGCAAGCTGGGGATCGACTGCCGGTACTGCCACACGAAGGTCGAGCGGTCGCCCGAGGCGAACGTGCCGAACGTCGCCACCTGCTACGGGTGCCACGCGGACCAGCGTGTGAACACCTCCACGTCCACGGCGACGGTCGAGAAGGTGCAGTTCATCCGCGACGCCTACGAGAACGACGAGTCGATCCCGTGGCGCCGGGTGCACAAGCTGCCCGACTACGTCCGCAACTTCCCGCACCACGTGCACGTGAAGGCGGGCGTGAGCTGCTACTCGTGCCACGGGCAGATCATGTCCATGCCCGTGGTGCACCAGGCCGAGGGGCTGGGCATGGGCTGGTGCCTGGACTGCCACCGCCATCCCGAGGCGACCATCGTGCCGCCAGAGAAGGTCACCGACCTGCTCTGGGTGGAGGACGAGCTGGGCAGGCGCGCCCGGGGCGAGGGATCGGTGAACACCCAGCAGCTCCTGGACGCGCTCTGGGACAACCCGCCGCAGACCTGCGGCGCCTGCCACCAGTGAAGGGGCGCCACACCGCGGCGTGTGGCGAGACGTTGAAGGCGGACCGGTCCGCAGCGTGCATCGACAGCAAACGAGACCGAGCATGACGCACGAACAGTGTCCATCGACCAGGGGCAAGCTCGCATTGGACGTGGCGTCGCGCGTCGGCACGCCCACCGGGCGGCCCTACTGGCGCAGCCTCGAGGAGTACTCGCAGACGGCCGAGTTCCGCGAGATCGTCGAGCGTGAGTTCCCCGCGGGCGCCTCCGAGCTGCTCGGCTCGTCGCGCCGCGACTTCGTGAAGCTGATGGGCGCTGGGCTTGCGCTCGCCGGGGCCGCGACGATCCCCGGCTGCCGCCGGCCGGACCACAAGATCCTCGCCTACTCGCGCGAGGTGCCCGAGGAGATCGTTCCCGGCAACGCCCTGTTCTACGCGACGAGCATGCCGCTCCCCGGGGGGGGCGCCGAGGGCCTGCTGGTCGAGACGCACGAGGGGCGGCCCACGAAGATCGAGGGCAACCCGCTCCACCCCAACAACCGCGGGCGCTGCAGCGCGTTCGCGCTCGCGAGCGTGCTGGCCATCTACGACCCCGACCGACTCAAGTACCCCGTCTACGAGAATCCGGCGCGTGGGCGGCTGGCGGCCACGTGGACCGACTTCGCCCACTGGGCGCGGGAGCGCTTCCGGGCGCACGACGCGGACGGGGGGGCGGGGCTGGCGATCATCGCGGAGCCCCGCTCGACGCCGGCGTGGGACGCCGCCAAGTCGAGGCTGCTCGAGAAGTACCCCAGGGCGAGGTGGGTGTCCTACCACGCCGCGGGAACGGACGCGTTCAACGAGGGCTCGCGCCTGGCGTTCGGGCGTCCGATGCGCGAGGTGTTCGACACGGCCAGGGCCCGCGTCATCGTCGCGCTCGACCGCGACCTGACCGAGGGCGAGCCGGGGGCGATCGCCAACGCGCGCGGCGTCGGCGCAGGTCGGCGTGTCTGGAAGTCGTCGGACTCCATGTCGCGCATCTACGCGATCGAGCCGGTCTACAGCGGGCTGGGCATGCTGGCCGACCACCACGTCACGCTGGCGCCCTCGCGGATCGCGGCCTTCGCCGTGGCCCTCGCGAAGGCCGTGCTGGCGAGGGTGGGGGGCTCGGGCCTGCGGGCGGCGCTCGAGGGGGTGACCGTCCCCGGGGGCGCGGACTTCGACGCGATTCCCGTCGCGAGCGAGCACGGGAAGTTCATCGAGCTGCTGGCCGACGACCTTGTCGCGGAGGGGCACCGGGGCCGCTCGATCATCGCGGCGGGCGGCTCGCAGCCGGCGGAGATCCACGCCCTGGTGCACGCGCTCAACGCCGCGCTGGGGAACGCGGGCACGACCGTGCGTTACGTCGAGCAGACGGGCGACCTGGCGGCCCCGGCGTTGGCGGGGCTGCGGACGCTCTCGGGCGAGATGGCCTCGGGCGCGATCAGGACCGTCGTGTGCCTCAACGTCAACCCGGTCTACGACGCGCCGGCCGACACCGAGTTCGCAGCGCGCTACGCCCGCGTGCCCGATCGCATCTGCCTCTCGGTGGGCTCGAGCGAGACCTCGGCGGCGTCGACGTGGGAACTGAACGCGGCGCACTGGCTCGAGTCGTGGGGCGACAGCGTCGCCGCCGACGGCACGGTTGCGCCGATCCAGCCGATGATCGCCCCGCTGTACGAGCCGGCGATGAGCGAGCTGGAGCTGCTGACGTTCCTCGCCGGGGACGACAAGCCCGACGGGTACGAGCTTGTGCGCTCGGCGTGGGCGAGGGTGATGGGTCTTCGCCCCATGGACGGCGAGTTCGAGGACAAGTGGCGCCGCGCCCTGCACGACGGCGTGGTCCCCAACTCCGCGGCCGAGGCGGGCGCCCCGGCCGTGCGCGAGGCCGAGGTGGGACGCGCCGTGGCCTCGCTGGCGCTCGGCGAGGCGCCGACGTCGAGCGCGCTCGAGGTCGTCTTCACGACCGGCACCGTCGGCGACGGGCGGTTCGGCAACAACCCCTGGCTGCAGGAGATGCCGCACCCGTTCACGAAGGTCGTGTGGGACAACCCGGTCGTGATCAGCCCCGCGACGGCCGAGGCGCTCGGCATCGACCCGGTCCCCTACACGAAGGACCAGTTCCCCAAGGCGCGGACGGCGACGCTCAGCGTGGACGGGCGCACGATGACGGTGCCGGTCTGGCCCTGCCCGGGCGTCGCGGACAACGTGGCGCTGGTGATGCTCGGCTACGGACGGGACCACTGCGGCCTGGTGGGCAACGGCGTGGGCTTCAACGCCTACGGCCTGCGCGCGACGACCCAGCCGCCGACGGTCCGCGGGTGCAGGCTCGAGCGCCGGGCGGAGACGCACCCGATCTCGAGCACCCAGAACCACTGGTCGCTCGAGGAGCGCACGGCGCTGGTGCGCTGGCTGGACAGGCCGGCGTGGGAGGAGCACGCCGCGGCGGCCGAGGCGGGACCCGGGCACGGCCGGGTCGCGGACCCCTACGCGACGGGCGACGACTCGGGGCTGTCGGTCGCCGAGCGGCTCGGCGAGCTGACGCACACGCCGCCGAACCTCTCGATCTACGAGAACCCGATGAACCAGAGCCGGGGCAACCCGGCGCCGGATGCGCCGTACGCCAAGGGGCAGCAGTGGGGGATGACGGTCGATCTGTCCTCGTGCACGGGGTGCGGGGCGTGCATCGTGGCGTGCCAGAGCGAGAACAACATCCCGACGGTGGGCAAGAAGGAGGTCGCGAAGGGGCGCGAGATGCACTGGATCCGCATCGACCGCTACTTCACGGGCGCGTCGGCGGACGCCCCCGAGCACGTGCTCAACCAGTTCGTCGCCTGCGTGCACTGCGAGAACGCCCCGTGCGAGACGGTGTGCCCGGTGAACGCGACGATCCACGACGAGCGCGGCCTGAACATCATGGCGTACAACCGCTGCATCGGCACGCGGTACTGCATGAACAACTGCCCCTACAAGGCGCGGCGCTTCAACTTCTTCGACTGGGGGCAGGCCAAGCTCAACGGCGGGCTCGACCCCAAGTACGTGCCCGATCCGGTGCGGGACGCGACGGGCAACGGCGGGCAGGGGACGACGTTCAACCAGAACCTCATCCCGCCCCGCCTGCGCAACAAGCTCGACGAGATCCAGAAGATGAAGCACAACCCGGACGTCACCGTGCGGGGGCGCGGCGTCATGGAGAAGTGCACCTTCTGCCTCCAGCGGATCAACAGCGCCCGCGCCGACGCCAAGGTGCAGGGGCTGCCCTCGATCCCCGACGGGTTCTTCCAGGTCGCCTGCCAGCAGGCGTGCCCGACCGAGTCGATCACCTTCGGCGACATCCGCGATCCGGAGAGCGCGGTGAGCAAGGCGAGGACGAACCAGCGCTCCTACCTCCTCCTGGGCTACCTCGCCACGCGTCCGCGCACCAGCCACCTCATGCGGGTCACGAACCCCAACCCCGCGATCCGCGTGCCGATCGACTCGATCGCGCAGCACGGCCACGGCGGTGGGCACGGCGGGGACGGCCACGGCGACCCCGGGGGGGCCGAGCACGGGGCGGGCGAGGGGGCGCACAGCTACCGCGTCGACCCGCGCCGGCGGTCGGAGGATGACGGATACGCCCTGAGCCTCAACGTTCTTGGCGCTGGAGTGCACGCATGACGACGATCCACCCGGACCAGGTGACGGCCGAGCGCCTGACCGGCGGGCCGCAGTTCGTGAGCGGCGGCCCGAGCCCCGGGAGCGACGGCAGCCTGATCGAGGACCCGGCGATCCGTGCGCCGCTGGTGCTCAACGACCGCTCGCTGCACGAGGTGACCGAGATCGTGTGCGGCTACGCGGAGAACGCGCCGGGCAGGTGGTGGCTGCCGACGTTCCTGCTCACCGCGACGGTGGCGACGGTCGGCGTGCTGATGATCCTGTACCTGATCACGACGGGCGTGGGAGTCTGGGGCCTCAACAACGAGGTCGGCTGGGCGTGGGACATCACCAACTTCGTGTTCTGGATCGGTATCGGCCACGCCGGGACGCTTATCTCGGCCATCCTTTGCCTCTTCAAGCAGAAGTGGCGCACGGCCGTGAACCGCTCGGCCGAGGCGATGACGATCTTCGCGGTGATCTGCGCCGGCATCTTCCCGGCGATCCACGTCGGGCGGATCTGGTTCATCTGGTTCGTCTTCCCGGTCCCCAACTACAACTACATCTGGCCCAACTTCCGCTCGCCGCTGCTCTGGGACGTGTTCGCGGTGAGCACGTACGCGACGGTCTCGCTGCTGTTCTGGTACATGGGGATGATCCCTGACTTCGCGACGCTCCGCGACCGGGCCGACAAGCGGCTGCGCCTGGGGAGCGGGGCGGCGAAGCTCTGCGTGCAGTGCCCGATCACGGGCATCAAGCTCGCGAGAACGCCCTTCTCGGCCGACGGGCTCCGCGCGTGGATCTACGGTTTCCTCGCGGTGGGGTGGCGGGGCTCGAGCCGCCACTGGCACCGCTACGAGGTGGCGTACCTCATCCTCGCGGGCATCTCGACGCCGCTGGTGCTCAGCGTGCACTCGATCGTGTCGTTCGACTTCGCCACGAGCGTGATCCCCGGGTGGCACACGACGATCTTCCCGCCCTACTTCGTCGCGGGCGCCATCTTCGGCGGGTTCGCGATGGTGCTGCTGCTGCTGGTGCCCGCGCGTGAGCTCTTCCCCAACTTCAAGGATCTGCTCACCCTCCGCCACCTGGAGAACATGGCGAAGATCCTGCTGGTCACCGGCATGATGGTGGGCTTCGCCTACGCCATGGAGTTCTTCATCGCCTGGTACGGCGGCAACAAGTACGAGACCGAGACCTTCATCAACCGCGCCTTCGGCCCCTACTGGTGGGCCTACTGGACGATGATCACCTGCAACGTGGTGAGCCCGCAGGTCTTCTGGAACCGCCGGATGCGGACGGACCCGAGGGTCGTCTGGATCGTGGCGCTGCTGGTCACGATCGGCATGTGGTTCGAGCGGTTCGTCATCATCGTGTCCTCGCTGCACCGGGCGTACATCCCGGGCGCGTGGGGCATGTTCTTCCCGACCCCGGTGGACATCCTCACGTTCGCCGGGTCGTGCGGCATCTTCCTCACGCTCTTCCTGCTCTTCCTCCGCTTCCTCCCCGTCTTCCCCATCGCGGAGATCAAGGCCGTCATGCCGCAGGGAGACCCGCACGGCCACGCCCACGGGCACGATCCGACCGTGGGGCACGACAGCGTCATCCTGGGAGGTCAGTGAGCATGGCCCTGAGCGACTACATGCCATTCCTCTTCAACCCGCCCAAGGCGCGGTTCGTCACCGAGGACGGCGAGCCGGTCTGGGGGGTGATGGCCCAGTTCGACACCGTCGTGCACGCCTACAACGCGGCCGAGAAGATGCGTGACGCGGGCTTCGCCCGCTGGGACCTCCACGCCCCCTTCCCGATCCATGGCGTGGAGTTCGCGATGGGCATGAAGCGGACGATCCTGCCCCTGATCGTCTTCGGCGCCGCGATGACCGGCATCGCCGGCGCCGTCGTGCTCCAGTGGTGGACCACCGCCTTCGACTACCCGCTCGTCGTGCAGGGCAAGCCCGTCGACGCGTGGCAGCCCTTCACGATGATCATCTTCGAGCTCGGCGTGCTGTTCGCGGCCTTCGCCTCGCTCCTGGGGATGCTCGCCCTCAACGGCCTGCCGCGATGGAACCACCCGCTCTTCCAGAACGAGCGGTTCCTCGACTCGTCCGACGACAAGTTCTTCATCGTCGTCGAGGCGACGGACCCCAGCTTCAACCCCGAGCAGACCAGCCGCTTCCTGCGGAGTCTGGGCGCCTCGGCCGTCGAACTCGTGGAGGACGCATGAGCTTCGCCAAGTCGCCAACCAGCGGCTCCCCGAGAGGCCGCCTCAAGACGTGGCTCGGCGTATCGGGCTGCTCCGCCGCGGCGCTGCTCGCCCTCGCGCCGCTGGGCGGGTGCCGGGGCGACCGCGCCGAGAAGCCGCCCCGCCAGTTCTTCCCGGACATGGACGACCAGCCCAAGTGGAAGCCGCAGAGCGAGACCGAGTTCTTCGTCAACGGGCGCACGATGCGTCAGCCTCCGGCGCACACCGTGCCCTTCGGCACCAGCGAGGTCGTCTCCGAGGACCAGTGGGCGGCGAGGTTCTCGAGTGATCGCGAGCGGTTCCTCCGCGCGAGCTACGAGGTCTACGAGGGCTCCGACGAGATGCTCAACCCCGTCGAGCAGATCCCCGTGCCGGTGACGATGGAGCTGCTCCGGCGGGGGCGCGAGCGGTTCAACATCTACTGCTCGGTCTGCCACGGCTACAACGGCGAGGGCGCCGGCGGCGACAGGCCCGCGGGTTCCGGCGGCATGGTGGGCAGGCTCTGGTCGATCCCGGTGCCCAGCTTCCACGATCCCAGGTACTTCGAGGGCGGCGAGCGCGGCCAGGCCGGGTACCTCTTCACCGTCGTCCGCAACGGCGTCGTCACCGCCGGCAACCAGACGATGCCCGGCTACGGGCACGCGCTCGACGCGCAGGACGCCTGGGCCGTCGTGGCCTACCTCCGCGTTCTGCAGCGCTCGTGGCGGGGCGAGCTGGCCGACGTGCCCGAGTCGCAGCGGAGCCAGCTCGGGACGCCCCCCGCGCCGCCCGCGCCCGCACCCGCTTCGGAGGGCCAGCAATGAGCCAGCTCTCGGCCGAGACCTACCAGCAGATCCTCGCCGACGTCGCCGCGGACACGCGCATGAGGGAGGAGAACATCACCGCGCCGTCCGGCGCGATCGGCACGCTCTCGAGCACGCTCCTCGCGATCGGCTCGGGGGGCCTGGTCATCACGGTGATCGGCGGCTTCGTGCTCGGGGCCAAGCACGCGATCGCGTCGTACCTCGTCGGTGTCGGCGCGGTGCTCTCGATGTCGATCGGGGCGATGATCCTGGTGATGTGCTTCCACCTCGTGAACGCCGGGTGGGTGGCGACGGCGCGACGCCAGTTCGAGAACCTGATGAGCCTGCTCCCGGTGGCGCTGCTGATGCTGCTGCCGGTGATCGTGCTCGAGGTGATCTTCACCAAGGGCGCGGTGTGGGAGTGGCTGACCCCCGGCATCGCGGATGTCGACCCGCTGATCAACGCCAAGAGGGGCTACCTCAACCCGGTCTTCTTCATCGTCCGGTTCATGGTCTACGCCCTGCTCTGGACGATGCTCTCCGCGTCGCTCCGCTCGCTGAGCACCGAGCAGGACCGGACGGGCGACCGCTTCCTCTCGAACCGGGCCCGGTTCATGAGCGCCTGGGGGCTGCCGCTCACGGCGCTGACGACGGCCTTCGCCGGGTTCGACTACTTCATGAGCATCCAGCCGCACTTCTTCAGCACGATGTGGGGCGTCTACATCTTCGCCGGCGGCGCGGTCTCCTGCATGGCGGTGATGGTGCTCACGTTCGCGCTCCTGCGGTTCGTCGGGCGTCTCAACGGGCTGATCACCGAGGACCACTTCCACGACCTGGGCAAGCTGCTCTTCGCGTTCACCTGCTTCTGGGCCTACATCGCCTTCAGCCAGTACTTCCTCATCTGGTACAGCAACATCCCCGAGGAGACGTTCTGGATGCTCGAGCGCACGACGGGCCCCTGGAGGGGCGCCGGCATCTTCCTCGCCGTCGGGCACTTCATCATCCCCTTCTTCTTCCTGCTCCCTCGCTCGGTCAAGCGCAACATGGCCCTGGTCGCGACCGGCGCCGTCTGGATCCTCTTCATGCACGTGATGGATTACGTCTGGATCGTCCGCCCGATCCTGCACCACGGCGAGCATGCGCCGACGCCGGCGACGTGGTGGCTCGATATCGCCGCGATCGTGGGGGTGTTCGGCGTCTTCTTCGGGCTCTTCGTCGCCCGGATCGGCTCCGGCCCGCTCACCCCGACGAAGGACCCCAAGCTCCCGGAGGCGATGTCGCACATCAACTACGTGTAGCGCTGAGGGCCTCGCCGACCCCCGCCCGCGACGTGAACAGGACAAGACCGCGATGAACCCGCACCACGAGCACCACGAGCCCGAGACCCCCCACGAGACGCCCCGGATGCCCGCGGCGATCGACCCGTGGCACCGGCACACGCCGGAGGAGGGGCTGCCCCGCCAGGAGCACGGCGCCCACGCCAACATCACCGCCCTGCTGATCACCTTCGTGGTCATCACGCTCGGCACGGTCATCTTCTGCGTCATCATCGGCGTCTACACGATCGGGCAGGTCAACCGGCTCAAGACCTCCGGCGAGATCGAGGGCCTCACGGTGCTCAACGCCGCGGCCCGCGAGTATCAGCGCGACGCGCTCGCCGTCCAGGAGACCTACGGGTGGACGGCCGACGGCAAGGTCCGCCTGCCGATCGAGCGCGCCATGGAGATGGTCGTCGAGGAGCACCGGGAGGAAGGCCAGCGGTGAGCATCCGCCCGTCCATCCCGGGGCTCGCCGCGGCGGGCCTGCTCGCGCTGGCGAGCGCCGCGGCTCACGCGCAGCCCGGCGGCCTGCAGCCGATGGGCTCGGCCGGCTCGCCCAACGAGCTGCCGCCTCAGGCCCAGGGCACGGAGGTGGTCGAGCGGCTCGGCGAGCAGATCCCCCTGGGGCTGCCCTTCGTCGACTCGACCGGCGACGCCGTCGCGCTCTCCAGGTATTTCGACGGCGAGAAGCCGGTCGTCATGGCGCTGGTCTACTACGACTGCCCGGTGGTCTGCGGCCTGGTGATGGGGCAGCTCACCGACGCCCTCAAGGGCCTCGACTACACCGTCGGCGAGGACTTCAACGTCGTCTTCGCCAGCATCGACCCCGAGGAGGAGCCCCCGCTCGCCGCCGCGGCCAAGGCGCGGCTGCTCGAGCAGTACGGGCGGTCCGGCTCGGCTTCGGTCGCCGAGGGCTGGGGTTTCCTGGTCTCGCCCAACGCCGAGACGGCGCGCCTGGCCGACGCCCTGGGGTGGGAGTACCGCCCCGTTTCCGGCGGGGAGTTCAGCCACCCGGTCTGCATCTTCGTGCTCACGCCCGAGGGCAGGATCGCCCGGTACGTCTACGGCGTCGGCTACGAGACGGAGACGATGCGCATGGCGCTGCTCGAGGCCTCAGAGGGCAAGATCTCCGCCTCGATCGGCGACCAGATCCGCATGTTCTGCTTCCGCTACGACCCGAGCACGGGCAAGTACGCCCTGGCGGCGTTCCGGGTGGTGCAGCTCGGCGGGCTGCTCTCGATGCTCGCGGTCGGGTCGCTGATCGCCGTGATGCTCGTCAGAGAGCGGGGCCGCCGCCGGCACGGACTCCCGCGCCCGTCCAACACCGAGAACCCGCACCCCGCCGCGTGACAGACACCATGAACATCCCCATCCCCATCCTCGGCCTCGGCACGATCGGCGCGACCCCCGCCCCGGCGGTCGGGCCCCTGCAGCGCCTCGTCTTCGGCGGGCACGGCGCCTCGGCGCTCGCCCGCGAAAGCGACTCGATCATGATGTGGATCTTCGGATTCAACGTGATCTGGTTCGTCTTCCTGATGGCGCTCATGTGCTGGTGGGCCGTGCGCTACCGGCGCCGCCCCGGGGTGCCGCCCTTGCGCAGCGCCCACCACAACACCCCCCTCGAGCTGGTGTGGACGATCGTCCCCTCGCTCTTCCTCGGGTACATGTTCTACCGCGGGTTCTCCGGATACATCGGGGGGATGGTCGCCCCCTCGAACGCGGAGGTGATCGACATCCGCGGCATGAAGTGGAAGTGGACCGCGACGTACGACAACGGCGCGAACGCGCCCGACAGCGTGGACGCCGGAGGGCTGCGCGGCATCCCGATCATCTACGTGCCCGCGGGGCGCCCGGTCCTGTTCCGGATGACCAGCAACGACGTGCTGCACAGCTTCTGGATCCCCGACTTCCGCTACAAGTTCGACGTGATCCCCAACCGCTACACGAGCTACTGGATCAACGCCTCCGCGCCGGGCGAGCACTGGATCTTCTGCGCCGAGTACTGCGGCGACTACCACTCGGAGATGGCGGCGCGGCTCGTGGCGCTGCCCCCGGCCGAGTACGACGAGCTCAAGGCCGGCTGGGCGATCGACCGCAGCCAGCCGCCGGAGGTGCTCGGCAAGATGATGGTCGAGACCAGGGGCGGGTGCATCGCGTGCCACTCGCTCGACGGGTCGAAGGTCATCGGCCCGACCTGGCTCAACGCCTGGGGCTACGAGGTGCCGCTGGCCGACGGCACGAAGATCCCCGCGGACGACCCCGCGGCGTGGGACGAGTACATCCGCGAATCGATCGTGAACCCTAACGCGAAGATCCACGCCGGGTACCCGCCCGTGATGAGCAGCTTCGCGGGCGTCTTCACCGACGAGGAGATCGGCTGGATCATCGCCTACATGCGCTCGCTCAGCGACAAGGGCGGCGCGGCGGGCGGCGGGGGCGAGGGGACGGAGGGCGGGGCGCAGCAGTGAGCGTCCCCGGCGTGCGGCGGAGTTCCGACGGCTTGACAGCGAGCAACCGATCATGACGACCATCGATACAGCACACGGCGTCGGGCACCACGACGAGGGGTCGTACCTGACCCCGCCGCCGGGCGGCATCCTCTCGACCATCATCCACTGGGTCACGACGATCGATCACAAGAAGATCTGCCTCCTCTACATGGGGGCGGTGCTGGTGATGTTCCTCGTCGGAGGCCTGGCCGCCCTGGCGGTGCGGGTCGAGCTCTGGGAGCCGACGCGCGTCCTCGCCGACGGCACGGTGACGGGGCAGCTCTTCAGGGGCGCCACGGCCGCGGAGGGCTTCCAGATCTACAACCGCATCTTCACGCTGCACGGCGCGACGATGGTCTTCCTCGTGATCGTGCCGGGCGTCCCCGCGACCCTGGGCAACTTCCTCATCCCGCTGATGCTCGGCGCCAAGGACGTGGCCTTCCCGCGCCTCAACCTGCTGAGCTGGTACATCTACATGACCGGGCTGGTCGTCGCGCTGCTCGCCCTGATCCAGGGCGGCGTCGACACCGGCTGGACGTTCTACACGCCGTACAGCTCCACCCACGCCAACAACGAATACGGCGCCGTCGTGCTGATGACGACCGCGGCGTTCATCCTCGGGTTCAGCTCCATCCTCACCGGGCTCAACTTCATCGTCACCGTCCACAAGCTCCGCTGCCCGGGCATGGGGTGGTTCGACATGCCCCTGTTCATCTGGGGGCTCTACGCGACCAGCATCATCCAGGTGCTCGCCACGCCGGTCATCGGCATCACCCTGCTCCTGCTGATCTTCGAGCGGGTCTTCCACGTGGGCATCTTCGACCCCGCGATGGGCGGGGACCCGGTGATGTTCCAGCACTTCTTCTGGTTCTACTCGCACCCGGTCGTCTACGTGATGATCCTCCCCGGCATGGCGATCATCTCCGAGCTGATCGCCGTGCACTCCCGCAAGCCGATCTTCGGCTACCGCGCCATCGCGTTCGCCTCGCTGGGCATCGCGGCCGTGTCGTTCCTGGTCTGGGGGCACCACATCTTCACGGCGATGGGCGAGCTCGCGGCGTCGATCTTCAGCGCCCTGACCTTCTTCGTGGCCGTCCCCACCGCCGTAAAGGTGTTCAACTGGATCGCCACGCTCTACAAGGGCTCCATCGCGTGGAACACGCCGATGATGTACGCCCTGGCCTTCCTCTTCCTCTTCTCGATCGGCGGCCTCACCGGCCTGCCCCTGGCGACCCTCGCCACCGACATGCACCTCCACGACTCGTACTTCGTCGTGGCCCACTTCCACTACGTGATGATGGGCGGCACGATCATCGCCTTCATCGGCGGGCTGCACCACTGGTGGCCGAAGATCACCGGCAGGATGTACGCCGAGTGGGCGGGCCTCCTCGGGTGCGCCCTCATCTTCATCGGATTCAACGTGACCTTCTTCACCCAGTTCTTCCTCGGCACGCAGGGCATGCCGCGCCGCTACGCGAACTACATCGACGACTTCCAGATCCTGCACCAGATCTCGACGATCGGCTCGTTCATCCTCGCCGCGGGCATGCTCGTCCACGTGATCAACTTCCTGCACTCGCTGGTCGCGGGGCCCAAGGCGCCGCCGAACCCCTGGGGCGGCCTCACGCTCGAGTGGTACACGGAGAGCCCCCCGATCGAGCACAATTTCCACCACGAGCCCATCCTCAAGCACGGGCCCTACGACTTCGAGGACGTCGTCCCGCCGCACTGCGACCCCGCGGACTTCCCGCTCCCCGAGCCGCTCCCCGCGGGATCGAGGACCCACTAGCACCAGGCGAACGCGCATCCGAGACACGCGACGGACCACACCATGACGACCATCGACAGCCACGCACGACCCCATACTCCCGACGCCGGCCTTCCCGGCTGGAAGCGCTACGTCCCCGCGGCGCACTGGCGCAACGCCGACGACGAGTTCGACGCGTGCAAGCTCGGCTTCTGGCTCTTCCTGGCCACCGAAGTCCTGCTCTTCGCGGGGCTCTTCTGCGCCTACGCCATGTTCCGCACGCTCTACCCCGAGGCGTTCGCGGTGGGATCCCACCACCTCGACGTGCGCTGGGGCGGCCTCAACACCGTCGTCCTGCTCATCTCGAGCTTCACCGTGGCGATGAGCATCCGCTGCGCGCAGCTCGACAACCAGAAGTGGCTGCGGATCAACCTGAGCATCACCATCCTCTGCGCCTTCGCCTTCTTCGCCATCAAGCTGATCTTCGAGTACATCCCCAAGTGGAGCCAGGGCATCCGCCCCGGCATCCTCTACTCCAACCCCTTCCCCGGCCACCCGCAGGAGCCGACCTGGTGGAGCGTCTACTACGGCGCCACCGGCATCCACGCTCTGCACGTGCTCATCGGCGCCAGCCTGCTCGGCTGGTGTCTCTACCGCTCCATCCGCCACAAGGCCTACGGGCCCACGCACTACACCATGCTCGAGAACTCCGGCCTCTACTGGCACCTCGTCGACCTGATCTGGATCTTCCTCTTCCCCCTGCTCTACCTGATCCACTGACACACCGAACGCGAAGGACCAACGCGATGAACGCACATCAGCCGCCCGCCTTCGACCCGGTCGATCCGCACCATTTCGCGGACCTCGGCGAGCACCACGGGCACAACATCACCCACTGGAAGACGCTCCTCGGCGTCCTCGTGGCGCTGCTCTGCTTCACCGGGCTCACGATCTTCGCCGCCACATTCGAGACGTACCTGATCCAGGAGATGGGCTGGAGCCTGCCCAACTGGGTGAACATCGCCATCGCCATGAGCATCGCCACCGTCAAGGCGCTCCTCGTCATCGCCTTCTTCATGGCGCTCAAGTACGAGAACCCCCTCTACACCATCGTCTTCCTCTTCTGCATCTTCGCCTTCGCCCTCTTCCTCGCCCTCACCGGCATGGACCTGGACAACCGCGGCTGGGTCTACCAATGGAAGCAGGAGGCGATCAACAAGGGGGGCACCGGCACGAACGTCACCCACCCCGGGGGCACGATCCACGTGGTCGGGGAGACGGTCACCCTCCGAGCCGGCGAGCAGGGCGCCTTCTTCGGATCGCTCGCGGAGAACCTCAAGAAGAAGTACATCCAGGAGCAGGGCATCACCGAGGATGAGTACTGGCGCCGGTGGGCGGAGGCCAACCACGTCCACGCCCACGACGCGCCGCTCCTCTCGACCGCCCAGCGCACCTTCCCCCGCACCGGGCTGAGCGGCGCGCTCGACGAGGCCGCCCCGGCCCACGACGACCACGGCCAGAGCGGCCACTGAGAGCCGAGCCATGACCCGCCCCCGCCCCATCCCGCTGCTCGTCGCCATCCTCGGCGTCCTGGGCGTCGGGATCTTCTGCGCGCTCATGGCCCTGCGCATCGTGCGCTACAACGCCGAGCAGGGGCGCGTCGTCTATGCCTTCATGGAGGTACACCGGCCCAGCTTCGCCTACGCCGGGCACGAGTTCACGCTCGAGGAGAAGACCGCGCCCCACGAAGGCGAGTACCCCTCCCTCGAGATCTCCTACGCCGGCCAGACGCTCTCGCTCCCCATCACGATCCCGCCGAGCCCCTACGCCGACGATCTCCCCGGCCTCACCCGCTACGAGGACTGGATGAAGATCGTCCGCTTCGCCCCCCTCACAGGGCGCAGCATGCAGGGCCTCATCGAGGCGATGGACGCCGGCGAGGAGCGCGACCGCCTTGCCGTCGTCGTCCGCTCGATCAGGCCGGGGACCAACCCCGAGACCTGGGGACGCGTCTGGCGGAAGGACTGGGTCTTCGATTTCTACGAGCTCACGCCCGGCGGGACCTTCAACCACGAGCGCTTCGCCTACCCCACCGCGCGAAAGGTGGCCGACGTGGCCGAGCCCCGCGAGCAGGGCGGCATCCCCGAGCTCGACTCGCGCTCCTGGCAGTTCCAGGCCGCCGACCTCCTCATGCCCGAGGGCAGCGCACCCCGCATCATCGCCGGCGACAGCCCGCTCGTCGCCGCCGACTGGACCTTCCCGGCGGCGATCGCGTCTGTCATGGTCGCCACAGCCGCCCTGCTCGTCGCCTTCGCCCCGGCGAGGGTGGGCCCCGCGCCCGCGTCCGAGCTCTAGACCACCAGGTCGATCAGCCCGCCCAGCGGCCAGCGCTGCCGGCGCTGGACGTAGAGCGTCACCGTCCGGACCTCGAGCCGGGGCCGCCTGATCGGCATCGGCGGCTCTCGCGGCGTGGTGGCGGCACGATCCGGCCGACCTTCCTCACCCGGCATCGAGGCCGGCGGGCGGGTCTCCGGGGCGAGCCTCTCCAGCGCTTCGCCGAGCGCCCGCTCCACGAGCCGCGCTCGGGCGTTCTCCAGCTCCAGGTGCGTCGAGAACGGCACGTCGCCGGGGAGATGCTCGAGCAGCCCGACGACGACCGGTTGAGCGCCGTCGAGGCGGTGGCGATCCAGACCCGGCGCGGAGCAGCGGGGGGCGGGTGTCACCCTCCGCGCGGGGTCCGGCGGCCGGTCGCTCAGCGGATGGAGTGCGATCCTGTCCAATCCGCCCCGGAAGGAACGAAGCCGGTGCCGCGCCCCCGCGCCCCATAAACTCGCCACTGGTGCCCGCCCGATCGCGACCGCGGACGCCGGATGCGCCGCCCGTCGCCCCGACGCCTCACCCGACGTTGCCCGGAACCCCCAGTGCTCCGTACCGCCGCACTCGACTACGACCTGCCCCAGGACCGCATCGCGACCCACCCGGCCGTGCCGCGTGACTCGGCGAGGCTGCTGGTGGTCCGGCGGGAGCGCCCCGACGCCTGCCAGCACCTCGCGGTGCGGGACCTGCCCGATCTGCTCTCCCCGGGCGACCGGATGGTCTTCAACGCCACCCGCGTGCTCCCCGCCCGGTTCCTGGGCGTGCGCGAGGACACGGGCGGCCACGTCCAGGGGCTCTATCTGGAGGGGCCCTCCGGCCCCGGCGGCGCGGACGGCGGGCTCTGGATCGCCATGATCAAGTCGCGCCGGCACAAGGCCGGCGCCCGCATTCGCGTGCTCGCCGGGGCCCGCCCCTCGCCCTACAGCCTCCGGATGCTCCGGCCCGTGGAGGACCCGCCCGGGGCGTGGCTTCTGGAGCTGGCGTGCGACGAGGGTCCGGCGCCCGCGGCGCCGGCCGTGCTGGAGGCGATCGGACTGACGCCGCTCCCGCCCTACATCCTCGCCGCCCGGCGGGCGGAGCACGACGAAGGCGACGACACGGCCGATCGCGAGCAGTACCAGACCGTCTACGCCGAGACGGGGCGGGCCGCCTCGGTCGCCGCTCCGACGGCCGGCCTGCACTTCACCCCGGCGCTCCTGGACCGTCTCGGGGAGGTGGGCGTCTCCCGCACGGATGTGGTGCTCCACGTCGGGGCGGGTACCTTCAAGCCGGTCGAGACCGAGACCGTGGAAGAGCACCCGATCCACGCGGAGTGGTGCTCGATGAGCCCCGAGGCCGTGGGCGAGGTCGAGCGGACGCGGAGAGAGAGGGGGCGAGTGGTCGCCGTCGGCACGACGTCGGTCCGCACCCTCGAGTCCTACGCCATGCTCCCGGTCGGCGATCGTCCGGATCACCTCTCGACGCGGCTGCTGATCACCCCCGGCTTCGACTTCCGCTGGACGGACACGGTGCTGACGAACTTCCACCTGCCACGGTCGACGCTCATGGCTCTGGTCGCCGCGAAGCTCCAGGATCCGCGCGAGCCGCCCGGACCCGACGGCGCCCCGCCTGGCGTTTCGCGGCTCAAGGGGATCTACGCCGAGGCGGCCGCCCGCGGCTACCGCTTCTACAGCTTCGGCGACGCCATGCTCATCCTGTGAGGGCTCGGAGGCTGCTCTTTCCGATGATTCTGACTCGCACGCCGCGCGCGGCCATAATCTGCTCCCGGCGCCGGCGGCCGGCCGATACGCCGCAGGGAGGCGCATGAATCTCGGCGCACTGATCCAGCACCTCGATCTCCGCGCGCGCGGCGGGCTCGACCCTCGCGCAGAGGTGATCGGTGTCACCGAGGACTCGCGCCGTGTCGGCCCGGGCTGGGTGTTCGTCGCCCGGCCGGGGCGCAAGGCCGACGGACGCCGCTACTGCGCGGACGCCCTGCGAGCCGGGGCCGTGGCGGTGGTGACGGACCAGCCTCCGGGGGACCTTGCCCCCTCAGCCCCGCTGCTGCTCACGGCGCAGCCCGGGGCGATCGGCGCGGTGCTGGCCGAGCGTCTCGCGGGCATGCCATCGGCGTCGCTGCGCCTCGTGGGCGTCACCGGCACCAACGGGAAGACCACCGTCGCGACACTGGTCTACCAGCTGGCCCGGCTCTCGGGCATGTCCTGCGGGCTCATCGGGACCGTCGAGGTCGACGAGGGCGCCGGGCCACGCCGGAGCGATTTCACGACGCCCCCCGCCGAGCGGCTCAGCTCGATGCTCGGCGCGATGCGGGCGAACGGGTGCATCGCCGGCGCGATGGAGGTGTCGAGCCACTCGCTCGACCAGCACCGCGTCGCGGGCCTGCGGTTCGGCGCGGGAGTCTTCACCAACCTCACCGGCGACCACCTGGACTACCACGGCGACATGGAGCGGTACGGGGCGGCCAAGGCCCGGCTCTTCGAGATGCTCGGCCCCGACGCCGTCGCCGTCCTCAACGCCGACGACCCCGCCGGCGCGGCGATGGCCCGCCACTGCAGGGCGCCCGTCCTCTGGTGCACGCTCGGCTCCCCCCGCGTCGGCGCTCCGGCCGCCCGGGCGGTCGTGAACGAGACGTCCGCGGCGGGCATGTCCATCGATCTGTCCGGTCCCTGGGGCGAGATGCGGACGCGCACCACGCTCATCGGCGCCCACAACGCGATGAACCTGCTCCAGGCGGTGGGGGTGTGCGTCGGAGCGCTGGGCATCCCGCCCGGCGTGCTGGCGCAGGCGATCCCATCGCTGCGCGCCCCCACGGGGCGCCTCGAGCCGGTCCAGGAGGCGCACGACGACGTGACCGTGCTGGTGGACTTCGCCCACAGCGACGACGCACTGGCCAACGCCCTCCGGGCCGCGCGCCTGGCCACGCCCCCGGGGGCGCGTCTCTGGGCCGTCTTCGGGTGCGGCGGGGACAAGGACCGGACGAAGCGACCACGCATGGGCGCGGTCGCGTCGGCCCTGGCCGACCGTGTGATCGTGACGAGCGACAACCCGCGCACCGAGAGCCCGGAGTCGATCATCGACGAGGTGTTCACCGGGATCCCGTGCGGGAGCGGGGCCGCACGGGAGGCCGACAGGCGGCAGGCGATCCGCGAGGCGGTCCGTTCCGCGGGCCCGGGGGACGTCATCCTCATCGCCGGCAAGGGTCATGAGCGGGAGCAGATCCTGCCCGACGGGCGCGGCGGCACGCGGGTGATTCCCTTCGACGACCACGCCGTCGCCCGCGAGGCGCTCGCGGAGCGGCGCAGCGCCCCTGCCCCGCGCGTCCAGAGGAGCCCTGCGTGAGCGGCACGGCCCGCGAGTTCTGGAGGGCGGAGTCCGTCCGCGCCGCGCTCGGCGGCGAGTGGCTCGCCCCGCCCGCCGCCTCGGGAGCTCTCGGTGGCGGCGCCGCCATCGACACGAGGGCGCTGCATACAGGGCAGATCTTCTTCGCCCTGCGCGGCGCCACGACCGACGGCCACCGATACCTGGCACAGGCCGCGGCGTCGGGCGCGGCGCTCGCGGTCATCGATGATCCCGCCTCGGCGGGGGTGTTGCCCGAGCGGCTCGGCGTGCTGCGCGTGCGGGACGCGCGCGCGTCCCTGGGAACGCTCGCCGACCGGTACCGACGGGCGCTCTCCTCGGCGCGCTTCATCGCCGTAACCGGGTCGAACGGCAAGACGACGACGACGCGGATGATCGACGCGTGCCTGCGCACGCGCCTCCGCGGGCGCTGCTCGGCCAAGTCGTTCAACAACGACCTGGGCGTGCCCCTGACGATCCTCTCGGCACGCCCGGACGACGAGTACGTCGTGTGCGAGGTGGGGATGAACGCCCCGGGCGAGATCGCGCCCCTGGCGGCGATGATCCGCCCCGACGTCGCCGTGATCACCTCCATCGGGAGCGCCCACCTCGAGGCGATGGGCTCGCTCGGGGCGATCGCGGCGGAGAAGATCTCCCTGGCGTCGCGCCTGGCGCCGGGCGGCCTGCTCGTCGCGAACGCGGACGCCCCCGCCCTCCGGCCGCTGCTTTCGGGCTTCGTGTCCGTGCGCACTTTCGGGCACTCGACGGACGCGGACCTTCGCGTGGGCGACGTGCGCGAGTCCGCCGACGGCGTCTCTTTCACCCTCGGCGGGAGCGAGGCATTCGGCCTGCCCATGCTCGGCGCTCACAACGCGGTGAACGCGGCGGCGGCGATCCTGGTGGCCCGGCATCTCGGCGTGGAAGACGGGTCGGTCCGGCGGGCGCTGGCGGGCTTCTCGCCGCCCGAGATGCGACTCGCTCGCTCGCGCATCGCCGGGATGGAGATCATCAACGACGCGTACAACGCCAATCCCGACTCGATGGCGTGCGCGATCCGAACCCTCCGCGCCGTCGCCGGGCCCGGGTCGCGGCGGGCGGCCGTGCTGGGCGACATGCTCGAGATGGGCCCGGCCGGCGAGGAGGCGCACCGGGATCTCGGGCGCATGCTCGCCGAGACGCGCGCCGCGGACTTCGTGCTCCTCGTGGGCCGGCTCGCGGCGCTCGCCGCCCCGGCCCTCGCTGGCGGGGGGATCGCTCACGCGATCGTGGCGGACCTTGCCGACGGCGGGGCGGAGCGGGCGGCCTCGCTCCTGCGCGAGGGGGACACGGTGCTACTCAAAGGCTCGCGAGGGATGCGTCTGGAGCGCATCCTCGACGCCCTGCGCAACGCGGCCTCGGCCAGCGTCTGATCCGGAGCCGGACCCGCGATGCTGTACCTCATCTTCGAGCGGCTCCGCGAGTGGATCTACGAGCACAGCCTGGGGGGGCCGCTCGGCCTGCTGGACCAGCTCGAGTTCCGCGCTCTCGCCGCCGCGGGGCTGGCGTTCGCGCTGGTGCTCCTCCTCGGCCGTCGCGTGATCACCCTGCTGATGCGCCTGAAGATCGGCGACTCGGGGCTCTCGGACGCCGAGTCGCTCCGCCGGATCTCCTCGAGCAAGGCCAACACGCCGACAATGGGGGGCGTCCTGATCGCGGGGGCGATCTTCGCCTCGACCTTCATGCTGGCCGACCTCTCGGAGCGCTGGGTCCAGCTCGGCCTGGTCGTGCTGGTGTGGATGGCGGGCGTGGGCGCCGCGGACGACTGGCTGAAGATGACCGCGGCACGGCGGGGGGGGTCGCGCCAGGGGCTCCGCGCGTGGGAGAAGCTCGTCTTCCAGCTGGGCATCGGCGCGATCGTCGGGTACTTCGGCTACCGCGCGGGCCTGGACAGCGCCCACGTGCTCAACCTGCCGTTTCAGAAGACGTACGAGTCCTCGCTGACGGACAGGCTCGGCCCGGGGGTCGTCGTCCTTCCCATGGCGGTCTACATCGTGATCTCCGTCTTGATGGTCGCGGGGATGAGCAACGCCGTGAACATCACCGACGGCATGGACGGCCTGGCCTCCGGGATCAGCGCGGTGGTCGCGCTGGGGCTCGTTGTGCTCACGCTGATCGCGGGGCGGCAGGGCTGGGCGCAGGCGCTGCTGGTGCCCTCGGTCGCCGGCTCGGGCGAGCTGGCGGTGCTGGCCGGCGCCACCGCCGGGGCGTGCCTGGGCTTCCTGTGGTTCAACTGCTCGCCCGCGCAGGTCTTCATGGGCGACACCGGCTCGCTCTGCCTCGGCGGGCTGATCGGGTACATCGCCGTCGTCGTGCGTCAGGAGATCGTCGTGCTCCTGATGAGCGGCGTGTTCCTCGTCGAGATCGCCTCGGTGGTCATCCAGGTGGGATACTTCAAGGCCACCAAGGGCAAGCGGGTCTTCCGCTGCGCCCCATACCACCACCACCTCCACCTCGGCGGCTGGAACGAGCAGCAGGTCGTCTCGCGTCTCTGGATCGTCAGCGTGATCCTGCTCGTGCTGGGGCTCGCGCTGCTCAAGGTGCGATGATGAAGGTGTGCTGCTGAAGGTGCGCTGACCGGCCGGGTTCACTGCCACCGGACGATCGGGCGCTGGAGGACGACGCGGTCCTGCACGGGCCCCCCCCTGCCGCTGGCCACCTCGACGATGATCCGCCGCGCCGCGCCGAGCGGCACGTTCACCTCGACGGCCGGCCGGTCGGCGTTGAGACGCTCGCGGAGAAGCTCGGCGCCTTCGCCGGTGCGCACGACGATCTCGCAGTCGCCCCACGCCCACATGGCCGGCGGCAGGGTCGCGCTCGCCGCGAAGCGCGACGCCGGCCGGGGCAGCTCCCACACGACGTGCACCGGGCCCACCATGTCGATCGCGCCGACGCCCAGCAGCCCCGGGGGCTCGGCGATGGGGGGGCTGCCCCAGAGGCGCTCGGGCGGGTAGGACACCGCCGCGGGCTCGATGCCCGAAAGGCCGGAGACCAGCGCCGGCTCGAAGAGCAGGGCCAGCAGGTCGATGGTGCCCACGTGACGCGCCGTGCCCTCCGACCCATCCCCCAGGTCGAGCGCGACCTGCCCGGTGACGGCGATCTCGGCCGACGAGCAGGCGATGATCGAGCCGTCGTGCAGCCACGCGAGCACGCCCGCGGGCGGCGCGGGGGGGTTGGCGAGCAGGAAGCCGGCGGCGCGCTCGAGCGGGATTTCCGCCGCCCCGGCCTCGCCCTCGACGACGATCGCCTCCCCGATCGACGCGACGAACCCGTCGACGCGGTCGCCGTTGAGCAGCAGCACGCGATCCTCGACGCCCTCCCAGCCGGCGATCTCCACCGGCCCGTGCAGGGCCGCGGCGCGGACGCGCTCGAGCGGCACCTCGAGGCCACCCGAACCGGCGAGGTTCCAGGAGAGCGTCTGGCCTCCCGCGCCGGCGAGCGATCCATACCAGCGCTGGCCATCGGTCAGCTCGACCCACGCCGCGAATGGCTCGGGCTCGGGCCCCTGCGCGGCCTCGGTGTCCTGACCGAACATCTCCATCTGCTGCGTGAGCCAGGGAAGCTCCCGTGCGGGGCGGTCGTCCGGCGGGCGCTCGTGGATGAGCGCGATCAGCTCGCCGACCGGACGCGAGCGGCTGCGCCCCGATTCGTCAGTAAACGTCACCGTCCCCTCGACCATCTGCGTGATCTCGGCGCGCTGCTGGCGCAGCTCGCGGTCGATGAGGATCCACTCGCCCTGGGCCGCGGCCCCCGCCGCGCACGCGGCCAGAGGGCAGACGGCGAGAATGGCACGCGATCCGATCAGGGCAGATCCTCCCGAGGGTTCACTTCTGGAAGATGGGCAGGTAGCGCTTGGGCATCTGCAGGATGATGAGGCTCATCGACGTCCCGTAGGCGCTGCCGATCGAGCGGTCCTCCCACGAGCCGTCCTCGAGCTGCGAGCCGATGAGCTCGTCCCGGATCGCCGGCCACCACGCCGCCCAGTAGTCCCCCCCGGCGAGGTACATGGTCTGCACCGCGTAGTAGTGGCCGTAGAAGTAGTGGGCGGCGTTGATCTCCTCGCCGGGGCGGGCGGTCTCCATGAGGTAGCCGAGGCCGCGGTCGATCGCGTTGTCCTCGTAGATGCCCGCGTAGTAGAGGCTCGCCACCCCGGCGGCGCTGCGGGGCCAGGCGCTGGTGCCGCTCTCGAGCTGGTACTTGAACCCCCCGTCGGGGTTCTGGCACTGTCGGACGTACTCGACTGCGCGGTCGATCACCTTCTTGTCGATCTCGAGCCCCGCGTTGCGGGCCGAGCGGAGCCCCATGATCTGGCAGATCGTGACGGAGACGTCCGCGTCGTACGGCACCGGGTTGTACCTCCAGCCGCCCTGCTCGTTCTGCGTGCGCTCGATGAGCCTGCACGCGCGCGACAGCGCCTCGTACACGCGGTCCGCCAGGGGCGTGTCGCCGCCGCCGGCGGTCATGCCGTAGATCTCGCCGAGGAAGAGCGTCGAGAAGCCGTGCCCGTACATCGGGCCGTTGGCGGCCTCGGCCGCGATGAGGCCGTTCTCCGCGCAGTTGTTGAGGATGTACTCGAGCGCACGCTCCACGTTGGCGCTGTACTCGCCCCGGCCGGGGACGTTGCCGTCGGCCATGAAGGCGATCCCCGCCAGGGCCGTGATTGCGACGTTCTTCGCGTAGCGGCCCGTCCCGAACGAGCCGTCCTCGTTCTGCGAGGCCGCCAGGTACGCCAGCCCCCGCCGCACCGTCTCGTCCAGCGCGGGGGTGATCTCGTCGGAGAGCGCGTTGTTCGCGGCCGACTCCTCCTCGGAGCGAGCCCGCTCCTCCTGCGCGAGGGCGACGCCCGCCGGCCCCAGAATCGAGGCCATGGCCATGATCCCACCGAGAGTGCCGGCGCCGGTGAGGTTCATTGCCTGGGCTCCTCCGCGAGCATGCGGTAGTAGGCCTCCGTCAGCTTGCGGTAGGCGGCGCTGAACCGGTCGCTGGAGCCCTGCACGAGCGCGTCGCGCACTCGCGCGGGGAGCGAGCCCCACGCCGCAAGGTTCGCGGCCTCCTCGGGGCGCAGCGTGCCCTCGCGCACGTCCGGCGGCGTGTTCTCGTTCCGGTTGTCGCCGTTGGCGGCCTGCTGCTCGCCCTGCTGTCGCGGCTGGTTCTGAGGTTGCTGCTGGGGCGAGCTGGAGGAGGGCGTGCTGCTGGACTGCTGCGCCCGCCGCTCCGCGTCGGAGATCAGCTTGTCCAGCTTGCGGAGCGCGTCCTCCTGCATGCGCTGAGTCCGCGAGCCCGTGTCGCGGGGACCTGTGAGCCGCTCGGCCGACCTGCCCATCAGATCCACCGCCTGGCGGAACTCGCTGGCGATCTCGCGCCCGGAGAGGAGCTCCTCGAGTTCGGCCTCGTCGCGCTCGTCGGGCAGGCGCGGCGCGTCCGCCTCGCCCCCCGCCGCCCCCTCGATGCCGAGCAGCTCGTCGAGCGTCGGGAGCTCCTCGTCGCCGGCCTCGTCCTGGGCGATCGCGCCGGGCGCGATCGACCCGAAGACCAGCGCTGCGAGCAGAAGAAGCGGGGACCTCATCGCGGCTCCTCCGTGGGGGTTGGTCGCTGCTGCTGTTGCTGCATGAGCTTCTCGACGAGCGCCTCGCCGCGCTCGGCGAGCTCGCGCTGGAGCTCGGCCAGCTCCCGCAGATCCGCGTCCGCGCCGGGCGCCGGGGACTCGTCGATGTTCCGGGTCCACTCCATGGCCTCGGCCTGCATCGCGCGGAGGAGCTTGAGCTCGGCGAGCTCCGGGATGACCGGGGGAGCCTCGCCCCCGGCGCCCCCCCCGCCGCCCGAGGCCTGTTGATCGCGGAACTGCTGGCCGGGGGCCTGCTCGGCGAGCGCCTCGATGAGCGACCGGAGCAGGCGCACCACCGTCCCCTGCCGGCGGCGCACGCCCTCGTCGGCAGCGCCGTCGAGCAGGCGCTCGGCCGCGCCGGCGGAAGCGGCGTCCATGCGCGCGTGCGCGAGCTCGAAGATCGCGGATTCGGCGAGCGCCTCGCTGGAGGATCGCAGCTCGGTGAGGGCGGTGCTCAGGGCGTCCTGCCGCTGCCCCAGGCCGCGCACGTTGGCGCGTGCCCGCCGGTCCAGCTCGGCCCCGACGTACGGCTCGGTCTCGCCGGCGATCGCCGCCTGCTGCTCGAGGAGAGCGCGGTAGGCCTCCCGGAGCTCGGCGCGCTGGCGCGCCGTCTCGCGATCGCCCGCCTCCCGCTCGAGCCGCTCGGCCTCCGCACGCGCCTCGCGCAGCCTCGCGAGGCTCTCGTCCTCCGCCTCGGCGGCGCTCTGGGCGCTCGAGGCGCGGAGCGACGTCACCGCCCGCTGCTGCGCCCCGGCGGCCTCCTCCACCAGACGCACGACGCCGGCGAGGTCCCGCTGGGGAGCGATCTCGTCGAGCAGACCCAGCGTGTTGCTCGCCAGCGCCACCATCCCCTCCGCGAGCGCGGGCAGCTCGTCGCCCTCGCGCGCCCGGTTGAGCTCCTCGATCCTCGCCTCCTGGTCGGCGATCAGCCGCTCGAGCGACTGCAGCACGCTCGCCAGCACGCGGCGCAGTGCCTGGTCGCGAGCGGCCTCCGCCTCGTTCATGTCCTCGAGCATCTGCTCGAGCGCCTCCGTCGCGGCCTGCTGCCCCTGCGCGGCCGCGCGGGTCTGGTTCTCGCCCACCTGGGCCGCCGCCTGGCGCATCTGCTCGGGCAGGCGCTCCTGCCGGCCCCGCTGCGCCGCGCGCTGCATCGCGTCGGCCTGCCCGGGATCGACCTTTCCGAGCTGCTCGGCGCGCTCGGTCAGGCTCTCGAGGGCCTGACGCGCCCGCTCCGCCGCGTCCCGCTGGCGGGCCGCGATCCGTTCCAATTCCGTCAGTTCCTCGGGTGTGAGCTGCTCGATCGCCTCGCCCATCGTGCGATCGCCGAGGGCGGCGGTGTCGGCGGCGAGCGCCCGCTGCTCGGCGAGGAGGCTCTCGATCGTCCGTCGCGCGACCCAGCTGTCCTGCCCCTGGTCGAGCATCGAGATCAGGCTCTCGAGGTCCTCGCGCACCCGCTCCTGCGCCTCTGCGGCCTTGGCCGGGGGCCGGCGCTCGTCGCCGGCCCGCTCGAGCTCACCCGCCGCCTCGCCCGACTCCCGCCTGGCATCGCGGAGCAGCGCGGCGGCGTCGCCGATCATGCCGCCGAGCGTCTCGTCGGCGAGGTTGTTGCGGTCCATCCGCTGCGCGAGCCGCTCGACCGTCCCCGCCTGCGCGTCGATGCGATCGGTGAGCGACGCCTGCCGGTCCGCCGCCGAGGCCGCGTCGAACGTCCCGGGCTCGGGCTCGGCGAGCGCGGCCTGCTCCCGATCGATCTCGATCGCGGCCTTGCGCACGCCCGCGAGCTCGCCGCGGAGCTGCTCCACGAACGTGAGCTCGTCGATGATCCGCAGGCGCCGGACCTGCGACCGGACGATCCGCTCGTCGGACTCGCTGTCGGGCGCGGTGAAGGCGTCCCGCCCTGTGGCGCTCAGCCAGACCTCGTCCCCCGCCCTGGCGCCCAGGACCGCCAGGTCCACCGCCGCGGTGGCCGTGAGCTGCCGCTCAGGCTCTGCGGGCCCCGGCTCGACCCTTGCGATGGCGCGGGGCTCCGCGACGACCTCGTGGGGGGCGCCCTCGGAGCCAGTAGGTCGGCGGGCCACCTGCTCCTCGATCGCGAGCCACGCCATTCCCAGGTCGTCGCGTCCCTCGGCCGCGACGCCGACGACCGCCGTCGAGAGGACCGATTCGTCGTACGCGGGCTCGATCACGGTGACGCCGGGGGGCGCGTCCTCGACGACCTCGAGCACGATCGCGACCGGGTCGGCGCTCTCCAGCCCTGATTCGTCGACCAGAACCACCTCGGTGCGGGCACGCTCGCTCGCCACCGTCTCGAAGAGAAGCGTGCGGGAGTCGGCCTGCGTCCATCCCTCCGCCTCGCTCGTCCGCCGCGCCGCCTTGTTCAGGCGGAGCGAGATCTGCACGCGCGAACCGGCGAGAATCGGGCCCAGCGACGCGACGCCCTGGCTGTCGGGAGAGAGCCCGAGCGCCTCGGCGCTCACGAACGACCCGGACAGGCCGGAGGCGTACTCGGGCGGGCTCACCGCGGCCGTGATCTCCGCGACGCGGGGGCGCGCGGCCAGCCGGATGCGCCGCGTCTCCGTGCGGTCGTCCTCGGTCTCGAACCAGTACTCGATCTCGCCCTCGGCGTCGCCGGCGCCGGGCTCGATCAGGCGCTCGAAGAGCTCGCCGCGCGAGTCGCCGAGATCGGCCAGGCGGTTCTGCGACGTGAGCACGGCGCGCTGCGCCGGCCCGCCCGTGCCGAGCACGCGGTAGCGGGCGACGACGTCGGTCCTGCCCATCGCCTGGTTCGTGCGCGTGAGCAGCGCCCGCAGCGGGAGTGCTTCCCCGATCGGGTGCACCTCGACGAGTGTTGCGTCCTCGACCTCCGTCCGCTTCGGCCACTCGACCTTGGCGAGGGGCGCGAAGAGGCGCGCAAGGCCCGTGCCGGCAAGGTCGGGGCGCGCCAGGCCCGGGCCGCCGACGACGAGCGCCGTGACCCCGAGAACGGCCGCGGCGCGGGCCAGACCCTTCCGCCTGAGGAACCTGGCGTCCCCCAGCGAGCGCGCGGCCGCGTCGGCGTCGGCCGCGGCACGGGCCGCGAGCGAGCCCGTGAGCCCGCTCCGCGGCTCGGAGGCCAGCTCGACGCCCGAGGCGAGCCGGCCGCGCGCCGACGCGCCGGCCTCGGACCTCTCAATCCGCAGCGCCACGTCGGCCAGTCGCGGCCGGAATCGAAGAGCGGGAAGGAGCACCCGCCGCACGAGTTCGAAGGCGCCGACGGCGAGCACCGCCAGGTGGAGCGCACGCACGCCGCGCGGGAGGCGGAACAGGAAGTCCGCGACGACGAGCACGAACACCGCCCCGAGCGCGGCGGCGATCACCTGGCACCACGCCGAGGCCACCAGCGTGGCGCGGGCCCGTCGGCGCACGGCGCTCACGAACTCGCTCGCCTCGCGCCTCTTCCCTCCTCCGGCTGGCTCAAGGTCCGTCATGCCCGCTCGTGCCCTCCTGGCGTGGTGACATCCTTTCCCATACCGTTTCTTCGAGCCAACGCTTCGCGCGGGTTCGTGAAACCCCACGTCCGATCAGAACCCGATCGAGATCCGGGCGACGCAATCGGCATAATCAGTCGCTTTCCAGAGTACCCGAGGGCATGAGCATGCGCTTCCTCGCCGGCCTCACGATCGGCCTTCTTTTCCTGACCGCGGTTGCGGGCTGTCAGCAGCGGTCCGCGAGCGGGCCTCACCCGCCCGCGCCGACCGCTCTTCCGGCCTCCGTGGCCGAGTCCTGGCGCGGAAAGGTCGTCGTCGCCGACTTCTGGGCGACGTGGTGCGCGCCCTGCCGCGCTAGCTCCCCGAACGTCCAGATTCTCCACGAGCAGTTCGCCTCCGACCCGGGGGTGCTCGTCGTGGCGGTGCACGCTGACGACGGCGTCGAGAACCCCGGGGCGTACCTGGAGGAGCACCGGTACACCTACCCACTGGTCGCCAAGGGGGGCGAGGTCGCCGACGCCTTCGGCGTCAACGCCCTGCCGACGTTCGTCGTGCTCGACCAGGAGGGGCGCGAGGTCTTCCGCCACGTCGGGATGATGAGCCAGGCCATGCGCGAGAAGATCGCGGCCCAGGTCCGGGCGCTGCGAGGGTGACGGCCGGCGGCGTCCGGGGCCGCGGGACGCCCGCCCCGGCGCCGGGGCTGCGAGCGTCCTCCGCGGTGGCGGCGCCTGGGCCGACACCGCATCGAGCACAACGATGGCGAGGGCAGACCGTGGTCGCGCCCGCGATATCTTCCTGCATGCCGGACGGCGTGCGTCCGCTCGCGCATCCCTGGATTGCCGGGTACCGCGGCGACCAAGGAGCTCGCTATGTCGATTCTGGCCTGCCTGCTTCTCTCCCTCGCCCAGCCGAGCGGCCACCCCCGCATCGACGTCGGTCTCGAGCTCCGGGCCGGGCCCGGCATCGGCGTCACCATCGTGATCCCGGGAGAGGACGATGGAGAGACCCTCGTGTCACTCTCGGAGGGGTGGGGGGGCGTCACGGGGGCCGGGGGCGAGATCGCGGCGCTCGCGGCCTCCAGCGCCGGCGGCGGCCCGCTCCCCGTCTCGCGGACCGCCGATCATCTCTGGACCATCCGCCACGCGCCCGGCGAGCGGATCACGCTCGCCTACGAGCTGACCCCGCACGAGCGTGAGCCGCTCGGGCCGGGACGCAACGACTACCGGAATGTCGTGCGCGACGGGCTCTTCCACGCGATCGGCAATCACTCGCTCGTGCTCCCGGAGCACCTCGTCGGGCCGGTCGAGTGCTCGGTGTCCTGGTCGGGCTTCGACGGCTGGACGGTCGCGTCCTCGCTCGGTCCGGGCTCGTCCACTCGCGAGGCCGCCCTCCATCTGGACGAGCTGCGGAGCTGCTTCCTGATCGCGGGCGAGGCGGGGAAGGTGCGTCTCGCGGTCCGGCCGCTCGACGGGAACGAGGTCGGGCTGGCCGTCATCGACGCCGATTGGGGCTTCAGCGACGAGCGCATGCTCGATCTGATCATGCAGGTCGTCGCCGCGGAGCGCGAGTTCTTCGGCGATCACACCGACCCATGGTTCCTTGTCGCGCTGACCCCCAACGGCGGGCGCGCCGGCGAGCGGGGCTTCTCGTTCGGGGGCACGGGGCTCACCAACTGCTTCGCGCTGTTCTGCAACACCGGCCTCGACCTCTCCAAGACCGGATCCCATGTCGAGCCGGTGCTCCGCCTCCTGGCGCACGAGTACTTCCACACGTGGAACGGACGCAAGATCCGCATCGACGCGCCGGAGGGCGCGGCGTACTGGTTCAGCGAGGGCTTCACCGACTTCTACGCGCGCAGGTTGCTCCGCACGGCGGGCCTGATCGACGAGGCGGCGCACCTCGCGAGCCTCAACGAGTCGCTCGCGGAGTTCGACACCAACCCCATGCGGGCCGTGCCCAACGAGCGCATCGTCGAGGACTTCTGGAACGATCGCGAGGTGAGCGCCGTTCCCTACAGGCGCGGCGACCTTGTGGCCCTCGCCATCGACGAGGCGATCAGAGTGCGCTCGGGCGGCGCTGAGAATCTCGATGATCTGATGCGCGACCTCTACCAGCGCTCCGTGCGCGGCGAGGCTCCGCTCATTCCGGAGCAGTTCTTCGGGCTCGTCGAGACCAAGGCCGGGCCCGCGATCGGCGCGGCGGTGCGGGAGTGCGTCCTCCACGGCGCGGAGCCGCCGATTCCCGAATCGATCGAGAGCGGCTCGCTCACGCTCTCGCAGGGCACCCTCCGGCGCGGGGCCGACGGCTTCGACGTGCAGGCATCGCGCGATCACGGCGTCGTCACGGGTGTCGTGCCCGGGTCCGGGGCGCACGAGATGGGGATCCGCGACGGACAGACGCTCGTCTCCATCGAGCGGCTCCCGCCCGTGGACGGCCCCTCGAGGCTCAAGGTCGTGCTCCGCGAGGGCGACGGCGAGCGGACCGCCGTCTTCGAGGCGGTCGGGCCCGTGCTGTCCGTGAGGAAATACGCCCCGGCGGACGAATGACCGGCCGCCTCAGCCGGGCGCGGGCGCGCCCACGGGGATCGAAGGGTCCCCGAAGACCATGAACTTCATCCCCTGGAAGAAGATGCTCGCCGGGTACCAGCTCTCCGTCGGCTCGATGACCGCCAGGCCCTCGCGCTCGAAGTAATACGACACCGCGTGCGCCCAGCAGTCGCCCAGGCGCGGGCGTTCGAGCGTCGAGACGCCCGCGACGAACCCCTCCACCAATGTGAGCCCGCAGGGCTGGCTCCCCGTGTTGCACCCGATGTACGCGACCGCTCCGCCCTCGCCCCCGACCAGCATCTGCTCGCCCAGGCCTGTGAGGTTGTACTCGCCCCGCGCATAGCACGCGGGCGCCGGCGGCGGCGCCCCGAACAACTCGCCCGCATTCGTCCCCGCGTGCCGCACGCCGTGGATGTCCTCGTACGGCTCGTACGGCGGCAGGGTGGCGAATCGCGCCGTCGAGCATCCCGCCGACAGCACGACGGCCAGGCGCTCGCCGTTCCGCAGCTGGGGCAGGTTCCCGGTCCCGATACACTCGTGCCAGGTCGCATCGCTCCCGTGCCCGGCGTGGATCAGCAGTCCGAGGCCCGAGTTGAGGAGGGCCACCACCTGCTCGGCGCTCGGCTCACCCGCGCCGTAGACATCCCCCTCGTAGTACCGCCTCTCGACGGCGAAGCGGCCCGCCAGGCGCTCGCGCAGAGCCTCGAACGCCGGGCGCGCATCGACCCACCCGCCGACCATGACCAAGCCGGCACGCGCCGGCCAGGCGGTTCCCTCGCCCGCGCCCGAGTGGCCCTCCGAAGCCGTCTCGACCGCGCGCTCGTACCGCATCGTCTTGGCCGCCACGAGCGCCACTGCCTCGGGCGTGCTCACGGGCCAGCGACCGAGGGCCAGCTCGGGGCGGTAGTCCACGCCGTCGTAGTTGATCGGGTCGGTCTTGAAATGCTCGCCGCGAACCTCGCCGAAGTACCCCGCGTGGAAGTCCTCCGCTCGGGCGTTCCAACTCTCGAACGAGCCGTCCGCCTCGGCGATGTCGGCGTAGTAGAGGTCGCTCGGGTAGAACGCGTAGTTGAAGGCGGGCTCGGTGTTTCGGTCGAGCACCATGTAGCGCACGGGCGTCACGTCCGCATCGCCGACGAGCAGCACGTAGCGCACGCCCCCGCCGCGCCAACGGTCGTAAAGGTACCGCTTGAGACGCTCGGCGTCGTCGGCCCCCTCGCCCGCCTGCAGCGCGGTCTCGAGCGTCACCATCTCCGTCGGCAGGCGCTCCCGCTTGAACGCGACGAAGTCCTCCAGCGGAGCCGCGAGCCCGGCCGGCGCCACGATCAGCAGCCCGTCCGCTCCCCACGCCGCCGCCGCCGTCAGAACCGCCGCCCCGAACGCTATCATCCGCGTCTTTCGCATCCACACGTCTCCCGGGCCCGGTCGCTCGGCGCGTTCTCTCACGGCGCCGGCCGCCGAGCATCCCACGCCGCGAGCGTCTCGTCAATCAGCGCGTCCGCCTCGCGCTGCAGCACGGGGATCGCCCCGGCGCTTGCCGGATAGCACAGCCTGCACACCCGCTCGTACGCGCCCCGCGGCAGATCGCGCTCCAGGTAGCGGAACCCGAAGTCGTGCCGCTCCGGGCAGTGAACGGCCCGCAGAAGGTCGACCACCGACCGCAGCGTGATCGCCTGATAGAAGTACGCCGCGTCCGCGGGCAGCCCCCGCGCCGCCATCTTCTCCGCCAGATGCCGGAACAGTCGGTACTTGACGCGCAGGTCCTCGACCTTCTTGCGGACCGCCGCGTCGATCGCCCCCCGGTCGGCGTGCGCCTCGCGCATCTCCCCGTCCTTGTCGAACAGGACCAGCGCCCGGCCGTGCCGCTCCACCTCCAGCCACGGATGCGCCCTGCCCTGCTCCATCACCAGCCAGTCGAGCATCAGCCACTCCGGCGCGTCCTCGAACTGGTAGAACGCCTGCTCGAAGCCGTGCCACGTCGGCTGGGGCAGCCGGTAGCGGAGCCGGACCGCGCACACCGGCGCGATCGCCGCGTCGATCGCCGCGATCGCCTCCTCGACCCGTCCCGGGGCCGCGATCACCATGAGGTCGATGTCCGACGTCGCATCCGTCCTGCCGGTCGAGTCCGACCCTCCGAGCCACGCGGCGCGGACGCATTCGGCCTCCCGCAGCCGCCGGTGGAGCGCCTCGATCAGTTGCTGTCGCTGGAGCATCGCCCCATGCTACCGAGACGGCCGGTCGGGGCTGTGATGCGACCCACCCGCGCCGGTCAGCAACCGGCCGCCCAGTCGTTGAGGAATGCCAGGACGTCCCGCGTATCGATCACACCGTCGAGATTGAAGTCCGCCGCCCCCTTCCCCGCCGCGAAGAGGTTCAGGAAGGCCAGCACGTCCCGGGTGTCCACCAGCAGATCGCCGTTCAGATCCGCCCGGCAGCCGAACGGCGGCGGCGGGATGTTCTCGGCGTGCCACACCACCACATCGTTGCCGATATCCGGGTAGTCCGTCGTCTCGTGCACGAAGTCGGCGAAGTCACCCTCCGTGCCGATCGGTAGCTCGATCAGCGCCCAATCGTTGAACCCATTGAGCTTGTCCCCCGGCGATGGGCCCGACTGCGGCCGCCCGCCCCCGTAGAACGTGATGTCCTGCACCACGCCGCTATCGTCCCAGTCCACATCGCCGTTCCAGTCCACGCCATCCGGGTCGTCCAGGACCGCCCAAGCGACACGCATCGACCCGTCGGACTCGGCTATCCCGTACGGCACGAACACATCCGCGTACTCGTCGCTCGGGAGGCCCACCGGCTCGCTCAGGTTCGACTCGTCGAGCGGCAGCAGCGCCTCGCGCGAGTAGTCAACGACCAGCGGCCACTGCCGCCCGTCCGCCCGGTCCCGGCGCATGAAGTCGAACGCGTAGTTCATGCAGCTGATGTAGTTGGGCTTGTAGTTGGCGGAATAGTAGGGGTTGTTGGGGTCGTCCCCGTCGATGTCGTACCCCCCGCTGTGCCGGAGACCGAGATTGTGCCCCAGCTCGTGCATGAAGGTGTGCGCGAGCCACCACCGCCAGGGGCGCCGCTCCGTCACCTGCTCCTCGCCGAGCGATCGCATCGTGATCCAGAAGTCGTTGCCAGGCGTCTCGGCCACGCCGAATGCCCCGTCGTCTCGCTCGTTCGCGAAGATGCAGTACCTGTACGCTCGCTTCTTGGCGGCGAGCACGTGCTCCGCGTTGGGGTCGAACCTCTGCGCCTCGGTGCCGAAGTAGAGCGACTTGGCCGTGTCGAAGGCGACGAAATCTCTCTCCCAGTACTGCTCGAAGGGCAGATCCAGCTCGTCCACCTGCGCGTGGAGCCTGATCCCCGTCGAGCCGTCGGGGTTGACCACCGGCGCCTGGGCGAACGAATCGACCACGTCGGTGATCGACTCGAAGAGGAACGGCACCCCTGCCATCACGTCGATCTCGATGAACAGGTCCTGCGAATCCGGCCGCGCCCCGAGCGCGAAGAGGTCGAGATCGATCAGCCCGTCGCCGTTGACGTCGAGCCCCCGGCCCGCAGTCTCCCAGGAGTCCAGCAGCCCGTCACCGTCGCTGTCTGTATCATCCGGGCACATCGAGACCAGTGCGCCTCTCCCGTCCGGATCATTCCAGCCGGAGATCAGTGAACGGCCGCCGAGCTCCACGGCGTTCGCGCCGCTCATGAACGTGCTGCGGTGCTCCCACGCGTCCGCGGCTCGCCCGTACAGGTACGCGCGGTCCCGCTTGTCGATGCCGATCAGGATGAAATCACGCTCGACCGCCACCCCCCGCCGGCCGTCGTAGGACTCGCCCATTCGGTCGTCGGCGAGTGCGTCGTCGCGGATGATCTTCTGAGTCTGGATCCAGTCGCCCGTGTCGGCATCGCGTTCGAACACATACACCGCGCCGGAGCGGTCCACAAGGCCGTTGTGGCGTGGGGCGGCGACGACGATCCGACCGCCGTTCACGCCGACACTCATGCCGAAGAGATCGTTGATCTGGGTGTCCGATCCGGTGATCTCCTGCTCCTCGATCCAATCGCCGTTCTGGAGTCTGAACACGTACGCGGTGTTCTTGCCCTGCCAAGGAGCGCCTACAACGGCCACATCTCCGCTGATGTCAACCGACCATCCGAATCGATGATTCGTGGCGCCGGTCGAGGCCACAAGACGCTGGTGCCTCACCCAGGTGCTGCCTGTCCGGTGGAAGACGTACGCAGCGCCCGAGGAGGATCCGAACGGCTGCTCGCCGATCGCCCCCACGATCGCCCAGTCGCTGTCGACCGCGACCGCCCACCCGAAACTGTCGTTGGTGGAGGGGTTCTCAGCCTGCCAGATCGCCGCCTCGGTCCATGCGTCTTGCCGCCGCTCGTAGACGTACACCCGCCCTGTGTACTCGGGGTGAAACCCGGTGTTTGCCCCCACCAGCACGGTGTCGCCGCTCACCGCCACGCCCAGTGCGAAGCCGTGCGGGCCGCTCGTCCCCCCGTCGCTCGGCCTCAATCTTGCCTCGGAATTCCAAACCTTTCCCGATGGGTCGAACCGCCACACGGACACGTGACCAGGAAAGTCCTCGTCGTCACTGCACAGGTTTCCCAGCGCCGCGCACCCCCCCTCGATCGCGACACCACCGCCGCTGCACTCGTCCTCGGTCTCCATCAGCAACTCGTTCGAATCGAAGCACTGCGCCGGCGCACTCGCCGAAGCGATCGCGAGGCCCCACACTACCAGCCCGGCTCGTACCTTGCTCATCTCCCGCGCTCCTTCCCCAGAAGGGGACACCGCGTCCCCCGCGGACCAGAGCGCGCTCGTCGGAGCCGTGTGACACGCGATCGCGGATTGATCTGGACTGAATGGTCGGATAGCCTCTGCGCGGTGAGCCGCCCCCTCCACGTCGTCACCGGCGCACTCGGCTACACCGGCCGCTCCCTTACCGAGCAGCTCCTCGCCCGCGGCTGCCGCGTCCGCACGCTTACCAACTCCCCCAGCCGTCCCAACCCCTTCGGCGAGCGGCTCGAGATCCACCCCCTCTCCTTCGAGAACGCGACGGCCCTCGCCCGATCGCTCGAGGGCGCCGCCGTGCTCTACAACACCTACTGGGTCCGCTTCAACCACAAGCTCTTCACCTTCGAGCGAGCCGTCGCCAACACCAAGGCGCTCTTCGACGCCGCCCGGCGCGCCGGCGTCGGGCGCATCGTCCACGTCTCCATTCTGCACGCCCGTTCCGCCGACGACCTCGGCTACTACCGCGGGAAGCACGAGCTGGAGGCTGCGATCGAGGCATCCGGCGTCCCCCACGCGATCGTCCGGCCCGGCGTCCTCTTCGGTCGGGGCGACATCCTCGTCAACAACATCGCCTGGGTGCTCCGCCACCTGCCGATCTTCGGCCTCTTCGGCGACGGGCGGTACCGCCTGCGCCCGCTCCACGTGGACGATATGGCCGCGCTCATGCTCGACCACGCCTCGCGTGAGGGACATACCCGCGCCGACGCCGTGGGACCCGAGGGCTTCGAATACAGAGCGCTCGTCCGCACGATCGCGGGCGTCATCGGCGCGCGCACGCCCGTCGTGAGCGTGCCCCCCGGCCTCGGCCACGCCGTCGCCCGGTGCGTCAACCCGTTCGTCAAGGACGTCACCATCACGCGGGAGGAGATCGAGGGCCTCATGCGCGGCCTGCTGGATTCCGACGCTCCCGCCGCGGGACACATCAAGCTCACGGAGTGGGCCGCGGAGCACGCCGACACGCTTGGGCGCCGCTACGCGAGCGAGGTCGGAAGGCGTGTCAAGCGGGATGTTGCCTACGAGAGCCTCTGAACGCGCGTGAAGCGCCCGTGAATCGGCGCTCAGGCGCCGCAGTTATGCGCGCGAAGGCGTTGACACGAGGCGCTCCGCCTGCTTCCCTCGGTGGGGGCGCGGCGCATCACCGCCGCGAGCCGCAGACAACGCCGAAGGAGCGCACGCCATGGCCAACAACACGCGAGACCTCTCCGGCAAGACCATCGCCATCCTCGCCACCGACGGGTTCGAGCAGTCCGAGCTCATCGAGCCCCTCAACGCCCTGACGGAGATGGGCGCCGATGTCCACGTCGTCGCGCCCGACGAGACCATGACGCCGGGCGTCATCCGCGGCTGGGACCACACCGACTGGGGCGGCTCTGTCCCCGTGAACCGGACTATCCGCGAGGCCGAGCCCGACGAGTACGACTGCCTCGTCCTCCCCGGCGGCGTCATGAACCCCGATAAGCTCCGCCTTCGCGCGGAGGCGCTCGAGTTCGTGCGGGCCTTCTTCAAGGCCGGAAAGCCCGTCGCGGCCATCTGCCACGGGCCGCAGATCATGATCGACGCCGGCGTCGTCAGCGGGCGCACGATGACCTCCTACCCGGCCATCAAGGTCGATCTGCAGAACGCCGGCGCGCGCTGGGTGGACAAGGAGGTCGTCGTCGACCAGGGCCTCGTCACCAGCCGCAAGCCCGACGACATCCCCGCCTTCATCGACAAGATCGCCGAGGAGGTGCTCGAGGGAGTCCACCCCGGCCAGCACACCTGAGCGAGCGACGCCGCGCTACCGGATGATCTCGAGGTCCCGGGGCACGCCCCCCGTATCGATCGGCGCGTCGGTCAGCAGCGCGTCCGTGCCCGTGTCGATCACGTGCACTCCCTCGCCGCTCCACCCGCCGACGGGGAAATAGAGCAGCCCCGTCGCGCCGTCGAATCCGAGCGCGGGCGCGTAGTACCCCAGCGCCTCGCACAGGAACTGTCCGCCGACACTGCCGTCGAGCGAGAACGGGACGAGGTACGACGACTCGACCCAATCCATCGAGAACGAGAGGTAGCCGCGCTCCGGCGTCACCATGACGAACGGCCCGACGTCCGCGCCCACCCTGCCGCTCGACTCCTCGACCACCAGCCCCTCGCTCGCGAGCGTGTCCAGGTTCACCACCTCGATCCCACCCGGGTCGAAGAACCCGCCCGTCGCGCTCACGAAGAGCCGCCGCCCCACGATCTGCATCCGCAGCTTCGGCGGCGTGCCCACCAGCTCGATCGCCTGCACGCCCGGGCGCAGCGGGTCCGCGTCGATGATCTGCTCCGTGCGCAGATCGATCACCGCCAGCATCGCCGGCGCCGCGAACCAGAACGGCTCGTCAGGGTTCAGCCGGCGCACCTGCACGATCAGACGCTCCCCGTCGATCGCCATCATGCCCAGGTCGGGGAACCCGTCGGCGTCAGCGAACACGCCCAGGTCGGTCGCTTCCGCCAGCACGCCCGTGCCCGGATCGACGCGCCAGAGTCGCTTCTGACCCTCCGCCGTCACGTACGCCCGCCGTCCCGACACCACGGCCACGTCCTGCGCCCAGCGCAGCCCCAGCGCCCACTCCCGTATCGTCCGCCACCCGCGCGGGTGCACCACGCGCAGCACCGCCGGGTCGCGCCCCAGCACGTAGAGCAGGTCGCCGTGCTGCCGGCACACCGCGTCGCTCCCGCACTCTCCGAGCCCCGTCTCCGACGCCCACGGCGGCGAGAGCTCGACCGCCGCCAGCGATCCTCCGCCCGACGGCAGGCCCGCGGGGACCACGAGCCGGTCCTCGATCGGGACCGGCGCCACCGCCCCGGTCTGCCCGCATGCCACCCCCGTCCCCCACGCCGCCACCGCCGCCAACGCCTCGACCTGCAGCCTTGCCATGGATCGATCCTCCCGCCCCCCGGCAGTATTCTGCCCGACCCCGGGCCTATTTGGAAGAGATGCTCTTGACCGGTACCCTCCGCATAGGTAACTTAAGCGTTACCTATGAGCCGCCTGGACACGCCCAGCCACACCGACCTGGTCTTCGCGGCCCTCGCCCACCCGGCCAGGCGCCGGGTCCTCGACCTCCTGGTGATGCGTCCCGGCATGACGGTCAAGGCCGTCTCCTCCCACTTCGACATCTCCCGAATCGCGGTGATGAAGCACCTCGCGGCCCTCGAGGACGCCGGGCTGGTGCTCAGCGAGAAGGAGGGGCGCGAGCGACGCCTTTTCTTCAACCCGATCCCGATCCAGCAGATCTACGACCGGTGGACTGACCAGTACAGCTCGTTCTGGGCCGGTCGTCTCGTGGACATCCAGAGCCGCGTCCAGGAAGCCGCGGCGGCGAAGGAGATCAGGCGTGCCTAGCGCAGTCTCTGTCGAGAAGCAGGGGGAGACGAGGGCGAAGTTCCGTGTGCTCATCAAGGGCACGGTCGAGGCGGTGTGGCATGAGATCACGCGCACCGACGCGCCGATCCCCGCCTTCTTCAACAGCCGCATGCACGCCTCCGGCCCGCTGGGGCCCGGCGCCCGGATCGCCATGCGCACGCCCGACGGCAAGAACACGGGCGTAGTGGGGGAGATCCTCGAGTTCGACCCGCCGCGGCGCTTCGCGCACACCTTCAAGTTCACGAATCTCGACGACCCCGAGTGCAAGGTGATCTACGAGCTGGAGCCCCGGGGCGACCAGGTGCAGTTCACGCTCACGATCGAGGACCTGCCCGCCGGCACCAAGTCCGCCAAGCAGATGCTTCAGGGCGGCACGCTCATCGCGAGCACTCTCAAGAGCGTCATCGAGACGGGCAGGCCGAGCTTCGGCACGCGCATGCTCTTCGTGCTCTTCAAGGTGATGCCCCCGCCCAAGAAGTGCCGCTCGGAGAATTGGCCGGTGAACTGAGACAGCCGGTCAGCTCCCATAGGTCGTATGAGTCGTATACGTCCTATGGGGCCCGCTCGCAAACCCCCCTTCTTTCTACGCGGCCGTGGTGCTCAGTCGCCGCAACCGCTACGCTGCACCAGTGCCGGACGCCTGGACACCCCCCAACCCCGAATACCCGCCGCCGAAGCCCGGTGAGCCCCCGCTCTTCCGCGCCGCGCGCGAGGGTGACCACGCCGAAATACGCCGGCTGATCGGCGCGGGCGAAGACGCCAACGCCGTCTTCGACATCGGCCTGGTCCCCGATGGGTACGCCATGCCGGCGACGCCCCTCATGGTCGCCGCCGGGTCGGGCGACGGCGCGAACCTCGAAACCGTTCGCCTCCTGCTCGAGCTCGGCGCCGACCCAGCGAGCGTCTGCGACGGCCGTTCCGCCGCCACGTTCGCCGCCACCGGCCTCGGCTGGAACTACCGCCCCGGCGGCGACGCCGAGCGGCTGGCGCACGTGCTGGGCGTGGGCGCCCCGCTTCCCGGCGATGGGCGGGAGACCTCGCGCCTCGTTGCGGAGGTTGCGCGACTCGGCGATCACGAGCGGCTCAGCGTGCTTCTCACCCACGGGGCGTCAGCGAACGCCGTGTGGGACCCCGCGCGGGCCAGGGACGAGAGCGTGAAGCTCCGGAGCCTGCTGGAGCGCGATCGACCGGAGCAGGAGAATTCAGAGCCCGCGACGGATTGGGAGCGAGCCGCCGAGGAAGAGATCGCGCGCATGGACGCCGAGTTCCACGAGCGCATGGCCTCGGCGCCCTCCGAGTTCGAGATCCCGCTCTTCCAGGCGACGCGGAGCGGGTCCGCGGCGTGCGTGAATTACCTTCTCGACGCCGGCGCCGATCTCCGCGCCCGGGACAACTCCGGTCGAACGGCGATCTACTACGCGGGGTCCGAGGCTGTCGCGAAGCTGCTCCGCGACAAGGGCCTCGCGCTCGAGGACGCCGACGAGTACGGCTGGTCTCCGCTGGCGAGCGTGGTCTCGGACGGCGAAGAATCGATCGATATCGTGCGTGCCCTGATCGCCGCCGGCGCCGATGTCAACGCAACCCATGACCACGGATACACGATCTTCATGTCAGCGGTCGGGAGCGGGCGCCACCCCGAGATCCTCCGACGGCTCATGAGCGCGGGAGCCGATCCGCACGCCCTGAGCGACTACGGCTACAACGCCTTCCACGCCGCCATCGACGTCGATTTCGCGGCCAACTCCGAGCAGTCCGTCCGAGACACGCTCGGGTACCTCAAGCAGCTCGGCGTCGACATCGAGCACCGCAACAAGCGCGGCCACTCGCCGCTCGCACGCGCCATCGACGAAGGCACCGCGCTCGAGGTGCGCGTGCTGTGCGACCTCGGGGCCGACCCCAACGCCCCCGCCGCGTTTCACCGCTGCGGAGAGGACTCCTGCGGCATGGCCGAGGGGCTCCCCCTCTTCGCCGCCGCCGAAAGCGCCGTTGATCCCGATCAGAAGACCGAGGCCCTGCTCCGCGCGGGCGCCGATCCGCTCGCGACCGACGCCGACGGCCACACCCCGCTGGTCCAGGCCGTCGCGAAACTCTGCGCCGACGCAGCCGATTACGAGACGAAGTTCCGCGCGTTCTTCGCGGGCCTCGCCGAGCTCCGCGGCCCGCCGGACCTCGACACCTCCGACCGCGACGCCTACCTCCGCGCGGTCGCCCCCGCGCTCGACGGCCACATCCGCGCCTTCGCCGCGGATATCCCCGTCCGGCGCACGTGCAAGTTCTCCGACGAGTGGCGGGCCGAGCTGCTCCTCACCATCCGCCACCTCGCGGCGTACACGGGGTGGGCCAAGTGGCAGCGCCTCTCGTAGGTCCTCGAGTTCGGGAAGGGATCGTCCACGAGCCCCGGACCGTTACGATGTCCGGCACCGAGCGCCGCATGCCCCCCTCCCCCCCAGTCCCCCCCGAGTTCCTCGCCCAGTACGACGCCGAGCGCGCCCGCAAGCTCCGCCGCCGGGCCGTCTTCTACTGCGTCGCGGTCCTCTTCCTCCTCGCCATCAGCTGGTCCGTGACCATTGAGGAACTCGTCCATGGTTTAGCTTTCAGCGGAGGCGAAAGTGTCGGCTGGGCCGACATTCTGATGGACACGCTCTACACCGCCGCGTTCGGCTCAGCCCTCGTCTACTTCGCCGTGCGCCCGCGCTCGCGCCCCGAGATCGTCCGCGCCTTCCAGTGGGTCATCGCCGTCGCCGGGCTCACCGCCGTCGCCGCGACGCCCCTCGTCTCCAACACCACCTGGATCCCCGGCGCCACGCTCGACCACACCCCCGAGACCGATCTCGCCCAGGCCATCGCCTCCCTCGCAACCGTCTTCGTCCTCCACTTCCTCGCCTCGATCTTCGTCGCGCTCTCGCCGCGCGAGGGTCTCGTTCCTCTGCTTCCCATCCTGGCCGCGTTCGCGCTCTGGGTCGTCTTCGTCTCGGTCGGCTCCGCGGCCCAGCGAGCCGCCCTCATCCTCGCATCACCTCTCGCGGGTCTTCCCGGCTTTGCCTGGAGCTGGTGGCGCTACCGCAGCTTCACCGAGCGCTTCCACGCCCGCGCGGTGCACAAGCGGTACGCCGAGGTCACTCGCGAATTGACCGACGCCCGGCGCGTCCACGAGGCGCTCTTCCCGCCCCCGCTCACCCGCGGCCCCGTGCACGTCGTCTACAGCTACGAGCCCATGCGCGAGATCGGCGGCGACTTCCTCTTCGTCCGACCCCTCTCCTTCCCACCCTCGCAGCCCGCCGGTCCCGTGGTCGTCGTGCTCATCGATGTCACAGGCCACGGCATCGCCGCCGCCCTCGCGGTCAACCGCATCCACGCCGAGCTGCACCGCGTCTGCGCCGATGGCGCGACGCCTCCCGACGCCGTCGTCGCGGCCCTCAACGCCTTCGCCTGCGAATCGCTCGCACAGCAGGCGATGTTCGCGACGGCCATGTGCCTCAGGGTGGTCCCGCCCGCGCAACCCGGCGGCGAGCCCGAGTTGGAGTGGGCCGGCGCCGGCCACCCCCCCGCACTCCTCCGGCGCGCCGACGGCTCGGTGCGGAGGCTCGAGAGCGCCGCCCCCATGCTCGGCATCGCCGACGCGGACCTCTTCCAGGCGCTCCTCTCGCGCTGCACCCTCGCCCGCGGCGACGCCGTGATCGCGTACACGGACGGCGCCATCGAGGCCGCCGACGCAGAGGGGCGCGAACTCGGCATCGCGGGCCTCGAATCGCTCCTGGCCGCCGCTCCCCCGCCCGGGCGCACGTTCGCCGACAGCCTGGCGGCCTCGGTCGCCAGCCACCGCGCGGGGCCCACCAACGACGACATCCTGATCGTCCAGATCGCCCCCGCCTGAGCGCGGGGCACTCCGTCCCGACAAGCTGGGCAATCTCGGGCTCAGCCTGAGCCGCCCCCGACCCGCTTATCGTTCCGCCCCGGCGCGCCGACGCCGGGCCAGCTCCCCATGCCGAGACACCCTCCAGTTCCTCCCGAGTTCCTCGCCCAGTACGACGCCGAGCGCGCCCGCGTCCTCCGCCGGCGCGCGGTCTGGTACTGCGCCGTCGTCCTCGCGATCGTGGCGTTCGGCTGGTACAGCACGATCGGCGACCTGCTCGACCGCGACCGGTTCGCGACCTCGCAGAGCACGGCGAGCGGAGACCTGGTCTTCACCGTCCTCTTTACCCTGATCTTCGCCCGAGCGCTGGTCTACTTCGCCCGGCGGCCGCGCTCGCGCGAGGAGATCGTCCGCGCGTTCCAGTGGCTCATCCTCGTCGGCGGTCTCGCGATCGCCGTCGTCCTCCCCCTCCTCCGCCATGCGCCGATCACCGCCGATGCGATCCCCAGGCACACCGCCGAGGACGACCTTGCGCAGGGCATGGCCTCGGTCCTCGTCCTCTTCGTGCTGCACTTCCTCTCCTCGCTGCTGGTCGCGCTCTCGCCCCGCGAGGGCCTCTACCCGCTGATCCCCGTCGAGCTCGGCTTCGCCGCGTGGGTGCTCTTCGTCTCGGTCGTCCCGGCCGAGGAGAAGGCGGCCCTCCTCGTCGCCGCGCCGCTCGCCGGCGTGCCCGGCTTCGCGTGGAGCTGGTGGCGCTACCGAGGCTTCGCCGAGCGCTTCCACGCCCGCGCCATCCAGAGGCGCTACGCCGAGGTCACGCGGGAGCTCACCGACGCCCGGCGCGTCCACGAGGCCCTCTTCCCGCCCCCGATCACCCGAGGCCCGGTGCGCCTCGCCTACAGCTACGAGCCCATGCGAACGATCGGCGGCGATTTCCTTTTCGTCCGCCCGCTCTCGTTCCCGCCATCCCACGCCGCCGGGCCGATCATCGTGGTGCTCGTCGACGTCACCGGCCACGGCATCGCCGCCGCGCTTGCCGTCAACCGCCTGCACGCCGAGCTGCAGCATCTCTGCCGCGAAGGCGCTCTGCCCTCGCCCGCCGAGCTGCTCACCGCCCTCAACGCCTTCGCCCTCGACGCCCTCTCGCCGCAGGGCATGTTCGCGACGGCGTTCTGCGTGCGCATCACGCCCCCCGATAGGCACGCGGGCGCGCTCGAATGGGCCGGCGCGGGCCACCCACCGGCGATGCTCCGCGCGCGCGACGGGACCGTCCGCCGCCTCGACAGCACCGCGCCGATGCTCGGCATCCTCGATGCCGATCTCTTCTCCGCGGAGGGCGGCGAAGCGAACCTCTTACCCGGTGAGGCGCTATTCCTCTACACCGACGGCGCATTCGAGGCCCCGGACGGGCGGGGCGGGCAGCTGGGGCTCGATGGGCTCGAGCGGCGCATCGCCGAGACGCCCGCCTCGCCCGGGACGCGCGCCGACGAGATCGCCGCGGAGGTGCGATCGCTCCGTGAGGGTCCGCCCACCGACGACACGCTCATCGTCGAGGTTTCGCTCGACTGAGCGCGCGGCTACTTCTTGAACAGCGTCAGCACGAAGCGCGTCGGCTCCAGCGCCGTCAGCCGGTGCTCGGCGTTGGGTGGCATGATCAGCCAGTCGTGCGCGCCCATCTCCCGCTCCTCGCCGCTCACGCCGAAGCGCAGCCGCCCTCCGAGTACATGCACCGTCGCCGCGAAAGCCGACTTGTGCTCGCTGATCTCCTGACCCGCGTCCATCGAGAAGATCACCACCCGCCCCTCCGGGAGGCTCACCATCGGCTTGCTCACCGTCGCGCCGGGCACGACGGGGCACGCTTCCAAGAGGTTCGAGAACTGCGCCCTGGTCCCGTCGAAGAGTGGAGCGGCCATCGTGATCCTCCTTGCCCGTGCAGCGTAGGACCGGCGACGAACGATCACCCCTCAGCCGGCGCCGACCTCGTCCAGCACCGCCGCCAGCGGACGCGGCGCCCGATTGGGATCCAGCGCATCCACGAGCAGGCCCGCGTACCTGACCTTGCGCCCGCTCGTCGTGCCCATGAACCGGCGCAGCACCGCCGGCGCCGGCCGCTCCCGATGAAAGGGCTGGCGAGTGAGCGTCTCCCAGGCGCCGAGGTCGCCGCTCGCCTCGATGATCTCCACCACCCGCGCGACGCCGTGCGCGCGGATGAGCTCGTCCTCGAGGTCCTCCACGCACGCGTAGAAAGGCCGCACGCCCGGAAACCGGGCCAAGGTCTTCTGCACGTAGGCGCGCTCCGCGGCGTCGTAGAGCCCGGTGACTCGGACTTCCGGAAGTTGGTAATGCCGCAGAGCGCCCCCGAGATTGGTCACGCCGCCAAGATGGGCGACCTGCACGCCGGAGGCCGCCAGGTCGATGCCCCGCAGCCGCGCGAGCCTCTCGACCGCGTGCTTGTCGCTCGGCCCCTCCACCAGGATGGCCGCCCTCGGCTCGGTCATGCCGCTGCCCCTTCAGGGGTATTCCACCGCTGGTCCGCAGACCACGCGCCGTCCGCCTCCTACCCTACCCCATTCGCACGGGGCGCGGCCGGGTAGTGCAGCCTCTCCGAGGCTGCTTCGGGCTCGGGAGCCCGGACCCGCGGCCGCTGAGAAGAACCCGTAGAACCTGATCCGGCTCATACCGGCGGAGGGATCGCGATGAACCGCTCGAACCACAAGGTCTACTCGCTCGCCGCAGACCCCGCGGCCGCTCGCCCGACCGAACGCTTCGCCGTGCCCCTGCGCGGCGCCGCAAACCCCGGCTCCGGCCCCGCGACCACCCCCGGCTCCTTCGCCAACCGGCCCAACATCTGCGGCCCGCTCGCCTTCAGCTCTCCCGACTCCCCGGGCATGCCCCAGCCCAGCCCCTACACGGCCTGGGACTTCCTGCCCGAGGACTGGAGCGTCGAGGTGCTCGATTCGACGGACGCCGCGCCGTGCGCCTCCTCCCCCTGCGCCTGCGAGGCCCACGTCTTCACCGACTCGCTGGGCCTCACCCGGCGCGTCACCACCACCCCCGGCTTCACGCCCACCACGCAGCTGGAGTGTGCCCGCCTCGGCGTCGTCACGCCCGAGATGCGCCGCGTCGCCGAGCGCGAGGGGCACCTCACTCCCGAGCAGGTCCGCGACGAGGTCGCCGCCGGTCGCATGGTGATCCCCGCCAACCGCAACCACCTCGCCCACCGCCTCGACCCCATGGCCATCGGCCGCGCCAGCCGCACGAAGGTCAACGCCAACATGGGCGCCTCGCCCGTCTCCAGCGGCACCGATGAAGAGCTCGAGAAGCTCGACTGGGCCATCCGCTGGGGCGCCGACACCGTGATGGATCTCTCGACGGGCGGCGACATTGAGGCGTGCCGCGAGGCGTTCATCCGCCACTCAACCGTGCCGATCGGGACTGTGCCGATCTACTCGATGATCATCGGGCGCCGGATCGAGGACCTCACGCCCGAGGTCATCCTCGCCTCCATCCGCGCCCAGGCCGAGCAGGGTGTGGACTACATGACCATCCACGCCGGCGTCCGCCACGCTCACCTCAAGTACGTCAAGGACCGCTTGATCGGCATCGTCTCCCGCGGCGGGTCGCTCCTGGCCAAGTGGATGCTCGTGCACTCCACGCCGGACCACGAGGCCGAGAACCCGATGTACACGCTGTGGGAGGACATCTGCGACATCCTCCGCGAGCACGACGTCACGTTCTCGATCGGCGACGGCCTCCGCCCCGGTGGCCTCGCCGACGCCACCGACGACGCCCAGCTCGCCGAGCTCGAGACCCTCGGCGAGCTGACCGAGCGCGCCTGGCGCCGCGGCGTGCAGGTCATGATCGAGGGCCCCGGCCACGTGCC
>CAYTAH010000023.1:0-67436 GCA_964435785.1 uncultured Phycisphaeraceae bacterium | reverse complement strand
TCAGGCACCGCGTCTACATCGCCGAGCTGGGAAGATGGACGAGGAGGGATCCGCTCGGATACATGGATAGTCCCAGTCTCTATTTGCTAGGTTGGGGGGCGCCCACGCTCGGCTCAGATCCTATGGGGCTCGCGTATGCCAAGTGCGACAGCGGGTGCGGCGGAGGCGGCGCTAGCGACAACACGGCGGATGATGACTGGTCTCCCGCTACACCTGGACCTTGGGATCTGGAGTGCCCGCCCGGCTGGTACTTCAATCGATACATGAAGAAATGCGTTCCTATGTGGCCTACCATCGTTCCAGCTCCGTTGAAGGAGGAGCAGCCATCTACCTTAGAGGATGCCTTCTGTGCCATGGCCTGCGACTCCGCGCCCGCAGCCTGGGGAGCTGTCGGGTGCCTAAAGGGAAAACCCGTCGTCTGCGACTGCACCAAGCGAAAGTTCAAGTCCGCGGCGGATCGTGGGTACGTTAAGCACTTGTCCGAGTGCATTCGCGATTGCGAGCCGGGACACATTCCGAACATCGATTGCTCCAAGAACGATGGACGAGGCGCTTGGGTCGATGGGGAACGCGGTCGCGTTTGCTCGGAGTGTGGCGTGAACACGTGTGTGCGGGACTGCATGGCTAGCTACGACTGCAACGCGGAGCCCCAGTACGCGTCGTTCTGCGAATTGGTGAAGACGATGGCAGAGAATAATAGAAAGACCTGGTGCGATAAGTGTGATGAGGCCAACGCAAATCCCTAGTTGCGCGGCCGTTAAGGCCTGCGTACGAGTCTTAATGAAGTCATTGGCTCTCGGCGCCCTGGCGTCAACAACGGTCGCAATAATCTTGCCGCCCCTGCTGGCACAGAGCACTGGTTGCTGGAGCGTCGCTCACTGGGATCCTGTCGCCCATACCGGCTGGCGGACGCTCGATCGGGCAGCTGAGACATGGCTCTTTATCGATACTTCTTCAACGCACAGGACGGTGATAGTCCCTCCACAACTTGTCGCAGGCATACCAGCTCATGTAAGCCCAGAAGAGCTTGAATTGTGTGGACTGTCGCCTTGTGATCTCTGGGACGGTGCGCCAAGGCGGATCCCTGTGTGGGGGAGAATACCCTCACTTGAAGCCATCGCCACATGCGAACGTATTACATCCCATGTGGCGGTCGTGGGATACGGATGGCCATGGATTCAGCATTGGCACCTTAGATGGATCGACTCCCAAGGAGCTCCGCAGTCCGCCTACTGGTTGAGCTCCGGAGATACGGATTCGCGACGGGTCAGCGCCGACCCTCCGCAGTACGGCATCTCATTGAGAGTAAGTTGGCTTGGTTTCGGACTGAACACTGCCGCGTGGAGTTCAGCTATCCTGGCCGTCACCATTGGTCCTCGTGCTTTGATCTCCACGCATAGGCGGCGGCAGTGCCGTTGCGTTCATTGCGGGTACCCGCGCGAGGGTAAACAGGTCTGCCCAGAATGCGGACGGTGCGCAGTACCAATATTCGACCGGAGTGGAGCAAAAAGGAAATAGGAGGTGACATAGGTCAGTGTCTGAACTGACATGACCATGCTTCAACGATTGCCCAGGATACTGTCAAGGCAGCCGATTGTTACGCCAAATACTTGGATTGCAAGAAGAAAGAGGCAGAAGATCTACCAAAGAGCGAGGTAATTGTTTAGCGTCTCTCCTGCTGTCTTGCCGATAGCGCGGTTGGCATGGATTGACATGGGCCACAGCCGATGATGACGAATCCGGATCACCAGCCGCGGTGGGCCAAAAGCCTGTCCGCTGGTTCGGAGGTCGCGACACTCGGGCCACTGGAGCTACGCGGCGATCCGCTCGTAGCTCTTGAGCACGCCGCCGAGCCGCGATCGACAGCGGATTTGGCCGGCCGGGGAGACGGGCGGGTCCGGCCCGCCGATGAGCCGGTTGCCCAGACCTTGATGAGGGCGCTCCTGATGATAATGATCGACCCAGGAAGCCAGCAAGTGGGCCAGGTGGCCGAGCCCGAAGACCATGAAGTGGTCGAGGCACTCCCGCTTGACCGACTGGATCCATCGCTCAGCGAAGGCGTTGAGGATCGGCGCCCGGACGGGGAGCACCTTCGCCCGGCAGCCAGCGTCGGCGAGCGCCTGGTCGAATGCCGGCCCGAACTTCCCGTCGCGATCGCGAAGCAGGATCCGGGGCGGCTCATGCCCATCGGCCTCAGCCTGAGTGAGGAACGGAGAAGCCTGCTGGGCGGTCCACTCGCGGGTCGGCTTGAGGGTCGGCTCGCTCACGATGACTCTGCGGCTGCCGACATGCAGGAAGAACAGCACGAACGCGAGCCTCGGCCCCAGCGGCGTCCAGACCGTCTTGGTGAAGAAGTCACACGCCCAGAGCGTCTCGGCGTGGGCCCTGATGAACTCGTCCCAGCTCTGGCCGCGCCGCTTTGGCGCCGGGTCGATGCCGTGCTCCCTGAGGATGCGGCGGACCGTGGTCCGGGAGACGCAGGTGATCCCGAGCTTGCGCAGCTCGCCGAGCACCCGCGTCGAGCCCCAGTGTGTCTCCCGCGCGATCCGGACGATCAGCGCCCGGATCTCCTCGGGCTTCCGCGGCGAGCTGGTGCCGGGCCGAGCAGGCGGCCACGAAGATGGTTGGGTCGGGGAATCGGAGCATGGCGGGCAGTATCCCCGGCTCGCGCCCCGGCGTGGTAGGCCGGTCCCCATGGCTGGCGTAGACGCGACGGACAGACTTTCGGCCCCCTGCGTGCGGTGCCCTCCCAGGCCGATTCGGGGCGATCCGGCCCGCTCTGGGGCGGCGAGGGATAACGCGGAGCTTCGCCGGGTGCAACCTGTCGGCGGCCCCATGCCAGGGCGAGTCTCTGTCTCACCCTGGGCCCGATTCGAAGGCGGTCGCGCCGGCTCTATTTGGATGCCACCCCCGGGTCTCTGAGACTCGGGGGTTGTCATTTGGGACACCGCCAACCCGACGCTCGCCGCACTCGGGAGATCGGTCGGGCGGCAGGCTGCGGACGTATCACCTCAGCATGAGCGTCAAAGTCGCGCGCGCAACGGTCCTGGCTGTCTCGGCCGTCATGCAACGCGAGACGATCTCGAACCCGTTTCTCTGGAGCACCCGGATCGACGGGTGATTGTGCCCGGCGGCCGTCGCGTAGAGCGGGCGTCGCGTGAACTCGGTGAGCATCAGGGCCACCGCTCGCGTCGCGATGCCGCGACCCCAGTGCTCTCGCGCGATCCAGTAGCCGATCGAGTCGTCCCCGTCGTGGGGGGAGATGTTGACAGAACCGACTACGACGCCATCGGCCAGAATCACCCTCGGGGTGACGCCGGTCGCGCTTCCGTCGGGATCTGCCAAAAGCTCGGCCCACCGGGCCTGAAACGCGGGCCAGTCGCGCGGCTTGGTCCCCGCCAGATCATTCGACGTCTCGTCGAGCTCGAAAGCATGCAGAATCGGCAGATCGGCGGCGGTGGTCCGTCGTAGACGGACCTCAGGTTGCTGGATTCGAGACATCGGAGCATGGTACTGGAGGTCCGCGATGGTGCTCTGATCCTGCCGCAAGGCAGCGCCCGGCGGCCCCCCGCAACTCGTCCGCGGCTGCGATCGCCGCCGGCCCCGCAGTTCACGATCGACGCCCTCGTGGCAGGGCGCCAAGCATTGCTACCCGTTCTCGGGAGGTGGCCCATCGACCAGATCGACCTGCTCATCGACCTGCACATCCGCAACGACCGACAGGGACCCGGCGGCGAGGAGGAGACGCGGCGGGCTCTCGATCTCGCCCGGCTTGATGTCCGCAGGCGACTCCGGGTCGCCGACATAGGCTGTGGGACAGGAGCCTCCACGCTGGTGCTGGCCAGGGTGCTCGACGCGCACGTCACCGCGATCGATGCTGCGCCGGCGTTCGTGGAAAGGCTTCGCGAGCGGGCGGCGAGCGAGGGCCTCGGCGATCGGATCGAGGCTCGTGTGGGCCGCATGGAGTCATTGCCGTTCGGCGACGCCGAGCTCGATGTCATCTGGTCCGAGTGCGCGATCTACAACGTGGGGTTCGAGACGGGCGTCCGGGCGTGGACGCGTTTCCTGCGACCCGGCGGAGTGCTTGTCGTCTCGGACCTTACGTGGACGACGTCCGGCCGCCCCGCGGACGTCGAGACGTATTGGACCACCGAGTATCCCGGCATCAGCACGGCTTCGACAAACATCCGTACGCTCGAGCGGTCCGGCTATTCGCCGCTCGGCTTCTTCTTCATCCCACCCGGGTGCTGGGTGGAGAACTACTACGAACCACTCAAAGCTGCGTTTCCAGGCTTCCTGGGCCGACACCAACACCGCGAGGAAGCTCGCCGGATCGTGGCGTCCGAGGAGCTTGAGATGCAAACCCACGCGGCGCATGGCCGGTGGTATGGCTACGCGTTCTATATTGCTCGGCGGGTTAGTGATTGACTGACAAAGAGTTGTGAGCGGCGAGCGACGTCTCTGGGCTTTGCTCTACAATCCGGCATGCTCGTCAAGGAGATCCTGGCAACGCTCGAGTCCCTCGGCGATGAAGCCCGGCGAAAGCACAACGCCAAGGCCGGCGCTCCCGAGAACCAGTTCGGCGTCAAGCTCGGCGACATCCGCGCCCTAGCCAAGAAGCTCAAGACCGATCACGTGCTCGCGCTGAAGCTCTGGGAGACTGGCAACGTCGAGGCCCAGCTCCTCGCCACGCTTCTCATGACGCCCGAGTCGCTCTCGGCCACGGAGCTCGACGCGCTGACGCGCTCCGTGACCTGCGCACAGGTCGCCGACTGGCTGAACGCCTACGTCGTGAAGGACCACCCCGAGAAGGACCGGCTGCGAGAGAAGTGGATGAAGGCGAAGGACCGCTGGGCCGCCCGCGCCGGATGGAATCTCACCGCCGGCCTCGTGAGCAGAGACGCGGGCGGCCTCGACGTTCGCGCCCTCCTCGACCGCATCGAGGCCGAGTTGCCCAACGCGAAGCCGGAGGTGCAATGGACGATGAACAACACCCTCGCGGCGATCGGCATCCATCACGCCCAGCACCGCAAGCGTGCGGTCGCCATCGGCGAGGCGATCGGACTCTATCGCGACTGGCCGGTCTCCAAGGGGTGCACGCCGCCCTACGTGCCGGTGTGGGTTGAGGAGATGGTAAAGCGGAAGAGGTGAGGCCTCGCGAGGCCTGCAGGACGCGGGCGTCTCACGCCTCGACGAACGAGAGCAGGTCCTCGTTGTCCATCTCGTGCCCGCGTCCGGGTGTTACGTGCAGCGTCACGCGATCTTCGCCGCCGAAAGCCCGGTGGATATCGACCCGGAGCGTCGGTCCCCGGGTCGCCCCGCGTCCGGCGCCCGCAGCGGAGGGCAGAGCACGGGGCGGAACCCCGCCAATCCCCCGGGTTTGGTCCGGGAGGCATCCACGTTTGCGAGCGATCGCTCTCGCATGTCCGCCGCGGCGCGCGCTTTCGCGGTGCTCTGCCCGTGCGTGCTTGAGTCCGGTCAGCGCTTCCTTACCCTTAGGACGGATGCCACGCCGCTTCCGATCCAGCATCGATCCAAGCGCCACCGCGGCGCTTTCCCGCCCGTTCCAACCGGCGCGGCGGCCGAGAGGAGCATGACCATGACCCGTTGCCCGCATGCCTGCGCCTGCCTCGTGGCGCTTGCGCTGACCGCGTGGGGCGTCGCGCGGCCTGCGCATGCGGCCGAGAATCGCGGGGTGATCTGGCGGATCGGCGCCACCGACGGCGACACCGCCGAGATGGCGCTCGGACGCGATCGCTGGCGGGAGTTCGGCTCGGCCTTCCCGGACGACGCAACGTTCGTGGTCGGTCGCTCCGAGGCGCGCAGGCATTGGCCGTACGTTCACCCCGGCCCCGCCGACGCCTGGGCCGGCTCGCGCGAGCACACGTTCACGATCGTCTTCGGGCTGGAGGAGTCTCCCGGCGCCGACTCTCGCCTGGTCGTTGACCTGGCGGACGTGCAGCACGCCATCCCGCCCGCATGGCGGATCACCATCAACGCGCACGCAACCGACGTGCGACTCCCACCCGGCGCTGGCGACGAATCCATCCACGGAGACCCCTCGCGAGGGCGTCCCGACCGGCTGGAGCTGCCGATCGCGGCGGGCGCGCTCCAGGCCGGCAACAACGTGATCTCCATTCAGTCGATGGAGGGCAGTTGGGCGCTCTACGACTCTGTCTCGCTGGAAGGGCCCCCGGATCTGCCGCTCGCCCCGGTCGAGCCCTTCACCACGATCACCGACGCCTCCGCCGACGCAGTCCTCCTCCGCGCCGAGGACGGCCGCGTCGCGCAGCCCGTGCGCGTCACGATGCTCCACGTCGGTCTCCCCGTGGACGCCTCGCTCTCCATCGGGGACGATCGAACCATCGCGGTGCCCCTACGAGAGGGCGTCAACCACGCCGAGATTCTCGCACCGGCTTCGGGAGCCGCGTCGGCGCTCCCCCTCGCGGTGCGGGTCGGGCGGGCGGAGGTGGCCGCCCGGCGCGTCGAGCTCGCGCCGGTCCGGCGCTGGACTGTCTACCTCATCCCCCACTCCCATGTCGACATCGGCTACACGCAGGTGCAGCACGAGGTCGAGAAGAAGCAGTGGGAGAACCTCGAGCGCGCCATCGAGGCCGCGCGGCGCACCGCCGACTACCCCGAGGGTTCGCGTTTCAAGTGGAACGTCGAGGTCATGTGGGCCGCGGACAGCTACCTCCGGGAGGCGAGCCCCGAGAAGCAGGAAGCCTTCATCGAGGCGGTCCGCCGGGGCTGGATCGAGCTCGACGCCCTCTACGGCAACGAGCTGACCGCCCTCTGCCGCCCCGAGGAGCTGGTGCGCCTGGTCGAGTGCGCCGGACAGACCGCCCGCCGGTGCGGCGTGGATTTGAACGTCGCCATGATCAGCGACGTTCCCGGCTCTACATGGGGCATCGTCCCGGTGCTCGCCGAAGCCGGCGTGCCCTACTTCTCGATAGGCCCCAACCGCTCGGACCGCATCGGCGGCACGCTCGCCTCGTGGGGCGACAAGCCGTTCTACTGGGTCGGACCCACGGGCGAGGACCGCGTGCTATGCTGGATCGCGGGAACCGGATACTCCTTCTTCCACGGCGCGACCCTGGAGCAGATGGGCCCCGAGCCGATGCTCCGCTACCTCGAGCAACTCGATGAGTCCGGGTATCCATACGACCTGGTGCAGATGCGCTACAGCACGGGCGGCGACAACGGGCCCCCCGACCCCTCCCTGAGTGAGTTCGTGCGGGACTGGAACCTGTCGCACGTCTCGCCGCGCCTGGTCATCGCGACGTGCTCAGAGATGTTCCGCGACTTCGAGAGCCGGTACGGCGACCGGATACCCGAAGTCTCGGGCGACTTCACACCATACTGGGAGGACGGGGCCGCCTCGTCCGCCCTCGAGACATCGCTCAACCGCGCCAGCGCCGAGCGTCTGGTGCAGGCGGAGATTCTCTTCGCGCTGCGCGATCCCGTGGCCTACCCGGCCGAGCAGTTCTCCCGGGCCTGGCGGGATGTGCTCCTCTACGACGAGCACACCTGGGGTGCCTGGAACAGCATCAGCGAGTCCGATGCGCCCTTCGTCGCCCGCCAATGGGAGATCAAGAAGGGATTCGCCCTCGATGCGCACACCGGGTCCGAGGCGCTCCTCGCAGAGGCCCTGCACGACCCCACGCCCGTCGGCCACGCCGACACCATCGATGTGTGGAACACGGTCTCGTGGTCACGGACCGACTTGGTCGTAGTGCCTGAATACCTCGGCAGGGGTGCGAGCACGGTCGTGCGGGACGACGGCGATCTCGCCCCCTCGCAGCGACTCGCGACCGGTGAGCTCGTCTTTCTTGCCCGTGACGTGCCCGCGCTCGGCGCACGTCGCTTCACCCTCACCCAGGGGACGACGCCACCGGCCGGCCGCGCGATCGCAACCGGCAACTCGCTCACGAACGGGTTGGTGAGCCTGCGCATCGACGAGGGCACCGGCGCGATCACAAGCCTGCGCTGCGACGGCGCCCCAGCCGACCTGGTGGACGCCCGCGCCCCGCTCGCCCTCAACGAGTACCGCTATGTGCGCGGGAGCGACGCCGCGAGCGCCGCTCGGAATGGGCCGGTGTCGATCCGAGTGAAGGAGCCGGGCCCGCTCGTGGCCTCGCTGCTCGTCGAGTCCGACGCCCCGGGCTGCCGCCGGCTGGTCCGCGAGGTGCGGATCGTTGACGGCCTTGACCGGGTGGACATCATCGACACGCTCGACAAGCTGCCGGTGCGCGAGAAGGAAGGGGTGCACCTCGGTTTCGCCTTCAACGTTCCCCGGGGGGAGATCCGGGTGGATACGCCCTGGGCGGTCGTGCGCCCGGAAATCGATCAGCTCCCCGGAGCGTGCCGGAACTGGCTGACAGCGCAGCGATGGGTCGATGTCTCCAACGCCGAGCACGGCGTGACGTGGGCCACCGTCGATGCGCCCCTGATCGAGGTCGGCGGGATCACCGGCGACCGCATCGGTTCGCTCTCGAACCCGGCGGAGTGGCTCTCTCACCTCAAGCCCTCGCAGACGTTCTTCTCGTGGGTCATGAACAACCACTGGCACACGAACTACAGGGCCGAGCAGGAGGGCCCCACGACGTTCCGGTACTCCATCACGACCCACGGCCCCTTCGACCCGACGGCGGCGCACCGCTTCGGGGTCGAGCGATCGCAGCCGCTCCTGGCCGCCGGAGCCTCCGCCGATGTGCCGCTCCCCACGCCGCCGCTGCACGTCGCACCCCGGAGCGTCGTCGTGACATCCATACGGCCCCTGACCTCCGGCGACGGACTCCTGATCCGCCTCTTCAACTGCGCTGATTATCCGGTGGAGGCGTCGGTTTCCTGGGGCCGGCCGGGGCCGCCGGCGCTCCGCAGCAACCCATGGGGGGAGCCGGGCACGGAGGTTGCCGGCGCCATCCGGATGCCCCCGTGGGGGATCGTCACCCTGCGCCGCTGAGCCGGACGAGCTGCTCACGGCGTGCCGATGGAAGCCCTGATCGTGTCCGCCAGCGCCTGCCCATCGAGGGGCTTGCGCATGTAGCCGGCCACGCCGCACCGCTCGGCCCGATCGCGCGACTCCGGCGTGTCGTACCCCGTGATGATGACGACCGGGATGCCCGCGTGCATCGCGCTGAGGCGATCAAGCACCGCGAAGCCGTCCATCCCCGGCATGTGGAGATCGAGAATGAGGCAGTCCGGCCGGTGGGTCGCCAGCGATTCGAGGAACAACTCGCCCGACGCGAAGCCCTCCGGGCGGAACCCCCAGGACCTCAGCAGCCTCTCGAGTCCGCGGCGCACCGGCTCCTCGTCGTCGACGATCGCTACCTGCGGCGATGCACCGATCACATCCCGAAGGTACGCACCGGCTCAGGGCCCGGCTATTGCACCTTGGTGTAATGCGTCCTGGGGGATGCGCTCGCGGCCTCGATGCGTTCGGCCATGCGGACAAGCTCGGCCAGGGAAGAGGCCCCGAGCTTCTGCATCACCCGGGCTCGATGCACCTTGATGGTGCCCTCCGTGGTGCCCAGCTCGGCCGCGATCTGCTTGTTCAGACGGCCCGCCACCACGTGGTCCATCACCTCGCGTTCTCTCGGCGTGAGCGTCGCCAGGCGCCGCTCGAGATGCTCGGTGTCGTCGTGCTCGCGGCGCATCCGGAGGTCGAGCGCAAGGGCCGATCGCACCGCCGCGATCAGGGCCGCGTCGTCCACGGGCTTGGTGAGGAAGTCAACGGCGCCGCGCTTCATCGCCTTGACGCTCTGGGGAACATCGGCCCGGCCGGTCAGAAAGACAATGGGACGCGAGACGCCGCTCTCCGCGCCGGTCAGGCTCCGCTGGAGCTCGAGCCCGTCGATCCCCGGCATCGCCATGTCGAGCACGGCGCACCCGTGCCTGGAGGGGTCGTGCTCCTGGAGAAAGCGGCGGGGGGACTCGTAGGCGGCGACACGGAAGCCCGCGGAGCGGAGGACGCGCGAGACGGCCTTGAGCACCGCCGGCTCATCGTCGACGAGGTACACGATATGTTCGGAGTCGTTCATGTGTCAGGCGCCCGCGTTCCGCCCGCCGGCAGTGAGAAACAGAACGTCGCACCGCCGGAGGGATTGTGCTCGGCCCAGATCTCCCCGCCGTGCGAACGGATAATCGTACGGCACACCGCCAGGCCGAGCCCCATGCCCGTCGCCTTGGTGGTGAAGAAGGGCTCGAACAGCCTGTCGCCGAAGTCCGGCTGAAACCCCGGCCCGGTATCGATCACGGACACGCGCAACGCCCCGCTCTCGGTCTCGGTCCGGATCTCGAGCGAACGCCTTTCCCGCGGGATCCCGCCCATGGCGTCGCACGCATTGATGAGCAGGTTCATGAGCACCTGCTGGAGCTGCACCCGGTCTCCGAGAACATCCGGCAGGTCGGGGTCGAGCCGCGAGACGACCTCGACGCCGTGATTGATCAGGTCGCTGCGCATCAGGCGCAGCACGTCGAAGACCACGTCGCCCAGGTTGAGCGTCTGGTGCTGCGACTCGCCCTTCTGGAGAAGGGCGCGGAGGCGGCGGATCACCTCTCCGGCACGCTTGTCCTGCTCGACGATGTCGCCGAGGATCTCCCTGACCTCGACGAGGTCGATCTGTTCGCGTTCGATGTGACGCTGGGCCGCTTGCGCGTTGCTGAGGATCGCGGTCAGGGGCTGGTTCAGCTCGTGCGCGAGCGAGCCGGAGAGCTCGCCCAGCATGGTGACTCGCGAGAGGTGCGCCAACTCGTTGCGCTGCATCGCCAGCTCGAGCTCTGTCCGTTTCCGCTCACTGATGTCGGTGATCGACGCCAGCGTGCTCGTGCCCCGTGCGGTCTGCACGGGGCTCACCACGAGCTCGATCGGGAACGAGCTGCCGTCGCTCCGCACACCGCGAGGCTCCCCCACGACGATCGGCGAGCGGAGTGCTCCGTCGTGCTCCGGTGGCCCGCGGCCGCCCGGAAGTCCGTCGGGGAGCAAGAGCTCGACCGGGCGACCGATGAGATCAGACCTCTGGTACCCGAACTCCCGCTCCGCCTGGCCGTTGACCTGCGAGATCTTGCCCTGGGCATCCACGACGACCATCGACGTGGGCGCGAACTCGACGACGCGCTGGAAGCGCTCCTTCGCGCGCCTCCGCCTGAAGCGTGCCCCGGCAGCGAGCCACGCCGCGCCGGCGCTGCCGGTCGTCGATCCGGCGCCGACGATCGCCCAGAACCACCAGCTCTGCCAGTAGTGCGGCCGCATGGTAAACGCGAGGCTCGCGCCCTCCTCGTTCCACACGCCGTCGTCATTGGCCGCGCGAACACGGAAGACGTACCGCCCAGGCGAGAGGGAGTGGAACACGGCCGATCGGTTGTTGCCGACGCTACGCCAGGAGTCTTCGAGTCCCTCCAGCTTCACCTCGAACTGCACCTCCTCAGGGCTCGTGTAGCTCAGCCCCGAGTAGCGGATCTCGATGTGCCGGCTTCCGGGCGGGATCGCAAGACCCGCGCCGAGCGACTCCCCCTCCAGGCTCTGTGTCTTCCCGTGGGGGGTGTTGTCGGGCGCGAACGACACGCGCTCGACAAGCACCGGCGGGGCCGTGTCGTTGATGCGAAGCCCGCGAGGGTCTACGACCGCGACCCCCTTCGGCGTCGCGAACCAGAGCCGACCGTCGGGGCTCGTGCCGCACACCGGCTGCCGGCCGCCCGAGCATTCGCTGCCCTCCTTGCCGTCCTCGACACCGAGCACCTGCGCCTGCACGCGCGATGCGCGCCCGTCAGCGACGGCTTCCAGCCCGGCGCGGCTCGCCCTCACGATGCCCTTCCCTGTGGCCATCCACCACTCGCCGCTCTCGTCCTCGATTATCCCGTACACGGAGTCCGTGCGAAGGCCGGCGTAGGCACCGATCGCGTCGAGGCGCCCGGGTCGCCAGCGGAGGAGGCCCGTCCTCGCGGTCCCCATCCACACGCCGTCGGGCGTGGGGCGGAGGCAGAACACATCGTGCATCGGTTGACCCGCGGGATCGGTGAGTTGCTCCAGCGCGTCGCCTCGCACGCGGAAAACACCCTCTCTCCCGGACATCAAGACACTGCCGTCGGCGTCCTCCGCGAACGCGCGCACGCCGCGGAGCGCCATTCGCGGCTGTCCGCCCTCGGTCCGGGAGTCTCCCGCGTCGATGACGGCGACGCCTTGCCCTCCCGAGACCCACACCCGTCCCCGCGAGTCCTCGAACATCGCGATGATGTTGCCTCCCCCGGTCTGGTCAGGAGGGATGGCCAGACTCCCGGATCCGTCGATGATGAAGAGCCCGTCGCCGAATGTGCCCACCCAGGTGCGCCCCGCGCGGTCTTGGAGGACGGACTGGATGTAGCGCACCGGCCCGCCCGCCGCGACCAGCGGGATGGGGGCCGCCCCCTGGGGGCCGAGCCTGAAGAGCCCGCGCCCGTAGGTCCCGACGAGGATCGTCCCGTCGGGCGCCGGCCACAGCGAGTTCACCACACGCTCGGCGATGCCATCCTGCGTGCCGTACACATGGACCCGGCGCGGCACGAACCGATTCAGGCCGCCACCGCTCGTGCCGATCCAGAGGTTGCGCTCGCGGTCCTCGAAGACAAACCGCACGCCGTTCGAAGAGAGCCCTGCGTCCATGTCCCAACGGTCGCACCGACCGTCGCGATCCACGCGGAACACGCCGGCGTCGAGGGTGCTGATCCACAGGTATCCGCTGGAATCCTCGAACGCGGCCCACACCCCGGACGGGAGGTCCGCGACGGAAAGGCGAAGCACCTCCGCCGTGCCCCGATACTTGCGGATCTCTCCGGCGCCGACGATCGCCCAGACATCGCCGTCGCGAGCCGGAGCGCAGCCGACGCCGTCGCGCACGGCCGGATCGGACATCACCGGCGTCCAGGACTCCCCGTTCCACATCCCGACGTAGCCGGGTTGCGCGATCCACCAGTTGCCGAGGGCGTCAGCGGCGCACATGGCCCCGTGTCGCTGGTCGGTCGGGCGGGGCATCTCTCGGAATCGACCGTCGGTCCACTCCATCAGTCGGCCGTTGAATGTTGAGGCGAGCAGCGCGCCATCGCCCCGTTCGGCGAAGGACCGCACGTAGTCGCCTCCCCACCCGTCTTCGGCGTCTATCGTGCGCCAGCCCCCGCCGTTCCGCACCGCCAGGCCCTCGAGGGTGCTCACCCAGAGACGCCCGGAACCGTCGAGGTGCATGTTCACGACGGACCCGCCGCGGAGCTCGGGTGTCGTCGTCTGATCGAGGACCTCGAATCGGGCTCCGTCGAACCGCACCAGCCCGGCGAAGGTGCCAAACCAGATGTACCCGTCCTCGGTCTGCGCCATCGCCGTGGCTGAGTTGTTCGGCAGGCCGTCCTCGACCTCCCAGTTCTTGATCACGTAGTCATCCGCGGCCGCGGGGGCCTGCGCACTGCAGGGGCATTCCCACGGGCCGAGAAGCATCGCGGCGGCCAGGTGGATCAGGCTCATCGGGCGCCCACCGGCGCTCGGCGCGACCGGGCTGGAGCCCCACCGTGTTAGCCCGACTCCGCCCCTCATGGGGTCATTCTAACAGGCGTCCGTCGGCGGCTTCTCGACCATCGGAAGCCTGACCCCGCGATTGATCGACTCGCACTCGGGAAGCGGCGCCGGCGGTTCTTGCGCTCCGGCCCTGGGGGCGCCCGCGTGGGGCCGGGCCGCCATGCGACCGGGGCTCAACGGACTGGCACGCCACGCCCGAAGGCGTGCCTCGGAGCGTACTGGCACGGGACCTCACCCCAGCGCCCGACTCGGTCGACGGGCGGGGTCCGCGTAGAATGGGTGATTGCGTGCGCGAGCGCACCGCGTGCAACTGACATCGCGGCGGCGATCGGTTCGCGGGTCGCCGTGGCGGAGACAGGGAGGCAACCATGGCAACATCGTTCAGCCTTGGGGAGCACGGGATCACGGTCGGCGAGGTCTGGCGCAACCTGCCTCCGAGCAGGCTGTACGAGCACGCCATCCGGTATGAGAAGGACGCGAGCATCGCCGAGAACGGGGCCCTTGTCGCCTACTCGGGCGTCAAGACGGGTCGTTCACCGAAGGACAAGCGGATCGTGAAGCACCCGGCTACTGAGGCGGACGTCTGGTGGGGACCGGTGAACGTGCCGCTGGACGAGCGCTCCTACGCGATCAATCGGGAGCGGGCTCGCGATTACCTCAACACGCGCGACCGGGTGTACTGCTTTGACGGGTTTGCCGGATGGGATCCGAAGTACCGCATCAAGGTGCGCGTCATCTGCTCGAGGCCGTACCACGCGCTGTTCATGCACACGATGCTCATCCGGCCGTCGAGGGAAGAGCTCGAGAGCTTTGGCACGCCCGACTTTGTGATCTGCAATGCCGGGGCGTTCCCTGCCAACCGCCTCACGACGGGTATCGATTCGAGGACGAGCATCTGCCTGAGCCTCGAGGAGCGGGAGCTGATCATCCTCGGCACGGAGTACGCCGGCGAGATGAAGAAGGGCGTGTTCACGGCGGTGAACTACTTCGCGCCCAAGCGCGGGCTCCTCTCCATGCACTGCTCGGCCACGGCCGACCGCGAATCGCGGCGCTCATCGCTTCTCTTCGGCCTTTCCGGCACGGGGAAGACGACGCTTTCGGCCGATCCGAAGCGCAATCTGATCGGGGACGACGAGCACGTGTGGACCGACGAGGGGATCTTCAACATCGAGGGTGGATGCTACGCGAAGGCGGTCAACCTCTCCCCCGAGACCGAGCCCGACATCTTTCAGGCGCTCCGCTTCGGCGCGGTGCTGGAGAACGTCGTCCTCGAGGAGGATCGAACGGTCGATTTCGCGGACACGAGCATCACGGAGAACACACGCGGTGCGTACCCGATCCACTTCATCCGCAATTCGCGGATCCCCTGCGTGGCGGGGCACCCGACGGACGTGATCTTCCTGACGTGCGACGCGTTCGGCGTGCTGCCCCCGGTCAGCCGCCTGACGCCGGAACAGGCGATGTACCACTTCATGAGCGGCTACACGGCGAAGGTGGCCGGGACGGAGGAGGGGGTGAAGGAACCGGCGGCCACCTTCTCGCCGTGCTTCGGCGGGCCGTTCCTCGTATGGCACCCGAGCCGGTACGCGGAGCTTCTCAGGGCGAAGCTCCGGGAGCACGGCGCACGCGTGTGGCTGGTCAACACGGGCTGGAGCGGCGGCGCCTACGGGTCGGGAACGCGGATCAGACTGGCGCACACCCGCGCAATCCTGGATGCGATCCACGGCGGCGCCCTCTCGGACGCCCCGCGTGAGCGGGACCACATGTTCCGTTTCGAGATCATCACCGCGTGCCCCGGTGTGCCCGGGGAGATCCTGCGCCCGCGGGGCACGTGGGAAGATGGAGCGGCGTACGACAGGGCGGCGAAGCGGCTGGCCTCGCTGTTCATCGAGAACTTCCGCAGCTATGAGTCTGGCGCTGGCGCGGACGTGCGAGAGGCCGCTCCGAAGGTGTAACGTCGCGCGACGCTGTGTCAGCGGTCCCGCGCACGGCGCGGGCGTCCCGCCGCCTCGGTTGCGAGCCTGCCTATCCGCCCTGCTGGCGACTCCAATACTCGAGCACGGCCTCGGCCTTGGTCCGGACGCGCTCGAGTTCGCGCACGCGATCCTCCGGCGTGGCCCCCTCCCACCACGCGTCGGGCTTGCTCGAGGCCATGTGGCAGGCGTGGATGGCCGCGCGGTACGCGGCCAACTGGCTCGAATCGACCGGGCCGTCCTCTCCCGGTAGGGCCGGGAGGAGCCACTCGAGCGCCCCGGGCTCGGCTTTGAGCAGCGCGGCCGCCGCTGGCGCCTCGTCCGCCCGTGCCAGCAGGGTGGACACGCTCGCTTGCGTGCCCAGGTGCGCCAGGAGCGAGTAGAGCCTCGCCCTCTCGCTCGGCGTGAGGTCGGGGCGCTCAAGCAGCCGGATGATGTCGCCGTCGGCGCGGCGGATGCCCAGACGGTATACGGTCTGTGCGGCCAGGCGCACCTGTGCTTTCTCGGCCGTCGGGTCCTCCAGCGCGGGGCGGATCCGGCTCTCGTAGAGGTCGTCCAGGTAGTGCGCCGACGCGGCCAGAAGATGCTCGGCGAATGCACGCGGGTCGGCCACCTCGGCCGGCCCCATGCTGTCGAGGAGCCTGCCGTCGGTCGTCAGCACGGCGCAGTAGAGGCCGAACTCGGTCGGGAGCCCCAGCCGCTCGGCCGCCTTGATCACCCGGCTGTTTCGCGCGACGCGCACGGGCACGAATCGGCGGTGGATGATGTCCACGACGACGGGGTCGCGGAAGCACTCCTCCTGGGCGTCGTCCAGATCGTCCTCGTCCTGGTCGCTGTCCCCGGTGACCCAGAAGAGCAGCGGCAGCCACTGCTCGCTCGCCCGGGCGACCGACTGCTCGACGTTCCCGCTCCACTGCACGGGGTTCTGAGCCATCGCGCCCGGGGCGCCCCAGCAAACGAGGACCATCAGGAGCACCGTTCTCTTCACGGTCGCAGCAATCATCCGCCACCTCCACTCTGTCGGCGGTCGAGCCCGCCCGCATCGTCGCCCAACCAATCCACGGTCACCAACGAGACATCATCGGAGAACGCGCGGCAGCCGGCCCACGCGGCAAGCGCGGTGATGGTGTGATCCACAGCTTGCTGCGGGCCCTCGGAGTGGCGGCCGCACAGGAGTGTTCTGAGCCGAGCGACTCCGAACTGAACGCCGTCCACGGCGTCCATCTGCTCGAGAACCCCATCCGAGAAGAGACAGACGCGGTCACCGGGCTCGAGCCGGATCGTGCCCTCGCCGAAGTCGACCTCGTCGAGCACCGCGATCGGCAGGCTCCCCACGTCCTCAAGCTCCATGGCGGCGCCGTTCCGGATGAGGATCGGGGGCGGGTGACCTGCGCAGGTGAAGCGAAGCCGCCCCTCGAACGTATCGAGGATACACAGCACCATCGTCAGGAACCGGTCGTCCGTCCCGCCGGAGCGGAAGCGCCGGTTCAGCTCGAAGGCAACCTGCGATGGAGGGCGCACCGTGCTCGCCGGCCCGCCGGAGGACATGTCCCGGAGGAGCGAGGCTTCCCCGGGGGCCGGCGCAAGCGCGTGCATCGCGGTCACCGACAGGAGCGCCGCAGGGACCCCGTGGCCGCTGACATCGATGACATACGCCACCAGGTATCGGTCGGCGATCAGATGAAGACCGATCGCGTCGCCGGCCAGCTCGTCCGTGGGGACGTACCCCCATGCCGTGCGCACGCGGGGCGTCACGATGTTTCCTCGTGGGAGCATGGAACGCTGCACACGCGAGGCGGCCCGGAGGTCGTACCGCATCCGCTCGCTCGCCTCTTGCAGCTCGGCGTTCTGGCGGTGCAGCTTGCGCTCGAGGCTCACGATGCGCTCGCCCGCCAGCAGCCTCACCCGGAGCTCCTCGCGGTCGAACGGCTTTGCCACGAAGTCGTCGGCCCCGGCCTCGATGCCGCCGACAAGGTCGGCCTTGTTCGTGCGTCCGGTGAGCATGACGATGTAGACGAAGCGCGCCTCGGGGGCGGAGCGGATCCGCTGGATGAGCTCGACCCCGGAGAGACGCGGCATCTCCCAGTCGGTGATGACCAGGTCGAACTCTGACTCGCCGAATCGCGCCCACGCCTCCTCGCCATCGGGGGATGCGGTGACAGCGTGCCCCCACCGCTCGAGCTGGCGCGCGAGCGAGGCACGGGTGACCGGCTCGTCCTCGGCGATGAGGATCCTCATCGGGACTTCGCCTGGATGAACGCGAGCAGCTCGGCGATGAGCGACTCCAGACGCACGCGGAGACGATCCACAAGCGGCGCGGCGGCGGAAAGGTCGCCGTCGCGCCCCATGTGCTCGAGCTCGAGTGCGAGTCTGTAGACGCTCGGCGCGCAGAAGTTCGAGATCATCCCCTTGAGGGCGTGGGCCGCTCTGACCAGTGCGGAAGCGTCGCCGGCGGCCGCGGCCTGGCCCACCTGCATCATCAAGACCCGGCCTTCGTCGGCGAGCATCTGGACAGTCTCGGCGAGGAATGTGAGGTCGTTGTCGATGCGCTCGAGCAGCTCGGCCTCGTCAAAGCTCATTGCCATGCGAGACTCCCTTCATGATTCGGTCGATCTCGGCGAAGAGAGCCTCCTTCTTCACCGGTTTGGAGACGTAGCCGTCCATGCCCGCGTCCAGGCAGGCCTCGCGGTCGCCGGCCATCGCGTTGGCCGTCATCGCGACCACCGGCGTGCGCCTGCCCGTGGGGCCCTCGCGGGCGCGGATCTCCCGCGTCGCGTCGAGCCCGTCAAGCTCGGGCATCTGGACGTCCATGAGGACGATGTCGAACGCGCCCTGGGACCATCGGTCCACGGCCTCGCGCCCGTTGCAGGCGACGGTCACCTCGTGCCCCGCGCCGGAGAGGAGGCGGACCGCGAACTTCTGGTTGACCGCGTTGTCCTCGGCGAGGAGGACGCGGAGGGCGCGGTCGGCAACGGATGCCCCGGCGGGCGCGGTGCGCGGCGCAGCCGCGTCGATGCGGCTGGCGCCCGAGAGGATCCGCATGAGGTTGTCGAGCAGGAGCGACTGCTTGACCGGCTTGAGGAGGCGTGCGGCGATCTGGAGCTCGGCGCAGCGAGCGTTGTCGCCGGGCGAGGCGGAGGAGGTGAGGAGAACGACGGGGAGCGTTCGGTAGGCGTCGCGGCTGCGGACGGTCTCGGTCAGCTGGAAGCCGTCCATGTCGGGCATGTGCAGGTCGGTGACGATGAGGGAGACGGGCTGGCCGGCGTTGGCGGCCCGGTCGAGCTGGGCCAGAGCCGCACGCGCGGAGTCGGCCGCGATGACACGGAGTCCCCAGTTCGTGAGGATCGTCGAGACGATTCGGCGGTTGGTCTCGTTGTCGTCGACGATGAGCGCGGCCTTGCCGGCGAAGAGCCTCGCGGCGTCCTCTGCGGAGCCGCTGGCGCGCTCGGCGCCCGCCTTGAGACGCGCGGTGAAGAAGAAGGCGCTGCCCTCCCCGGGCGAGCTCTCGAGGCGGATGCTGCCTCCCATCAGCTCGACGAGCTGTCGGGAGATGGCGAGGCCGAGCCCGGTGCCTCCGTACTTGCGGGTGGTGGAGCTCTCGGCCTGCTCGAAGGGCCGGAAGAGCCGTGCGGCCGCTTCGGGGGCGATGCCGATGCCCGTGTCGCGGACGGCAATCTCAAGGGTGACATCGTCGCCGGACCGTTCGGCGACCCCCACGGAGACGACGACCTCGCCGTGGTCGGTGAACTTGATGGCGTTGCCGACGAGATTCACGATGATCTGGCGGAGGCGGTAGACATCCCCGACGAGGGCGTCGGGGACATCCGCGTGGACTTCGTAGGCCAGCTCCACGCCCTTGCTGCTGGCGCGGAGGCTGAGCGGGTTGAGGGTGTCGCTGAGGGAGTCGCGGAGGAGGAAGTCGACAGGATCCAGCTCGATGCGGCCGGCCTCGATCTTGGAGAAGTCGAGGATGTCGTTGATCAGGGAGAGCAGGGCGTCGGCAGAGGATTTGACGGTGTTGAGGTAGTCGCGCTGCTCCTCGGTGAGGTCGGTGTCGAGGGCCAGTTCCGTCATGCCCATGATGCCGTTCATGGGGGTGCGGATCTCGTGGCTCATGTTGGCGAGGAAGGCGCTCTTGGCGACGGTGGCCTCCTCGGCCTTCTCGGTCGCCTCGCGCAGCTCCTCTTCGAGGCGCTTGAAGTCGGTGATGTCCTGGTACACTCCGTACATGCAGCGGGCCCTGCCGTCGTCCCCGCGGACAACCTCGCCCGCGGCGTGGAGCCAGATGACGCGCCCGTCAGCGGGACGCTTGTACTTGTACGTCGCGTCGTAGCTCTCGTACCGTCCCTCGATTGTCCCCTGATACCGCTCCGCGGTCTGCTCCGCCAGTGCAGGGTCCGCGTCGAGCAGGCGGCTGAACCACTCGTCGCGCAGGTGGTAGCGGCCGTCGGGCTTGACCGCCTCCCCGACAATCCTGACTGCACGGTCGGACTGGTAGTAGTAATCCGGGTCGGCGTAGTCGATGTGCCAGTAGCCGCTATGGGTCAGCTGGAGCGCGATATCCGAGAGGAAGCCCGACTTCTTGATCTCCGCCTCGGCCCGCTGGCGCTCGGTGATGTCCTGCTTGACGGCGACGAAGTGGGTGATCTCCTTTCCGCCCGCCCGCACGGGGGTCACCGTCATCTCCTCCTGGTAGAGCTCCCCATTCTTGCGCCGATTGGTCAGGGCGCCCTGCCACACGGAGCCCGCGAGGACGGTCCGCCACAGGTCTTCGAAGAACTCCTTCGCGTGCACGCCGGAGTTGAGCACTCGGGGATTCTGGCCGATCGCCTCGTCACGCGCGTAGCCGGTCAGCCGGACGAACGCCGGGTTGACCCACTGGATGACGCCGCGGCTATCGGTGATCACGATGGCGTTGGCGGCGGCCTCCAGCGCGCTGTGCTGGGTCTGCAGCTCGGCTTCCTGCCGCTTGCGTTCGGTGATGTCTGTGAAGCTGATGACCGCCCCGACAATCTCGCCGTCCTTGACCATGGGCGTGGCGCCGTACTCGACCGGCAGGCCGCCGCCGTCCTTACGCCAGAGGAACTCCGTGTCCACGCGACTGCGCTCGCCGCGCTTGTAGGCGGCGAACATCGGGCACTGTTCGACCGGATAGACGGTCCCGTCTGCCCGGTGGTGATGGATGAGCTGGTGGGACGGCCGGCCGATCAGCTCCTGCTCGAGGAACCCGAGCATCTCGCACGCGGGAGGGTTGACGAAGGTGATGCGTCCCTCGGTGTCCACGCCGAAGATCCCCTCGGCCGTGGATTGGAGGATGAGGCGGTTGCGCGCCTCGCTGGCGCGGACCTCTCGCTCGAGCGCTCTGCGTTGGCTGATGTCGCGGAGCGAACTGCAGACGTACGTTCCGCCGCCGTCGGGCCGGCGCAGCGGGCTCAGGCTGATCTCGACAGGGATCTCTGTGCCGTCCTTGCGCAGGGCGGCCAGCTCCAGCCCCATCCCCATCGAGCGCACCGCGGCACTCGCGTGGTAGCGGGCGCGGAGACCGGGGTGCCCGGAGCGAGCGCGCTCCGGCACGAGCATCTCGACCGGCTGCCCGATCAACTCGTCCCGCGTGTGTCCCAGGAGTCGCTCGGTCTGGGCGTTGACCAGCACGATCCGGCCCCCCTCATCGCTGATGACGAGCGCGTCGGGCGTGGCCTCGAGCAGTGAGCGGAACTGCTCCTCCCTCTCCTCCAGAGCCAGCCGCTGCTTCGTTTCGGCCGTGACGTCGTTGCCGACGCACAGCAACTCTTTCTCCGCTCCGATCCCGTCCTTGATGACGCGGTTGGTCCACGCGATCCAGTATCGCTCGCCGGCCTTGCTGATGTTCTCGTTCGTCTCGCTCGTCTGTACGTGGTCCGCCCCGAGCGACTCGAGACGCCCCCTGACCCGCGCCTGCCATTCCGGGGGAAGGATCCGGTCGAGCGGCTGACCGATCAGCTCCGCGTTCGAGAACCCGAGCAGCTCCGACGCGTAGGCATTGGCGAACGAGATGACGCCGTCACCGCGCACCTTGAGCACGATGGAGCGCATGAGATTGACCAGCGAGTCGTACCGCGCGCCCAACTTGCCGACCGTCTCCTCGAATACGCGGGCGAGTCGGCCGAGCTCGTCCCGACGGGCGCAGACGGCGGTGAGGCCGCCCATCTGGTAGGTCTCGGCCTCGACCTGGCGCGCAGCGCGAATCAGTTCGTTCAGAGGGGCGGCGATGAGGCGGTGGAGGATCCAGTAGGCCACGACGGCTCCCAGCAGCACCAGGGACGCGACCGCCGCGGCCTGGAGCGCGCTCTGTGCCGCCAGCTCGCGGAGCAGCGAGTCCGTGCGGTACCCGACCTCCACGATCCTGGGCTGGTCTACGCCCGAGACGCCGACGTACTTGAACGTCGAGGCGTCGATCTCGCGCTTGCGGCTGTCCTGGACCACGACCTCCGCGTGGCCGGGGAAGTGGGCCAGCAGACGCAGGAAGTCCCCGGCCTGAGGCTGATCCGGGGTGAAGGTGAACTCCGTCGGCACGGTCCCGAGATATACCTTTCCCGCGGGATCGGTGATCCAGAACTCGTACTCGTAGCCGCGCTGCTCCCTGGCGAACGCGGCGATCTCAGCGAGGTGCCGGTTGATCTCGGCGGGCGCCATCCCGCCCTCGCGCTCCGCGATGCTCACCAGGTGCGCGGCGATCCGGGCCTGCACGACCATCTGGTCCCCGATCGCGTCCTCGACGATGCGCAAGGTCGTCCACCGGACCATCACAGTTGTGATCGCAACCGTGACGATCGCCATGAGGCCGATGAGGACGAGGATGCGTCTATTCAGCCCCGGGGGCACGAGCCAGCCTCTCGTACGAAACCACATCGCGCCGTCCTCTCCAACCGAGCACATCTCGAGCGACGGTTGTGTCACGCTCCCGCCGGCCCCGTGGCCAGGAACATGGTTCGAGATCCGCCGCTCCCCGCGATCACATGACGATCCTCGAGAGGAGCAGTCCTATGGTCACCGCCGAGATCGTCGACACGAGCCCCGGGCGCATGAAGCTGTGGCTGAGGACGAACTTGCCGATGCGGGTGGTGCCGGTCTGGTCGAACGCGATGGCCGCGACGATGGTGCCGTAGGTGGGCAGGAAGAAGTAGCCATTGACGGCCGGGAACATCGCGATGAGGCTGGCCGCCGGGATCCCGAGGGCGATTCCGACCGGCATCAGGGCCGCAACGGTAGACGCCTGGCTGAAGAGCACGACCGAGAGCGCGAAGAGGCCTATCGCGAAGACCCAGGGGTATGCCTTGATTACTTCGGAGAACGCCTCGACGATCTGAGCCTTGTTCCCGTCGAAGAAGCAGTTGCCCATCCAGCCGAGCCCGGTGATCGAGACCACCGCGATCACGCCCGCGACTGCCACGGACGTCTTCACCGCCTCTCCGGGCCGGGCGCCGAAGAAGAGCATCATGATGCCCGCGGCCGTGAACATCACGATCTGGATGATGTCCGGCATGCCCATCGTGACGGTCTTCGGAGAGGTCTGCTCGAGCCGGATCGCATCGAGCCGCTCCCGCAGCTCACCTCGGGTGAAGGTCTCATGGAGCCGCTCTGGATCGCTGAGCCGAGAGAGGGCGCCGCTGAGCTCCGAGGCGGGGATGCCGACCTCGGCCGAGGGCGTGACGGTGTACGAGGGGCGAAGGTCGGCGAACAGTCCGAAGGCGACGATGACGACCGCCGCCGACAGAAACGTCGCGACCGAGCCGATCGCCCGGCGTCGGTCCTTCCCCTCGAGCTTCCTCGGCTCCCTCGGCGGCTCGACGAGGCCCTTCGCGAGACGTTCCTTGTACACGGGGTCGTCCTCGAGCTCCACTCCCTTCCGATACACCGAGAGCGCGCCGATCATGCATCCGATGAAGGTCGAGGGCACGCAGATCAGCAGGATGTCGGACAATCCCACGGTTCCATCGGCGTCCAGCAGCGCCAGCAGCGCGGCGGTGGCCGCCGCGAGCGGGCTCGCGGTGATCGCCTGCTGCGACGCGATCACGCTGATGGACATGGGCCGTTCCGGCCGAACCCCGGCCTTCCGCGCTACCTCTGCGATGACGGGCAGGATCGCGTAGGCGACGTGGCCCGTCCCCGAGCAGAACGTGAAGACGTACGCCACCGCCGGCCCGACGAAGGTGATGTACTTGGGGTTTGCTCGCAGGGCCCGCTCGGCGACCGCCACCAGGAGGTCCATCCCGCCGGCGGCCTGCATGGAGGCCGCCGCGGTCACAACGGCGACGATGATCGCCAGCACCGTGACCGGCGGCGCCGAGGGCGGCAGCCCGAAGCCAAAGACGAGCACCGCGAGTCCGATCGCGGCGACGGTGCCCAGCCCGGCGCCCCCGATGCGCGCACCGATGACGATGGCGGCGATCACGACGACGAACTCGGCCCAGACCATGCGACATCCCTCCGCGCCCAGCCGCGCGGGTCACCGGACCGCGCCGGTCATCCGCTTGGGGTCGAGAACCTCCCGGATCTGCGCCTCCGAGAGCAGCTTCATCTCACGAACGAGCTCAACGACGCCCTTGCCCGTTCGCATCGCCTCCGCCGCGAGCTTCGTCGCCGTCTCGTAACCGAGAACAGGGTTCAGCGCCGTGACGATCCCGATGCTCTGCTCCACGAGCCTGCGGCACACATCCACATTGGCGGTGATGCCGTCCACGCAATGCACACGGAGGGACGCGGCGGCGTTCATGAACAGCGTCTGAGATTCAAAGATGCAGGCCGCGATCACCGGCTCCATCACATTGAGCTGGAGCTGCCCGGCCTCCGCGGCCAGCGAAACCGTCAGGTCGTTCCCGATGACGCGGAAGCAGACCTGATTGACCACCTCGGGGATCACAGGGTTCACCTTGCCAGGCATGATGGAGGAGCCCGGCTGCATGGCCGGGAGGTTGATCTCGTGCAGCCCGGCCCGCGGGCCCGACGAGAGCAACCGCAGATCATTGCAGATCTTGGAGAGCTTGATCGCGACGCTCTTGAGGATGGAGGAGTAGAGAACGTACGCCTGTGTGTCCTGCGTCGCCTCCACGAGATCGGCCGCGAGCCTGACGGGCTTTCCCGTGATCTCGGCGAGGTGCGCCGCGCACCTCTCGGCGTACCCGGCGGGGGCGTTCAGCCCGGTGCCGATCGCGGTACCGCCCATGTTGACCTCGCACAGCACACGCTCGACAGCCCGCAGCGCGACGACCTCGTCGGCGATGCTTCTCGCCCACGCGGCGAACTCCTGGCCCAGCGTCATGGGTACAGCGTCCTGCAGCTGCGTGCGCCCCATCTTTACGACGTCCGCGAATTCCTTGGCCTTCTTCTCGAACGAGACCACCAGCCGATCCAACTCCGCGATCAGCCTGTCGTTGCCGAGCATCATGGCCACGTGGAGTGCGCTGGGGTACGCGTCGTTGGTCGATTGCGCCAGATTCACGTGGTCGTGGGGGCTGCAGAATCTGTACTCTCCCTTGTGCTTCCCCATGTGCTCCAGCGCGCGGTTTGCGATGACCTCGTTCGCCGCCATGTTGGTGGAGGTGCCGGCCCCCCCTTGAAAGACATCGACAGCGAACTGGTCGTGGAGCTTGCCCTCCAGAAGATCGGCGCAGGCCGCCTCGATGCCCTCGAGCACGTCTTTCGGCATCGCCCTGGGATCGCAGTCATGGTTCGCCCGCGCGGCAGCGAGCTTGATCATCCCCAGTCCGCGGATGATGTCGGGATAGTGGTAGAGCCTCACTCCCGAGATGGCGAAGTTCTCCATCGCTCGTGCCGACTGCACGCCGTAGTACGCGTCCGCCGGGATCGCCTTCTCGCCGAGGAGGTCGTGCTCGGTGCGAACGCCCGCCGAGGCCCGCTTGCCGTCTCCCTTGCTCGTGATCACCATCGCTACGCTCCTGTCCATCACCGCTCCACCGCGGCGCTCGTCAGAAAGACACCCGCAGACGCACGGAGAAAACCCCCAGCACATCGTCATCGGGCGCGTTGCTCGGCTCGAAGATCGCCTCGGCGCCGAGCGTAAGCTGGATCGTCTCGGTCAGCTGGAACCGCTGGAACATCTCCATGACCTTCTCGGCGCGACTGTCGTCGTCGGCCGGCTCGGACCACGCACCCGCAAGCCCGAGCATGTGTTCCTCCCCCAGAACACCCTCGATGCCGACGCCGCCCTGCACCGAGTCGGTGACCCCGGTCACGTCCCCGTCCGCGTGACCGTATCTCGCGAAGGCGATCAGCGACTCGCCTATGTCCTGGTCGAAGGAGAGAGTGATCCCCCCGTCGGAGGGCTTGTCGGCCGCCTCGCGAGCATCGATGCTCCAGATGGCCAGGCGGTAGCGTCCCGTGCCCAGACCCGCAATGTCCGGCGTCACGCCGGCCTCGCCGAAGAACAGAAACTCCCCGTCTTCGAAGAAGCCCTCGAAGTTGCCGACCGTCGCGCTGCCGTTCGCGTCAACGATCCCGCCGTCGACATACAGCCACGGCGCGGGCTTCACCTGCGCCGCCGCCACGAGGCCGGGACCGGGGTAGGCGACGGTAGGGTTGCTGGAGAACGCCTTGTTCAGGAAGTACGTGTTGGCGCTCTGAAGGCGGTGGCCGCCGAAGAGGTTCTCGGGGTCCACGCGCCCGACCGCGTACCGAAACCGGTCTTCGAACAGCCTCTGGTCCCAGTAGAGCTCCTTCACGGTCATGGGGCGCTCGCCAAAGCCGTTGGTGGTGGGCAGGAGTGTTCCGATCTCGCCGCCGAGCGCCGAGGGAGCCTGGTCCCCGATCTGGTAGCGGTACTCGCCCGCGAACGCCACGACGCCGGTGTCCTTGGTGCCCGCCCCTACGGGCGTCCATTTCGCGAGGAGGTCGAGATCGCCGCCGCCGGCCCACCGCTCGCCGGGACCACCCGACGCCTGCTGGAAGAGGAGCGTGTGCGCGAGGCCGATCCGCAGGTTGGTTCTCCCCGCGAGCTCGTCGAACTCTCGCTTGAGCGCAACACCGGGCCGGATCTGCGCGAGTTCCTTCTCGAGCGTGGTCGGGGGGAGCAGGTCCTCCGGCGGTGGCGCCGGGAGCGCCGCATCGGGCCCTTCGGCGGGCTCCGTCGGACGCGCCACCGAGTCGCCTGCGGGCGCGGGATTCTGAGGCTCGGGCGCCGGCTGGGCGGGCAGACGCGTGCTCGCGCAGGAGAGACATGCCGCGGCGAGCAAGCCCCACGGCCGGCTCCGCGACACTGCAGTGTCACGCGATGTATCGTCGCCAGTCACGACCGCTCTCTGCTCCGGCCGGCCGCGCAACTCCTCCCCGGACTGCCTACGGCCGGACGCGTTGCGATCCTCATTCGCCGACTCGGGTGAAGACGTAGCGTGCGACCACCGGCTGACCGGCGGCGGTCTCGTCCCTGATCTCGCCGACCCAGCGGTCGTCCGATTCGAACGCCATCCTCGCGCCGAGCCGATGTCGACCCGCCGGGGTCCTCGCCTCGGTGAACGTGAACACCGAGCCGGCCCCGTCAACGGTCCCCGCGAGCCGGTTCATCGCCGGCGACGCATCGCCCCACGCGGTGAGCGTGAGGCCGATGCCCGGCTCCGACGCGAAGAGCAGCGACCCCGACTTCCGCCCGGCTCGCCCCGCGAACTCTCCGGATGTCGTCTGCAGGTCGAGCAGGACGAAATGCACGCTCTCGATCACACCGGCTGCCCGTCCGGCGACGGCGGTCCGTTCTCCGTCCGCGCCGGCCCACCAGCCCTCGAAGCTCCACGCCCCGACGAAGCGAGCGAGGGCGGCGCGGTCCGCGTCTTCCGCGGTGCCGCCGGGCGGCGTCTCGAGTTGTCGCAGGTCGGGGCTCTGGGGGCTAGCGGAAGAGGGCGGCTGGCTCTGGCATCCCGCGAGCGTCATGCCGGCGAGGACGAGGGCAACACCGAGCGCGCGGGCCTGTCGTGACGCGTTCATCGCTGCTGTTCTCCTCCGTACCGCATCTGCTGCTGCTGCTCGGACGCGCGCCGATTCTGGTCGCCGATGATGCCGCCGGCGACCGCCCCGGAGATCGCGCCGATCGCCGCGCCCTTGCCCGCATCGCCGCTGAGGGAGCCTATGGCCAGGCCTCCCAGCGCGCCGACCGCGCCGCCGGAGACCGCTCCCTGGCCGGCGTTCTCGCAGGCCGCAAGCAGCGCCGCCCCCGCCAGCGCCGCGACGAGCCGACGTGCCGCCCGCAACGACGCATTGCTCCGCACATTCCCGGTTCGCATGGGACCCTCCCGGCCATCCGGAGTCTCCCGCGTCGCGGGAAACCCCCTCATGGGTTTCGGATCGCACCGTACTCTGAGCCTAAGCGCCCGTGCCGTTGAATCCAGGGGTATTGCACCAAAGTGCAATGGCGAGCCGTCGCTCGGTCGGGATACGTTCCTTCGCAGGGCAGGGAAGGGCGCGGTCGTGCTCGCGCGGCGCGCCGATACCGAGGGAGGGCGACTCCATGGCCAAGACGGCGCAGCAAAGCTCGGCGAGCAAGGCGAAAGCGCGGGATCAGTCGGAACCGCTGACTCGGAAGCAGTACGAGAAGGAGCTGCGCAAGCTCCAGGCGGAGCTGTGTACCCTTCAGGATTGGGTCAGGCACACCGGCGAAAGGATCATCATCGTCTTCGAGGGACGCGACGCGGCCGGCAAGGGCGGCGTGATCAAGGTCATCACCGAACGCGTGAGCCCGCGTGTCTTCCGGCTGGTGGCGCTCCCAGCCCCATCCGACCGCGAGAAGACGCAGATGTATCTCCAGCGGTACATGCAGCACTTCCCGGCGGGCGGGGAGGTCGTGATCTTCGATCGCAGCTGGTACAACCGCGCGGGCGTCGAGCACGTCATGGGATTCTGCACCGACGAGCAGTACGAGCGCTTCCTCGACCGCTGCCCCATCGTCGAGCGGTACATCGTCGACGGCGGAATCCGCCTCATCAAGATCTGGCTCGAGGTGAGCGACAGGGAGCAGAAGCGACGCTTTGAGGCCCGCATCGACGACCCCCTTCGACAGTGGAAGCTCAGCCCGATGGATCTGCCCTCGCGCAGCCGCTGGTACGACTATTCGCTGGCCCGCGACAGGATGCTCGAGTCGACCGATACCGACGTCGCGCCCTGGCACATCCTGCGCTCGGACGACAAGAAGCGGGCCCGTCTGAACTGCATACGACACATCCTGGACCTCGTCCCCTACGAGCCCATCCCGCGCGAGAAGGTGAAGCTGCCCGCTCGCTCCAAGAAGAACGAGTACGACGATCAAGCCACGATCGCACACCGGAAGTTCGTGCGAGAGGTCTACTGAGAGCGCCGGGACACCGGGGCCGGGGCCGCCAGGGCTCCGCGTTCCTCCCCGGCGCGTGATCGGATCGGCTGATGGCGGAGCTCCCTCCCAACTCCTCGTACTCGCTGAAGCTCGGGAGCCGTCTCCCGGCGATCTGGTGGTTGCGCCGCTACGAGCCGCGGCTGCTCCGCCTCGACATGGTCGCCGGGCTCACGCTCGCGGCGTACCTGCTCCCGGCGGCGATCGGCGACGCGTCGCTCGCGAGGCTCCCCCCCGAGGCCGGCCTGTACGCGTGCCTGTTCTCCGGGCTCGTCTTCTGGTTTTTGTGCAGCTCGCGCCACACCGCCGTCTCAGTGACCTCGGCCATCTCGCTGCTCATGGGGACCACGCTCGGGTCGATGGCGGACGGAGACACGGCCCGCTTCGGCGCCCTCGCGGCCTGCACCGCCCTCATGGTCTCGGCTCTCGCCTTCATCGCGTGGCTCCTGCGCGCGGGCGCCCTCGTCAACTTTGTCTCCGAGACCGTGCTGATCGGCTTCAAGGCGGGCGTGGCCCTCACACTGGCCAGCACGCAGCTCCCGAAGCTCATGGGGGTGAGCGGAGCCCACGGCGACTTCTGGGAGTGCTCGCACCACCTCATCACCCACATAGGCGAGACCAACCCGGCCTCGCTCACCATCGGGCTCGTGGCGCTGGCGGTGCTCCTGCTCGGCAAGATCTTCCTCAAGAACAAGCCGGTTGCATTCTTCGTCGTGGTCGGGGGGATCATCGCGGCCGGCGCCATCGGGCTGGAAGCACGGGGCGTGAAGCTGCTGGGCAACGTGCCCCAGGGGCTGCCTCCGGCCGCCCTTCCCCCCGTCACAAGGGCCGACCTCAACGATCTCCTGCCGCTCGCGATGGCGTGCTTCCTGCTGGGGGCGGTCGAGACAACGGCGATTGGACGGATGTTCACCGGCAAGCACGGCGGCAGGCTCGACGCGAACCAGGAGTTCCTCGCCTTGGCGGGGGCGAATCTCGCCGCCGGCCTCGGCCAGGGCTATCCCGTCAGCGGCGGGATGTCTCAGTCGCTCGTCAACGAGAGCGCGGGGGCCCGCAGCCCCCTCTCGGGCCTCGTGGCATCGCTCTTGATCCTGGTCGTGGTCCTCTTCTTCTCGGGCATGCTCAGAGATCTCCCCCAGCCCGTGCTTGCGGCGGTCGTGCTCATGGCGGTGCTCGGGCTGGTGAAGGTCTCGGCGCTCCGGCATCTCTGGCGGACCGACCGCCAGGAGTTCCTCATCGCGTGCGTCGCGCTTGCCGGTGTCCTCACCTCGGGTCTGCTCCGCGGCGTCCTGATCGGCGCGGTCATCTCGATGGTGCTGCTCATCCGGCGGGCCTCGCGTCCCCACGTCGCATTCCTGGGGCGCATCCCGGGCACTCGCAGATTCTCCGATTTCCAGCGGCACCCCGACAACGAGGAGATCCCCGGGATGCTGATCTTCCGGTCCGAGGCGAGCATCATCTACTTCAACGCCGAGCACATCCGTGACTGCGTGCTCGCCCGCGTGCGCGCCGGCCCGGCGCCGCACACCGTGCTGTGCGACCTGTCCTCGGCGCCGTACGTGGACCTGGGCGGCGCGGAGATGCTCAAGTCCCTGGAATCCGACCTCCGCTCGATGGGGTCGCGGCTCCGGATCGTCGAGGCCCGTTCCACGGTCCGCGACAGGCTCCGCACCGAGGGACTCGAGGAGCGGGTGGGACGCGTCGACCGCTTCACGTCTGTCGCCGACGCGGTCGACGCGTACCAGGCCGAGCAGGCGGCCGCCGGAGCGTTCGACGCCCGGGAGATCGCCCCCCCGGGAGCGATGACAGGCGCAAAGGAGGGCCAGCAATGAGTCGCCGGAAACCCCGAGCCCCCTCGGTCGGCCGCGCGCGGAGGCCCAACCGGCGCCCGCTCGCGGCGAGCCTGCCGGCGGCGCTCATGGGAGGGCTCGCCCTCGGCGGGTGCATGGTCGGGCCGGACTATCAGCGGCCGGACGCGCCCCTCAACGACACCTGGCAGGCGCCGACCGACGGCGGCGAGGCGCAGATGAACGCTCGCTGGTGGGACGCATTCGGCGACCCCACGCTGACGGCGCTGATCCACAGCGCGATCGCCCAGAACCTGAGCCTCCGGGCCGCCGGACTCCGCGTCGTCGAGGCACGGGCGTCGCGCGGCATCGCGGTCGGTCAGTTCTTCCCGCAGCTCCAGCAGGTCTTCGGAGGAATCGACGCGAACCAGTTGAGCGCGAACGACGCCTTCTCGGGCGGTGACCGCTCGTTCGCCACGGACACGATCGGGATCGAGGCCGCGTGGGAGCTTGACTTCTGGGGCAAGTTCCGCCGGGGCATCGAGGCGGCGGACGCCGTGGTCCTCGCCAACGTCGCCGACTACGACACGGTGCTCGTGGGCCTGGCGGGCGAGGTCGCCACCGACTACATCCTCATCCGGTCGCTGCAGGAGCGGCTCGAGTTCGCCCGCGCGAACGTGGCTCTGCAGGCAGAAACGCTCGCGCTCACCGAGACGCGGTTCCGTGCCGGGGCCGTGTCCGAGCTGGACGTCTCGACAGCACGGGCGACGCTCGCCAACACGCAGGCCCTCATCCCGGAGCTCGAGAACTCGCTCACGCAGACGAAGCTCGCGCTCTGCATCCTCCTCGGGCGCACGCCCTCGGACCTCGACGCGGAGCTCGCGCCGCCCGATGGCGCGCTCGCGCGCGTGCCCGAGGCGCCGGCCCAGATCGCCGCGGGCATCCCCGCCGATCTGCTCCGCCGGCGCCCCGATGTCCGCGCGGCGGAGCGCACGGCCGCGGCCCAGAGCGCGCTCATCGGGCAGGCGACCGCGGACCTGTACCCGAGCATCTCCATCGGGGGCTCCACGGCTTTCGTGAGCAGCAACTACGAGGGTGATCGCACCCCCGACCTCGGCAACATCCTCGATGCCGACTCCTTCGCCGGCTTCATCGGACTGCAGGTGAACTGGCCGGTGCTCAACTACGGCAGGATCCAGGGGAACATCCGCGTGCAGGACGCGCGGTACGAGCAGGCCGTCGCGATCTACCAGGACACGGTGCTCCGGGCCGCGGGAGACGTGGAGGCCGGCCTTTCAGAGTTCCTCCGCTTCAGGGAGCAGAGCGGCTATCTGGCGGAGGCGGTCGACGCCTCGCGCCGGAGCACCGAGCTCTCGCTGATCCAGTATCGCGCCGGGGCGGTGGACTTCATCCGGGTGAACACCGCGCAGACGGAACTGGTCTCCCAGGAGGACAGCCTGGTCGTCGCCCGGGCGGCGATCGCCCTCGGGGCGGTGCGAACGTACCGGGCTCTCGGCGGGGGCTGGGAGATCCGCGAAGGGCAGGAGTTCATCGACGCGGAGACCGCCGAGCGGATGCGAGAGAGAACGGACTGGGGTGACGTGCTGGGGCCGGGCTGGGAGCGGGGCAAGGACCTCGGATTCCCCCGCCCGGCGGCGTCGGACCCGCACGACCCCGATGACGGTGGGTGACCCGCCAGGAGCAAGCCATGGCAGCGACCCGATTCCCCAGATCGATCCGGAGGCTTGGCCGGCGGAGCGGCAGGCGAGGGCGCCTCGCTCGCGCGGGCTCGGCGCTCATCGTCTCCGCCACTGCCCTCGCCGGGGGGTGCCGCGAGAGCGACCAGGGCAACGTGTACGCCGCGCCTCCCCCGCCGGAGGTGATCGTCGCCCGGCCCACGCAGCGGGACGTGGTGAGCTATATGACGTACACCGGCGTCGTCGAGGCGTCGGAGACGGTCGAGCTCCGCGCCAGGGTCCAGGGGTTCCTCGAGAGCGTCAACTACGAGCCAGGGCAGCGCGTGAAGAAGGGCGACGTGCTCTTCGTCATCGATAAGCGTGAGTACCAAGCGGCAGTGGACCAGGCCGTCGCCGCTGTCCAGGCCCGCGAGGCTTCGCTCCTCGGGGCCGAGAACGACGCGCGGCTGGCCCGCGAGCTCGCCGACCAGCGCGCCGGCCCCGAGATCGACGCGGTCATCAAGGCCGCGACGCGCGACTCGATCGCGGCGGAACTCGCACGGGCCAAGGCCGAGCTCGAGGAAGCCAAGCTGAACCTCGACTACTGCGATGTCCTGTCGCCCATCGACGGCCGGATCAGCACGAACTACGTCGATCCGGGCAACCTCGTCGGCCGGGACGAGCCGACCCTGCTCGCGACGATCGTGCAGGCCTCACCCTGCTACGTCTCGATCGACGTGAGCGAGTCGGACGTGCTCACGGTCATCCGCAGAAACGAGCAGTCCGGCCGCCCGGCGGACGCCGAGCCCGGCCAGATCGCGCCGGGCACATGGCTCCCTTGCGAGCTCGCCCTGGCCGATGAGTCGGAGTTCAGGATCCAGGGGCGCGTCGATTACGTCGAGCCCCAGCTCGACACGCAGACCGGCACGCTGGGTGTCAGGACCGTGTACGAGAACGCCAACGATGCCCTCGTGCCCGGCCTCTTCGCCCGCGTCCGTTTCGCGATGTCGAGCCGCGACTCGCTGCTCGTCCCCGAGGCCGCGCTCCTCTCCGACCAGCAGGGCAGGTACGCGATGGTCGTCAACGACAGCGACGAGGTCGAGGCGCGACGCGTCACCGTCGGCGCGCTCGACGGGCCGATGCGCGTCGTCGAGACCGGCCTTGAGCCTCATGACCGGGTCATCGTGCTCGGCGTGCTCAAGGCCCGACCGGGGTCGAAGGTGACGCCCAAGCAGCAGGACACCATGGCCGACGGCCGCTGAGAAGGGACTCCTCCCATGCTCGCAGAGTTCCCGGTTCGCCGCCCGATCGTCTCGATGGTGATCTCGATCCTCATCGTGATCATGGGCATCGTCGCGTACCCCACACTGCCGGTCGCGCAGTACCCGGACATCACGCCGCCGGTCATCCAGGTGACCACGAACTACCCCGGCGCGAGCGCCCAGGTCGTCGCCGACACCGTCGCCTCGCCGATCGAGCAGGAGGTCAACGGCGTCCCGGGCATGATCTACATGGAGAGCACCTCGGCCAGCGATGGTTCCTACACGCTCAAGGTCACCTTCGAGCTGGGCACGAACATCGACATCGCCTCCGTGCTCGTGCAGAACCGTGTCAACATCGCCGAGCCCAAGCTGCCCGAGGAGGTCAAGCGGCAGGGCGTGATCACGGACCGCGTCTCCTCGAACGTGATCACCGTCTTCTCGCTGGCGCCCAGGGACGAGGCCGCCGCCGAGAAGTACGACGACCTCTTCATCGCCAACTACTTGACCATCAACGTCCTCGACGAGCTGATGCGCATCAACGGCGTGGGCGACGCCAAGGTCTTCCCGGCGAAGGACTACGGCATCCGCCTCTGGCTCGACCCCGACCGCCTCAAGAGCCGCGGCCTGACCACGATGGACGTGATCGGCTCGCTCAAGGAGCAGAACGTCCAGGTGGCCGCGGGCGCCATCGGCCAGCCGCCCGTCCCGACGGGCCAGGCCTACCAGTACAACGTCTCGACGCTGGGGCGATTGAGCAGCGTCGAGGAGTTCGAGAACGTCATCGTCCGCGCCGACGGGAACCGCATCATCAAGGTGAAGGACGTCGCCCGCGTGGAGCTCGGCGGCAAGTCCTACGACCTGCTTGCACGCTACAAGGGCACCCCGGCCGCGGCGATGGTCGTCTACCAGGCGCCCGGCGGCAACGCGGTGCAGGTGGCCAAGGACGTCGAGGCGCTGCTGCACGCGAAGAGCGAGTCTCTGCCCGACGGACTCGAGTTCCAGACCGTGTACGACACCTCGGAGTTCGTGCTCTCCGCCATCGAGGCGGTCTTCCACACCTTCTACGAGGCACTGGCGCTCGTGCTCGCCGTGGTCGTGATCTTCCTCGGGAGCCTCCGCCTCTCCGCGATCCCCATGCTCGCGATCCCCGTCTCGATCATCGGCACCTTCTTCTTCGCCAAGCTGCTCGGCTTCTCTGTCAACATGCCCGTGCTCTTCGGGCTCGTCGTGGCCATCGGCATCGTCGTGGACGACGCCATCGTGGTCGTCGAGAACGTCGAGCGCGTCATGAAGGAGTCGCACCTCCCGCCCAAGCAGGCCACCGTGAAGGCCATGAAGGAGGTGCTCGCCCCCGTCATGAGCATCACTGTGGTGCTCATGGCCGTGTTCATCCCCACCGCCTTCCTGCCCGGCATCAGCGGGCAGCTCTTCCGGCAGTTCGCCCTGACCATCGCGGCGAGCACGTTCCTGAGCGGCGTCTGCGCCGTCACCCTAACGCCCGCGCTCTGCGGCGTGATCCTCAAGGCCCACAAGGAGGGCCACAAACCGTTCGTCCTTGTGCGATGGTTCAACGCCGGCTTCGATGCGCTGGCGAACGGCTACGCGCGCTTGGTCAAGTTCCTCGTGCACCCCGCCGTCGTGCTCTTCACGCTCGGGGGGTTCGCCGCGTGCGTCGTCGGCATCGTCTGGACCTTCACGAAGGTGCCCACCGGCTTCGTGCCTCTCGAGGACCGCGGCATGCTGATGATCGATCTCTGGATGCCCGACTCCGCCTCCCAGGAGCGCACCGTCGCGGCGGTCGAGAAGGTCGAGCAGATCCTCTCGGAAACCGACGGCGTGCGAAACTACACCGCGCTCCCCGGCTTCTCCATGATCAACAACAACGGGTCGAACTACGCCATGTTCTTCATCGGGCTCGAGGACTGGTCGGTGCGACTGCCCAAGGGGCGCGACCTGGCGACGATCATGGCCGATCTGCGCCAGAGGACCGCCGAGATCCCCGACGGCCTCTGCATCGTGTTCTCGCTCCCGGCCGTCGACGGCGTCGGCAGCGCCTCCGGCTTCGATCTGCGCGTACAGGACCGCGCGGGGATCGGCCGCTTCGCCATCGGCGAGGTCGTCCAGGGGCTTGTCGCCGACGGCAGCGCGCAGAGCAAGCTGCGCGGCGTGAGCAGCGCGTACCGCGCGGCCGTGCCCCAGCTCTTCGCGGACGTAGACCGCGAGAAGGTGAAGAAGCTCGGCATCCCGCTCCAGGATGTGTTCAGCACGATGTCGGGCTACCTGGCATCGGCGTACGTCAACGACTTCAACCTCTTCGGGCGCACCTGGCAGGTCAGCGTCTCCGCCGACAGCCGCTTCCGAGCCTCCCTCGACGACATCAAGCGCCTCGACGTCCGAAAGCCCGACGGCACGATGGTCCCGCTCGGATCGCTCCTCAACGTCCGCGAGACGATGGGCGCCGACCGCGTCATCCGCTACAACATCTTCCCCGCGGCCGTCGTGCAGGGGCAGCCCGCCCCCGGAGTGTCCTCCGGCGAATCCCTGAAGATCGTCGAGACCATGGCCGAGGCCAAGCTGCCGCCCGGCACCACCTACGAGTGGACAGCGCTCTCCTACCAGGAGAAGCTCGTCGGGAACCAGGCGATCATCGTCTTCGCGATGGCCCTGCTCGTCGTCTATCTGATCCTCTCCGCACTCTACGAGAGCTGGTTCATCCCCTTCTCGGTCATCCTCTCCATCCCTCTGGCGGTGCTGGGGGCGATGGCCGGGCTCATGTGGCGTGGGATGGATAACAACATCTACACCCAGGTCGGGCTCGTGCTGCTCGTCGGCCTGGGCGCGAAGAACGCGATCCTGATCGTCGAGTTCGCGAAGGCATACCGGGAGCAGGGCAAGGGCATCGTCGAATCGGCGGTCGAAGCATCTCGCCAGCGTCTGCGCCCCATCCTCATGACCGCCCTGGCCTTCATCCTCGGCGTGCTCCCGCTGATGATCGCCACGGGGGCCGGTGCGGCGAGCCGACAGGCGATCGGCACCGCCGTCTTCTTCGGCATGATCGGCAACACGCTGCTCGGGCTCTTCTTCACCCCTGTCCTCTACGTCGTTATCCAAGCGGTCACCGAGAAGATCTTCGGACGCAGGCCGGCGCCGCAACCCGCACCAGCGAGTGAACCCTCGCTGATGGTCGAGCCGGGCCCCCTCCCGGACGGGCGGTCCGCCAAGGAGGCCGTGCACACATGAAGATCTCCATGCTGGGCGCGTCGGGCGGCGAAGTGACCGGCTCGGCGTACCTCCTCCAGACCGATCGCGCGAACGTCATGATCGACTGCGGGCTCTTCCAGGGCGCCAAGAAGGTGGAGAACCATAACCGGCTCCCCAAGCGAAGCCGGCTGCAGCAGCTCGACGCCGTCGTGCTCACGCACGCGCACCTCGACCACACCGGACGCCTGCCCCTTCTGACGCGGTTTGGCTACTCGCGCCCGATCTACGCGACCCCGGCGACCATCGACCTCGCCGACGTCATCCTGCGTGACGCGGCCCACCTGCAGGCGGAGGACGTGCGCCGGCAGAACCGCCGACGCGCCGAGACGGGCAAGCCGCCGATCGCGCCGCTCTACTCCGCCCGCGAGGTCGAGCAGCTCCGGCCCCTGTTCAAACGCATGCGCTACGAGCACCCTACCGAGATCGCGCCCGGCGTCACGATACGCGCGGTGGAGGCGGGCCACATCCTGGGCTCGGCGAGCCTGGAGGTCTCCGTCCAGGAGAACGGATGCAGCAAGGTCGTCGTCTTCTCGGGGGATCTCGGACCGCGTGGCGCGCCGCTGCACCGCGATCCGACGCCCTTCAAGCACGCCGATATTGTCTTCATGGAGGCCACGTACGGTGATCGCGACCATCCGTCGCTCCAGGAGACCGCAATCGCGGCCAGGGAGGCGGTCAAGGAGACGGTGGAGCGCGGCGGCCGCGTCCTCGTGCCCGTGTTCGCGATCGGGCGCACACAGCTCCTGCTGCTCCTGCTGGCCGGGGCGTTCAAGCGGAAGACGCTCGACCCCTTCCCGATCTTCATAGACAGCCCGATGGCCATCGAGGCCACGGACATCTACAGGAAGCACATGGAGCTCTTCGACGAGGAGGCGAGCGAGATGGTGCGATCGGGGGAGCTCTCCCGCAGCCTGCGCACCGTCAAGGCCTGTCCGAAGGCGACCGACTCCCGAGCCCTCGCGACGAAGCGCGGACCGTTCATGGTGCTCGCCGGCGCAGGAATGTGCACCGGCGGGCGCATCCTGCACCACCTGGCGAACCACCTGCCCGATCCCACGACCCTGCTCATGATGGTGGGGTATCAGTCGCACGGTTCGATCGGGCGGGCCATCGTTGACGGGGCCAAGTCGGTGCGCATCTTCGGGAGGCAGATCCCCGTGAAGGCCTCGACACATGTCTTCAGCGGATTGAGCGGCCACGCCGGCCAGAAGGACCTGCTGGCCTGGATCGGCGCGCTGGCCCCGTCGAAGCCCCGGATCGTCCTGACCCACGGCGAGGACGGCCCGCGCCGCATGCTCGGCGGGCTCATCAAGTCGCGCCTGGGGCTCGACTCGGAGGTGCCGAAATACCTCGACGTGATCGAGGCGTGACCCTCGCATCCCCGGGGAGTGTGTGCACCATGCCAGACGGCCTCTTTCTGCTCACGAGGATCACGGGGCTCACCTTCGTGACGATGAGCATGGCATCCGCCGGTCTCGCTGTCACACCCGCGCGGTTGGGCGCGGAGGCTCGGCGGATCAGGCCCGCCGTGTTGGCGATCCTCGCGAACTTCGTCGTCGCACCCCTCCTCGCGTGGGTGATCACCCTCGTCATCCCGATGCGCCCCGGCCACTCGGCGGGTCTGCTCCTGCTCGGCGCGGCGGCCGGCGCTCCCTTCCTCCCCAAGCTGGCCGAGGTCGCCGGGGGCAACCTGGCGTTTGCCCTGTGGATGATGCTCCTCCTGCTCCTCGGCACGAGCATCGTTGTTCCCCTGGTTCTGCCCATCCTGCTGCCCGGCGCGCGCCTGTCGGCTGCCGGCGTGCTCAAACAGCTGATCATCGTCGTGTTGCTCCCACTCGCGGCGGGACTCTCCGTGCGCCGGCTGTGGCAGTCCATCGCCCGCGCGGCCGAGCCCGCGGCACGCGCCCTGTCGAACGCAAGCCTCGCGGCGTTCTTCCTCCTTGTGGTCTCGACCCACGTCGGAGAGCTGTGGGGAGTCGTCGGAAGCGGCGCGATCTTCGCAGCGGTGCTGTTCACGCTCGCCACGGGCGCGGCCGCGTACGGCATGGCCGGGGGGGATAGAGCGAGACGGAGCGTGCTCGTGCTGGGGACGGCACAGCGAAACGTCGCCGTGGCGCTCGTCGTCGCCGATGCCGGCTTTGCCGATCAGCCGGATGTCAGGGTGATGGTGCTCGTCGTCACCCTCGTGAGCGTGCCCCTCGTGTTCTGGGCCGCGAGCGCGCTCCGGCCTGGCACGACCCTCGCGACCCAGAGTCCGAGCGCACCCGAGCCGCTCTCCGATCGACCCTGCCCCCGACGGCGCGAGCCGGGGTGGTCGTCATCGCCCCGAGGACAATGAACCATGGCAACCGCTCCGACTGTCCCTGATGCCGCCCGGATCGTGAGCCTGAGTGACGAGGACGCCGTCCGGCAGGTGCTCGCGACGGCGATCCTCGGCCTGTGGGATGTAGTCAACGAGCTCTCCCGCCTGAGGCCGTCCAGGCGAGAGCGGTACCGCGTCGCCATCTTCGGCTCCGCACGAGCGAGTCCCGGCACGGAGGTCTACGAGGAAGTGAAGAGGGCCGCGGCCGCATTCACGGCGATGGGATGTGACATCGTGACCGGCGGCGGGCCAGGGCTGATGCAGGCGGCCAACGAGGGGGCCGCGAGCGCCGGGATGCCGAACCGGTCGATGGGAATCCGCGTGGAGCTCCCCTTCGAGCAGGACATCAACCCCTTCGTGGAGCAGGCGTTTGAGCACAAGACGTTCTTCACCCGGCTGCAGCACTTCGTGATCGCGTCGGACGCCTTCGTCGTCGTCCCGGGCGGTATCGGCACGGTGCTGGAGATGCTGATGATCTGGCAGCTCCTGCAGGTCCGGCATGTCGGGCACGTCCCGCTGCTTCTTGTCGGCAAGATGTGGCCCGGTCTCGTGGAGTGGGCGAAAACGAGCATGCTCGACCCCGTCCTCCCCATGGCGAGCCGCGCCGACCTCGAGATTCCGCGTTGTCTCGGCACGGCGGATGAAGCAATCGCCGTGATCCGGGAATTCCACGAGAAGTGGCTCCAGCCGAAGGCCCGAGGCCCCGCCTGAGAGCCACGCGGCGTGTGACCGTTCCGGGAGGGAATCGATGCATGCCTCCGAACACCAGCGTCTCGCCGAGGCCCGCGAGGGGCGGGCGCCGTGGAAGCGCTGGGGCCCGTACCTCAGCGAGCGACAATGGGGCACGGTGCGCGAGGACTACTCCGCGGGGGGGAACGCCTGGGAGTACTTCCCCCACGACCACGCCCGCTCCCGCGCATACAAGTGGGGCGAGGACGGGATCGCCGGGTACAGCGACGACCGGCAGCGCCTGTGCTGGGCTCTCGCGCTCTGGAACGGAAAGGATCCGATCCTCAAGGAGCGACTCTTCGGGCTGGACAACGGAGAAGGCAACCACGGAGAGGACGTCAAGGAATGCTATTTCTACGATGACAGCACCCCGACGCACTCCTGGATGCGCTACATCTACCGATACCCGCAGCGGGCGTACCCCTACGACGAGCTCGTCGCCACCAACCGGGCCCGCGGAAGGCACGAGCCCGAGTACGAGCTCGTGGACACCGGCGTCTTCGACGACGATCGCTACTTCGACGTGATCGTCGAGTTCGCCAAGGCCGCGCCCGACGACACGTGTATCAGGATCGAGGTCGCCAACCGAGGCCCCGATGAGGCCGTGCTGCACGTCCTGCCGCACCTGTGGTTCCGCAACGACTGGTGGCTCGACCCCGAGGCGCCGTGCCCGAGCGTGCGGGAGACCGCGGGCCGCGCTTGCCGCGTCATCGCGGCCGAGCACCACGACCTGGGACGCATGTTCCTGTGCTGCGACGCCTGCGACGGCGTCGACCCCGAGCTGCTCTTCACCGAGAACGAGACGAACTCCCAGCGCCTGTGGAACGAGCCGAACCGCCGAGCGTTCGTCAAGGACGGCATCAACAACGCCGTCGTCCGCGGGGACGCCGACGCGGTCAGCCCCGCCAGGATCGGCACGAAGTCCGCGGCGCACTACGTGCTCGCGGTGCCGGCCGGGGGCGCCGGCACGATCCACCTCCGCCTCACCGCAATGCCCCCCGCGCACCGCCGCCCGTTCGCCGACTTCGACGCGATCATGGCCGCCCGCCGGCGTGAGGCCGACGAGTTCTACGCGGAAGTCATCCCCACCAACCTCAACGCCGACCGCGCGTTGGTCATGCGCCAGGCCCTCGGCGGCATGCTCTGGTCCAAGCAGTTCTACTTCTTTGACCTCGATCGCTGGCTCGATGAGCACGACGCGAACCCCATCTCCGGCGGCCGCGCCCCCTCGCGGAACCGCGAGTGGTTCCACATGCTCAACCGCGACGTCATCTCGATGCCCGACAAGTGGGAGTATCCGTGGTACGCCGCCTGGGATCTCGCCTTCCACGCCCTCGCGCTGCAGCTGGTCGATCCCGACTTTGCCCGCGAGCAGCTCGCGCTCATGCTCAGCGAGACCTACATGCACCCCAACGGTCAGATCCCGGCGTACGAATGGAGCTTCGGCGACGTCAACCCCCCTGTCCACGCCTGGGCCGTCTACTTCTTCCACGCCATGCGCAAGCACCGGGCCGAGGCAGATCCCGCGTTCCTGCGGGAGATGTTCGACAAGCTCGCCCGCAATTTCAGCTGGTGGATCAACCGCAAGGACCCCGAGGGCCGCAGCCTGTTCAGCGGCGGATTCCTCGGACTCGACAACATCGGGGTGTTCGACCGCAGCGCCCCCCTTCCCACGGGCGGGCACCTGCTCCAGGCCGACGGGACCGCGTGGATGGCCTTCTACAGCCACTGCATGCTCCAGATGGCCCTCGAACTCGCCCAGGACGATCCCAGCTACGAGGACTCGGTCGCCAAGTACGCCGAGCACTTCCTGTGGATCGCCGGCGCCATGCACCGGGGAGCGGGGCAGCCCGACGACCTCTGGGACGAGGAGGACGGCTTCTTCTACGACGTGCTGGTGCCGCCAAGCGGTGCGCCCCACCGCCTCAAGATCCGCTCCATCGTGGGGCTGCTCCCTCTCATGGCCAGCACGGTCTTCCCCGCCCACGCCCTCCAGGGCATGCCCAGAGTCCTGGAGCGATTGGCGAGATTCGCCGAACGACACCACGAACTCATGGACAACATCCACGAAATCGCTCAGCCCGGCGTCGGCGGACGGCGCCTCCTCTCAATCCTGAACGAGGAGAAGCTGCGTCGCGTCCTCTCGCGCATGCTCGACGAGAACCAGTTCCTCAGCCGGTTCGGCATCCGCTCGCTCTCGCGAGAGCACGCCGAGCGGCCCTTTGTCTACCGGGTCGGTGACCAGGAGTTCCGTGTCGACTATCAGCCGGGCGAGTCGCTCACCGGCACCTTCGGCGGGAACTCGAACTGGCGCGGGCCTGTCTGGCTCCCCGCCAACGCCCTCCTCATCCGCGGCCTCGTCAACCTCTATCAGTACTACGGAGACGGCTTCACCGTCGAGTGCCCGACCGGGTCGGGCCGGACGATGAACCTCGCCCAGATCGCGGGCGAGATCGTTCGACGCCTGGAGAGCGCATTCCTCATCGGTGAGGACGGACGACGACCTGTCCTGGGCGCGCACGCCAGATGCGCAATCGACCCGTGCTGGCGGGATCACGTGCTCTTCTACGAGTACCTCCACGGCGACACCGGGCAGGGCCTCGGCGCAAGCCACCAGACCGGGTGGACCGGTCTGATCGCCTTTCTCGTCGACCTCTTCGAGCGAATCGCACCCGCCGACCTCATAGCGGAGCACCCGCGGGCTGCACGGGGTCCGGCCCCGACGACCGCATGAAAGGACTTCGGCGCGTCTCGATCGCTACGCGGTCGCGGGCGTCGCCGCTCTCAGATGCTTCACATGCTCCCAGCACAACTCCGGCAGCACCCGCTCGAGCAGCTCCGATGCGCCCGACATCACCTTGTCCGCGTCCTCGATCGAGTTCACGCCGGCGTCGAGCACGCCCTGCACGGCCGCCACCTCGCCCTCGAGGAGGCGCTCGCCCTCCGCCCGGAGTTCCCCCGCGTTGGCCTTCACGGCCTCCACCATCTCACGGAGCATCGCCGCACGAAGGCCCGTGGCCACCGCACGCAGGCACACGCTCCGCCACAGCGCCGTCGTCTGGCCTGGGTAATGGTCCCGCCAGGACTCGACGATGCCGACCACCAGGTCCGCGCTCCGGGGCAGCCCGCCCTGAAGGAAGACCTCCGCCGCCGCGGCCTCCTCGGCCTGCCGCGCGCTCTCGTCGGCTCCCGGCCACTGTTCTCCCTTCTCCGCCATGAGCCCGAGAAGGCGCTCCCAGGCGACCTGCGCCGTCTCCTGAAAGAGCCGGCGCACGATCGCGCCGCGGATGCGCGCGTCCATCGCGTCGCCGGGCTTGCTCGCCGCCATCTCCCTCATCTCCAGCATGAACGCGTGCAGCGCCTCGAGCTCCGCCGCATCGATGCCCGTCGAGAGCCGCGAGTGGCATGCGATGATGTCACGCCGGATCTGGCCGTGCACGCCCGCCGCCCTCGCCTCCCTGATCTTCGCCCGGTCCGCCTGCCCCGCCGCGGGATCGACGCGTCCGCTGGAGATCGCCTGCGCACGCTCCTCCTCTCGCCGGCGCTCGTCGAGCTTCTCCGCGAGCTGCTTCAGTCGCGAGTCCAGCTGCGTCGCCGCCGAGCCGAAGTCGGGGGCACCACCCGTGCGCGCTTCCCGTCCCTCGCCTTTGCGCCGGAACACCTGCGACAGGCCATGAAAGAAACGCGTATCGCGGCTCTGCTCGCTGCCCATCTGTCCACCTCCGGATCGCTCCTGAGGCTCCACGACGACAGGAACGCGGGAGCAATCTCGCGAACTGTAGTCGCTCGCGGATCGGACAAGAGCGCGCTTGGAATGACCGGCGCGACAGCCACGGTGCTTTCGTCCTACTCTCTCCATGAAAGGACTGCACGACTGGTGCCCCACCCTTTACGATCTGTGAACGCCCCCCAAACGGGCGCCCGGCCGGCGCTCCCCCGCCGCCATCCACGGAACTCACCCCCGCGCTCCCGCTGCATCGTGCGCTCCGGGCGCTCCCACCCACGAACGACCGAACCCTCATCTTTGCAGGAGGTGGATCCATGATCGCTCCCGCCCACATGCCCGCCGGAGTTGTATTGATTCTGGTTCTCACCGCCGCGAGTGTGCCCGCGCCGGCCTCCGTCGAGCCCGGCATCGGCACGACCGCCCAGCCGGCCGTGCCGGGCGGCGCCGCCTTCACCGCCGCCGAGCTCGAGGAGCTGCTCGCCCCCATCGCGCTCTACCCCGACAACCTGCTCGCCAACGTGCTCGCCGCGGCCGTCTATCCCGACGAGGTCGCGGGGATCGCCCGCGCCGTCGCGTCCGGCGCCACGGCCGAGCAGCTCGGCCAGCGCAGCTGGGAGGAGCCCGTGAAGGCCGTCGCTAAAGTGCCCGACGCGCTGAAGATGATGGCAGACTACCCGGAATGGACCGTCGCGCTCGGTCAGGCCTATCTGTCGCAGCCCAAGGACGTCATGGCGGCGGTCCAATCGCTGCGCGAGCGGGCACAGGAGAACGGCGCACTGCAGACCTCCGCCGAGCAGCAGGTCGTCGTTCGGGAGGAAACGATCGTCATCGAGTCCAGCGACCCCGAGTACGTCTACGTGCCCTGGTACGACCCCGCCGTCGTGTATGTGGACGATCCGGGCGACGAGATCCTCGCGGGCTGCATCGGGTTCGGCGCCGGCATCCTCGTCGGAGCCGCCCTCGACGACCTGGACTGCGACTGGCACGGCGGGTGCATCGGCTGGGGCTGGCACGGGGGCGACGTGGATATCGACATCGACGGCGACGTCAACATCGGGAACGACGTCAACATCGGGAACCGCGTCGGCAACGAGGGCAATGCCTGGCGCCCCGACAAGTCAAAGAACCTCGCGACCTCCAAGCCCGACATGACCGAACGCTTCCGTTCCGGCGACGCGAGCGGCCGCCGGGGTGCGCGACCGACCACGAGCGCTCCCGCCGCCGCAGAGCGCCCCGGGGCGGCGACCAGAGCGCCGCGCACACCATCGGGCCTCGGCCAGCGCGGCCCCTCGGATCGAGCCCAGGCGCGCCCCGCCGCGACGCCGGGGGCCAGGACGCCGCAGACACCATCGCGCGTCCCGACGGCCCGTCCCCCGAGCCAAGTCCCCCGCGCCCCGACCGGCGAGTCCCGCGGGGCCTTCAGCGGCGGGCGGCAATCGCAGGTCGAGAGCGCCCGCGGCTCTCGCAGCTACCAGAGCGCGAGCAGCCACGGGACCCGATCGGCGCCCTCGCGAAGCGGCGCACGACCCTCTCGAGGCGGAGGCGGACGTCGGGGACGATGAGAACCACCGAAGTTACACAGGACCACGACCAATGAGCCACATTCGCGAATTCATCCGGGCAGGCGTCGCCATGACGCTCCTTTCGCTTGCAGCCTGCAGCTCTCAGCGGACGTTCTCCTCGCCCGAGGAGGCCGCCGTCTCGCTCGCCGCCGCTGTCCGGAGCCAGGACCGCGCCGAGGTCCGCAAGATCTTCGGCCCGCGCTCCGAGGAGCTCCGCAGCGATGATCCCGCGCAGGACCGCGACGACATGCTGCGCTTCGCCCGCGCCCTCGAGACCCGGCACGCCGTCCGTCTCGACGCGGACGACACCGCCACGCTCCTCGTGGGAGACGAGGCCTGGCCCTTCTCGGTCCCCCTGGTCCGCCACGAGAGTGCCTGGCGGTTCGATACCGACGCCGGCATCGAAGAGCTCAATCTCCGGCGAATCGGACGCAACGAGCTCAAGACGATCCAGGCCTGCCGCACTCTCATCGACGCGCAGCGCGACTACTTCAGCACCGACCGCGATGGCGACGGCGTGCTCGAGTACGCGAGCAAGCTCCTGAGCACCCCCGGCCGAAAGGACGGACTCTACTGGGACGCGGGGCCCGGCGGCCTCGATCCATCACCTATCGGCCCGGCATTCGCCCAGGCGGCTTCGCGCATCGATGTCGCCGGCGAGCGGCTCCCCTTCCATGGGTATCGCTACCGAGTCCTGACCGGGCGGAGCACGCTGCCCGAAGGCGACGCGCTGCGGTACGAGGACGATGACGGGAACCCCACGCGGGGGTGGGCCGCCATCGCGTACCCGGACGAGTACGCCGTCTCCGGCGTGATGTCCTTCCTTGCCAGCGATGGCGGCGAGGTGTACGAACGCGACCTCGGGCCGGAAACATCCGCCCTTGCAGAAAGCATGGAGGTATTCGAACCCAACGGCTGGTCGCGCGTCGGGGACGGTGATCACGCCGCGGTCGGCACCGCCGACAGGTAGTGTCCGCCCGCCCTCCGGCAAACCCCACGCCCGCCGGGGCGGCACAGGTTACGCACCACCTCCGTCCGCCTCCCCGGTCATCTGCCCGCGGACGATGGTGTCGGGTCGGACCAATGGTGCTCCCTCATCCCCTGGCGTGTCCCGTCGCCGAAGCGCGGCCACGCGCCCGGCTCGTCGCTTGCCCGCAACGCCGCCCGCGACCGTGATTGCTCGCGCGACGCCCACACCCGCCACGACCCCGGGTCCGCGCCCATCCTCCGCCCCAGTTCCGCGAGCGAGACCATCGTCTCTCGCTTGAAGTCTCCCGCGACCGGCGGGCGCCACTCGTCCGGAATGGCCACGACCCTGACCTCGATGCCCGCGCCGTACACGGCGTTCACATAGTCGGCCTGCGCGGCGAGCCACCGAACCTCCGTTATCGTCGCCGACCGGATGGCGGTCGCAAGACTCGGCCCCACGACGGCAGGCCACCTCAGCTGGACACTCCTTGGCTGCTGGTGAAGCTGGTTGTTGATGATGATCCAGTAGCGGATCTTCGGGATGGGCTCGCCCGGATGCTCCGCGCGCCACCGAGGAATAAACGAACGCGGATCCTCCACTTCGAGCCTCAGCAGGACATTCGCTGTGACGCCGCCGTCGGCATAGAGACCGCCGTCGATCTCGACGGGAGGAAAGACCGCAGGGATCGCCGCCGACGCAAGCAGTATCCGCTGAACCCGATCGACGCCGGCCTCGTCCGAGACCGTCTCCGCTTCTGCGCCGAGATCCCAGAACTTCTGGCGCCCGAGGTCCAAGTCCGTCGCGCTGACGGCGAGCAGCCTCCCCTCCCGCGACTCGGCGGCCATGCGGTCCATGAACTCCCGGCCGACGGCCCTCCGCAGGTCCCGTTCGAGACCGGGCAGCTCCGCGAACGAAGGATGCGACGGCAGGAAGAACAGGACACCGCGCCTCCTCACCCAGTCCTTCTTTGGATTCCGGTAGAACTCCTCCACTTCGAGGCACGCCTCGTCCGTCCCGATGAACGCGAAGGGGGCCAGCAGCGCGCCGGTGCTGACCCCGGTGACCGCATCGAAATCGGGACGCCCCTCCGGCGCCGAGCCCCACCCCACCAGGAACCCCGCGCCGAAGGCCCCGTAGTCCCCGCCGCCCGAGAGGGCGAGGACGTCGATCGTCGCCCCGCGATCGTGCTCGGCCTCGATGCGGGCGAAGATCTTGTCGACCGCTCGCTCGAAGGCGTGGTCCGATCGGGCCGCGTCCGCCGCCGCGCGCTCCACCAGTTGTGCCTCGCTCAGCACCGGACGCGTCGTGCCCGCGCAGCCCGGCCCGATCGACCACGCGGTCACGCAGGCGCCGACAAACGCGAGCACCCGGGTTCCCGCCCCCCGCACGCTCCCGCGCATCGCCCTCCCTCCGCATTCTGTGCCGTCATCGCCGCGCGACGGCGCCGCTCCCGGTCCGCCGCGGGCAAGTCGTAATGGAACGCTACACGAGGAATCCACGCCCCGCCATTGCACCTTGGTGCAACGGCCGCTGGGGGGCGCCTCAGCCGGGACGCTCATCCGTTCCCGCGCCGCACTTGCGAGCTCGTTCCAGCAGAAGCTCGCGCTCTCGCGCGTTGCGCGTCAGCGACGCGGCCCGCTCGAACTCCGCCCGAGCCTCCGCGAGCCTGCCGAGCTTGAACAGCAGGTCGCCCCGCACGCCGGGCAGGAGGTGATACCCCCGCAGCGAGGGCTCCCGCCGGAGCGGCTCGGTGAGGTCGAGCCCCGCCCTCGCCCCCGAGACCATCGACACCGCGACCGCCCGGTTCAGCTCCACGACCGGCGAGGGCTGGACCCGTGCGAGCCGCCCATAGAGGCCCGCGATGCGCCCCCAGTCCGTCTCCGACGCGGAGAATGCGCGTGCGTGGCACGCCGCGATCGCCGCCTGAATGGTGTACGGACCCGGCTCCACGCCGAGCGCCTCCGCCCGCGCAAGCGCCTCAAGCCCGCGTCTGATGAGCAGCCGATCCCACAGCGCGCGATTCTGTTCCAGCAGCAGGACCGGCTCCCCCGACGGACCGACGCGAGCCCGGAACCGCGACGCCTGCAGCTCCATGAGCGCAACGAGCCCGTGCACCTCCGGCTCCCCGGGGGCCAGCCCCGCAAGAACACGCCCGAGGCGCAGAGCCTCCTCGCACAGATCCGGGCGCATCCACCCGTCGCTGGACGTCGCGGTGTACCCCTCGTTGAAGATCAGGTAGATCACCTCCAGCACGGAGCCCAGCCGCGCCGCAAGCTCGGCCCCGCGGGGCGACTCGAACGGCACCCGGCTCGCCGCGAGCGCCCGCTTGGCCCGGACAATCCGCTGCGCGATCGCCCCCTCGCTCGTGAGAAAGGCCCTCGCGATTTCCTCGGTCGTGAGCCCGCCCAGCAGGCGGAGCGTCATCGCGACCCGTCCCTCGCAAGAGAGCACCGGGTGGCACGCGGTGAAGACCAGGCGGAGGAGGTCGTCGCCGATCTCCTCGTCCATCGCGGCGTCGGGGTCCGGTCCGAGCCCGGCCTGCCGCCGCTCCGCCGACCTCCCCAGATCCCCCTGCCGCTCCTCGAAACGCCTCTGCCGGCGAACGAGATCGATCGCCCGGTGCTTGCCCGTCGCCATCAGCCAGGCGCCCGGATTCGCCGGCACCCCGGACCGGGGCCACTCCTCCAGCGCGGCGACGAACGCGTCCTGCGCCACCTCCTCCGCCAGCCCCACGTCGCGCACGATCCGCGCGAGCCTCGCGATGAGCTTCGGCGACTCGATCCGCCAGATCGCGTCGAGGGCGCGTGACACCGGCATGCCGGAGCGTATGCCGCCCCGGCCGCCCGCCCGCACCGGGCGCCCCCGCGCTCACGCGGGGTGCAGCACCTCCTCGCACGCCCGCGCCCCCATCGCGAACGCCTGCTCGTTCAGGGCCAGCAGCGACGCGTCCTGCCGCAGAGCCTTCCGGAGCGTGTACAGGAAGCTCTCACGCGGGAATAGCCCCGTGGCGGCCTGCAGCGCGCCCAGCGCGACGATGTTCTTGACCATCCGCTTCCCAAGCCCCTGCGCAATCTCGCTGCACGGTACCGGCACCATCGTGACGCTCGCATCCAGCGCCGGCGGCTCGGGGATGACGGAGCGATCGAACACCGCCACGCCGCGAGGCAGGAGCGTCGGGCCGAACTTCTCGAGACTCGGCGGATTGAACGCCACGAGGATGTGCGGCCTCGGGCACGCGGGCGAGAGCACCTCGCGCCGCGCGATGTGCACGTCCGCGTACGACGTCCCGCCTCGGGACTCGGGGCCGTAGCTGGGGATGTGCGTCGAGTCCCAGCCCTCGTTGATCGCGGTCTTCGTCGTGATCATCGCGGCCGTCTGCGCGCCGTCGCCGCCGGCGCCCGCGAACTTCACCGAGACGTCGTCCTCGCCGATGTGCGCGGGGAACCCGTCCCCGAACCGCTCGGGCTGCGAGTCCGAGCCGCCGACGACGCGGACGATCCGATCGGCGTCGAAGGTCGGAGGGCCCAGCTCGAACCAGGGCTCGACCTCCTCGTCCTTCTTGACGCCGAGCGGGAAGAAGGGCAGCATGTTCTCCTTCACCCACTGCTCCGCCTCCGTGGGCGTCAGCTTGAGGTGCGTGGGACACTCGGAGAGGATCTCCACGAAGGAGAGGCCCCGGTTCTCGGCCTGGAGCCTCAGGGCCTTCGTGATCGCCTTCTTCGTCCTCTGGCGCTGCTTGGGATCGAACAGCGCACACCGCTCCACGTACACCGGCCCGTCGATCTGGGCCACCATCTCCGCCATGCGGAGTGGGAGACCCGTCATCCTCGAGCGACCCGCGGGCGTCGTCGTCGTGCGCTGACCGGGGAGCGTCGTCGGCGCCATCTGCCCCCCCGTCATCCCATAGATGGCGTTGTTGACGAAGAAGAACGTGATCGGCAGACCCATCTGGCACGCCTGCAGGATCTCCGCCAGGCCGATCGAGGCCAGGTCGCCGTCCCCCTGGTACGCGAGCACGATCGCGTTCGGATTCGCCACCTTGTGCCCGATCGCGACGGCGGGCGCCCTCCCGTGCGCGGCCTGGGTGTTCCCGACGTCCAGGTAGTAGTACATGAACACCGCGCATCCGACCGGGGACACCGCCACCGTCCGTCCCTGGATCCCAAGCTCCTCGATCGCCTCCGCAATGTACTTCTGCACGAGCCCGTGCCCGCAACCCGGGCAGTAGTGCGTCGTGTGGGCCTTGAGGCCCTCGCCGTGCGCGTGGCGATCGAATCTCGCGTAGAAGACGCTCACAGCCCACCTCCCACCATCACGCCCGCGGCCAGCTCGGTGACCGCCTCCACGATCTCGTGCTGCTGAGGCAGCACGCCCCCGCCGTGCCTCACCCGCTCCACCGGCGGCAGCTCGCCCACCCCGGCGTGGCTCAGCGCCAGGCGAAGCTCATCCTCGAGCTGCCCCGGCCCTGCCTCCACCATCACGATGCCCTTCGCGCCGCGCAGCAATGGAAGGAGCGCCCCCACCGGGAACGGCCAGAGTGTCACGGGCCGGAACAGACCCGCCCGCACGCCGGCCTCGCGCAGCTCCTGCACGGCGCCCTTGGCCATCCGCGCCGGCGTGTTGCACGCGACGATCAGCCACTCGGCGTCCTCGCACCGGAAGCAGTCCGCCCGCTGCTCGCGCCCCGTCATACGGGCGTACTTGCGGTTGAGGTGCTCGTTGTGTCGCTCCAGATCGGGCTCGATCAGCACGATGGACGTGTTCAGGTTGCGCCGATGTCCTTCGTCCCCGAACACCCCCCACGCCGGAAGCCCCGGCTTGATCATGAAGTCCGGGAGACGCACGCGCCCGGTCATCTGCCCCAGATACCCGTCGCTCGCCAGGACGACCGGGTTGCGGTACCTGAACGACAGATCAAACGCGAGCATCGTCAGGTCCAGCATCTCCTGCGGCGTTGACGGGGCCAGCACGATCGCGTGGGAGTTCCCGTGCCCCAGACCCCGGCACACCAGCTTGATGTCCGCCTGCTCCGGCCCGATGTTGCCCAGGCCGGGGCCGCCGCGCATGACGTTGAAGAACACGCCGGGCAGCTCCGCACCCACCATGTACGAGATGCCCTCGAGCATCAGGCTGAAGCCCGGCGACGACGTGAGCGTCATGCAGCGCAGGCCCGCCCCGCCGCACCCGTACATCATGTTCACGGTCGCGATCTCGCTGACCGCCTGCACGAACACACCGTCGAGCTCCGGCAGCAGCTTCGCCAGAAGCTCCGCCCCCTCCGTGGAGGGTGTGATCGGATACCCGAAGAAATGCCGGCAGCCCGCCAGGATCGCGCCGATCGCCGACGCGTGGTTGCCCTTGAGGATCATCGGCTCGAGCCGCGGCAGCGCCAGCCGCTCATCGGCGATCTCCACCGGCTCGGGCGCGCTCGTGCACCGCGCGCCGAAGAGCTCGTCCGGGTCCCGCAGCTCGTGCGCCAGCTCCTCCTCCGGCAGGCCGATCAGCCCGTGCGGCTCGGGGCACGCCGTCAGGCACAGCCCGCACCCGTTGCACCGCGAGAGATCGACCACCACCGGCGTCCGACCCGTGGCCGGGTCGATCCGAGTGCCCATCTCGATGCACTCCTGCGGACACGCCGTGATGCACCGCCCGCACGCCTTGCACAGCTGCGGGAACAGAAACGGTTTGGGCTTGGGCTTCTTGATCTCGCCGGCCATGACGCCCGCCTTTCCGCCCGCGGACTCCGGCCGCGGAGCAGGGGCTCTCGTTCGGCCGCGCCGCAGGGCCGCTCCAACGGCCCGAATCCGGCGCTGGCCTCTTGTCGCGAGCCTCTCGCGCACCGGCGAGCAGCGCTCGCTTCAATATCGGATAACCATAGGCTGAATTCGCGCCGCGGGCCTCCACGCACGGCCCGATAAGCACCCCGCTCTCGGGCCGATCGACCGGTTTCTGCACCCAATACCGCGCAGGCGCGGACAACACCCCGCATCCCCCCCGTTACCAGACTGGGTTGCTCGCAAGCCCCGGCACGTCATCGGGGTAGCACTTGTCTTCATGGCAGTCGGTGCAGCTCGCCCCAAGCGTCGCGTCCGGCCCGTTGTGGCAGCACGTGCACTCGAATCGCGCGTGGCTGCCGAACAGCGGCACCAGCGGCACTAGCTCCTCCTCCAGACCCCCGCCGTGCGCCCGCTCGTGGCACGCCCTGCATCGAACGGCCGTGGGCTCGGCGACGGCCGCTCCCGTCGTCCCCCCGTGGCACGCGATGCACTGCACCCCCTCGTGACCTGTCCCCAGATCCCACCCCGCCGCGGCCCGGTGATCGAAACGGGCCTTCTCGATCGGGTCGTGGCACGTCACGCACGTGCTCGGTGAGTGGCATGGGTAGCAGCTCTGCTCACGATCCACCATCTGGCGGGCGCTCCCGGCCCCATGGCAGCGGGTGCAGGAGTCGTCCCGATGGCAGTCCGCGCACTCGAGCCCGAAGACCGCCACGTGGTCGTCGTGGTGGAATGTGACGACGGGGGCGCCCTCACGGGTCGTGACATAGGTGTAGCTCACCTGAGGCGAGATGTGCGTCAGCGCGGCGCCGACCCTCTCTCCCGCCCCGACGAGGTCCAGGGCCACGGGTGGCGCCCCGGCGTCCTCGTGGCAGAAGCCGCAGGAGTTGGCGTGGCTCCAGTCCTTGTGGCAGCTCAGGCACTGCCGGTGGAACGCCCCCTTGAGGCTCGGGCGCCGCAGGTCGCCGGAGTCCCTCGACAGCGGATGGCACTCGCGGCACGCCGTGATCACCTCGCCCGGCTCGGTCTCGTGGTGACAGTTGCTGCACTCACCCAGAATGTCCGACATCCGGACGTGCAGCCCGTGGTCAAAGACGACCGCCCCGTAGTGGAACGCGAGATCGTCGATGACCGCCACCTCCGGCCCGCGCCTCGCCGAGAGGTCGAGCACCGGCGGCTCGGAGCCGTGGTCCGCAAACCAACCACGCGCCCACGAAGGCGCCGAATCGGTCGGGGCTCGCGACTGCCCCCCGGCGCTCCCGACGCCAAGCCCGAGCACCCAGACCACTGCCAGGAGGGCAGACCGCCGAGCGTTCATGAGCGCACCTCCTTGCGGACGGACTCGGTCGCGATCCGCGGGGGCGCAGGCCGCCGCGGACGCGAGCGGGGCGGCGCAACCGGGCGCACCTTGGGCGCCGCCACCGCGACCGCCGCGGGCGCCGGCTCGTGCGCCCCACCCCGACCCAGCGCCTCGATCACGGGGAAGTTGAGCACGATGGCCCGGTAGATCAGCACGATCATCGCGATGAAGCCGGCCGTCACCGCGAACTCGCTCCATGCCGGGAAGTAGGTTGCCCCCGGATCCACCGGCGTGAACGCGATGAGGAACACGTTGAGCCGGTTCATCACCACGCCCCCGATCACCAGACTCGCCCCAAGGAACAGCCAGCCCAGCGAGCGCCTGAGGCGGGGGACGAGCAGGATGACGAAGGGAGCGACGAAGCCGATCCCGACCTCCGCCAGGAAGAGCCAGCTCTCCCGGCTCCCCTCGAGCACGCGCCCCAGAGCGCCCCTCGCCCCCAGATCGATGAACCTGACCGAGAGGTAGACCCCCAGCGGGATCGGCACGAAGCGGGCAAGCTCGCCGAGCACCTCCCGCTCCGGCGGCAGCCGCAGCGATCTCGAGGCGAGCACCGACTCGAAGATCACCATCGGGTACCCGACGCTGAACGCCGAGAGCAGGAACAGCAGCGGGAGGTAGGGCGTCTGCCAGAGAGGATGCAGCCTGTCGCCCGTGATCACCATCAGCGTGCCCAGCGACGACTGGTGCATGCACGAGAGCATGATCCCGAGGATGACGAAGACCAGAATCACCCGCGAGAGCGTCGCGTCCATCGCCCGCAGCGCCCACTCCGCCGCGCCGTCCAGCGCCGCCAGACCCCCCGGCAGCCGCACGCGCCCCCTGAACCGCTCGCACACGACCGGCAGGAACTCGATGTACAGCACCGTCAGGTAGCACATCACGCACACGGCCACCTCGAACAGCACCGAGTTGGGCTGCCAGAACATGGGGAGCGGCACGTGCCAGATCGCCCACCAGCGCCCGAGATCGGTCGCCACGCCGATCGCGACGAACGTGTACCCGATCATCGCCGTCAGCAGCGCCGGCCGCAGCACCGCGTGATACCGCCCGCGATGCAGGATCTCGATCAGGAACGCCGACGTGAATCCGCCCGCCGCAAGCGCCACCCCGCACGCCACGTCGATCGCGATCCAGAGGCCCCAGGGGTACGCGTCGCTCAGGTTCGTGGTCGCCCCAAGGCCGAAGAGGAATCGATAGAGCAGCGCCGCCCCCCCCACCGCCGCCACCGACGCGACCACCCACGTGCCACGGCTGAAGTACCTGGGACGCTCGACCACGAGGCTCGCCGCAGTCGCGCTCACGGATGCCCGTCCTTCCTCTTGGTGATCGTGTAGGTTGCCGCGAGCAGGCCCCCGAGCGCAAGCGGCGCCGCGAAGTACTTGAAGATCCCGTGCTGGATCGCCTCGGTCACCTCCGCCAGGCTCCTGTCTGCGACGCGCGGGAAGCCCAGATCCGCGAATCCCGTGCCCGCCAGATAGAGCCACGACGTGCCCCCCGCCTCCCGCTCGCCGTAGACATGGTCCACGTAGCGGTCGGGGTGCGCCGCGATCCGCTCGTGCGCGATCGCGAGCAGCTCCGACCGCCGCCCGTAGGTCAGCGCCTCCACGGGGCACATCTCCACGCACGCCGGCAGCTTCCCCGCCGCCGTCCGATCGCGGCACAGCTCGCACTTCCGCACCCGCGCCGTGAGAACGCGATCGTACTCGTACCCCAGGCATCCAAACGGACACGCCACGAGGCAGTACCGGCATCCGATGCACCGGCTCGCGTCGTAGAAGACCGGTCCCTTCGGGTCCTTCTGCAGCGCGCCCACGAGGCACGCCGACACGCACGCCGGCTTCTCGCAGTGCATGCACTGCACCTTCAGATGGACCGGCTCGCGATCGCCGGACCCCCTCCCCCGGTTCACTACCGTCAGCTCCGAAGCGTTCGGGTGCCGGCGCGATTCGAACACCGACTGATCGTCGTACTCGTGCAGCTCGCCGTGAGGGAGGCCGTTCGCCTCACAGCAGGCCCACTCGCACCGCCGGCACCCGACGCACTGCGTCAGATCCACGAGCACACCCATCCGATCCTCGTCCAGCGCCCCCGAGCCGTGCTCCGACCCCATCGCCCGCGCCGAGAGCGTCGCGGCCGCCACCCCGCCGAGCTTCACGAAGCCCCGCCTGCTCATCCCGGCGCCGGCCTGCGACGCGCCCCGCCCGGGTTCATCGGTCTCAGGAGTCGAGAAGGGAGCGTTCATCCCGGTGCCTCCCGCAGGGAGCGGACAGACAGACACGCCGCGCTACCGCACAGTCCCCGCGGGCGTGCCGCGCCGGGCGCACAAGCGGCTCCAGGCGCTGTCGTCGATCAGCCGGTGAAGCTCCTCCGGCGCCACCCCGCCCTCGCCCGAGACAGGCCCGGCCGCCTGGCCCGCGCGACGCAGGAGGACCGCCTGGAGAACACGGTCCACCTCGGACCTGAACCATCTCCAGGCCCGCCGCCCGGCGAGCAGCCGCCGCCGGTCGTCATCGATCTCGTCACCCGCGCGGATGCGCGCCACCCACCCGAGGCTGAACGGTCTGCGGTTCACCAGGTCGGGGTGCGCCCGCAGCTCCTCGTTGCTCCCGACGACGGTCCCCGACACCGGAGCCGGAAGCTCGAGCATCCTCCCCCCGTGGTGCAGCCTGAAGAGCGGATCGTCGCGGTGCACCCGCTGGCCCAGCGCCGGGAGCTCGACGCCGTCGATCGGCCCCAGCTCCGCCTGCGCCAGATCGTCGGCGCCGACAACGACCTCCCCCTCGCCGATCCACGCCCAGCTGTGCCCCGGGTGCAGCGCGACATCACGCGCGAGGCGCAGGCCCTTGTACGCCTGCTCCGGCGCGATGTCCGACTGCCAGCGCCCCCTGATGCGCGGCGCCAGCACCCAGGGCGATACCACCGCCAGCACCGCCGCCAGCACCGCGAACACCAACAGCGGGCGCAGGGCGAACAGCACGATCGCCAGCAGCGGCAGCGACACGACCACGACCAGCCAGCACGCGCCGAATGTCAGGCAGTCGCGGATCGGCCGGCACGTGCGGTTCGAGATGGTTCCCATGGCATCCTCCCGAGAGAGCCGCTCCCGTTGTCCCCGCGCAGGAGTTGCAATCCGCGCACCAGAGGTTGCCGTCGCCGCGCCCCGGCTCAGAACCCCCCGCAACGCCCCCCAACGGCCCCCCGCGCCGCCGAGGCCTCCCCGCGCCGCGCACCCCGGCGCAGAGGATCGCATCGCCCCTGTTGCGAACCTCAACACCAGCCCGTCAGTGAACCAAGTCCCGCACGAGGGCGAGAAACGCCCCCGCGTCCAGAGACCCGCGCAGGTCCGTGATCGCGCACAGCCGCTCGGGCGGCGTCGACCGCCAACGCCCGGTCTCCACGAGGAGATTCATCGCCGCGCCGCGGCAGAACCGCCTCGCGTCCAGCCTCGCACGCCGCAGCGCATCCTCGCCGCCGAACATGCCCCCGGGTCGTCCCGCGAAGGCCGGCTCGATCTCCGCGATCCACCCCTCGTCGTACGGCGCCTCGACCAGCAGCGCCAGCGAGTCCGCCAGCGCCCCATTCCACGCCACGACCCGCCCCGGTCCCGGCAGCCCCAGCGGCACCGACCCCTGCTCCAGGTCAAGCTCGCACACGGTCTGACCCGCCTCCAGACCATGCGATGACTCGATCCGGCGCAGGCGGCGTGGCGGCCCCAGCAGAGCCGCCGCGAAGCAGTCCAGCCCGAACCGCATCCGCCCGGGAACGGCCCCGTGACCCCCAACCCACGTGTGACCCGCCGAGTACCACCGGTCGTCCGGGAAGGTCCCCGCCTGGAAACAGTGCTCCGACAGAGGCCTGCCCGGCGGGATCCATGACCAGGGATTTCCCCTAAGAGCAGCATCCAAGGGGCAGTGCTCACAGTCGAAGCCCCGATCACACAGCTTGTACGCCAGCACGCCCGCACGCATCCACACGCACGCCTGGTCCGTGGAGCACACCGCCGGGGCTGCCATGACGCTTGGCATCTCGTGCCTCCGTCGCCCGCTCGGGCGCGGCCTCGGCAGATCCGCAGCAAGCCGCGAACCACTCCGCGATCGGCTGGCAACCCCCTCGGCCGGGGCAGCAGGCCCCGCGGGACCGTTCCGGTCCACCGTTGAAATGCTCTGCGCAGCGCTTCGCTCCTCAGCGCCACGGAGATATGATTACTGAGGCAAATGTCCGCAATAGGGGTGCCCCCAATGCCCCGCCTGCCGCGTCCACTCCGATCGCTCGAGAGCCGCCTGTTCGTCCCCCTGGCCCTGACGACGTGCGTGGTGCTGGCCCTGCACGCCGCACTCGCCTTCCGCTCCACGCGGGAGCACTACTCCCGGTTCGTGCAGGCCGAGATCGAGCGGTCGAGCGCCCTGATCATGGGGGCGACCCACGACGGCATGCTCCTGAACAAGCTCGACGAGCTCCAGCAGACGCTCGAGCGCCTGGCCCAGGCGCCCGAGATCGCCTCCATCCGGGTGTACAACACCGACGGCAGGATCGTCCTCTCCCACGATCCCGCCGAGCGCGGGCGCATGCTCCCCGCCGACTCGGAGACGTGTCGGTCCTGCCACAAGGAGCCCGGGACCGCCACTGACGGCACGCTCGAGCGAAGGCTGCACCTGCGCCAGGCCGGGGGTCACGAGATCCACCGCCGTCTCACGGTCGTGGCCAACGAGCCCGGCTGCTCCACCGCCGACTGCCACTTCCATCCGCCCGAGAAGGCCGTCCTCGGCGTGCTCGACGTCGGCATGTCCACCCAGCCCTTCGAGGCGACCATCGAGGCCTCGCAGGCGCAGCTCGTCTGGACCACCCTGCTGCTGATCGTCATCGGCGGCGCCATCTCCGCGGTGTTCATCCGCCACGTGGTGCACACCCCGGTCCTCAGGCTGCACGAGGGGACACGGCGCATCGCCGCCGGCGATCTCGACACCCCCCTCGAGGTGCGGGGCGACAACGAGCTCTCCCGGCTTGCCGAGGCGTTCAACCGCATGCAGAACGAACTCCGCGACGCACGGGAGGAGCTTACCGAGTGGTCGCGCACCCTCGAGCAGAAGGTCGAGGCCAAGACCAAGGCGCTGCACCTCGCCGAGCGCCAGGTCCTGCACATGGAGACCATGGCCTCTCTCGGGAAGCTCTCCGCCACCGTCGCCCACGAGCTGAACAACCCGCTCAGCGGCATCCTGACCTACGCCCGCCTCATCAAGCGCGAGCTCGCCGACCAGCGGCTCGACGGCCCCGTCCGCGAGGAGCTCGAGCGCTACCTCAACCTGGTCGACAAGGAATGCTCCCGCTGCGGCGCGATCGTCCACAACCTGCTCACCTTCGCCCGCCGCCGCGGCGGGGAGATGGCCCGAGTCGACGTCCGCGAGGTCGTCGAGCGGGGGCTGATGCTCGTCCGTCACCACCTCGAGATGCGGAACATCCGCCTCAGAGTCGAGACGGGCGCGAGCGATACGGCCCTGACCGCCGACGCCGGCCAGCTCGAGCAGGCGCTCCTCGCACTGCTGATGAACGCCATCGAGGCCATGCCGCCCGCCGAGGGCGTCGAACGAACGCTCACCGTGCGCCTCGCAGGCGACGCCGAGGGCCTCCTCATCGAGGTCGCCGACACCGGCGTGGGCATACGGCCCGACGCCCTCCCGCACATCTTCGAGCCCTTCTTCTCCACCAAGGGCGGAGAGAGCGGCGTCGGCCTCGGACTCGCCGTCGTCTACGGCATCGTCAACCGCCACGGCGGCACGATCGACGTGGAGACCGAGGTCGGGAAGGGCACGACCTTCAGGATGAGGCTCCCCAGAAGCCGGCAGGAGCCGGGCGAAGCCGACGCCCCCGCGACGGCGCCGGCGATCGCCGCGGGCGCCGGGGGAGGGTGACGCGATGGCTGCCGAGCAGGCCAGCATCCTCATCGTCGACGACGAGTTCTCCGTCCGCGACTCGCTCACCCACTGGTTCACCAAGGACGGCCTGCGCGTCCTGGCCGCGGAGAACGCCCGCGAGGCCCTGGCGCTCGCCGAGCACGACCGCTTCGACGTGGCGGTGATCGATATCCGCATGCCGGGCATGGACGGCCTGGAGCTCCAGCAGCGGTTCCGGCAGACCGCCCCCGAGATGGCGGTCATCATGATCACCGCCTTCGCCTCCGTCGACAGCGCGGTGCGGGCCCTCAAGGAGGGCGCCTTCGACTACGTCACCAAGCCCGTCGACCCCGACGAGCTGAGCCACCTGGTCCGTCGCGCCCTCGAGCAGCGCCGCCTCCGCGCCGAGAACTCCCAGCTCCGCCAGATCATCGACGAGCTCGTCTCCGTCGACACCGTCGTCGGCGAGAGCCCGGCGATCAAGAAGGTGATGGAGCTGGTCCGCCACGTCGCCCCCACCGACGCGACCGTCCTCGTCGTCGGCGAGAGCGGCACCGGCAAGGAGCTGATCGCCCGCGCCATCCACGCCAACAGCCCCCGCCGCTACCTCCCCATCGTCAGCGTCAACTGCGGCGCGATCCCCGAGACGCTCCTCGAGAGCGAGCTCTTCGGCCACGAGAAGGGCGCCTTCACCGGAGCCGTGCACCGGCGCAAGGGCAAGCTCGAGATGGCCGACGGCGGCACCATCTTCCTCGACGAGGTCGGCGCGATCAGCCCGAAGATGCAGGTGGAGCTGCTCCGCGTCCTCGAGACCAAGGAGTTCACCCGAGTCGGCGGCGAGGAGCCGGTGCACGTCGACTTCCGCGTGATCTGCGCGACCAACGAGGACCTCGAGGCCGCCGTCAGGGAGGGACGCTTCCGCGAGGACTTCTACTACCGCATCAATGTCTTCACGATCGACGCGCCCCCGCTCCGCGACCGGCGCGCGGACATCCCGCTCCTCGCGCGACACTTCCTCCACCGCTTCGCCCAGCAGATGGACAAGCGCATCACCGACATCAGCGACGACGCGATGAAGGTCCTGACCGAGTACGACTGGCCCGGCAACGTCCGCGAGCTCTCGAACGCCATCGAGCGCGCCATGGTCGTCGGCAGACCGCCCGCGATCCATGCCGCGGACCTGCCCGTCCACACCCAGCGAAAGCAGCTCCTCCACGGCGGCGACTCGCTCGACCAGGTGGAGCGCGAGCACATCGCCGAGGTCCTCGACCGCACCGGGTGGAACATCACCCACGCCTCGAAGATCCTCGACGTGGACCGCGTCACCGTCTACAACAAGATCAGGAAGTACGGCCTGAGGCGATGATCGGCGACGCCCGCCCGCGCCGCGAGGTCCCCCTACTTGGTCACGATCACCTCGACCCGGGGCGACCGGCGCATCGTGCTCACCCCGACGTCCTGCTCGTAGCGGTGCAGCTCCACGTCCAGCTCCTCGTCCCCAACGCGCAGGTCCGCGATGTGCACGTGGCGCAGATAGGGCGGCAGCACCGGGTTGGAGAATCGGACCGTCGGCCGGCCGCTCTCGTGATTGACGAAGAGCGAGAGCCCCATCGCGGCCTCGAGCAGCGCGAACACCGCCCCGCTCGCCCACGCCTGCGGCACGCACGCCACCGGGTAGAGCGTCGGCCCCTCGTCCTCCCGCCTGGCGAACCCGCAGAACAGCTCCGGCAACCGGTGCATGGGCATGGAGATGGAGGCCTCGAACAGCCCGGTCATGATGCGCAACGCCTCGGCCGTGAACCCATACCTCGCCAGGCCGAGCGCCACGATCGAGTTGTCGTGAGGCCAGACAGAGCCGTTGTGATAGCTCATCGGGTTGTACCGCGCCTCACCCTCGTCCAGCGTGCGCACGCCCCAGCCGCTGAAGGAGGTGGGCGTCATCAGCCGCCGCGCGATCGACGCCGCGTGCTCCCGCGTCGCGACCCCCGACCACAGCGCGTGACCCGCGTTCGACGCCACCACGTCGCACGGCCGCTTCTCCCCATCGAGCGCCAGCGCGTAGCTCCCCAGCCCGTCCCGCCAGAATTCCCGCAGGAACCGCGACCGCAGGTCCGCGGCACGCGCCGCGCACGCCCCCGCCTCCTCCGGCATACCCATCGCCGTGTGGAGGAACGACGCGGCCTGCAGCGCCCCGTAGGCATACGCCTGCACCTCGCAAAGCGCGATGGCGCCCTCCGCCAGCGAACCATCCCCGTGGCTGATCGAGTCCTCGGAGTCCTTCCATCCCTGATTGCGCAGCCCCGCCTCCGTGCGCCTCCGATACTCGAGAAACCCGTCCCCGTCGGGGTCGCCGTACCGCTCCAGCCACCATAGTGCCGATTCGATCGCCGGCCAGATCGTCCGGATGAACGCCGCGTCATCCGTCCGCCGAAGATAGTCCCCCGCGAGCATGAGGAACAGCGGGGTCGAGTCGATCGAGCCGTAGTAGCTGCCGAACGGGATCTCGCCGAGCGCCGCCATCTCGCCCAGGCGGGCCTCGTGCAGGATCTTCCCGGGCTCCGCGTCGCTCGCCGCGTCCACGCGCGTCGCCTGCCGCTCCGCGAGATAGAGCAGCACCCCGCGCGCAAGCCCAGGCTCCACCGTCAGCATCTGCCGCGCCGTGATGATCCCGTCCCGCCCGAACGGCGCGCTGAACCAAGGCACCCCAGCATAGGGGTACAGCCCGGCGGTCGTCTCCGTCGCCAGCAGGTGCACGTCGGAGAACGACCGGCTCAGCCACTGGTTGAACTGCTCGTTCGACGTGTGAATGCGGGCCGCCGACCGCCGCGCCGCCCGGAACCGCTCGATCGAGCGCGAGACCGCCCGCTCGAACCGCTCCCCCGGCTCGCCCTCCCCGCCCCCGGGAACGAAGTCGATGCACAGGCACACCCGAACCGTGCGGTTCGCCGGCGCCGTCACGTCCACGCGGACCGCGACCCCGTCGCCGCCCCCGATCTCGCACCCCAGGCGCAGATCGCTCACGCGCACGCGCCCATCGAGCCCCGCGTAGGCCAGGCGCAGCCCCCGCTCCGAAACCTCGCGCCGCAGCGTGCCGCGCCGGACGCGCGTCATGCCGCGCACCTCGAAGACGTCGCGGAAGTCCGCGTCGAACACGACCGAGAGCGGCACCGCCAGCGTGCGATCCCCGTAGTTCGTCACCGCGAGCTGCTGCAGGCACGCCGCCTCCGTCAGCACGCTCGAACGCTGGATGTGCAGCGTCCCCTTGGCCAGAGCGCCAAGCCCCCCGTCCACGTCCGGCCAGCCCAGGTCCGGGTTCATCAGGTGCGAGACCAGCACGCAGTTGTCCTCGCGCACCGTCGAGCTCAGCAGCAGCGGCCGCTGATTCCAAAGCCGCAGCTCCAGACGCGAGACATGCCGCGTCCCCTCGTGGAACACGCCCAGGTCGCCGCTCTCCTCCGCGTGGATGTCCCCCAGCGGATCGAAGACCGCGAACGACTCCCCGTGCTTGAGCACGAACGGCAGCGGCCCCGGGCGCGACGCCCTCGCCACCACCACGTACTCCGTCTTGAGAACCTGCTCAGGCACCCACCAGGCTCCCCTGCGCCGCCCCCGACCGCACCCCGTTGCCCATGATGAGGTGACGGTACACCCGCTCGTACTCCTCCGCCATGCGAGCCGCCGTGAACCGCTGCTCGAAGCACGCGCGGCACGCGCCCCGGTCCAGCGCCCCCACGCGCCGCGCCCCCTCGACGGCCGACCCCATCGAGTCCACGATGATCCCCGACACCCCGTCGGCGATCACCTCCGGCACCGACCCGTTCCTCCACGCGATCACCGGCGTGCCGCACGCCATCGCCTCGATCATCGCCAGCCCGAACGGCTCCGGCCAGTCGATGGGGAACAGCAGCGCACGAGCCCCCCCCAGCAGACCCTGCTTCTCCGCGTCGCCGATGTCCCCGACATACTCGACCAGCGGGTGATCCAGCAGCGGCCTGATCCGAGACTCGTAGTACTCCCTGTCAGCCTTGTCGATCTTCGCGGCGACCTTCAGCGGCGCCCCGACCGCCGCCGCGATCTCGATCGCCCGGTCGATCCGCTTCTCCGGCGAGATCCGCCCGAGGAACGCGAAGTATCCCCCGGCCTCCGGGACCGGACGGTACAGGTCGAACGGCAGCCCGTGGTGGATCGTCGCCTGCCAGCACGCCGAGGGCACGGGCCCCCGCTGCGAATCGGAGATCGAGACCAGCGGGATGTCGCCGAACGCCCGGAGCAGCGCCCCGTGCTCGGGCAGGTCCAGGCGCCCGTGCTGCGTCGTCACGTGCGGGATACCCAGGCGACGGGACGTCGGGTAGTGCAGATGACGCGTGTGGAAGTGAATGATGTCGTACCGCCTCGCCTCCGCGAAGACCCGCTCCAGCTGCAGAACCTCGTACACCGTCTCGTCGTGGTATTCGATGCCCAGCCGCAGCGCCCGCGGCGTGCACGCGACCAGCTCAGCGCTCGTGCGGGAGTCACCGCTCGCGTAGAGCGTCACCTCGTGCCCGCGCCGCACCAGCTCCTCCGTGAGGTAGTGCACCACGCGCTCCGTCCCGCCGTAGCGCTCCGGCGGGACGCTCTCGAAAAGGGGAGCGACCTGGGCGATTCGCATCGAAAGTGCCTCCGTGCAACGGACGCGCGGCCGCCCGCCTCCCGCGTGGGATCCGCCCGGCCAACGCCGCGCGGCGGAGGACCGGCCCGGCGTCGGTCGACGCGGACTCCCGATCATGCGGTCCGCGCGTGAGCCCCCCGTGAGCCGCGCATGAACGCCGCCTCAGAGCCCGACACCGCCCCGTGATCGCGATCTACCGGAAGTCGTCGAGCAGCGTCGAGACGAACCCGCACCCCGCGGCCGCGAAGTACATGTTGCCGTTGAAGAAGCTCGCCTTCCGCGCCCCATGAGAATGGATGAAGTGCGCCTGGCCGAAGGGTCCCTCGCGCGTGAGGCGCTCCAGCCGTCGCAGCCACGCCAGCGCCTCGTCACGCCTGCCGAAGCGGGCCAGGACCGACGCCGCCCGCGCCGGCCAGCCGTCGTACGACCCCGTCGCCTGGTGGTCGGCGCGGAACGTCTGGAACGAGGGCAGGTCCGGCGTGAGCGCGTTGGCGTCCGCGGGTGAAAGCGCGTAGAGCCAGTCCTCCGTCTGCAGCTCGCGCCGGAAGAACTCGAGCATCCCCGACTTCATCTCCGCCGGCAGGTCGTCGGTCATCGAGCGCCCGACGTAGATGAAATCAAGAATCGTCCGTACCACCCGCCGCGAGCCGTCCGGCTGCATGCACGCGAAGGGGCCGCCCGCGAACAGCCCCAGCACCTCGCGGGCCAGCCGGTCGGCGGCGCGCCCGTACGCCGAGTCCCCGGTCAGATCGGCCAGCAGCCGCAGCCCCGCGACGTTCAGCGCGTTGAACGATGCGATCGTGTGCTCGTACGTGCTCACGCACTCCAGGATGTGCTGGTAGTGCCCGTAGTCGGTGAGCTGGGGCCTCGCGCACGTGCGCAGATACTCGATGTGCTCTAGGGCCCACGCGCGATCGCCCGTGATCCGTACGTAGTCCCGCACGCACGAGAGGAACGCCCCCGCGTTGATCCCGTACCCCATCCCCGCCCCGCGCCCGCTCACCGTCTCCACGCCCCAGTGGCTGTGGAGATCGACCCGCATGAACGCCTCCATCTGCTCCCGCAGCGCCAAGGGGTCCAGCCGCGCCAGCACCGGCGCCTGGAACTCCAGCTCCCACAGGAAGCTCGTCGTCGGCGCCCCCTCCGGCCCCCCCACCACGTACGCCCGCTCCAGCGGTCGTGGCTCCTCGTTCCAGATGCACTGCCCGCCCGTCGCGACCCCCGCGCGATCCGAGAGCGGGGGGAGCACCCGCCGCGTCATGAGCAGCGTCAGCGCCGACATGTCGTACAGCCGCTCCAGATCGCCCCGGCGCGCGGGCAGATGCCCGGAGAAGACCGAGTTGCCCGGCGTGAATGCCGCCTCCCACGTGCGCTCCCACTCCTCGCGACCGCTCTCCCAGGCAACCCCGACGTCCAGCCTGCCGCACGATTCGACGCCCTGCAGGCCGTACCAGGTGACCTCGTCCCCCGCCCCGACGTCCAACGTCGCAACACCGATCCGGCCGCGCTCCACGGGCGCCTCGCCGTCGAGCCAGGCGCACAGGTCGCCGTACACCTCCAGCCCCCCGGGCACGACGAACTCCGCCCGCCCGAACGTCTTCGTGTCCTCGAGGACGAGCCGGCCCTCGCCACGAGAGACGTTGAGCATCGGCACGTCCTCCGGCGGCACGTTCCAGTAGTCCGTGAAGCGCCACACGCGCGGGAGCCCCGTGAACACCAGGTGGATGCGCATCGGCCGCTCGAACCGCAGACGCCCGATCACCGCCGGCCGGCCCGCGACCTGACGCAGCGCGCTCGTCACGCCCTCGGCCCGTCGCTCGATCTCGTACGCCTTCCAGCGGTACTCGACGCGACGCGAGAACCGCCTCACCCGCCCGCCCTCGCTCGTAAAGAGCAGGGCCGTCGGCGTGGACATGCCCGTCGGGGCGCAGACCCAGTTCTGGATCCCCGCCACGTCCCACGCCGCCTGGACCACCCCTCGCGGCCCCGCGATCGTCGGAAGGCTGAAATCCTCCTCGCGCTCGGGGCGCAGCCAGTCGCTTGCGAGTTGGTCGAGCGTAAGCATGCGCCTCCCTCGTGCGGCCCGTGCCGCGATCTGGGGCCAAGCCTAGCAGCAACCCGCCCTCCCCCACCCGCGGACCTCTCTGCGCGCCGAGCCAGGAGCCGTGCGAATCACCCTCCGGCGAGGTGCGCCCGAGCCCCGCCAGCCTTCAACACCCCGGCGAGGCCGGCAGCGGACGCGCGTGGCCGAATAACAGACAAACGTATAGTATTTGCCGTGCCCCTCGTTGCTCATTCCACGGAGCGCCTCCGCGTCATCGCGACCCAGCTCGCCGAGGTCGACGCGGCCTTGGTCGCCGCCGAGCAGAGCTCCGCGCCCGCCCTCGCGACCATCCCGCCCCACTACCGGCCCAGCGCCGCCAACCTCATCCACTACCTTGCCCTCCGCCGCTTCGACCTCCGGGATCTCCAGGTGGAGCTCGCCAATCTCGGCCTCAGCTCGCTCGGACGCTGCGAAGCCCACGTCCGCGCAAGCATCGACACCCTCCGGCGCACCGTCGCCGCGCTGCTCGAGGACGGCGTCAGCGCCCTCCGGCCCACCCAGGCCCCCCTCCCCCCGATCGGATTCGACGAGGCGCGGACGCTGCTCCGCGCCAGGGCCGACGAGCTCCTCGGCGACCCTCTGCGCGACGGACGAGCCACCCGCATCCTCGTCACCATGCCTTCCGAGGCCGCCGAACCCAACCGAGGCCCGGAGCTGCTCCGCCGGCTGGTCCGTGCCGGCATGGACGCCGCCCGCATCAACTGCGCGCACGACGACGCCCGCGCGTGGGAGGCCATGGTCCGCCATATCCGCGCCGCGGCCGCGGAGAGCGACCGTCCCGTGCGCCTCCTCTTCGACATCCCAGGACCAAAGGTCCGCACCGCCACGCTCCCGCTCGGTCCGCCCGTGGCCCGATGGCGCCCCGAGCGCGACGAGTTCGGGCGCCCCGTTCGGCCCGCGGTCATCGCGCTCGTCCCCAGCGAGCCCTCCGCGATGCGCGATCTCGCCGTGGGGAATTGTCCGACGCTCGGCCTGCCCCCGGACTTCCTCGCCGCCCTGCTCCCGGGCATGGTGCTCCGCCTCCGCGATACGCGGTCCCATCTCAGACGCCTTAAGGTTGTCCAGCCCACCGGCGGTGGCGGGTGGCTCGCCGAGGCGTGGCAGACCGGCTACGCCGCGCCCGGAACGCTGGTCCGCACCCGAGACGAGGACGGACGGGCATTCGAGGCGGCCGTTCTCACCACGCCAAGGAGCGAGGGGTTCGTCACGCTGTGCGTCGGCGACCGTCTCCTCCTCCTCGGACGAAACCGCCCCGCAGAGCCGACCGAGCCGATCTCCGCGATCGCCTGCACGCTGCCGGAGGCCCTCGCCCACGTACGCCCCGGCGACCGCATCTCCTTCGACGACGGAAAGATCGTCGGCGTCGCCGAGGAAGTCGAGCCCGACGCAGTCACCGTCCGGATCACACAGGCCAGGCCCGGCGGCTCCAAGCTCCGCGGCGACCGCGGGATCAACTTCCCCG
>CAYTAH010000022.1:0-69477 GCA_964435785.1 uncultured Phycisphaeraceae bacterium | reverse complement strand
TGGACGTCCTCGTCGCGTTCGAGCCGGGACGCTCGGCCACGCTCGAGGAGTGGCTCGACATGGAGGACGAGCTGCGGGCGATGTTCGGGCGCGAGGTCGATCTGGTCGAGCGGTGGCGCATCACCAACCCCTTCCGTCGCCATGAGATCCTGACCAATCGTTGGATCATCTATGCAGCCTGATCGCTACGACGCCGCATTGCTGCTGGACATGCTCGAGCATGCGCGCCGTGCCCTCGAGTACACCTCCGGCCGGACGTACAACGAGTACATTGCCACACCGATGCTCCGCGACGCCGTCGAGCGAGTGATCCAGATCACCGGCGAGGCTGCTTCAAAGATCTCGCGTCGCTTCCGGGAGGCGCATCCGGAGATCCCATGGCGACCGATCATCGCGCAGCGGCACATTCTGGTCCACGAATACGGTGAGATTCATCACGACAAGATCTGGCGCGTCGCGACGCTGCACATCCCGGCACTGATCCGCTCCGTGGAGCAATTGATTCCTCCTCCGCCTCCCGATCCGCTTCCAGAGCTGCCGCCGCGTGATGGCCCCGACGGAACCCGGCCATGATTGTCGGAGATGCTCCGCTGCCGATCGTGAGCGTCGTCGTGAGAACCGCCGACGATCCCCACGAGGACCTCGCGTGGGTGATCTGTGGTGAGGAGTTCATCTGCGATGGGTACTACATGGCAATCGATCCGGAGTACGAGCGCCGATGGTCAACGCTTTCCGCGGGAGAATTCATGCGCCGCGCATTGGCGGACTTGCTGTCTCAATGGGAAGCCCAGCTCGATACCCTGCGTGGCTGGGATGTGATCTACCTGCCCTTCGCATGGTGGGACCAGGGCAGCCAGTTCGTCCGATGCCGTGCCGAACGGGATCGGGGCTTCGTCGCAGTTGTCAACTCTGAGTTAGAGGGCCATCAGTTCTGGCCAAGCGACATTTCGCCGGTCACGCGGGGGGAGCATTGCCCGCAGGGTGTGCATCTCGCGGAGACGGAGGTCCCGCTCGCTCGGCTGCGCCAGGAGATCCGGCGCGCTCGCGAGAGACTCCTCAACGGTTGACGTCGTGAGATCCCGCTTGCAGAGATTACAGGGACTCGACCGATGGACTTCACCCCCTTCGACACCCGCCACTACCCCACCCTCCCCCCGCGCGAGGGCTACGCCGAATGGGCCGCCACATACGACGACTCCGTCCTCGACCTCATGGACCTCCGCCTCCTCGAGCGCATCGAGTCCATCCCCTGGCCCCGCCTCCGCCGCGCCGCCGACCTCGCCTGCGGCACCGGGCGCACCGCCGCCTGGCTCCGCTCCCGCGGGCTCCCCGCCATCGACGGCGTGGACCTCACCCCCGAGATGCTCGACCGCGCCCGTGAGCGCGCCCACCACGACACCCTCCACCTCGCCGACATCCGCTCAACCCCCCTCCCCGCCGCCGGCTACGACCTCGTGATCTGCTCCCTCGCCGACGAGCACCTGCCCGACCTCCGCCCGCTCTACGCTGAGGCCGCCCGCTTGCTCGCCCCACCCCCGGCGGGCGCACCGGGGGGCGCCTGGTTCGTCCTCATCGGCTACCACCCCTTCACCGCCCTCTCCGGCATGCCCACGCACTTCCACCGCCCCTCCGGCGAGGCCGTGGCGATCCAGACCTACATCCATCTGCTGAGCGACCACGTCGCTGCCGCCCGCGCCGCCGGCTTCGCCCTCGCCGAGTTGCACGAGGGACTCATCGACGACGCGTGGATCGCCGTCCGCCCCAGGTGGGCCGACCGGCGAGGCCGTCCCATCAGCTTCGCGGCGTTGTGGACTCGCTCCCGGTGAGGGACTGACGCCCGGTCTGCGCCTCCAGCAGTTGTCGGCACGCGTGTTCGCGGCGCGACCCCCCCCGGGGCGTGGAACGCACTGCGTCGAGCCATTCGTCGTTGGCGGCACACGATCCCGCCAAATGGTGGGATCGAAGTCGACGTGCTTGTCCGCAGTGCTTCGCGTGCCGGCGCGGTACGCTGCCTGCTGGAAAGGAGCCGCCATGGGAATCACGACCATCGCGACGGCCGCGTTCCTCTCCCTGCTCGCCTCCGCCGCGATCGCGCACCCGGAACCGGACACCGACGGCGACGGCCTCTCCGATTTCCACGAGGTCCACAAGCACCTCACTGATCCGCGCAACCCCGACTCGGACTCCGACGGCACACCCGATGGCGACTGGTCCGAGCGTCGCGAGTACACCTACACCGTCCGCGCCGTCATGCACGTGATCAAGCCGATCAACCCCGACACGCTCACCGACGACTACCAGGACGGGCGTGTCCTCATCGAGACCGACGACCACGCCGAGATCGAGGTCATCCTCTACCCCTTCAACACCGTCGCGGACGCGATCGTCGGCTCAGAGCAGTGGGGGAGTGCCGCCGACCCGGCGCTCGCCCCCTACCTCGAGCCCGGACCGACCACGAACTGGGACGAGTCGATGCGCGCCGACTTCCGCGCCGAGCTCGCCGCGAAGGGCCTCGACCTCGACGCGATGACCGACGCCGAAGCCGCGGCCAGCGTCTCGCGCCACCTCCTCAGCCGCGTCAACAGCGAGGACAGCTTCACCACCTTCGCCGTCGAGTTCGACGAGCGCGGCACGCTCGTGGTCCCCGAAGACATGCGAGACCACTGGGCCCGCGAGCTCGCCGCCCGCAACCGCACCCTCGAGGAGCAGCTCGACCACGAGCTCTACGGGCGCGGCATGTTCCGCACCGGCGCCATGGGCTCGTGCACCTCCGCCGCCATCTACATGGCCACCGGCCTCAAGGCCGCCGGCCTGCCCGCGCGCACCATCATCTGCATCCCCATCACCGACGGCAACGACGACGCCGAGCTCGCACTCGCCGAGCAGCTCGGGCACAACGAGGTCCGACGCATCGTCACCCGCGCCCACCGCCGATCCAAGGGCTCGTGGACGTCGCACACCTTCAACGAGGTCCACGTCGGCGGCCGCTGGCGCCGCCTCAACTACGACAACCTCGGCCAGAACATCCTCGACGAGAACTCCCTCGGCCTCATGGTCCACGTCAACACCTACCGCGACCACGCCGACGCCCACCTCTCCGCCTGGGGCCGGCACGACGACGGCGCCGGCACCGTCTGCCCCACGGCCAACCCGTACTCCTGCACCGCCCTCTCCGACGAGTTCGGCCCCTACTGCACGCTCGAGAACCCCCCGGCCGACCCCGGCCTGACCCACCTCACCATCGAGCGGGCGTACTGGTTCGATCTCCAGGGCGACCCGCCCCGCCTCCGCACCGAGGTGCAGGAGCCCGACACCGCCGGCCACCTCCTCGTGGTCGTCGCCGAGGAAGCCTCGTTCGACGATTACAACGACTTCTACAACGAGTGCGGCAAGCTCTTCCACCTGCTCGCGCCCGACCGCGAGCCCATCCCCGCCTACGCCGCCCGCGGCTTCTGGCTCAACCCCGACGAGGGCCTGCGCGACTTCTACATCTACATCCCGCCCGACGAATTCGCCCAGATCGTCCCGGGAGTCGAATACCGCCTCGCCCCGCAGGATCCGCAGAGCAACCACGAGTGGCGCGTGAACGACGACGTCCGAGTCGTCCGTCCGGCGAGGTGACCGTGCGCACGCCCACGCCCCGATCGCTCGCCAAGTGGACCGCGGCCGCGGGAGCGCTCCTGCTGCTCACCGCGTTCGTCCTCTCGATGCGCTACCACGTCACGATCCGGCATCCGAACACGTGGCGCCTCGAGGTCTCCGGCGGCGCAGCCCGCCTCAACTGGGACACCGGCCGGCCCACCGCCCCCCGCGGCCCCACGCAGTACGACGCCGGCGCCCACTCGGCCCCGATGGAGTGGCTGCCCCGCCCCTACCGGCGGGTAGGCTGGCCGGGTGTGATCATCCCGCTATGGATTCCCCTCGCGGCGTTCGCCCTGAGTGCGGCCGCACTCAGGCGCGGTATCGGGCGCCGACGCCTCGGAACTTGCCGGGGCTGCGGCTATGACCTGCGAGGGCTCCCCCCCCGGACGGTTTGCCCGGAGTGCGGCGCCGGTCGAGCATGACCGCCGGCGCAGCCGGAGCGGGGATCTTCCCGAGCGTCCGAGGCCAGCGCCGCCCGCCTGACGGAAATCCATGGATTTGCTTGCTGGCGCTACCGCGGCCGTTAGACTCGGTGTATGGCCGCGCCTGCCACGCGCGACGCGCGAGGTCCGGGCGGCCCCGGAGAGGACACATCATGAGATCCACTGCCAGTAGACCGCGCGGTGTGCCGCGGACTGCCGCCATCCCGAGCATCGCGTGCGCGTTGCTCGCCGTCGAGGCCCGAGCCCAGCCGTGCTCGCCCGAGCTTGTGAGCATACTTGACACACCGGCGCACCCGTTCCAGGTTGCTCTTTCGGGCACGACGCTGCTTGTGGCGGAGGAGCAGAGCGGGCTCTACCATGGCGGCCTCACGATCGCCGACGTCTCGGATCCAACGGCGCCATTCGTCATCACGCGATTCCGTATCGAGGCCCGCGGCAACGATGTGGTCGCCATCGGTTCGCTCGCGTACGTCGCCTTCGAGGATGGGCTGAGCATCGTGGACGTGACCGACCCCGCGCACCCGGTCGAGCTCGGTTTCTTCGGCGTGCGGGGCCAAGCCAGGGCCCTCCACATCGAGGGGACGACGGCCTACGTCGTGGATGATGAGTGGGGCATGCAGATCGTGGACGTGTCCGATCCGGCCTCTCCCGTGCTGCTGGGAAAGCGCAACACGCCCGACATCGCGCTCGACATGACGGTGTCCGGCGCCATCGGATACCTCGCGGATTTCAGGGACGGCTTGCGCATCTACGACGTTTCTGACCCGGCGTCGGTCCGTTCTCTGAGCCAATACGACACCGCTGTGTACGCGCGCGCTGTGGAGTTGATCGGGACCACGGTGTTTGTCGCCGACAATCCATGGTCTCTCCTGGTCATCGACGCGTCCAACCCCAGCGCTCCCAGTCTGCTCGCCGACTTTCCGTCACCGGGCATTAACGACATCGAGATCGTGGGCCACACTGCATACCTCACGGCCGGCGAGGAGGGGCTGAGCATTGTCGATGTCTCCAATCCCTCGGCGCCAGCCCTTGTCGGGGCCTACGACTCTCCGGAATGGGCCAGGGGAATAGTTATCGACTTTCCGTACGCATATCTTGCCGATATCTACACCGGTATCCTGATCCTCGACATGACAGACTGCCCGCGCCTGTGCGATGTGGATCTCACCGGCGACGGGCTCGTCGACACCCGGGATTTCGTCGCGTTCCTCGGGCTCTGGTCGCGGGGCGATGCCGAGGCAGACTGGAACCGGGACGGCCTTGTCGACAGCCAGGACTTCATCGCGTATCTCAACGCCTGGGTTGCCGGCTGCTGAACGCTCCCCGGGCCGGTCGAGTGTCCGTGAACCGCCGTGAACCGGCGCCTTTACGCCGCTCACAGGGGGAGGGGCGCGTACGGCCCGAGAATGGCCATCATTTGTCGCGACCGTCGCGGCGCCGCGCGATCTACCATCCAACGGATGAACGCCCTCCAGAAGCTCCGCCAGCTCGTCGGTGAGATCGGCAAGGGTCCCGCCTCGGCCATGCAGGCCTGGCCAGTGGCCCAGCGCCTGCTCTCGCGCATGCCGCTCGACCAGGCCGAGATCAAGCGCGTCTGCGACGCCCGCGACGCCGCCGCCCTCGACGCGATCGTCACGCGCCTCGAGGGCGCGGAGAGCAGGCCCGCCGCCATGACCGCCGCCGCCGCGGCAGCTGCCGTGACCGAGGAGGAGATGAAGGCCGCGCTCAAGGCGTTCCACAAGCGACTCAAGCTCGCGCGCCTGAGCGACGAGTCCCGCCTGGGCAACCGCTACACCTCCGGGGGGCGCACGTCGAAGATCGACGCCATCATCCCGCCGGACCAGTACCCACCGGAAGTCTGGAAGGCCCTGGCGGCCGCGGGACATCTCAAGGACACCGGCAACGGCTTCTACGCCCCGGCCTGATCGCACCGAACCCGCCCGCGCTACGGCGCCACGTCGTGGACGAGCACCCAGTCGATGATGTGCGCCACGTCGTGGGTGCCGTCGATCGTGAGAAACTGCGTGCGCCGCTCGGTCAGCACGGCCCGCAGCCGCTCGGCGCCGACCGTATCGCCCGACTCCCGCGCCCGAAGGAACTCGACTATTTCACCCAGCGCCGCCAGCGACCGGCGCACGTCGTCGCCCTCGGGCAGGCCGCCGAGCACGCTCGCCTCCGCGTCGGCGATGAGGGGCGCCGCCCGCTCCGGCTCACCCGCTTCGAGGTGCGTGAACGCGAGGCTGAACGCGGCCAGCCCGTCGGGCAGCGACCCAATCTGGCCCGTGTCGCGATAGTGCTCCCTGAGGTCGCTCAGCGCCTTCAGGCGCGCGTCGCGCGCGAGCACCGGGCCCATCTCCCCCAGGATCGACGGGCGGGCGAACCAGTCCACCCACACCAGGGCCGCGAACACGCTCGACCCGTTGCGGGCGCCGCGCATGAGCACCCCGCTGGAGACGAAGTCCTCGATCGCGCCCCGCATCTCCGCCTTGGTCGCCTCCAGATCCGCCTGCGCCTGCTCGTTGGCCTTCCGCTGCGCCTCGACCTTCGCCTCCGCGAGCTCGTTGGCCCGGCGCTTCGACTCGAGCTCCTGCCTGATCGAGAGCTGCACCAACCCCGCCGTCGCGATCGCCGCCGCGACGGCCAGCCCCCCGATCACCAGCGGGATCGGGCGCCGGCGCACCAGGAGCCGTGCGCGGCGCAGCGGGGACGGGTGCGTCCAGGGGATCGGGCGGCGCGCGAGCCAAAGCTCGAGGTCCGCCGCCAGCGCCTCGGCGGAGCGGTGCCGCTCGGCGGGGTCGCGCGCCAGCGCGCGACCGCAGATCCTGGCCAGGTCCGGCTCCAGCCCCCCCGTGGAGACCCCCTCCCCCGCCCGGTGCCGGGCCAGGATCTCCTCGGCGCGCTCCCCGTGCGGCGGCGTGCCCGTCAGGAAGTAGTACAGCATCCCGCCCAGCGCGTAGATGTCGGAGAGCGGAGTCGGCGGCGAAGGCTCGACCGCCAGCCGCTCCGGCGCCATCAGCGCGAGGTTGCCGCCGGCCGAGTGCTCGCCCAGGTCCGCGGCGCTCGCCAGGTCGAAGTCCGTGATCTTCGGCGTGCCGTCGCGCGTCCGCAGCACGTTGGAGGGCTTGAGGTCACCGTGGATGTTGCCCGCCGAGTGCAGCGCCTGCACGCCCCGCGCGATCGCCAGCACCAGCCGCACCGCCTCCACCGGTCTCATCGGGAGCGGTACGTCCGTCAAGTCACCCCCGTCAACCCACTCCTGCACGACGTAGCTCGTGCCGTCCTCCAGCACGCCGTGGTCGATGACCCTGACCACGTTGTCGTGGACGACGCTCCGGCCCACGAGCGCCTCGGCCCGCGTGCTCGCCCCCGAGGCACGGATCTTGATCGCCACGTGCGCCGGCCGGCTCGGCTTGGAGAGATGGTGATCAACCGCCAGGTACACGTGCGAATCCCGCCCGACCCCGATCAGCTCCTCCAGGCGGTAGCGCCCGCCGGGGCCGAACTCCTCCGGGAGCATGCGCGGGGCGATCTCGACCGACCGCGCCATGTCCACCAGGATGCTCGCGAAGATGTCGTCGGGGCTGCGTGTGACCATGACCACCTACCGATCGTCCTCGGCGCCGAAGCGCTCCCGCAACGCTCTGCGGATCGTCAGCCACCGCTGACGCACCGCCTCCTCGGTCGTGTCCAGCTGCTGCGCGATCACGCGGTGGCCCACGCCCCGCAGACGAAGCAGAAAGATCTGCCGATCCGACTGGTCGCCCATCGCCGACATCATGTCGAAGATCAGCGCGAACGCGTCGTCGTCGCTCCCGCACCGGCGAAGGTCCCGGCCCACCTCCGCCCAGAACGTCGCGTCCTCGCCCGTCCGGGACGACGTCGATTCCACGAGCTGCGCCCGCTGCAGCGAGACGTTCTCCACCACCCGGCGGATCAACGCCCAGAGCTGCGCCTCCGACTCGGCCCGCACCAGCCCCCGCGCCGCCAGGGCGTCCAGCCGCCGGACCACCGTGGAGAACACGTCCTCGGTCCCGAAGGCCGACCGCGCCCCCGCCGGAAGCTTCCGCCGGGCGATCGCGCGGATGCGGTCCTCATGGCTGAGGACGAACTCCGCGATGCTCTCCCGGGTGCCCCACATCAGGTCATCCCACAATTCCGGTCCAAAATCGCCAAGATTCGCTCACAACTGGGCCGCTCGGCCCACCAACCTATTGGGAGGGGCTCGGGCGATCGAATGAACGGAGCTATGGCCGATGGCGAACCCGCTGCCTCCCCCCGTCCAACCGGTCTGGATGGTGATCTTCGCAGATCTGCTCTGCCGAGTCTACAAGGCATTGGGGGGAGACTGCGGCGGTCTGGACTGGGCGGACGGGGGGACGACGGCCGTGGCGACCGTCAGGGCGAGGTTCGACACCTACGGGCCCCCGGTCTTTGGCACGCAGCAGGAGGCGGACCAGTTCCGCGCCACGCTCGACCAGTTCGAGACGCACCTGGCCTCGCCCGATTCGACGATCTCGCCGCAGCTGACGCAGGAGGTCCAGGGGCTGATCGACGACCTCCGCCAGGCTCTGGGGTGGTAGCAAGGGGGACCAAGGACCATGAGCACGTGCGCGGAAGCCGCCGAGAGCCCCTGGGCCAGGGAGATCCGAGACCGCCTGCGGCTGGCGATCGGGGAGGAGCGCTACGCGGAAATCGGCAGGCGTACCGGCTTCCCCTCCGAAACGGTCCGCCGGCACCTGACGCGCGGCGCTCCGAGCCTCACATTCGTCGCAAGGGTCTGCGAGGTCTGGGATCTGAACGCGAACTGGGTGCTCTTCGGGCTGGGGCCCAGGGACCGTCGCAATCTGACGGCGCATGTCGTGTGCGAGCTCAAGCCTGAGGGGCTCGCCGAGCTGCTCGGGCGGCTCCTGAGATCGGCCGAGGCCACCGGAGACGGAAGGAGGGGAGAGTCTCACGTCCGGGGGGCGTGGCGCTAACGGGCCGGGGTCTCGGGGAGGGGCGCCATTCCCCTCTCCGAACAACCGGCGGGGCTCACCCGGGCGCCGGGGACGCGCAGGGTGGCTGGGGAGAGGTCCGGCCCCGTGGGCACACGCCCGCGGGGCCGGATGCCCCGCCGGCCCTCCCGTCCGCGCGGGCCGCATCAGCGCCCGCCGAAGAGGTCCGCCAGAGCGCCCGCGAGCGCGGGGAACTCGAACGAGAATCCCTCCGCCTGAAGCCGACGCGGCACGCAGTACCGCCCGTACAGCGCAAGCTCCGGGTCGGTTTTCATCACCAGCGGCGCGCCGAGGCGGACGAGCGCGGCGGGCGCGGGCAGGCCGAGCGGCCGCCCCAGAGCGCGCCGGAGCGCCCGCATGAACTCGGCGTTCGAGACCGGCTGCGGCGCGGTCGCGATGTACGCGCCCGACATCGCGCCGTCCGTGATCGCGCGCTCGAACACGCGGTTCATGTCCCGCTCGTGGATCCAGCTCACGCCCTGACGCCCCGAGCCGAGCCGGCCCCCGAGCCCCCAGCGCGCGAGCGTCGCCATCCGCGGCAGCGCGCCCCCGCCGCGCCCGAGCACGAACGTCGTGCGCAGGACCACGCCGCGCTGCGTCGGCAGCAACGACCGCTCGAACGCCTCCTCCCACGCGCGCCCGACCGTCGGCGCCAGCCCATACCCGAACGCCGACTCCTCCTCGATGATCCGTTCGGGCGGGTCGCCGTAGATGTGGGCCGTTGACATCTGCACCCACGCCCGCGGCGGGCTGCTCGCCCGTGCGACAGCCGCGCCGAGCGCCAGCGTCGCCTCCACGCGCGAGCGCAGGATCTCGTCGCAGTGGTCCGGCGTCTTCACGCAATCGACCGTCCGCCCCGCGAGATTGACAATCGCCTCGGCTCCGTCCAGGAAGGCCGCCCATTCGCCGATGGTGCGGCCATCCCACGCGGAGTGCGTCCACGGGCCGGAGTCGCGCGGCTGGTTCCGCGAGATGAGGACGACGGAGTGACCGAGTGCCGCGAGGTGACGGGCGAGGCTGCGCCCGAGGAAGCCGCTCCCCCCCGCGATGATGATCTTCGTCCGGTCCATCAGAGCGGGATGGTACTTGAGCGAGGCGCGTGCCGCCCGCTGCGCGCACGCAAGCCCCGGGCTTCGCCCCGCCGCGGGGACACGGCGGGGCTGTGCCCGGGGCCTTGAACGCTCTCTCCGCCTCCGGCGGCGGCTTGTGAAACTGCTCTCAGCAGCCGACGTTCCAGGCGTTCAGGAAGGAGAGGACGTCGCGGGTATCGACCACGCCGTCGCCGTCGAAATCGGCGCTCGCGTCGCCGTCGGTCCAGGCGTTGAGGAACGCGATCACATCACGCGTGTCCACCGCGCCGTCGCCGTCGAAATCGGCGGGGCAGCCGCCCACCTCGAGTTCGGCCGCGTGGCTGTTGACCTGCCCGCAGGCGTTGCTCACGCGGCAGCGGTAGGCGCCCGAGTCCGAGGCTTGGGCGTTCTCGATGGTGAGGGTTTCCGCGCTCGCCCCGCTCACCACGCCGCCACCCTGGCTCGCGCCGCCCGGCCCGTCGGAGACGTTGACGCCGTTGCGCCGCCAGCGGAGCGAGACCGGATCCGGCCGGGAATAGCCGGACGCGAAGCGGACCGAGAGCCGCGCCGTCTCGCCCGGTTCGATGGAAAGACCCTTGGGCTGCACCGCGATGCTGGGCCAGCCGTCGAACGTCTTGCGCGCCCAGTGGATCGACTCCTGCCCGTCCGCGGCCGCGAAGTCTCCGCCGACGACCAGCTCGCGATCGTGGAAGGCGATGTCGCGGACGACGCCGCTGACGCCGCCGTCGACCGGCGACCAGCCCGCGCCGTTCCAGACCGCGAGCCCCTGGGCCGATTGGCCCTCGGCGGAGGTGAACGTGCCGCCGGCGTAGAGCAGCCCGTCGCGGGCCTCGAGCGCGAGCACCTCGCCGCCGGAGAGGCCGCCGCCGAGCGGCTCCCACGCCGAGCCGTTCCAGCGGGCCACCTTGCCGGCGGGGATGCCGAAGGAGCCGCCCGCGACGAGGTCGCCGCCGTACACCTCCAGGGCGCTGACCGCCCCGCCGCCGTTGCCCGGGAGGCCGTCGCCGATGGGCATCCACTGGCTGCCCTCGAGGCGCGCGATGCGGGCGAGCGGGCGGCTGGCCGAGTTGTTGAAGACGCCGCCGACGATGAGGTCGCCGTCGTGCACCGCGAGGCAGTGGACGCGGTTGTCGAGGTCGTCGCCCACGGGCTGCCACGCGTCGCCGTTGAGCCGGAAGACGTCGCCGGGCGCGCCGCTATTGGTGAGCACGCCGCCGACCACGATCCGCCCGTTGTGGACCGCCATGCCCGTGATCGTGCCGTCGAGGCCCTGGCCGACCTGGCTCCAGGCCTCGCCGTCCCAGCGCGCGATCGCCTGCATCGACTTGCCGTCCACGACTCCGAACCCGCCGCCGGCGATGACGTCGCCCTCGAAGGCGATGAGGTCGTTGACCTCGCCGAGAATGCCGGCGCGGAGAGGCTCGTACCCGCGCCCCGTCCAGAGGGCGATGTTGTTGACGATGTCGCTGCCGCCGGTCTCGAAGCTTCCCGCGATGTACAGTCCGTCGTCGGTGCTCAGGAAGGACGCGACGCCCTCGTCGGCGGCGCCCTCGGAGAGCCCGCCGCTGGCGGGAAGCCAAGTGCCGTGGGCATCGCTCCAGCGGGAGAGGTGGCCTACGAAGCGGCCGCTTGCGCGATAGAAGTGACCCGCGGAGACGAGGGTTTCGGGCGCACCGAGCGAGGCCAACGCGCGAACCTGCGGCGAGAACTCACCGCCGGTCATGCCCGTGTCCATCGCGTGCCACGCCAGGCCGTCCCAGCGGGCGATGGCGGGGGCGCTGACGCCGCCCGCCGAGGTGAACAGGCCGCCGGCCACGAGGCCGTCGCCGAACGAGTGCAGTGAGAGGACGATGTTGTTGGTCCCCGAGCCGACCGCGTGCCAGAACGAGCCGTCCCAGCGGGCGATGTTGGTGGCGAACTGCGTGCCGGCCTTGGTGAAGTTGCCCGCGGCGTAGAGGTCCCCGTCGTGCACGGCGAGCGCGATGACGCTCCCGTTCATGCCGGTGTCGAGCGGCGCCCACGCCGAGCCGTCCCAGCGGGCGATGAAGGAGACGGGCTGCGAGCCGGAGTTGCCGAACTCGCCGCCCGCGACGAGATCGCCGCCGTAGATCGCCAGGGCGTTGACGTTCGAGTCGAATCCCGCGCCGAGGGGGCGCCACGCTCCGCCGTCCCACTCGGCCACCCGCAGGGCGCTCTGCCCGCCGGCGGTCGTGAACGTGCCGCCGACGAAGAGAGAGCCGTCGGGGGCGCCGGTCAGGGCGAGCGCGGTGAAGTTGACCCCGCTCCCCAGGGCGTGCCACGCGGACCCGTCCCAGCGGGCGATGCGCCCGACGGTCGTCCCGCCCGCCCGCGTGAACGTGCCGCCAGCGTAGATCTCGCCCTTCCACTCGGCGAGCGCGTGAACGCTGGCGTTCGTGCCGGTGCCGAGCCGGCGCCACTGCCCGTCCTGGAGCTGGGCGATGTTCATGAACGTGCGCCCGCCGACGATGTCGAAATCGCCCCCGACGACCAGCGCGGGCGAGCCGTCGCCGCTGGGGGGCGTCCAGTACGCGCTGGCGCTGATCCGTGGGATGCCGAACCCGTCGCTGCTCGTGACGCCCGGACGCACCATCTCCGACGTATCCATCCATCGCGGCTCGCACTGGCCGGCGCAGATCGGCGCAGCGGCGAGCACCGGCAGGGTCCACGTGAACCTGCACATGTCGATCCTCCTGGGGCTTGGCCCCATCCTGGTCCCCGGCTGAGAAGCGCAGGGCCGGAGGAGCGGACGCCAAGGCGCGGGCCCCGGGAGTAATCTTGCGGAGTCGCGTGCCCGGAGCCGCGGCCGAGCGAGTGAGCGGTAGCCGGGCATCGCCATCGCCCCGGGCCCCCGCGCGCACGAGGGCGGCCGACGGGGCCCCGGTCACGCCCCCGCGGCGACGCGGGACTCGGCGGTGGTGGGGTCGATCATGGTGACGACCTCGGAGATCTTGTTGGCGGGGAAGCCGGAGCGCCTGGCGTGCTCGCGGATGGCCTCCTCGCTGGGCGCGATGTAGATGCAGTAGGTGCGGTCGGCGGTGACGTAGCTGTGCACCCACTGGATCTCGGGGCCGAGGTCGCGCAGAACCGAGCAAGAGGTCTGCGCGGCCGCCTGGAGCTGGTCGGGGCCGAAGCCGCCGACGCCGGGGATCTCGCGCTCGATGACGTACTTGGGCATAGTGGTCTCCTGGAGCGGGATGGTGCGACAGCCCCGGCCGCGGCGGCGGGGCCTCGCAGCCTTGTGCGCGAACGGCGACCTTTGTCTGCCACAGATCGCGGGACTTTTCGGGCCGGGGCGGCGGCGCTTAGGGCGGCGGACCTGGGCCGCGGATGAGCGCAGTTCGACGCGCCCGAGATGGGCGCGGGGCCGGGGTGCGACTGACTCAACTGGTGTCGCGACGGTCGGCGAGGAATTGCTGGGCGAGGTCGAGCGCGTGGGCGATGTCGGCGTCGGTGAGGCTGTCGGCGAACTCGTCGAGCTCTTCGTCAAGTTGGGCGTCCAGCTCTTCGTCCAGCTCGGCATCGAGCTCGGCGTCGAGCTCGGCGTCCTCCAGGGCGTCGAGCTCTTCGTCGGTGAGTTCGGCTTCGGTCGTGTCGTAGCCGAGGGCGCGGAGGGCGGCGAGTGCTTGGGAGAGGCGTGAGGAGGAGGAAGATGACAGGGGTGAGTGGGTGACAGGGGTGACAGGGGTGAGAGGGGTGAGAGAAGAGTGCGATTCGGGCGGTGTGTCGCGGGCCGCGGGGTGGGCGGGGTTGGAGATCGAGGAAGCTTGGGGGGGCGGGGACACACCCTCACCCAGCCCGACTGCGCCGGGCGTCCCTCTCCCAGGGGGAGAGGGGAAAGCACCCTCGCCCGGCCTCGTCGGCCCGTGATCCGCCTGGGGCGGAGCCACCCTCTCCTTGGGGGAGAGGGAACTGCGGCGCGGGGCCGCGGTTGCGCGGAGGATGGTGTTGGCGCAGCGGCGGCGCTCGGCGGTATCGGGGGCGGGCTGTCCCGGTGCTCGGAGGGACTCGCGCAGGGCCTCGGCGGCCTCACGGCGGAGCTGCTCGGCCCAGATGTCGCGCTGGAGGGCGCGGAGGGACTGGATCAGCTCGACCTGGGCCTGGATGTGAGGCTGGTCGAGCCAGTGGGCGAGGTCGACGACGTCAAGGCCGATCGCCTCGGCCGTGGCTGGCAGGTCGGCAGAGGGATCGAAGAGGGTGATGAGCAGGGGGCGGTCGGAGTCAGGCGGTGCGGGATGCCGAGAGCAGAAGTGCGCTGCAACAGGGTCGGTTGCGTCGTCGGGGCCGCGTGCGGCGGCGAGAGGAGGAATGGTGAGATCCGGTTCCATGAGTGCGTAGATTGTTCGGATAGCGAAAATATACCGAACACACGAGCCGTGTCAAGGACGTGATCCGGGTTTTTTTGTCGGTCGTCAAACCGTACCTCAAGAGCGGGAAGTGCGTAGCCTCTCGGTCACGCCTTCGAGGATAAGCCCATGAGAACCTTTGAGTCGGCCAACGCTCGCGCCCCACGTCTTACCCTGCTCATGCTGCTCGCGGCGGTCGCAGCGGCCGTCGCAGGCTTGGTTGCGCCGGCGCGGGGCCAGCCCGAGGCGCGGCCGGCGAGGGCACGGCCGCACATCGTCCACATCGTGGCGGACGACCTGGGCTGGAAGGACGTGGGCTTCAACGGCTGCACGGACATCAAGACGCCGAACATCGACAGGCTGGCGGCCGAGGGGGCGACCCTCACGCAGTTCTACGCGCAGCCGATGTGCACGCCGACGCGGGCCGCGCTCATGACGGGTCGGTACCCGTACCGGTACGGCCTGCAGACTGCGGTCATCCCGTCGGTCTCAGCGTACGGGCTCGACACGACAGAGTGGCTCATGCCCGAGTGCCTGAAGGAGGCCGGCTACAGGACCGCGATCATCGGCAAGTGGCACCTGGGCCATGCGGACAAGAAGTGGTGGCCTCGGCAGCGCGGGTTCGATTACCAGTACGGCGCGATGATCGGCGAGCTGGACTACTTCACGCACGACGAGCACGGCGTGCTGGACTGGTATCGCGACAACGAGCCGGTGCGGGAGGAGGGGTACACGACGACGCTGCTGGGCGAGGACGCCGAGCGCCTCATCGGGGGGCACGATCCGGCGACGCCGCTCTATCTCTACCTCGCGTTCAACGCGCCGCACACGCCCTACCAGGCCCCGCAGGAGTACATCGACCGGTGCTCGCACATCGAAGACCCGACGCGCCGGACGTACGCGGCGATGGTCGCATGCCTGGACGATGAGATCGGGCGCGTCGTGGCGGCTCTCGAGCGGAACGGGATGCGCGAGAACACGCTCATCCTGTTTCACAGCGACAACGGGGGGACGCGCAGCGCGATGTTCAGCGGCGTGATGGCGGACGTGTCGAACATCAACCTCCCGTGCGACAACGGGCCGTACCGGGAGGGCAAGGGGCTGCTCTTCGAGGGAGGCACCAGGGTGTGCGCGCTGGCGAACTGGCCGGGGCACATCCGGGCGCAGCGGGTGGACGGGCTGATCCATGTGGTGGACCTCTACCCGACGCTCGCGGCCCTGGCCGGGGCGCCCACGGCGAAGTGCAAACCGCTCGACGGGGTGAACGCGTGGGAGACCATCGCGCGGGGCGCACCGTCGGCGCGGACGGAGATCGTGTACAACATCGAGCCGTTCCGGGCGGCGCTACGGGAGGGGGATTGGAAGCTGATCTGGCGTGCAACGCTCCCGTCGAGCGTGGATCTGTACGACCTCGCGGCCGATCCGTCGGAGACGACCAACGTGGCCGAGGCGCACCCCGATATCGTGCGAGAGATGCAGCGGCGGCTGGACCGGCTGGCGGCGGAGGCCGCGAAGCCGCTGTTCCTGGTGGATCAGTTCAAGGTCGTGATGACGAACATGCGAGGGGAGCCGGTGCTGCCGACGGATGAGGCGTTCGGCGTTGTTGATCAGCCCTGACGCGGGTCGGCGCGTCCGACATGCGGACTCGGGAGTGATCTGGAGCGGTCGGGGAGCAGGCTCGCTCGGGCCTGATCGCGGGGAGGCTGGTGAGGGGGGTGGTGCGGAGGCACCTGTCGGGACAAGCCGCGGGGCAGCACGAGGGACCGGGACGACGCAGCACAAAGAGGTTTCACCTCTGACCACGGAAGGCACAAAGGGCACAGAGGATGCAGATCCTCCGTGCCGCTCTGTGCCCTCCGATCCGGCGAGTTCGCACTGAGAAGGAACTGGTACAGCTCCGTCGGGCCGCGTCGTCAGCAGCCGGCGGTCCAGGCGCTGAGGAAGATGAGGACGTCGCGCGTGTCCAAGACACCGTCGCCATTGAAGTCCGCAGGGCACGGGTTGCCGGCGGGGGTGACGCCGAGCATGGCCGGTTGGCTCGTGACACCCGCATCGCAATCCGCGGCGATCTGCACATCGTACACGCCGGCTTCGGCATCGCTTGCGCCGGTCACGGTCAGCGTGCCGGTTCGCACGCCGCTGAAGGGGCCGCCGTCGTGGAGGGGAACCCCGTTGCGTCGCCAGCGGTAGGTGACCGCGTTCTTGGCCGTGACGCTGAGGGTCGTGTCCGAGCCCTCGGCGACGGTCTGGCTCTCCGGTTGCTGCTGGATGCCGATCGAGTCACCGTTATTCAAGCGCACCGTGACCTGATTGAGAGTGCGGTTTGCGAGGACCAGGTCGGCCATGCTGTCGCCGTCCAGATCGGCGATGGCGAGCGCGATGGGGTCGGCCCCGCTGATCCACTGCACGGGCGGCTCGAATGCGCCCCCGCCCACGCCCTGAAAGATCGAGACGTTGGAGGACGACCGATTCGTGACGGCGAGATCCGGCAGGCCGTCGCCGTTGAGGTCGCGGATGAGCACGGCGCTCGGCCATGTGCCCGCGGCGTAGTTGACTGGATGCGCGAACGTGCCGTCGCCCCTTCCCAGGCGCACCGAGACGCCGTCCGTGTGCGCGATCGCCAGATCGGCGTGGCCGTCGCCGCTCACGTCAGCGACATCCACACCGACCGGTGATGCGCCGCCGGCGATCCAGTTCGCCAGCGGTGTGAACGTACCGTCGCCGTCTCCCAGGCGGATCGACACGGTGTCGGACACGTTGTTGACCACCGCCAGGTCGAGTGTGCCGTCGCCGTTCACGTCGCACAGATTGACGAAGACGGGCCCGGTGCCGACGACCCAGCTGGTTCGCGGCCTGAACGATCCGTCCCCGTTGCCGAGCAGGACCGAGACGTTGTCGTCACCGGCGTTCGCGGCTACCAGGTCCGGGTACCCGTCGTGGTTCAGATCGCCGATGGCGACGGAGTATGGCGAATCTCCGACGCTGTAGCTGACTGGCGACGCGAAGGTGCCATCGCCGATGCCAAGGCGCACCGTGACGTCGTCACTGTTCACGTTTGCGACTGCCAGGTCGAGGATTCCGTCGCCGTTCAGATCCGCGATGGCGACGGAGATGGGGCCTGAGCCGGCAGACCAGGAGGCATACGGCGTGAAGGTCCCGTCGCCGTCGCCGAGCAGGATGCTGACACTGTTGCCGTTGCGGTTCGCGACCGCCAGGTCGGGGATGGAGTCGGCGTTCAGATCGCCGGCCGCGACGGAGTGCGGGCTCGGCCCGGTGGGGTACCCGTCCCCGTGGTCGAAGAACGGCAGGCATTGGGCCAGGGCCGAGGGGGTGGCGAGGAGCGGGAGGGTGAGGGCGGCGCCGGCGGACAGGAATCTGCATGTGTTCATCGGCTATCTCCTTGATTGGGTGCGAGAGTTGCGTGGCCGGCCCGGAACGCGACAATGGGGCCCGAGACCGACAGCGAACGACAAAAAAGAGTCTCGTGGGGCCGGATGCCAGAACCCGAACGTGAGCACGTGACGCAGATCGTCGGCGAACTCAGCGCCGGCGAGCGGCGGCGCGCTCCGGAGCTGGCGGGGCTCGTCTACGAGAGCCTGCGCCGATACGCGGCCGCCCTCATGGGCCGGGAGGGCGGACCCCGGACGCTGGAGCCGACGGCGCTGGTGCACGAGGCGTACATGCGTCTGGTGGATCAGTCGCGGGTGAGCTGGCAGGGGCGGACGCACTTCTTCGCGGTGGGCGCGGAGATGATCCGGCGAGTCCTCGTGGATGATGCGCGCCGACGCGGGGCGAAGAAGCGCGGAGGCGGCCGCCAGCGGTTCTCGCTCAAGACAGGTGACGAGCCCAGCGGCTCGCGCGAGGTGGACCTGCTGGCGCTGGATGATGCGCTGGAGAAGCTCGCCGGGCTCGACGCGCGCGCGGCGCGGGTGGTGGAGCTGCGCTACTTCGGGGGGCTCGCCGAGGCGGACGTCGCGACGATCCTGGGTGTCTCGGCGAGCACGGTGCGCGACGACTGGAGGATGGCGCGCGCATGGCTGCGCGACGAGTTGAGCGGGGAGGGCCCGTGAACGACGCCGACACGTACGCACGGGCCAAGGAGATCTTCCTCGAGGCGAGCCGCCTGGCCCGCGGCGAGCGGACGAGGTTCCTGAACGCCCGGTGCCGCGACGACGCGGCGCTGGAGGGGCACGTGCGCCGGCTGCTGACGCTCGACGCGGAGGACGCCGGCTTTCTGGAGCTTTCCGCGGTGGAGACGTCGGCGCCGGACGTCGGCGCGGGGGCCCGGCTGGGATCGTTCCGCGTCGTCCGCCGGCTGGGTGAGGGCGGCATGGGCATCGTGTACGAGGCGGTGCAGGACGAGCCGGAGCGTCGCGTGGCGCTGAAGCTCGTGCGGCTCGGGCACTTCTCCGAGCGCCTGCGTGCGCGGTTCCGCCACGAGATCCGCGTGCTGGGCTACCTCCGGCACCCGGGCATCGCCCAGATCTACGAGGCGGGGACGCTGGCCTACGCGGGCGAGCACGTGCCCTACTTCGCCATGGAGCTGATCGAGGGAGAGCCGCTCACCCGGGTCGCGGCGCGCATCGGCCTGCGCGAGCGGCTTGCGCTGCTCGCCCAGATCTGCGACGCGGTGCACCACGCGCACCAGAAGGGCGTGATCCACCGCGATCTCAAGCCCGGGAACATCCTCGTCGAGGCGGCGCCCACCGGCGCGGAGACGCACGAGACAGGGACGTCGCTGCCCTTCCAGGTGAAGGTGCTGGACTTCGGCGTGGCGCGGGCGATCGATACCGACATCACGCCCGCGAGCGCCCACACGCAGGCGGGCCAGCTCATCGGGACGCTGCCCTACATGAGCCCGGAGCAGGCCGCGGGCGACGCAGACGCCGTGGACATCCGCTCGGATGTCTACTCGATCGGCGTGATCGCCTGCGAGGTGCTGGCCGGGCGGTTGCCGTACGAAGTCGTGGGGAAGCCGCTGCCGGAGGCGGCCCGCGTGATCCGCGAGCAGGCGCCGCTGCGGCTGAGCTTGGTCGATCGATCGCTCCGGGGCGACGTTGAGACGATCGTGAGCAAGGCTCTCCATAAGGACCGGCGAGCGCGGTACCAGTCCGCGGCGGAGATGGGGGCCGACATCCGCCGCTACCTCCGGAATGAGCCGATCGTCGCGAGGGCGCCGACAGCGCTCTATCAACTGCGGAAGTTCGCCCGGCGCCATCGTCCTCTGGTGGGCGCGGCGGCGCTGGCGGCGGTGGCGCTCGTCGCGGCCACAGTCGTCTCGGCGTGGCAGGGGCGGATCGCTGGTCGGGCGAGGGTGTTCGCCGAGGGCGAGCAGATGCGGGCGGACCTCGCGGCATCGGCAGCGCTGCGCGAGGCGGACCGGGCCAGACTGGCGGGGGCCGCCGCTGCGATCTCGAGCGGGGACCCGATTACGGCGACGCGGCTCCTGGAAGGCACGGCCGAGGATGGACGCGGCTGGGCGTGGCGGTACTGGCGGGCCCGTCTCGATGAGGCGGCGTCGGTGGTCCGGGTGGAGGGGCCGATCGCGGCCGTGTGGATGAGCGACGGGGGTGACGATCTCACCGCGGTCTCGGAGGACGGCGTGGTGTATCGCGGCTCTGCGTGGTCGGGGGAGCTGAGCGAGGTGGTCCGGCTCGAGGCACCGGTGCAGATCGGCGCATTGTTCGACCGCGGGCGGCGGCTCATCACTGCGGATGCTGACCAGCGCACGCTCGCGGTGTTCGACGTAGTCTCCGGCGAGCGGCTCACCGGTCAGCGGTTGGCGGAGGGACCGCTGAGTCTGCTCGGGGTGTCGGACGACGGCGGGGTGGTCGCGGCGGGGCCTCGGCGCCCGGGGAGGTCGCCGGCGGACGTGTTCTGGCTTCTTCGCGGCGCAGCTCCTCGAGGCCCCCAGACGATCGGTGCGTCCATTCCAAGGGGGACGTCGTGCGCGGCGATGACCGCTGACGGTCGGTGGCTCGCCATGGGGATGGGGAACGAGGGAGTGATGGTCTGGGACACAAGGGAGCAGGGACCTCGCGAATTGGCCCGGCTGGCGCGGGGAGCGCAGACCATCGCAATCTCGGCCGATGGCTCGCGTATCGCAGCAGGCGGCGTGGACAAGACGATCAGCCTATGGGATCGTGCGACCGGCGCTCTGGTTCACTCATTCACCGGGCACACCGGGGCGGTGACGGCCCTCGCGTTCGATCCGGCGGGGGACGTGCTTGCTTCCGCGGGAGTGGATCTCACGATCCGGCTTTGGGATACGGTAGCGGGAAAGGCGATCACGACATTCGTTGGTCAGACGGGACCCATCGAGCAGCGGCAGTTCGTCGGCCCGGCAGGTCCGGTCGCGCAGCTGCAGTTCAGCGCCGACGGCTCTCTGCTCATGTCGGCGTCGCGGGATGGGACGATCCGGCTGTGGCGGCGCGAGCCTTTCGAGGGGACGTGCATCCTGCGCGGGCACACGAGCTACGTTTACGCCGTCGCGTTCACCCCGGACGGCGCGAGCATTCTCTCGGGGGCCTGGGACGAGACGCTCCGTTCGTGGGACTCGGCGGACGGGAGCCCGCGTGGTGCGGCTGCTTCCGGGTGCGGCATCGTCACGGCCGTCGGCGTATCGCGCGATGGATCGCTCATCGCGACGGGTCAGAACGAGCTGGGAACCGGGGGCGGGCCTTCCGTCCTCCTGTGGGATGCGGGGACGAGACGCCCGATCTGCGAGCCTGTCCGGATGTCGGGTGAGATCGGGGACGTGGTCTTCTCCGCAGACGGCACGCGGGTGTATGCGTGTCACGGAATCGGCGGCGTTACAGAGGTGGACGTAGCGACGCGCCCGCCGACGGCGCTGACGATCGTGAAGGCGGGGACGCCCGTCTCACTGGCGCTCGCGCCCGAGGGGAGTGAACTGGCATGCGGGGATGCCGACGGATCGATCGCGATCGTCTCGGCGGCGTCGGGGGGAGTCCTGCGCCGGCTCACGGGGCACACGGGGCAGGTCCGGGGCGTCGCGTTCCATCCGCTGGGCCGCCGGCTGGCCAGCGCCTCGGACGACGGCAGCGCTCGGGTGTGGGACCTGGACAGCGGGAGGGCGATCGAGCTGCGCGGGCACGCGGACAAGGTGTACGCGGTGGCGTTCTCGCCCGACGGGCGGGTCCTCGCGACCGGCTCGGAGGATACGACGATCGTGCTCTGGGATGGCGAGAGCGGCGAGGAGCTGACGCGTTTGCGCGGGCACGACGCGTACGTCTACTCGCTCGAGTTCTCGCCCGACGGGATGATGCTCGTCAGCGGCTCGGGCGACCACACCGTGCGGGTGTGGGACACGCGGCCCGTTCGGCACCGGTGGATGCGCCAAGCCTCGCAGAGGGGGGTTCCCGCGTTCGAGGGCGGTTTCTGAGCTGTGGCCTTTGATCGGGTCTCGAATGGGACCCGGCTTCCACGCTTGCTCGGATGCGGCGCGGCTGCGCGCTTGGCACTACCGTCGTGCCGAGGAGTGTTCAGGAACGTCGGAACGGCGCCGACGGGCACGGCGGTATTGGCACACGGCGGGGATGTCCCGGCGTTGCACTACCGTCGTGCCGGGGGTGGCGCGGGTGGTTGGGAGCGTCTCGACAGGCACGACGGTAGTGGCACACCTCAGGCGGTCGTGAGGTCGAAGAGGGCGCGGACGGAGTCGTGCTTGTCGAGCGACATGATCCACTCGCCGGCGCGCTTGCACTTGTCGGCGCCGATGACGGAGGCGCCGAGGGCGGTGAACTTGACGCCGATCTCGTCGGGCGTCATGGGGTCGCGGGGGTCGCCCTTGGGGACGTCGACGCGCTTGGTGTAGCGCTTGCCCGCTGTTGTCGTGATGGTGACCTGGCTGGGCTGGAACTTGGGGAATAAGGCCTCGAACTCGGCGTTGGCGACGACCTTGACCTTGTCCATGATGGGGATGAGGGACTTGTCGAGGACGCGCTCCTCCTTGAACTGCAGCGGCGTGACCATGCCGTCCACGAGGCCGACGGCCATGCAGTAGGGGAGGGAGTGGTCGGCGGTTTCCTTCGAGTCGGGGCGGTACTTGTGGGGGTCGCCGAGGATGTCGGCGGCGCGGGCGATGACCTCGACCTTGATCTCGGCGACGTCCGCGGCCGCGATCTTGTTCTCGCGCACGCACTTCATCATGGCCGTGAGCGGGGCGTGGCTGAGGGCCTCGATGGGGAAGGACTTCATGCCGCAGTCGAGGATGCGGTAGTGGTGGCCGGGCGCGGTGGGGAGCTTGTCGGTGAGCATGTCGGCGTCGAATCGTGCGGGCTCGCCCTTGTAGTGGACGTGGCTGAAGAGGTGGAAGAGGCCCTCCTTGCCGTCGATCATGTGCTCGGGGCCGGAGAAGCCGCGGCCGGCGAGGAGGGCGGACTCGCAGCCCATGCGTGCGGCCCAGGGGTCCACCGTGTTCTTCATGTTTGTGAGCTTGCCGGCGGTGACGGCGCCGGGGGAGAAGGTGCGGGCCGCGGAGATGCCGATGGCGTTGACGGTCTGCTCGGGGGTGAGGCCGAGGACGCGGGCGCAGGCGATGGGGGCCGCGAAGGCGGTGAGCGTGGCGTGGTGCCAGCCGTACTCGCGGATTCCGGGGATGCCGAACTCGCAGAGGCGCTGCTCGACCTCGTAGGCGATGACGGTGGCGAGGATGAGGTCGCGCCCCGAGAGACCGCGGGATTCGCAGAGGGCGAGGGGCGCGGCGATGATGTCGGAGGGGTGGCAGGGGTCGGCCTTCCAGTAGATGTCGTTGTAGTCCATGGCCCGGATCATGTGGGCGTTGAGGAAGGCGGCGTCGACGGGGTTGGTGCGGAAGCCGCTGACGAAGCACGTGCAGTCGCCGATGCCCTCATCGGCGCCGCACATCTCCCGGAAGTGCGCCAGCAGGATCTTGGCGTCTTCCTGCTGGGAGCCGCCGAGGGCGCAGCCGACGGAGTCGTACCAGAAGAGCTTGGCGGCGTGGACCGCTTCGGGGCTGAGGTGCTCGTAGCGGAGCGAGCAGGCCCAGCGGGCGAGCTTGGTGGAGAGGAAGTCGGAGGTTTTGTATACGGACACGTGATCCTCCCTCAACAAGATTCACCACAGAGGCGCAGAGAGCACAGAGAAAGAGGCGAGCCAATCAAGCAACCGCGGAGTTCGCGGAGCACGCGGAGCAAGACCACGAGAAGCGCGCAAGCGCTGCGCAATCCCGTGCGATGCAGAGTACGAGCCTTGCGTAACACTCCGCGCCCTCCGCGGTCTCCGCGGTTCCATGCCTGATTCTTTCTCTGTGCCCTCTGCGCCTCTGTGGTGAACTGCCTTTACAGCTTGGCGGCGATGGCCTGGGCCATCTGGGTGGTGGTGGCGGCCTGGGGGCTGCCGGCGGGGACGCCCTTCATGTCGTAGGTCTGGACCTTGCCCTCGGCGATGACGGCGGCGATGGCCTTCTCGAGGCGGGTCGCCTTGTCCTTCTCCGCCAGCCAGTCGAGCATGAGCTTGGCGGTGAGGAGCATGGCGATGGGGTTGACGACGTCCTTGCCGGCGTACTTGGGGGCCGAGCCGTGGGTGGGCTCGAAGACGGCGTAGGAGTCGCCGATGTTGGCGCTGGGGGCGAAGCCGAGGCCGCCGACAAGGCCGGCGCAGAGGTCCGAGACGATGTCGCCGAACATATTCTCGGCGACGAGGACGTCGTAGTCCTGGGGGTTCTTGAACATCCACATGCAGATGGCGTCGATGTTCGCTTCGTCGGCCTTGATGGCCGGGTAGTCGGCGGCGACCTTGCGGAAGCAGCGGGTCATGAGGCCGCCGGTCTCGCGGAGGACGTTGGGCTTCTCGATGAGGGTGACGCGCTTGCGCCCGAACTTCTTCGCGTAGTCGAAGGCTTGGCGGCAGATGCTGGTGCAGCCCTGGACGCTCATGATGCGGGTGGAGAGCGCGACGTTGTCGAGGCCCACCTCCTTCCACTTCTTCATCTTGGCGTTGGCGCAGAGGGCGGTATAGACGGGCTCGGGGAGGGGGTAGAACTCGACGCCGCCGTACATGCCCTCGGTGTTCTCGCGGAAGACGACCTGGTCCACGAGGACGTCCTTGGCGGAGGGGTTGGCGGAGGCGGTGCCGCGGAAGTTGAGGGGGTTGCCCGCGTAGCTCTTGCAGGGGCGCATGTTGGTGTGGAGGTTGAAGAGCTGGCGGAGGCGGACGATGGGGGAGAAGTACTGGAGGTTCTTGCCCTGGAGGTGGGGGGCGAGCTCGGCCTTGGCCTCGTCCTGCGGCTTGCTGGTGATGGCGCCGAAGAGGGCGCACTTGGTGGACTTCAAGATGTCGATGGTGCGCTGGGGGAGGGCGTCGCCCTCGTTGATCCAGAAATCCCAGCCGATGTCGGCGGGGATGTACTCGGCGTCGAGGGCGAGCTTGTCGAGGACGATGCGTGCGGCGTTCATGACGTCGTGGCCGACGCCGTCGCCGGGCATCCAGGCGATCTTGTGCTTGGGCATGGGTCTCTCCCTTCTCCGCGGAGGGCGCGGAGGGCGCGGGGGAAGGATCCGGGTGTCAGGCCCCGGTGTCGTGGGTACAGAGGATAGTCGGCGGCGGTCGGGCCGGGTGAGCGTCCTTGGTCCGGCGGGGGGGTGGCCGGTGGCTTCCCGGGAGGGCGCGGGGGGTGTCGGCGCGGGGGCGGCGGGTTTCGCTAGACTCCCGCCGCCATGGCGATTGAACACCTGACCCCAGAGCAGATCCGCACGTGGAGTATCGAGGAGAAGGACCGCTGGTGGCTCGAGCGGGTGTGGAAGGGGGACATGCCGCAGCTGACGATCCGGTCGGCGATCACCGGGTTCATGCTGGGCGGGATCCTGAGCGCGACGAACCTGTACATCGGGGCGAAGACGGGGTGGACGCTGGGGGTGGGGTTGACCAGCGTGATCCTGGCGTTCGCGATGTTCCGGGTGATGGCGCGGATGGGGCTGGCCAAGGACTTCACGCTGCTCGAGAACAACTGCATGCAGTCGATCGCGACGGCGGCCGGCTACATGACGGGCCCGCTGATCTCGGGGCTCGCGGCGTACATGATGGTCGAGAACCGGATCCTGCCCTGGCACCAGATGCTGCTCTTCAACGTGGTGCTGTCGATTCTGGGCGTGCTGGTGGCGTTCCCGATGAAGCGGCGGTTCATCAACGACGAGCAGGCGCCCTTCCCTGAGGGGGCGGCGTGCGGCGTGGTGCTGGACACGCTGTACAGCTCGGCGGCGGCGGTGGGGCTGTTCAAGGCGCGGGTGCTGCTTTTCGTGGGGCTGGTGACGGCGTTCCTGCGGTTCATCAGCGCGGAGGCGTCGCAGACGGCGCTGCAGGTGAAGCTGTTCAAGATGGAGCGGGCGTGGTGGGTGCCGGACCACATGCTGGACTGGGTGTACTGGGCGATGGCGAAGGTGCGCGGGGTGACGATCGATAAGATCGAGCACTTCCGGCTGCGGGGCGTGCCGATCGAGCAGATGGGGCTGGCGCCGGCGCTGGATTTCGCGATGCTCGGGGCGGGCGGGCTGATGGGGATCCGCTCGACGATGAACATGATGGTGGGGATGGTGGTGGTGTGGTTCGGGCTGGTGCCGTGGCTAATCCAGGTGGGGGACATCACGCCGGCCCGGGTGGTGGAGGGGGCGGCGGTCTACACGCGGGCGGACATCCTGAACAAGTGGCCTCTGTGGCCGGGCGTGTGCATCGTGGTGCTGGCCTCGCTGGTGGCGTTCTTCGCCAAGCCGCGGGTGATCGTGCAGGCGTTCAAGGGGCTCTTCGGGCGGCGTCCGGCGCGGAGCGAGACGGCGGAGCGGATGCGGAGGATCGAGCTGCCGCTGAAGGTGTCGGTCGTGGGGGTGCCGATCGTTGGGGCGGTCGGCGTGTGGATGGCGCACGAGTGGTTCGGCGTGCACTGGATCTGGGGTGCTCTGTCGATCCCGCTGATCATCGCGCTGGCGCTGATCGCGGTGAGCTCGACGGCGCTGACGAGCATCACGCCGACGGGGGCGCTCTCGAAGATCACGCAGCTGACCTTCGGCGTGCTCGAGCCCGGGCACGCGGGGACGAACCTGATGACGGCGTGCATGACGACGGAGGTGGCGAGCAACTCGGCGAACCTGCTGATGGACATCAAGCCGGGGTACATGCTCGGGGCCAAGCCGCGCCAGCAGGCGATCGGGCACTGCATCGGGATCTGCGCCGGGGCGCTGGCGAGCACGCCGCTGTTTTACCTGCTGTTCCTGCACCAGTACGACCCGGGCGAGAACGTGGCGGAGGTGCTGACGGCGGGTGAGTTCTCGTTCGTCGCGGCGGTGCAGTGGAAGGGCATCTCGGACGTGATCACGGGGGTGACGACGGGGCAGGGGCTCAGCATCCCGTGGTCGGCGCAGCTGGCGATGATCGTGGGGTCGATCGTCGCGATCGCGGGCGAGGTCGTGCGGATCGCGAGCAGGAACCGCATCCCGATCTCGCCGGTGGCGCTGGGGCTGGGTGTGGTGCTGCCGCCGGAGTCGACGATGTGGATGTTCGCGGGGTCGGTGATGTTCTGGGTCGCGACGATGAAGTACAGGCGGCGTCCCGAGAGCTTCGGGCACCGGTTCTGGATCGACACGCGGGAGCCGATCTGCGCGGGGCTGATCGCGGGGTGGTCGCTGATGGGGATCGCGGACATTCTGATCGGCATCGCGAACGAGAAGCTGTGGTAGGGGGAGGAACCGCGGAGGGCGCGGAGAGCGCGGAGAAGAAAGGGAGTGTTGGAAGCGGCGTTACGCCCTTGTCCACCGCTCCCGCCGCGTTGATCCCGGGCGTTCGTGCTATCCGTCGCTGATCGAGCTTACTCCGCGCTCTCCGCGTGCTCCGCGGTGAAAGGTTCTTGACCGGAAGCGGGGGCGGGGCGGCCGAGCATGGCGACGGCGACGCCGGCGAAGATGAGCAGCATGGCGAGGTAGTCGTTGGTGCGCGGCCGCTCCTTGAGGATGAGGAGCGTGAACACGATGAACACGGTGAAGGTGATCGCCTCCTGGATGATCTTGAGTTGGGGCGCGGTGAGCGGGCCGCCGTGGGCGACGTGGCCGATCCGGTTGGCGGGGACCTGGAGGGCGTACTCGGGCAGCGCGATGCACCAGGAGAGGACGATGGCGATGGGGATGGTCCACGCCGCCTTCTTGAGGTGGCCGTACCAGGCGTAGGTCATGAAGATGTTCGAGCAGACGAGCAGCGCGATGGTGGCGAGGGTCCGGGTCATGGGGTGAGGGGCTCGGCGGCACGGGGGGATCCCGGGCGCGGTGCGTGGAGCGGACGCAGGGAGAATGTACGCCGCAAGCCGGGCGTGTGGTAGAGTGAAGGATGGCGCGGCGGGCCGGCGGCACGCGGCCGCCGCCTCGCGGATCCGCGCGGAACAGAGAGGGTGAGATGAACCGGGTTCTGGGCGCCGCGGGCATCGCGGCGGCGGTGATGGCTACCTGCGCCCTCGCGCAGCCGCAGTACGAGATCTACGACATCGGGGTGATCGATCCCGGGGACTTCTCGCAGGGGTTTGGTGTTTCCCCCGGCGGGGTCGCGGTGGGGCGGACGCTCGGGGTGTCCAACCAGGGGTTCAGCTGGACGCCCGGCGGGGGGCTGGTGGGGCTGCCGAACCTCGACGGCCGACCTTTCGGGGCGGCGCGCGGGGCGAACGACTCGGGTCTGATCGTCGGCGACGGGACGACGACGATCTTCGGCGCCGGCTCGCTCCCGCTCATCTGGGAGAACGGCGCGGTGTCGCAGTTGCCCCTGCTGCCGGGCGAGGACGTCGGGCGCGCGCGGGCCATCAACAGCGCGGGCGTCGCCGTGGGCTCCAACGGGAGCGGGGATGTCGAGTACGGGGTGTACTACGACGCCGGCGGCGTCTTCAAGATCACGCGGACGACGGACACGGGCTGCTTCATCCGGGTGGCATACGGGATCGATGACGGCGGCCGGGTGGTCGGGTTCGGGATCGATCCGGACAACGCCGCGAGGAACGTGGGCTTCGTGTACGACATCGCGACCGACACGGCGTTCGAGGTGGGAGCGCTCGACGGGAGGAACGGGGCGATCGCGTTCGGTATCGGGAACGGCGGGCACATCGTCGGCACGAGCATGCTCAACCAGGGCGACGGGCTGCCGTTCATCTGGACGGAGGGGGCGGGCATGATGCCGATCCCGCTGCCGCCCGACACATCGCTGGGCTCGGCTCGGGCGGTCAACGCATCGGGCTGGGCCGTGGGGACCGCCGGGGGCGTCTACGCCGTGCCCTTCCTCTTTGATGGTGCGCAGACGTACGCGCTGCAGGACCTGATCCCCGACGGCACGGGGTGGGACCTCTCCACCAACACGTCGTCGGCGGCGGAGGGCATCAGCGACAGCGCAATGATCATCGGCACGGGTGAGCTCAACGGGGAGGTGCACGCCTTCGCGATGGTGCTGGTGCCGGGGCCCGGGGTGCTGGCGATCCTCGGCGTGGCCGGGCTGCTCGCGGCGACGCGGCGGCGCTGACCGAGACGAGCGAGGAGGCTTGTCTCGTGTAGGGCGACGCGCACCCGCTCGCGGCGTGTCGCGAGCCAAGGGCGGGTGCGCTATCGGAGCGCGGCCTGCGCGATGGCCTCGGCGCCGCCGGCGACGACGAGTTCCTGTGCCACGGTCGAGAGCGGGTCAAAGGGGAAGGCGCGGTCGTTGCAGGCGATGGTCGAGTTGGCGAAGTCGATGGTGATCTCCGGGCCTGGGATGGTGGGCGAGCCCGAGCCGAGCGCGGCCGCGAGGTGGTCTACAAGATCCGGGCAGTCGAGGCAGAGGAAGCCGTTGTTGAAGGCGTTGCGCTTGTAGGTCTCGCTGAAGGAGGCCGCGGCGACGCAGGGGATGCCGCGGAACTTGAGGGCGGTGGCGGCCTGCTCGCGGCTGGAGCCGGTGCCGAAGTTGCGCCCGCCGACGACGAGGTCGCCGGGCTGGTAGATCTTGGAGAACGCCGGGTCGTAGTTCTCGAAGATGACCTCGGCCATCTGGGCGGGGGTCATGTCATCCTTGTACGTCCACTTGCCGGCGAAGATGCCGTCGGTGTTCATGTTGTCGGCGGGCATGTAGAGGACGCGACCCTCGATGCGCTCGGGGAAGCCGTCGATAATGTCGGCCGGCTGGGGCGCGGGCGAGGCGGCCGGCGTCGTGCGGGCGGCGGCGCCGGCCGGCTTTGCGTCCTCGACGGGGAAGGGCGCCGCGATGCGCCCCTCGATGGCGCTGGCGGCGACGACGGCGGGGGAGCCGAGGTAGACCTCGGCCTTCGGTGAGCCCATGCGTCCCTTGAAGTTGCGGTTGGTGGCGCTGATGGCGACCTCGCCGTCGGCGACGAGGCCTGCGCCGAGGCCGATGCACGGGCCGCAGCCGGGTGGCAGGGGCTTGGCGCCGGCCTCGACGAGCGCCTGCCAGTGGCCGAGCGCCTCGGCCTTGGCCTGGATGTCGGCGGACGCGGCGGCGATGTAGAACTCGACACCGTCGGCGACGCGTTTGCCCTTGGCGACCGACGCGGCCTCGGCGATGTCGGCGAGGCGGGCATTGACGCAGGAGACGAGGTAGGCCTTGTTGATGCGAACGCCGCGGCGCTGCATCTCGGCGACGGAGGTCATGACCTTGACGTGGTTGGGCCCGGAGACGTGGGGCGTGATCGTCGCGAGGTCGAGCGTGAGGTCGATGGCGTAGGGGGCGCCCGCGTCGGCCTGGAGGCGCTCGCCCCACCAGCGCTCCACGTCGTCGCGCGTGTATTGGCCCTGGGAGCCGTCGCGCCGGACGCCCGGGCGGCGTGCGGCCGCGAAGTACTCGGCGCGCTCGAGCAGGTACTTCCTCAGGACCTCGTCGAAGGGGAAGACGCCGGCGAGGGCGCCCCACTCCGTGGTCATGTTCGCGATCGAGAGGCGGTGGTCCATCGAGAGGCTGGCCACGCCGGGCCCGACGAACTCGACGGCGTGGTTGAGGACCTCGTCCTTGTTGAACAGGCCGCAGAGGGCGATGATGACGTCCTTGCCGACGACGCCCGGGCGGAGCCTGCCGGTGAGCGTGCAGCGGGCGACCGGGGGAACCTGCCACCAGGTCTGTCCGGTCGCCCAGAGGCACGCGGCGTCGGTGCGGACGACGGGGGTGCCGAGGGCGGAGACCCCGCCGTACATGTTGGAGTGCGAGTCGGAGCCGACGACGAGCGCGCCGGGGACGGCGTAGCCCTGCTCGACCATGACCTGGTGGGAGATGCCGGTCCCGGCGGGGTAGAAGTCGATGCCGTGCTCGGCGGCGAACCTCTCGATCTTGGCGTACTTGCCGAGGTTTTCCGGGGAGAGGTTCTGGATGTCGTGATCGATCGCGAAGACGGGCTGGGAGGGGTCGTGGATGCGGGGCCGCTTTCCGGTGCCCTCGAAGATGGAGGCGAACTTGGGGATGACGGCGCCGGTGTTGTCGTGCGTCATCACGTGCTTGGGGCGGATACGGATGATCTGCCCCTGCCGGGCAGGAGTTCCGGGCTTGAGACCGACTGCGTAGCGGGTTGCGATCTTCTCGACGAGGGTCAGAGGGGGCATGAAGAAGAGTGTAGAGCGGGCCGACTCCGCGGATCGGGCGCGAGGGGCCGGCGAGCCGGGTGGCGCGGCTCAAGCCCCCGGCGCCGCGGAGCGATCCACCGGTGGGAGCCCCTTGGAGGCCCGATCCCGGTCGATGTGCTGGTGGACGGCGCGGGCCGCGTCGTCGAGGACCTGCTGCGCCGAGACGGTGGCGGGCGATCGCAGGAAGACCTGGAGCATCGCCATGATCTCGTCCTCGAGCTTGCGCTGGTAGAGGCTGGTGGGGATGAAGCCCGGAGCGAGGTCGGTCCCGGGGATGGGGTTGACCGCGTAGCGGAGCCAGGCGGCGCGGTCCGGGTAGAGCGACGCGGCCATCGGTGGGACCTCGTAGCCTTTCCCGCTCTCCTTGGGGATGCCCGCGGTCTGCTTGAAGGCGTCCGAGTTGACGACGCGGAGGTTCGCGGGGGGCGCGACACGGAGCGCGTCCCAGTAGGCGGCGGCCTGCTCGTCGCTGACGAGCCAGCGGATCATCCGCCACCCCAGGTCCTTATGCGTGGCGTGGGCGCTGATCGCCCAGAGGCACGAGCCGCAGGCGACGGCACGGACCTTGCCGCGGGGCGTCGGCGCGACGGCGAAGTCGAGGTCGGGGGCGTTGAGCTCGATGTTGGGGACCATCCACGAGCCGTTCATGTAGAAAGCGGTCTGGCCGTTCTTGAAGCGGGAGTCCGGGCCGGTGCCCTGGCTGAGCCCGAAGTAGGGAGACCAGCTCCCGTCGTCGGCGATGAGGGCGCGGAAGTACTCGAGCGCCTCAACGCCGGCGGGCGAGTTGATGAGGGTGGTGAGCTGGTCGTCGGTCCACTGGCGGCCGCCCGCCTGGGCGAAGAAGTGCATGAAGGGCCACTGCCAGATGTCCATGTCGAAGCCGTAGACCGTCACCTTGCCGCCCGCGTCGCGCTGCGTGAGCTTCCGGGCGGCGTCGCGGAGGATGTTCCAGTCCCACGACTCGTCGGGGTAGCCGATCGGGTCGTCGGGATGGGCGGCGTCGTAGGCGTCGATGAGGGTCTTGTTGTAGTAGAGGCCGAACTGGGCGTTGTCCTCGGGCAGGGCGTAGAGCGCGCCATCCACGCGGAGCGCGGAGATGATGTTGGGCGGGAAGACGGCCAGCTCGTCCTCGGTCAGCCCGCCGGGCCCGCCGATGAAATCGTCGAGCGGTTCGAGCATGCCGCGCTCGACCATCTGGTGGTAGTCGGTGACCTGGACGCGCATGACCTCGGGCCCGATGCCCGCCGCGTGCCACGCGTTGTACTTCATGTTGGGATCCGCGTGGCGCTGGTAGTCCACGCGGACGTCCGGGTTCACCCTCTCGAAGCCGCGGGCGTAGCGGTCCTCGAAGAGCCGGTCCTCGAAGGGCATGCCCCACACGGTGAAGACGATGCGGGTGCGCCCGGCGCCCGCGGGGCCGTGGCGCGACGGCTTGAGGATCGGGGGGAAGACGGCCAGCACCGTGCCGATCACCAGCCCCAGGAGCACGACCATCGAGCTGCGCATCGGGTCACTCCTTGATGCCCGTGAGGGCGATGCCGCGCACGAAGGCGCGCTGGGTGAGGAAGAAGATGACGATGAGCGGGAGGATGAGGATCGTCGCCGCGGCCATGGTCACGGGCCAGCTCTGGATGTAGAGGCCGGAGGCCAGGTCGGCGACGGCGAGGGGGAGGGTCTTGTTCTCGAGGCTGTCGACGACGATGAGCGGCCAGAAGAAGCTGTTCCAGGAGTTCATGAAGCTGAAGATGGCCAGGGCGGTGATCGCGGGCCAGGCGATGGGGCGGACAATGGTCCAGAAGAGGTCGAAGTCGCTCATGCCGTCGATGCGCCCGGCCTCGAGGAGGGCGTCGGGCACGGTGGAGATGGCCTGTCGCATGTAGAAGACGCCGAAGCCGCTGGCGAGGAAGGGGACGATCATCGCCTGGAGGTTGTCCATGAAGCCCAGCTCGCGGCAGATGAGGTATGCGAAGATGAAGAAGCACTGCAGGGGGAGGAGCATGGTTGCGAGGGTCAGGCCGAAGAGGATGCGCTTGCCGGCGAAGCGCATCTTCGCGAAGGCGTAGCCCGCGAGGGCGTTGTGGAAGACGGCCAGGACCGTCGTGACGACCGCGACGAAGACCGAGTTGGCGTAGTAGAGGTGCAGGTCGGCGGCGCGGACGGCCTCGGCGTAGTTGGACCACTGCGCCGCGGCGGGGAGGAGGTCCGCCAGCGAGGGGGCGCGCGCCGCCTCCGTGTCGGTCTTGAGGCTCGTGAGGACCATCCACAGGAACGGCACGAGCATCGTCGCGGCCGCGGCGTAGACCACGGCGTGGACCGACCAGCGGACCAGCGCGTTGGGGCGGCGGACGCTCATGCGCCGGCCCCCGTGACGCCCCGCCTGAAGAGGGCCAGCTGCGCGGCCGTCGCGAGCGCCGTCAGCAGGAAGATGACCACGCCGATCGCGGAGGCCAGGCCGAGCTGGCCGTAGGTGAACTGACGGTAGATGTAGAGGTTGAGCACGTTGGTGTACTGGTTCTCCTGCATCGCGGCGCCGGAGCCGGTCACCACGTAGACGAGGTCGAAGATCATCAGGGCGCTGATCACGCCCGTGACCATCAGGAAGGCGGTCATGGGGGCGGCCTGCGGCCAGGTGATGTGGCGCAGGACCTCGACCCGGCCGGCGCCGTCCACCTCGGCCGCCTCGTAGAGGGTCTCGTTGATGCCGGCCAGCGCCGCGAGATAGAGCACGAGACAGAATCCGACCTTCTGCCAGATGGAGATGACGACGATCCAGAAGAAGGGCCAGTAGCCGTCCTGGAGCCAGTTGGGGGGGTCGTCGACGCCGACGGATCGCAGCGCCCAGTTCAGCAGGCCCGCCTGGTCGTCGAGCAGCCAGCGCCAGACGAACCCGATGGCGACGATCGAGATGATCGTCGGCATGAAAAAGAGGGTCCGGACGATCGCCTTCCCGCGGAACCAGCGGGCGTGCACCGCAACGGCGAGAAGAAACGCGAGGAGCACCGCCGGGGGCACCGAGACGACGCCGTAGACGATGGTGTTCCAGAAGGCGGGCCAGAACCTGGCGTCGCGGGCGAGCGCGGCGAAGTTCCGCAGCCCCACGAACGCGGGCAAGCCGTTGCCGTCCCACTGGAAGAGGCTCAGGCCCAGGCCCACCACCGTGGGGAGGAGCGTGAATGCAAACAGGACGGCCAGCGGGAAGGCGATGAACCCGTATGCACTCGGTGATCGTTGGGTGGCCATGGACAGGACCCGAGTGTAGGGACGGCCGGGAGCCGGATCGGGCACGTCACGTCGCGCTGCGTGCCCGCGGCCGTTGACCCCTCGCACACGGAGGGGTAGGCTAAATTCAAGACATTCATATCCCATATTCAAGGAGCGAGCCATGAGCTGCCGAGGGTGCGGGACTTTGCCGCTCCCGGTGATCGACCGGCGCGGCTTCCTGGCGTGTTGCGCCGGGTGCGCGGGGGCTGCGGTGCTGGGCGGGGGACTGGGGCTGGGGCCATCGCACGGTGGACGCGCGGGGGCGAGGCGGAAGCCCCGGGTCCGGCTGGTGTTCTGCGAGGTCGCGAACACCCAGCCGATCTGGCCGAACATCGGCTACGACTTCGCGGCGCGGCGCGAGGAGCTCTCGCGTGCGCTGCGGGATGGCTGCCCCGATGTCGAGTTTCTGCCCGAGGCCGTCACGACGCCCGAGGAGACGGACGCGGTGCTGGCGCGCTCGGACGCGGTTGACGGTTACCTCGTGTATGTCCTGGGCCTCTCGTGGCGCGGCAACCCGCAGAAGATCTGCATGGCGGGCAGGCCGACGCTGCTCGTGGACGATCCGTTCGGGGGCTCGGGCGAGTTCATGACGCAGCTGCCGCGGGTGCACGCGGCCGGCGTTCCGACGGAGTGGGTCAGCTCCACGCGGGTGGAGGACGTGATCGCGAGCGCGCGGTGCTTCGGCGTGCTGTCCCGGGAGGGTGCGACGCCGGAGGCGTTCGTTCGCGCCTGCCGCGAGGCTCGCCGGGCCCGCACGCCCGGCTGGTCCGGAGCGGCGTGTGCGCCGGATCTCATTCGCCCAAGAGACTTCGACGAGACGGTGGAGCGCCTCGGGGAGACCAGGATTCTGGTGGTCGGGGGCGGGCAGGACGACGCGCTCCGCGACGCGGCTCGTGCGCTGCTGGGGGTGCGGCTCATGCCGATCTCGTTCGAGGAGGCTCAGGCGGCCTACGAGCGCGCGGACCGGGGCGAGGCGGTGGAGTTTGCCGAACGCTGGATGAGCGAGGCCGCGGAGGTGGTCGAGCCTGCGCGCGGGGATGTCGAGGACGCGGGCGCGATGTACGTGGCGATGAGGGCGCTGCTCGGGGCGCACGGCGCGACGGGGATCAGCATCAACTGCCTGGGCGGGTTCTACGGCGGGCACCTCAGGGCGTACCCGTGCCTGGGCTTCTGCCAGCTCAACAACGACGGGATGGTGGGGGGGTGCGAGGCCGATCAGCACGCGGCGCTCACGATGATGCTGGGGAGCACGCTCTTCGGCAGGCCGGGGTACATCTCCGACCCGGTCTTCGACACCTCGAAGAACGAGGTCGTCTACGCGCACTGCGTCGCGCCCACAAGGGTGTTCGGGCCGGATGGCCCTGTGAACCCCTACCGCCTGCGCAGCCACTCGGAGGATCGGAGGGGCGCCTCGATCCAGTCCATGCCTCCCGCCGGGTACATGACGACGACCATGATGCTGGACCCGCAGGGGCGGCGTCTGCTGATGCACCGGGGGCGGAGCGTGGAGAACGTGGAGAGCGAGATGGCCTGCCGCACGAAGCTGGGCGTGGAGCTGCTCGGGGACATCGAGAAGCTGGCGACCGAGTGGCGGATGGGCTGGCACCGCGTCACGTTCTACGGGGACCTGCGCGAGCCGGTGCTCGCGTTTGCCGATCGCATCGGCCTGGAGGTCATCGAGGAGGCGTGACGGTCCGGCGTCGGGGGGGAATTCAGCGGGCGAAGCGCTCCTCCACGGGGGGGAGCGGGGCGGCGGGCGCGGGGCTCTGGAGGTAGTAGAACGCGGTCGACGCGAGGTCGTCCGCGAGCGGCTGGTACTTCCCGTTCGGCCACCAGCCGAGGGCCTGCATGGTCACGCGCAGGTCACGCTCGAAGCGGACGGGGTCGGGGATGTGCCAGCGGTAAAGGCCGTGGCTGGGGAGGCGTGGGCCGCTCTTGGGGGTCGAGTCGTAGACGGCCTGCGGATATCCGAGATAGGGCGTGGTGTAGGGCGTCGGGCGCAGGTCGCGCTCGTGGTCCATGACGAAGCCCCACGCGCCGCCGAAATAGTCCTCGGTGCCCGTGCCGCAGATGGTCGGGGCGTCGTCGGCGTCGCCGTCGATGAAGAACTTGACCTCGCCCTCGCCCCACCAGCCGTTGGAGAGCTGGTTCCAGACGAGGTAGGTGCCCGCGTAGTGGCCCGTGCCGTGCACGCGGTCGAGGATCACGTGCTCGGGGCGCTCGCGGGTGGTGAGGGTCCTGGCCCAGGAGGCGTGGAGGTAGCCGACGTCCTGGCCGACGTCCTCGAGGCTGTAGGTGACCTGGTAGAAGAACTCGGGGATCGTCTTCGGTCCGTCGTTGCGGATCGTGAGCCGGAACCGCTTCCGGAAGGGCATCGGCCAGTAGCAGTTCATCCCGCCCTTGGGATTCACGGCGATGGGCTGGCTGGCGATCAGGGCGCGGCCGTCGATGCCGTTGGCGAAGAAGTCGCCGAGGGGGGTCCGGATGCTCGGCTCCGGGGCGTCGTCGTACTGGACCTCCCACGAGATGAAGCGGTGCACGTCGGCGAGGACCGTGCACCAGATGTGCTGCACCACGCCGGGCCCCTCGATGTCGGCGAGCACAACTGCCTGACCGGGCTCGAGATGGCGCAGGCACGGTCGCACTTTCCAGCCGCGTCCCAGCGCGCTGGCGGCATCGGTGCACCAGGGGTCTTCCCCGGGCTTGGCGAGCGCACCCTTGCCCTTCTGCCCGGTCGGGTTCTCGGCGGAGATGGACCGTGTTCGGGCGGCTCGGAGGCGCGCGATATCAAGATGGGGCGCGTAATCCACAACTTTCTCCTGAATTCCGCGGGGAGGGTATGCGGATTTTCTCCCGTAGGAACCATCACTTGACCCGAATTTCCTGGTAGCATGCGCCGGTCATGCCCCGGATGCTGCCGGGCAAGGGAGTGGCCCTTGGCAGAATCGCGTAGCCACGAGGTCGGCATGAGGGCGCGCGGAGCCCGTTCCGCCCGATGGAGGCGGGGCGGTTTCACGCTCGTGGAGTTGCTGGTTGTCATTTCGGTGCTCGCGCTGTTGATCGCCATCCTGCTCCCTTCGCTGGGCCTGAGCGTGGGCGCGGCCAGGAAGTTCCGCTGCCAGGTCTCGCTCAGGAGCATCGGCTTCGATTTCGGCATCTTCGCGGACGAGACGCTGCACGGCGATCGCGGCGACGACGAGTCCCTGGGCGGGCGGTTCCGGCTGGAGACCTTCCAGGAGTCCGAGTACGGCATCGACGAGTTCTGGCGCTGGGGCGACATGATGGCGTACACGCTCCCGGACAGCCAGAAGAACGATCCGATGCGGTGCGCGGCCGTGAAGGGGTACGTGATGCTGCGCCGGAACACCCCGTGCCGGGACGGCGCGGTCGGGCCGCGTGAAAACGTCTCGTTCGGCTTCAACGGGCGGCTTCAGTGGGCGCCGGGGCGGAATCCGAACCGGTGGCAGCCGACGACGCTGACGAGCAGCATCGTGGATGAGGGCATGGTGCCGCTCGCGTGGGACGTGGACGGCGCGGAGGCCAAGCGCCGGGGCGCGCAGCCTGTCTTCAGCGCCCCCGCGGCGGGCTCCACGTCGGGACCGTTCGCCGACGGCAGCATGTGGTACCCCGCGTCCCGGCACAACGGCGGGCTCAATGTGCTGTTCGTGGATCAGCACGTCGAGTTCACCACCAGGCCGCTAGAGGAGCGGTGGGACTGGTCATTCGTGCCCCGGCGGTAAGCTCCGGCTGCGATGTCTCTCCAGAAGCAATTCGCGACGCTGCTGGCGCTCCTGGGCGCGGCCGTTGTGCTGAACCTGGGGATCTCGGTATGGTCTGTCGGCCTGCTCGACCGCGAGCAGCGCTGGGCGAACGAGCAGATCGGCACCGTGCTCGGACCGCTGCACACGATGAACCGCATGGTGTGGTCGCAGGGGATGCGGCTGGGGGACGGCAGGCCCGCGTGGTTCTTTCCGCCCTCACCGTCGGGGGAGACGCCCACGCTCTCGCCGGCGGGCGAACTCGCAGCGGCGGACGAGTTCCGCGCGCTTAACGAAGGGGCGGTCGAGCAGATCGAGACGCTCGAGGAGTTCCAGAGCTACGCGCTGCGCTCGGGCGTGAACACCACGCGCAACCTGCGTGTGCGCCTCGGACGGGCACGCGAGGCGGCGGAGGCGTGGTTCGCCGGGGGCAGCTCGGCCGAGCGGGAGCGGGCGTTGCGGGAGCTGTACGAGCTGCACGAGTTGATCGAGCGGCTCGAGGAGCGGCTGATCCAGGACGCCCGGCTCGCGTCGGACTATGTCGTCGGGGTGCGACGCAGGCTGGCGTTCACGGTGGTCTCGATGGTCTTCGGCGTCGTTGTGATCCTCTTGCTCGCCGCGTGGCTGTTCCGGAGGTGGGTGCTCGTCAAGGCCGAGCGGCTCGAGGGGGCGGCCGAGCGGCTCGGCGCGGGGGATTTCGAGCATCGCATCCCCATCCATGGGGACGACGAGCTCGACCGCGTGGCGAGGCGGATGAATGAGATGGCCGGGACGATCCTCGCCATGCAGGCCGAGCGGATCGAGCGGGAGCGGCTGGCGGCGGTCGGGGAGATGGCGCGACGCGTCGCGCACAACATCCGGAACCCGCTGGCGGGGATCCGCTCGCTCGCGGAGCTGTCGGTGCTCGAGGTCTCGCAGGATTCATTGGTCGCCGAGCACCAGCGACGGATCATCCGGACCGTCGATCGTTTCGGCAGCTGGCTGTCAGAGCTCCTGAGTGTTTCCACGCCGCTCGAGGTGGCGCCCAGGCGCGAGTCCGTGCGTCCTTGGCTGCGCGACCTGGTCGAGGCGTTGCGTCCCATGGCCGAGAACGGCGGGGTCGCGCTGGAGCTCGACGACGCGGACGCGCCCGAGGAGTCGATCGTCGACCGTCGGCACCTCGAGCAAGCGGTGTCGGCAATTGTCACCAACGCGATCGAGATCTCGCCACCGGGGGGCCGAGTCTCGATCAGAGTCCGCTCCCGCCCGCCGGGCTCCTGGGAGATCGTGGTCGAGGACGACGGGCCCGGCATCGCGCCGGAGGCGAGCGGGCAGCTGTTCCGTCCATACTTCACCACGAAGAAGGGTGGAACTGGCATCGGACTTGCAATCGCACATCGTGTGGTGAGGGAGCACGGAGGGCTATTGGAGGCCCATAACCGGGACGGCAGCCAAATGACGGGGTCTGAGCGCGGCCCTGGGGCAGTCTTCCGTATAGAACTTCCGCTGAGAGTCCCCGAGAAGTTGGCCAGCAATGGCCAGGAATGAGGGCAGGATTGGCCACCGTTCTGATAGTCGAGGACGAGGACACCCTCCGGTACACGTTCGGGCGGGCGCTCGAGCGGGCCGGGTTGGGTGTTGTCGGGGTTTCCTCGGTTGCTGAGGCACGGGCGGAGCGAGTCGGGCGCGAGTTCGAGGCGATCGTGACCGACATCAACCTCAAGGGATCGGACGACGGGATCGAGTTTGCGCGGGAGCTCCGCCGGGAGGGGTTCGACGGGCCGATCGTGGTGGTCACCGGGTATGGGAGCGTGGAGAGCGCCGTCTCGGCGATGAAGAGCGGCGCGGACGACTACCTCCAGAAGCCCGTCGTCCTGGAGGAGCTCGTGCTCCTGGTGCAGCGGCTGCTCGAGACGCGGGCTTTGCGTTCGCGGGTGCGGCTGTACGAGCGGCTCGAGAAGGTGCGCGGCGACGGCGCGGAGATTCTTGGGAGCAGCCAGGTCTGGGCGCGGACGCTGGAGCTCGCCGAGCGTGTGTCGCAGCTGCCTCTGGCTCGGGGCGACTCGGGCAAGGCCGGGGCCTCGCTCCCGACCGTGCTGCTGCTGGGTGAGACGGGCACGGGCAAGGGGCTGCTGGCTCGGTACATCCATGACTGCGCGGAGAAGGGACGCGAGCCTCGGCGTGGGCCGGCCCCGTTCGTCCATGTGAACTGCACGGCGTTGCCGCCGAGCCTGGTCGAGTCGGAGCTCTTCGGGCACGAGCGTGGGGCGTTCACGGACGCGAAGGCCGCTCGGGAAGGCCTGTTCGAGATGGCCGACGGCGGGACTATCTTCCTCGACGAGATCGGGGACATGCCGCTCGAGCTGCAGGCGAAGATCCTGACGGTGGTGGAGGAAGGCGTGTTTCGCCGGGTCGGCGGGTCGCGTGAGCGTCGGGTGAGTGCGAGGCTCATCGCGGCCACCAACGTCGACCTGGCGAAACGCGTCGAGGAGGGGACGTTCCGGCGCGATCTGTTCTACAGGCTGAACGCGTTCACGGTGCAGATCCCGCCGCTGCGGGACCGGGACGAGGACGTGGTGCTGATCGCGTGTGAGATGCTGCGCCGGTTCGGCCGGGAGTTCGGGCGTGGCGAGCTGTGCTTCTCGGAGGCCGCCAAGCAGGCGCTGCGGGCGCACGACTGGCCGGGCAACGTGCGTGAGCTGATCAACGTGGTGCAGCGCGCGGTCGTGCTGTCGCAGGGCCGAGAGGTCGAGGTCGCGGACCTGGGCATGATCGGCGGGGGGCCGAGGGTCGCCCATGCCGGCGGTGCGCCGGCGGTCGACGGCCGCCTGGTCTTCGACTTCGAGTCCGGGGAGCACACGGCCGAGGGCGTGGAGCGGGAGCTGATCGTGCAGGCGCTCGAGCACACGGGGGGGAACGTCTCCAAGGCGGCGAGGTTGATCCGCATGCAGCGGAGCAGCCTGAGGTATCGCATCGACCGACTCCAGCTGGAGTCCTACGTGCAGGAGCTCGCTCGCAGATGAAGGCCGTGTATCGCCATCTTGCCATGCTGGCCGTTGTCCTGGGGGCGGTCGCGCACGCGGCCCGGGGCCAGCGGGCGGACTGCCGCTGGTGGGACGATCCGGTCGGCGACAGCGCGGTGCGTCGGACGGACTTTGGCAACGACGGGCTCATCCATCCGCTGTGCGTGCTCCCGGACCTGCGCCGGGTGAGCCTGTGCGGGTGGGAACCCGACGGGCCCGAACCCGATCCCTACGAGGGCGAGACGGTGGATATGGAAGAAGCGCAGATCTTCCGGCTCGACATCGTCTTCAAGGGGCTGGTCAACCCGCCGGGGCCGATCGGTCTGGACGGGGAGTTCGACCCGTACCTCTTCGGCGACTCACCGGTGCTGGGCACGATCGAGTTCGACGTGGACGACGACAGGGATACGGGCGGAGAGCTGGACGGGGCGGCCGAGTCGAGGTACCTCGCCAACGTCGCGCGCTTCGCGCAGGTGCCCGACGACGATCAGCTCGATGAGCGGACGGCAACCTCCCGCGCCGACATCGACGGCGACTTCTGGACCGGCCCGCAGTACGAGCGGAGCGGGGCGGACTTCTCGTTCGTCATGTGCGGGTGCTTCACGCCGGAGGTGGTCCCGCTGGTCGGGGACGGGGATCTGACGTTCGAGGCGGGCGAGAGCTGGCTGGTCTTCGGCCGCTTCTTCGAGCGCGCCAAGGGGTATCGCGCCGCGAGCGCGGCGCACCACGGGAGTGCGCCCGGGCTCTACGACCCGATCCTCCAGGTCCGCTTCTCGCACGACGAGGCTGCGGACGAGACGACGGTGACCCTCGTGTGGGCGCTGGACCACTTCGGCGCCGCCCAGCTCAAGGGCGAGCCGGTCCAGGAGATCAACACCGATGTCTCCGATCACACCAGCATCGTGGAGGCGCTCGAGGACATCATCGCCGGCGCCAACGACGGGGGAATCTTCGGTCCCGCGTGGGAGCTCGTCAGGCGCTGGCGGGGCAGGAGAGCGACCGACTACCTCGACATGTCCGATTGGGGCGAGATCACGTCCGTTCTGGGGGTGCCGTACGCGGTGGAGGAGCCCGCGCTCTACGCGTGGACGGACGTCGCCGGGCCGGCGGTCTTCGCCGACCTCGACGGGGACGGGCTCGTGGACGGAGGAGACGAGCAGCTCGTGCGCGACGCCGTCTTCGCCCACGACGGCATGGTCGAGGACGCCGACGGCGCGAAGAACGGCGTCTGGGTGCTCATCGAGCCCGGCTGGAACTTCAGCCTCTACGACACCGACGGCAACATGCGGGTCGATCTGTTCGACCAGACTCCCTACGGGCCCCTCGGCGACTTCAATGGGAGTGGTGGCGTCGACATCCAGGACTTCATCGCGTTCCTGAACGCGTGGGTGGCGAGGCTCCCCTCGGCGGACTTCAACCTCGATCAGGAGGTCGATACCAAGGACTTCATCGCGTTCCTCAACGCGTGGGTCGCGGGCTGACGTCGCCCATGGGATGGCTGGCGGGCCGCCTCGACCGGGCTCGCAGGGCCCAGGGTCCCCACGGACGCTTGGCTATCCCTCCAAAAAGACGCTATGCTTATCTCGTTATCGCTATTAATCCCGCATGCCCACCGCCACCGCGCCCAGCCAAGTGCCCAATCCACCCCCGGCGGGCTCGTCCCACCGCCGAAGCCGGCTGTCGCGCCGCCAGCGATTGGGAGTCCTCCTGGCGTTTTCGCTCGTGGTGTCGGCGGCGGTGCTGGCGGGGCTCGAGGGGGCGTTGCGGCTCGCCGGCTTCGGGGGCTACCCATCAACCTTCGTTGAGGCGGGGCGGCTGAGCGACGGGTCGACGCTCGTCTTCACCGACCACGGGGGACCGGGCTCGTACTTCTTCGAGAGCCGCTCGCCGGGGGGCTCGCTCGACCCGGCCGCATTCGTGATGCCGAAGCCGGAGGGGGTCTTCCGTATCTTCGTCGTCGGCGGATCGGCGGCGAAGGGGAGCCCTCAGCCGCAGCGGCTGTCGGGGGCGTCGTTCCTGCGCGAGATGCTGGGCGACGTGTGGCCGGGGCGGCGGGTGGAGGTCATCAACCTGGGCACGACGGCGGTAGCGTCCTTCCCCGTGCTGGGGATGCTGACCGAGGCGCTCGAGTACCAGCCCGACCTGGTCGTGGTCTACTGCGGGAACAACGAGTTCTATGGGGCGTACGGCGTGGCGTCGCTGCACAGCGCGGGGCGTTCGCCGGGGATGATCCGGCTCATCCGTGCGACGCGATCGACGGCGATCGCCCAGGCGATGGATCGGGCGATGCGAGGTCGGGAGGCGGGGCTCACGAAGACGCTGATGGAGACGATGGTGGGGCGGTCGCACCTCGCGGCGAGCGATCCCGCCCGGGCCGCCGCGGCGAGGAATCTCGAGATCTTCGTCGGCGAGATGGTGGAGCGGTGCGGGGAGCGTGGCCTGCCTGTCGTGGTGTGCACGCCGCCGTGCAACGAGCGCGACCTCGCTCCCTTGGGAAGCCCTGATCTCTCAGGGCTGAGGACCGAGGACCAGCGTCGCGTCGCGGATCTCATGGCTGAGGCGGAGGGCGCGCTGCACGTCGATCCGGGGCTCGCGCTCGCCCGCGCGGAGGAGGTGCTGCTTCTGCACCCGGAGCACGCGACGGCGCACTACGTGAGGGGGCGGGCGTTGGCGGGGCTTGGTCGGCCCGAAGAGGCGTCGGAGGCGTTCCGACTCGCGATCGACCTCGACCCGATGCCCTGGCGGCCTCCCCGCGCGTCGGTTGATGGCGTGCGCCGCGCCGCGGAGCGGGGCGGCGCGATCGTGTGCGATCTGCCCCGGGCGTTCCGCGAGGCGAGCGAGGGCGGGGTGATCGGCTGGGAACTCATGGACGACCACGTACACCCGTCGCTTCGCGGGCAGGAGCTGGTGGCCCGTTCCATCGTGCGAGCCCTGAGCGGGCGGGGCGCCGGGGCGGCCGCGATCGATGCGGGCGCGGCCGAGTCCCTGCCGGGGTGGGAGACGTACGCGGAGCGACTGGGGTGGAACGAGTACGACGCGTACGCCGCCGCGCACGCCATGCGCCTGCTCGGCGAGATCCCCTTTTTCGCGGAGACGAACCCCGAGCTGTACCGGCGGGCCGAGGCGGCGTGCCGGCGCATCGAGGCGGCGTCGCCGGGGCCGGTGGTGGCGCAGATCCGGGCGTGGCGCGATCCCGAGTCACACCGGGGAGGGTCACGCCCGATCACGGGGATGGCGGGGCGCGGGTTCTACGAGTTGGGGATGCTGGGGGACGCCGAGCGGCTGTTCGGCCTCGCGGCGAGGTCGGTGACGCCCTACACGTCCTGGGAGCTTCAGTACACGTTCTTCCGGCTTCTCGCCCGGCGCGAGGCCGTGGGGGAGCTGGACGAGGAGGGAGCGAGCGCTGCGGCGGCGGCGATCGAGCACGGGCGCGTGCTGCTCGCCCGGGGACCGACCACGACGGGGGGCGCGGAGCGGTACATGGGGGAGCTGCACCTGATGCGCGGCGAGGGCGCGGAGGCGATCCCCTACTTCGAGAGCGCCCGGTTGCGTCTGCCCGACCCGGACCTCGTGCTCGCGGAGGTGTCGCTCGCTCGCGCGTATATCGTCGCGGGTCGGCCGGACATCGCCCGGGCCGTGATCGAGGAGGGCGTGCGTAGGGGCGGGGAGCACGCCGAGCGGTACGAGCGGCTGCTGGCCGAGCTGCGGGAGGGCGGGGGCGGGTGAGCGCGATCCTGGGCATCTCGGCGTACTACCACGACTCGGCGGCGGCGCTGCTGGTGGACGGCGAGATCGTCGCCGCGGCCCAGGAGGAGAGGTTCACGCGGGTGAAGCACGACCACCGCTTCCCTGCTCGCGCGATCGGATACTGCCTGAGCGAGGCCGGGCTCGCGGCTGGGGACCTGGACTATGTCGGCTTCTATGACAAGCCGCTGCTGAAGTTCGAGCGGCTGCTCGAGACATACCTGGCCTTCGCGCCGGGCGGGTACGCCTCGTTCGCGGCCTCGATGCCGCTGTGGCTGAGGGAGAAGCTCTACCTGCCGCGGATGATCCGGCGCGAGCTCGGCGGGCGGTACCGGCGCGGGATCGTGTTCGCCGAGCACCACGAGTCGCACGCGGCGAGCGCGTTCTACCCGAGCCCGTTCGAGGAGGCGGCGATTCTCACGATCGACGGCGTGGGCGAGTGGACCACGACGAGCTTCGGGACCGGCCGGGGGAACATGGTCGAGCTGACGCACGAGATCCGCTTCCCGCACTCGCTGGGCCTGCTCTATTCGGCGTTCACCTACTTCACGGGGTTCAGAGTGAACTCCGGGGAGTACAAGCTCATGGGGCTGGCGCCGTACGGCGATCCGGTCTTCTACGACACGATCATGCGGGAGCTGATCGACGTGAAGGAGGACGGCTCGTTCCGCATGGACATGCGGTACTTCAACTACTGCCAGGGGCTCACGATGACGAACCGGCGCTTCGAGCGCCTGTTCGGCGGGCCCGCGCGCGAGCCGGAAGCGCCGCTGACGCAGCGGGAGATGGACCTCGCGGCGTCGATCCAGAAGGTGACCGAGGAGATCATGCTCCGGTGCGCCCGACACGTGCACCGCGTGACGGGCATGCGGAACCTGTGCCTGGCGGGCGGCGTGGCGCTGAACTGCGTGGCGAACGGGGTGATCCTGCGCGAGGGGCCCTTCGAGGACTTGTGGATCCAGCCCGCGGCGGGGGACGCGGGCGGGGCGCTGGGCGTGGCGCAGCTGATCTGGCACCAGCTGCTCGGCGAGCCGCGCGTCGTGCGCGAGCGCGACGGCCAGCGAGGATCGCTCCTGGGTCCGCGGTTCGGCGAGGACCAGATCCGGGCGTTCCTCGACGCCAAGGGCGTGCGCTATCACTTCCACGAGCGGGAGGAGGAGCTGGTCGAGAGGGCGGCGGAGCTGATGGCCTCGGAGAGGGTGGTCGGGTGGTTCCAGGGGCGGATGGAGTTCGGGCCGCGGGCCCTGGGGTGCCGCAGCATCGTGGGCGACGCGCGCTCGCCGAGGATGCAGGCGGTGATGAACCTGAAGATCAAGTTCCGCGAGTCGTTCCGGCCGTTCGCGCCGAGCGTGCTCGAGGAGCGCGTGGACGAGTACTTCCAGACGCGCCCGAGCGAGCAGAGCCCCTACATGCTGCTGGTGGCGGGGGTGCGCGAGGACAAGCGCGTGGCTCCGAACGGCGACGCGACGCTGCTCCGCGGCGTGGAGAAGGTCAACGCGGTGCGCTCGGTCGTGCCGGCGATCACGCACGTGGACTACTCCGCCCGCGTGCAGACGGTCGATGCCGAGCGGCACGGACGCTACTACAAGCTTCTCAAGGCGTTCGAGCGGAGGACGGGGTGCCCTGTGATCATCAACACGAGCTTCAACGTGCGTGGCGAGCCGATCGTCTGCTCGCCGGAGGAGGCGTACCGGTGCTTCATGGGGACGAACATGGACGCGCTGGTGCTGGAGCGGTTTCTGATCCTCAAGAGCGAGCAGCCCGGCGGTGAGTGGGAGCGGGACGAGGCGTATCTGAGGCAGTTCACGCTGGACTAGGGGGCAGCGCATGGCGGTCGTCGAGGTCAAGCCGGATCCGGGCGGACGCGAGCTGGTCGCGTTCGCGCTGCTCTGGTGCGTGTTCTTCCCGGTTGTGGGGCTGGTTGCGGCCCGGGCGGGCTCGGGGCTGCTGGTCTTCGCGGGATTCGCGGCGGTGTGCTTCGCGCTGGCGGCGGCCTTCAACAGGGACCAGCCGCTGCGCGGGCGGCTGGTCGGGGCGGCGGCGCCCGCGGCGGCCCTGGGGTTGTGGGGCGCGGCCGGCGCGCTGGGACCGGACCCGGGCGTCCGCCTCACGACGCTGGTGGGGACGGGGGTCGCGGTCGGCGTGGCGGGGTGCGCCGCGACGCTGGCCTCGCGCCGGGTGGGCGCCGGCTTGTACCGTTTCTGGATGCTCGCGGTGCTGCCGATCGGGTGGACGGTCTCTCACCTGCTGCTGGGGCTCGCCTTCTTCGGGGTGATCACGCCTGTCGGTCTGGCGATGAGGATCGCCGGGCACGACCCCATGTCGCTGCGGACGGACCGGAACGCCCGGAGCTTCTGGGTCGCGCGGAAGCGGGAGAGCGACATGCGTCGGTATCTGCGCCAGTTCTAGGGCCGAGTGTACGGAGCCGAGCCGTGGCGGAAGATCAGGGAAAGCCGGAGCGGGTGGACGACTTCGCGACGCAGGCCGAGCGCGGCAACGCGGGCCTTGCTCGGGAGGTCTGGGATCTGATCCGCTTCAACAAGAAGTGGTGGCTCGTGCCCGTGATCATCGTGCTCGTGGTGATCGGCGCGCTGGTGCTGCTCGGCGGCTCGGCGGCGGCGCCCTTCATCTACCCGCTCTTCTGAGCGACGCCCGGGCCGGGAGACCGCCTGCTCACATGGCCCAGACGAGCCCGACGATGGTGGCGCTGATCGCGACCAGCGCCGCCATGAGCGCCTCGCCCGCCACGATGCCGGAGGCGACGGGAATCGTGAACTTCTCGGCGGAGCGCTTGTGCATGAGGGACCAGAGCCACGCGATCACGGCGCCGATGGCGAAGCCGAGGGCGTTGTACCAGGGCACGACCCAGGCCAGCCCGAGGCCCATGGCGGAGGGGACGTAGTGGCGGGCCTTGGGCGGGAGCGCCCCCTGGATCAGGGGCAAAGCGATGCCGAGCAGCCCGCCGATCACGATTGCGATCTGCGCGGTCTCGGGCACCGAGTGCAGGCCCTGGGTCAGGGCGCGGGCGACCGCCTCCCACATGAGGGCGGCGGGGGGGTTGAATCGCTCGAAGGTCTCGACGTCCGGCACCATCAGATACCACGCCGGGACGATGATCAGCGTGCCGAAGAAGATGCCGAAGAACTGGGCGAGGAACTGCTTGCGCGGGTTTGCGCCGAGGAGGTAGCCGCTCTTGAGGTCGGTGAGCAGGTCGGCGGACGCTCCGCCCGCGGCGGCGGTGGTGCCCGCGGACATGAGGTTCGGGACGATCTGGCCCTTGGCGAGCACGGCGTAGACGAGCTGGGTCACCTTGCCCATCGCGCCGATGGGCGTCGTGTCGGTTTCGCCTGTCGCGCGGCAGCAGACCAGCGCGATCGGGTAGGTCATGACCACCGAGACGAGGCCGAGCCACCACGACATCTGGAAGGCGAGCATCATGAGGACGACGATGCCGATCGTGATGGGGATCAGGCCGGCGACCATCCAGGACAGCGGGACCTCGATGCGCTTCATCTCGTCGAGGTCCTCCTGCGAGGCGCCGGCGGGGGCCGCCGCCCCGCCCCGGAACGCCCGCACGATCGTCTTCCACCCCATCGCGACGGCGGTGAGGCTGGAGAAGACCATGATGGAGGTGCCGCCCCAGAGCGCCCAGTTGATCGGGTAGAACCCGAAGGTCGAGCCCTCGGCGCCGATCTCCGAGAGGGCGTGGCCCTGCCGGAGGTACTGCCCGATCTCCTTGATGGCGGGGACGTACTTCTCGTTGATTCCGTACAGGTCCTCGGGCGGGGCCGCGAGGATCGCCTGGACGTACTCGGGGTTGGCGTTGAGTGCCTGGAGGTCGATCGAGAGCATCATCGGCGCGAAGACGAAGAAGAGCAGGGCCGAGCCGAGGAGCATGGAGAGGGAGACGCGGAGCCCGACGATCATGCCGGCCGCGACGAGCAGCATGCTGGGCTCGAAGCCCCAGGTGCGGACGGCGATGTTCTGGAACTTGTCGCTGAGCCAGGTGCTGGGCCAGGGGATCAGCTCGGGCATGCGGAAGGGGAACGCGCTCAGCCTTTCGAGAGTCGCCTCCTTGACCTTGCCGACGCCGTGGAGCGCCTCGATGACCGTCGGGTAGGTGCGGTAGAGCGCGAGCGCCATGCCGAAGAACAGGGCGGTGATCAGGGCGTTTGCCTTCTGCGACGCCTCCCTGCCGCGGGAGTAGAGCGAGCGCAGGGTTGTCGCCGCGGCGATGCCGCTGGGGAAGCGGAGCTGCTCGTGGTTGATCATCTGCCGCTTCATGGGCACGGCGATGAAGACGCCGAGCGCGGCGGTGAGGAAGACGAAGGGAACGAGCCAGTACCAGGCGAAGTGCTCGCGCTGGATGAGGAGGAGGGCGCCGAAGGCGGTGCCGATCGTGCCGCCGGTGGAGTACCCCGCCGCGGAGGCGGTGGACTGCATGCAGTTGTTCTCGAGGATCGTCATCTTGCTCAGGCGATGGCCCGAGACGGCGCGCAGGCCGTTCCAGATGACATAGGAGAGGATGCACGCGGTGATGGCGATGCCGAAGGCCCAGCCGAGCTTGATGGTGGTGTAGAGGTTGGAGATGGACATGGCCATCCCAAGGATGGCGCCCATGACGACGGCGCGGAGCGTCAGCTGGGGCACGCGCTCGCCTCGGTAGATGTGGGTATACCAGAAGTGGTCCTTCTGCTCGGGGGTCGCGCCCTCGGGGAGGGGCGGCAGCTCCTCGAACGTCGGTGCGATCTGGTAGGTCTCGAGATCGAACTCCTCACCCAGCGGCTCGCTCTGGGGGACGCGTGGCTGCTGCGGCTTGTGCTCGTCGGTCATAGGGGATGCTCCACCGGCCGGGGATGGGTCCTGGCATGGGCGGGCAACTGGTATGGCCCGCGTGCGCGGCAGTCTACCGTGTTCCCCCCGGAGGGGGGCCTCCGCTCACCGCCCGGCTCCGCGGCGTCAGACGGGCTGGCCGTTGCCGGAGGTGAGGTCCTCGTGGATCGCCTGCGCGGCCCGCTTGCCCGCCCCGGCGGCGAGGATGACGGTGGCGGCGCCGGTGACGGCGTCGCCGCCGGCGTAGACGCGGCGTCGGGAGGTCTCGCCGGTGCGCTCATCGACGATGAGCCCGCCCCACCTGGTGGTCTTGATGTTCTTGGTGGTCCTCGTGAGCAGGGGGTTGGGGGTGGTGCCGATGGCGATCACCACGTTGTCGACGGGCATGACGAACTCGGAGCCCTCGATGGGGATGGGGCGGGCCCGGCCCGACTCGTCGGGCTCGCCGAGCCTCATCTTTACGCACCTGAGCCCGGTGACCCAGCCCTCCTCGTTGCCGAGGACCTCGACGGGGTTGGTCAGCCAGTGCATCTGCACGCCTTCCTGCATGGCGTGGTGGTACTCCTCGACGCGGGCGGTCATCTCCTTCTCGCTGCGCCGGTAGACGATGACGGACTCCTGGGCGCCCATGCGAAGGGCGGAGCGGGCGCAGTCCATCGCGGTGTTGCCCGAGCCGACCACGGCGACGCGCCCGCCGACCTTCATCGGGGTGTCGGACTCCGGGAACTGGAAGGCCTGCATGAGGTTGATACGCGTGAGGAACTCGTTGGCGGAGTAGACGCCGTTCAAGCTCTCGCCGGGGATGTTCATGAACTTGGGGAGGCCGGCGCCGGTGCCGACGAACACGGCGGAGTAGCCCAGCTCGTCGAAGAGCTGGTCGAGGGTCAGGGTGCGCCCGATGATCACGTTGTTGACGAACTCGACTCCGAGGCGGCGGAGCGAGTCGATCTCCCAGTCGAGGATCTCGTTGGGCAGGCGGAACTCGGGAATGCCGTAGCGGAGCACGCCGCCCGGCGCGTGCAGGGCCTCGTAGACGGTCACCGGGTGGCCGAGGCGGGCGAGTTCGCCGGCGCACACGAGCCCGGAGGGGCCGGAGCCGACGATCGCGACCTTCTCCTTGCGCCACGGCTTCTTCGGCTCGGCGGAGACCGGCTGGCCGCGCTCCCAGTCGGCGACGTATCGCTCGAGGTAGCCGATGGCAACGGGACGGAACCGGGCGCCCATGTGGCAGCGGGACTCACACTGCGACTCCTGGGGGCACACGCGCCCGCAGATCGCCGGCAGGGGGTTGGCGGTGCGGAGGATGCTCGCGGCGAGGGGGAGGTCGTTGGCCGCGATGGCGTGGATGAAGTCCGAGATGGGCACCCGCACCGGACACCCCTCGACGCACACTGGGTCCTGGCAGCGCAGGCAGCGCTCGGCCTCGAACATGGCGTGTGAGAAGCAGTAGCCCTCGTTGACCTCCTTGAAGTCGTGCGCGCGGACGGTGGGCTCTCGCTCGGGCATCGCGGTCTTGTCGGTGCGCTTGGCGGGCATTTAGCGGACTCCTGTCCCGGTGAGCTGGCAGCTGGCCAGCTGCTCCTCTTTCACGTACATCTTCCGCCGGCGCACGGCCTCATCGAAATCGACCTGATGGCCGTCGAACATGGGGCCGTCAACGCAGGCGAACTTCGGCTGGCCTCCGACGGTGATGCGGCAGCCACCGCACATGCCGGTGCCGTCCACCATGACCGGGTCCATGGAGACGAAGGTGGGGATCGCGTAGGGGCGCGTCGTCTCGGCGACGGCGCGCATCATGGCCATCGGGCCGATGGCGACGACCTTGTCCGGTCGGCCCGGCCCCTGGCCCTCGATGAGCTGCTTGAGCCGCTCGGTGACGAAGCCCTTGAAGCCCCTGGACCCGTCGTCGGTGCAGACCTCGACGTTGTTGCAGGCCCGGCGCAGCTCGTTCTCCAAGATGAGCAGATCCTTGGTCCGAGCGCCCATGATGAGCGTCGTCTTGTCGCCGCGGGCGGTGGCCTCGCGCATGATGCACGTCAGGGCCGCGGCCCCGTAGCCACCCCCCACGCCGACGAGGTGCCCGCCGGGCGGGATGTGCGCGGGCTCGCCGAGCGGCCCGAGCATGTCGAGGATCTCGCCGCCCTCGGGGACTTCGGCGAGGCGGTGCGTGGTGGCGCCGACCTCCTGCACGACGATCGTGACGGTGCCGGCCTCGCGGTCGTAGTCGGCGATGGTCAGGGGGATCCGCTCGCCGCCCTCGCGGACGCGGACGATGACGAACTGCCCCGGCTGCGCGGCGTGGGCGATGAGCGGCGCGTCCACGCGGTACATGCGCGTCACGGGGGTGATCTGGCGCTTCTCGATGATCTTGGGCATGGCTTCACAGCTCCGGATGTTCGTGCATGATCTTGAGGCGACGCCAGCGACGTCCGATCTCGCTCTCGACGTGCGCAAGCTCCTCGGCGTTCTCGGGCTTGAGCAGGTGCCGCGTCTTGCCCATGAGCTTGAGCCACTCGCGCGCGGGCCGGCGGCGCCCCACGGCGTCGGGGTCGTAGGTGATGGTCGTGTGGCCGTGCTCGACCTCGTAGAGGGGGAAGAAGCACGAGTCGACGGCGGCCTGGAGGATCCCCATCGAGGCGTCGTCGGTCGTCCGCCAGTTCAGCGGGCAGAACGAGAGGACCTTGCCGTACACCATGCCCTCGCGCTTGCAGTACCACTGGCCCTTGGCGACCTTGCGCATCAGGTCCTCGGGGTAGCCTTCGGCGGCGGTGAAGACGTAGGGGATGTGCGTGGCCGCGAAGATCTGGGCGCTGTCCTTGTGATGGAAGCGCTTGCCGTGGAGCACGGCGCCGACCTCGCTGGTGGAGGTGCGGTGGCCGAGCGGCGTCGAGTAGGACTGCTGGGCGCCGGTGTTCATGTAGCCCTGGTTGTCGTACTCGAGGATCATCATGCGGTGGTTGCGGTGCGCGGCGCCCAGGGCGGGCCCCATCCCGATGTCCATGCCGCCGTCGCCGGTGACCATGATGAACGTCAGGTCCTTGGCGTCCTTGAGCTCCTTGCGCCGGAGCAGCTCGTGGTACATCTCCACGACGCCCGAGAGCGTCGCCGCCCCGTTCTGGAAGAGGTTGTGGATGTACGTGATGCGGTGGGCGGTCTTGGGATAGCCGGTGGTGACCACCATGGCACACCCGGTCTGGAACAGCACGACCAGGTCGCCCTCCAGGACGCGGTAGATCTGGTGGAGCACAGGGAAGACGCCGCAGCCCGGGCAGGCGCCGTGCCCCGGCGCGATCCGGTTGGGCATGGCGGTCATCGCCCAGAAGGGCTGGAGCTCGACATTGAGGCGACCGGTGGCCGGGTCCTGCGTCACCTTCGCCATGCCGCGGGTGACCTCCTCGGTCTCGATGACCGGAAGACCGAGCGGCGGGCGCTTGGCGGGGTCGCCGGCGTAGGCGCCGTGGAACTCGAACGGGACGCGGACGGTCGCGGCGCTGGCGGCGTCAAGGGCCTCCCGGAAGAACGTCTCGGCGTCCGTGTCGTCGAAGTCCTTCCCGCCGAGTCCGTAGACGCGGCTCACGACGAGCGTGCGGTTCTCGGGGTCCTGCTTGATCGCGGCGCGGACCTCCAGCGAGAGATTCCCACCGTCGGCGCCCGGCGAGTCGGCGCGGTCGCCGATGAGCACGGCCCGCACGTCGCGGAGCGCCCGCCGGAACTCCTCGGCGGGGAAGGGGCGCAGCACGTTGGGCGAGAGCACCCCGACCCTGTGACCCTGATCGCGCAGCCGGTCGGCCACCTCCTTGGCGGTCTCCGCGGCGGAGTTCATGAGGATGACGGCGACCTCGGCATCGTCCATGCGGTAGGCGTCGAGGACGGGGTAGTGCCGGCCGGTGAGCGAGGCGAGCTCCCCGAGCACCTCGGGGATGACCCGGCGCGCCGCTTCCATCGCGAGCGAGAGCTGCTTCTTGTTGTTGATGAGATCGGGGTCATTCATGTAGGGGCCGAAGGTCGCCGGGTGGGCCGGGTCGAGCGCGGTATAGGGAGGATTGGGAGCGCCCAGGAACTCGCGGACGGGGTCGAGGTCCTCGAAGACCTGGAGGCGGCGCTTCTGGTGGCTGGTGACGAAGCCGTCGTAGGCGACGATGACGGGGAGCCGGACCTCGGGATGCTCCCCGATCCGGATGGCGGCGAAATTCAGGTCGTACACGGCCTGGGGGTCGCGGGCCATCAGGATGATCCAGCCCGTGTTGAGCGCGAAGTAGATGTCGGAGTGGTCGCAGCGGATGTCGAGCGGGCCGGAGACGGCCCGCGTCGCGACGTTGAGCACCATCGGCGCGCGCGTGCCGGACTGCACCGGCAGCTGCTCGAGCGCGAAGAGCAGTCCCTGCGACGAGGTGACGTTGAGCACGCGCCCGCCGCCGAGCGACGCGCCGTAGCAGATGCCCGCCGCCCCGTGCTCGCCGTCGGCGGGGATCATGCAGATCTCGTGCTCGCCGTCGGCGGCCATCTGCGAGAGGTTCTCGGCGACCTCGGTCGAGGGCGTGATGGGGAAGTAGCCCATCAGGTGGAAGCCGATGTCGCGTGCGGCCATGGCGGCGGCCTCGTTGCCGCTCTTGAGATCGGTTCGCTGACGCACCAGCGTCTCGGCGGGGCGCGTGAGCAGGCCATCGGCTGTCTGGAGTGTGCTAGACACGTGCGGCTTCCTTGGTTGCTTGGGGCGCGGTGAAGAGCGCGACGCGGAGCTTCTCGGCCATGCCGGGCTCCTCGACTTCGCGGGTCATGGCGCCGGTGGGGCATGTCTCGACGCAGCGCTGGCAGCCCTTGCAGTAGTGGTAGTCGATACCGAGCATGCGGGTGCTCTCGGGGATCGGCCCGTCGCCGTGGATCTCCCAGACCAGGCAGTAGTCGGGGCAGACGAGGTCGCATAGGCCGCAGTGGATGCACTTGTCGGCGTGGAAGACCGGCATCCAGCCCGTGCGCGAGGTGCTCAGGTCGTTGGCCCACGTGTTGCCTGGGAGGGGGAGGACGCCCCCGGCGGGCGCGGTGAGGTATCCCCACACCGGGGCCGGCCTCGCGGGGGGGATGTCCTCCTCGCCCGCCGCGACGCCCTGGATGAGCTCGTACTCCTGCATCCCGCGACGGAAGGCCCGCTCGTTGGAGGCGACGGCCTCCGGGTGGCGGCGGACGAACTCCTCGGAGAACGCCGCGAGGACGACCTCAGGGTCGAGGAAGTCGACGGCCGCCGAGAGCGTGCCGAGAAGCACCGCGTTGGGGCGGGACTTCTCCTCGACGGCGATCCGCAGCGCGTCGATCCGGAGGATCCGGCTGCCCTTCGGGACCCGGGGGAGCGTCGGGGGCACGTCCCCGGGCGGGCCGGTGTAGATGAGCGTGCCGCCCTTCTTCAGGCCCGCGAGCGTGGCGGGTTGCTTGAGCAGGGCGTTGTGGAAGACCACGATGTAGTCGGGCGAGTCGATCGGGGCGCTTGAGCGGATCGGCTCATCGGGGGGGCCCAGCCGGATGTACGACTTCACCCCCGAGCCCTTCTTCTCGGACCCGTAGGAGGAGAAGTGGGCGCCGTTGAGCCCCTGCCGCAGGACCGCGGCGGCGGCGAGGATCTGCCCTGCCGCGTGGGCACCGAGGCCGCCGATGGACTCGAAGCGAATCCCAGTAGAAACGATGGATCTGGTCTTCTGGCCGCTCATCGATCTCGCCTCCGCCGCTGGCCTGATCGGCTCATGATCGGGGTCGGCTCCGTTGGGCGAGCGGCCGAGTGCCGCCGGTTCCCAGGGCCACTCCGACCTGTCACACGCATGGTGACACCTCACCGTCCAGATCGGCTCTTGATCTGGATATCAGGATAAGTTTGTGAAGTATAGCCGCGCTTTGACCTCGGGAAAGCGCCACATCGCGACGAACTCGCGGATTCGTGCGGATTCGCGCCCAGAACCGAGCACCGCGGCCGAGACGGTGGAGAACACGAGCGCAGGCGCCGCCGCGGAGCGCTGCAGGGGGACGCGCGCGGAACGTGGAAGCAGCGGCCACGTCCGCTGTCCGGGGCGATGCGCGGTTCATCGATCCAGGGGGGAAAGCGGGCGAAGGGAATCGAACCCTCGACATTCAGCTTGGGAAGCGCCCCGGGAAGCCCGCTGAAAACGGCAGAAAACAGCCTGATTTCCAGCAGATTAGCGTCGTCGAGCACGCGTTGCAAGGCGTGGCGAGAAATCGCGTGCAGGGGCGTGGAAACGCGGTCTTTACCGGAGTGCGCCGGTACCTACCGGCGCGGAAAACCGCGGCTCCGCGGCACAGCGCCGGATGAGTGGCGGGGCGCGCACGCCGGTGACGCGCCGCCTCCCGTGAACGGGCTGGGTCCAGTCGTGGCGAGTCCTCTATACCAGCATCGCCCCGGCCTGGTCCGAGTCGATGTTCCACGGGGAACGGCGCCAGGGCCGGCTTGACGCCTCCCGAGTGCTGCCGGCCGGAGCTCGCGACGGGCGGCGCAATTCCGCCCGGAGCCCCCGGCCAAGGCGCCCCCGGGTGCGACCTCGAAGGTCGGCCTGCGGGCTGCGGCACGGCAGGGCTGCGGTCGGTGAGTCCCCGGATACCTGGAGGCTCGGAAGAGGGTGGCGAGCTAGACGGATTCCAGCCAGCCGCTTCGTGGGGTGTTCGGCACCGCTGACGCGTACCGGCCCGCGGCCCGGCGCACCTGCCGCTGAAGCACCCGAGAGCCGTCCCCTCCACGTGAAACCTCGACGACCATGCGGCCGAGCACGCCGCCAGGGGCGCCGGTCCTGGCCCAGTTGTCCCACGTCACCGCCGACTGGTGCACGAGGTCGTAGCACCCTCGGCACCAGAGAGCCTCGCCGACGACGCGGGCGTAGAGAAACCGGCGCCTCGTGCCGCACAGGGGGCACCGGAAGAGCCAACGCCGCGATGCCGGCCGAAACGGGACTGGATCCGAGACGAGGCTGATGACGCAGGCCACACGCCGGGTGTACGCACACGGCAGCGATCGCTCGGGCAGCACTGTCAACTCGATGTGCTCACCCATCCAGGCAGCGCCGATGGTCGCCTCGCGACGGTGATCTCGATCCGGGAGCAGTCGCGCGACTGAATCGGCGGAGAGCTCAAGTGCGCAGCTTTCGATCGTCGGGCGGGACACGCGTGGATGCTATCGTCTTACGCCAGCGCGGGCATTCATGGAACTGCCTGCGGGCATGATTGGCCTAGAAGGACATCGCTCGCTGCCAAGTTCAGAACATCAAAATCATACCGCTCGGTGGAGGCGTCTACTCGAGGAGGCCAGGCTCGCGACTGATCTCCAGCAAGAGCTTGGCGCCCAATTCCAGCTCGTTCGGGTCACGTATCCCAAGCTCCACGAGTCGGGGATCACGCGCTCTGGCCCGCTCGATCGTCGCCTCGCGTTGCGACGGTGGTAATCGTCGCAGCAACGACCTCGTTTTCTCCAAGCGCTCTCTGAGTCGCGCAGCATCGGCCCGTTTCAGGATCTTCGGGTCGATCTGCCAGCCCTCATTCAATGCGTCCCAGATATAGCCTGGTCCCTTCCCCTCCGCATCGTGTCCATCGACCACCTCCTGGATGCGCTCTTCGGGGAACCTCCGGGCGAATTTGGCGGCCACGTGCTGCGCCAAACCGCGACGGACCATCAGCTGCACGCTGCGCGCGATCGCGTCAACCGCCACTTCTGTGGTGGGGAGACAGGGGGACGTAGAACGGTGTGTTGTGGAGCCGCCAGATTTGTCACCTCTGATTTGACCAGATCGTCGCCGCGGTGAAGACAAACCCGTCCCTTCAGATGGGACGGAACTTCTGACAGATTTGTCGTGGCCGGGGTCGGCCCGCAGTGGACTCACGACCTCCGATGGAACGATGAGCTCGAACCGACTGGATCTACCGGTGAGTTTCCGGCAGACGATTCCCGCGTCGACGAGTCTTGCTACCGCACGAGACACCGTCCGCGACGTGCAACCCTGGCGCTGCGCGATTGTGTTGAGCAGCATGCGAGCGTGGGTGGTAACGCCACCGTCAGGGGAGTCGGTGAGCGGTCCGGACGCCTCCCAGAGCGTATCGAACACGCTCCGAGCACGCGGAGACAACCGGCGCCAGGTCGGGTGCTTCAGAAGCATCCCTCGCACTCTTGGCTTTGGAGGCGTCACAAGCCCTCCTCGTCCAACCTCTGGGCACGACGGTCATCCTCCGCCGTCCAGGTCGGATGCGAGGGCGTTGCACTTCGTCGTCCCTCGCCTTGGCGCGTCAAGGCCTGGTAGAAGCGCTCCAGCGCTTCCCGGGAGGTGAAAGAGCTTCCGCCGATCTGGATCGTCTCCAAGCGCACACCGCGGCAACCATGCCGCGCCCACCTGTACACCGTGGCGATGTGCAGGCGCTTGCCCCCACGCCGCGGAGGCACGACGCGCGTGACCTCGGCGAACGACAGCAGCGACTCTTGAGAACTTTCGATCATGCCATCTGCTCCGTTCTGGCCGCATGTAGCGGGCCGACGCAGCGGATGGTGCTTGATCGCGAACTCGGTTGTGGGGAGCCAGCGGGTAACTAATGGGTCATCAGTGGCCCACCCCGAGATCGGCTACGGCCATCCCGCCTCCGAGAACTCTCGCGCGAGGTGCGGGGAGAGGGTCCAGCCTTGGCGTTCGCCATGGGGCCGGCACACGAGACCGAGCTTCTCAAGACGTCGCAGGCACGCGCTGATGGTCTTGCGGCTCAGTGGCCCGTTAGGAACGCCGCCCTCGAGCGAGACTGCTGTAGCAGTGCGAGGGTGGAGTCGCTTCAACTCGAGGAATACAGCCCAGTCGTTGAAGGGGATGCCTTCCCTCGGTGCTGGCATCGGCATTGGGCCGGAGGCCTCGGGCGTCGGGCTCTCGGAGGTGGACGGGGCGGGCGCGAACAGGGGTGCCATCTCGCGAAGAGTCAAATGCATAACAGGGCTCCGTCATCGGGCCCGCACCCTGTCTGCAATTCTTCGTCTGCCGTGGCGAGGGGACGCGAGTTTTCGCACGACATTGCGGTTTCTCTGCGTGGTCCCAGGGTCTCGTCCGATTCCGGAGCAGGTGCCAGCGGCGCGGAGTCGGGCCGCGGGCCAGTGGCAAGCGAGTTGACAGGGCTCGCATTGGCCGGCAAACTTGCCGGCTTGCACGCCACCCTCCCCAACTCCCTCGCCACCCTCGAACCCAAACCCCGTCTCGAGGCCGTTGGCATCCGCTTCGGCCCCCGCGGCACCCACACCAGCCGCACCATGATGGTCGCAGAGCTGGGGGAAGTCCTTGCGGCCGTCCCGGCAGGCGGCACGCGCGAGGACTACCGCTCCGCCATCATCGACGACAACTGCCTCGGGAAGGACACGGTCTCCACTCGCCGCCTGTCCAACCAGCGGCTGAGCGAGCTCTACGGCCTCGACCCGGCGTTGCCGGTGTTCCGCGTCCTCCGCCGGGTCTGGGACCTTGATGCCGCGGGGCGCCCGCTCGTCGCGCTCCTGGTCGCCCTCGCCCGCGACCCCATGCTGCGGGCCTCGGCGCCGGCCGTCCTCGGCCTCCCGATCGGCGCCGAGCTGGTCCGGACCGCCTTCCTCGAGCAGCTCGCCGGCGCCCTGGGCGACCGCCTCAACCCCGCCACCCTCGACAAGGTCGCCCGCAACGCCGGCAGCACCTGGACGCAGTCCGGCCATCTCGCCGGCCGTGTCCGCAAGGTGCGCCGGCGCGCCGAGGCTTCCCCCGGCCCCGTCGCCCTTGCCCTCTGGCTCGGCCACCTCGGCGGGCTCGCCGGCGAGGATCTCCTGCGGTCCCCCTGGGCATCTGTGCTAGATTGCACCCCTGCGCGTCTCCGGGAGCTGGTGCTGGAGGCCAAGCGTTTGGGGCTGATCGACGCGCGCATGGGCGCCGACGTCGTGGAGATCGATCCGCGGCGGCTGGATCCTCTGGGGGGCGGCCGATGAGCAAGATCGAGGACCTTGCCGCGAGGTACGGCCGGCACATCGCCGTGCCCTGGCAGCGGACGATCGGCGGCTCCCAGCGCGTCGTGATGGTCATCTACGACAAGGAGTCCGAGCGGGCCCTCCGCGCCCGAAAGGAGGAGTTCCGCCAGCAGACACTCGCCGCCGGCCACGGCTGGGCCGAGTTCGACTGCACCCGCAAGTTCGCCGAGTGGATGGCGGCCGACGAGTACAGCGAGTCCTATTTCGAGGAGCCCGAGGATCTCCGGCTCAAGCTCGAGCCGGAGTTCCTCGGGGCCCTCGCCCGCGAGCTGGGCGAGCTTCTCGACGCCTCGGACGATAACACGGTCGTCGCCCTCACCGGCATCGCCTCGCTCTACGGCTTCGCCCGCGTCTCCGACCTCCTCAAGAAGGTCGAGGGCCGCATCCGCGGCCGTCTTGTCGTCCTCTTCCCCGGCCACAAGGACGGGAACAACTTCCGCCTGCTCGACGCCCGCGACGGCTGGAGCTATCTGGCGGCCGCCATCACACTGATCCACTTCTTGCAGCCTCTCTCCTGGTTGAGGATCTTCAGCGTTCGCCTACGGAGGTCCGCGTCGTCTCCGTTTGATTGCAGGAGCGCGTCGGCGGCCTCGCCGCTGATGCCGTGTGCTTCCACTATGCACGCCGGCAGCACGGCCTCGGTCCGCTTGTTGGGATCGTGAACGTGGTAGAGCGTGCCGTCCTCGCGACTCCATCGCGTCGCCTCGTAGTACTCCGGAACCCCTTCTCCGTGGTAGCTGCGATCGACTGACCCAGCCAATCTGGACAGAAAGCCGCATGTCGCGCACCGTCCCCGAAGCGATTCGTCCATGGGGCGCAGCCTAGCTGAAATCGGCCTTCACGGGGTCGAGAGGGCCGCTTTTCCGGTAGCGGGTCCTTCCGAGGGGGGAGGGGCGCCGTTATGGCGCCGCGAACAATCGCGGAACTAGACAGACTTTCTTTCCTGCGTGTGCGCGCCGACCCCAAGGGCTGGGGGGGATCCCTTGCGCGTCCTGCCCACGTGCACACCGCCGCCCGCCGCGGGGCCCGACGCGGGCCCGCGGCGCGTCGTCCTCGCGTAGCTACCCAACCCCCGCCGCGGGGGCGGCAGCGGGGCCCACGCCCCGCCGTAGCCCGCGTGGCGGGGCGCCGGGGTTTCCGCCCTTTCCGGCGAATTTCCGCCCGGTCGGACAGCCCGAAGTAAGCCTGTCGCGGTTCCCTGCTGTTCACGAAGGCCTAACCCGGAGGGGGGCATCCCCGGAAGGACCCGACCGGCGGCCCCGGGGGGGATTACGACTTCGCTGCCGCTTCGCTTGACATTTGAGAAACGCGCCTTTAACGTGACGTCGTCCCGACCCCCATCCACGGAGCCCCACATGGCAGCCGCAGAGAAAGCCACGACCCTGGGCGTCCGCGTCACGACGCGCGACCTGCTCGCGATCGACGTCGCGTCGACGCTGCTCGACGTTCCCCGGTCCGTCCTGGTCCGGGAGCTCTTCCCGCCCAGTGAGGATTGGGCTCGCGTGCTCGCCTACATCGCGCAGAGTGAGGCGAACGGCGAGATGGGCGACGCCCTCTACGTCCTCGCGGCCGAAGGGCTGAAGCGATGGATGATCGAGGCCGGGGTCGAGCGCACGACCGTCGAGCCGCTCGGCTTCCAGGGTGTCGCGCGGGCCTACCAGGAGTTTCGCAACGCCCTGGCCGCGCACATCGGCACGACGCCGCCCTTCGACCTGGGCTCGCGCGGGTATCGCGTCGAGCGTCCGCCGGCCGGCGGGGAGCTCGAGCGCACCGGCCGCATGGGCCTCTACGTCCTCGCGGAGTTCGAGGAGCTGACGCCCGACGGCGTCCGCTTGCGATCGCACATCGACGACACCCGGCCACCGGCGCCCGCGCCGTGGACCGTCGAGCGGATGCTCGCGACGCTTCGATCGCCCAACCAGACCGAGCGCGAGCAGGCCAGCGAGCTGCTCGCCCGATCGGTCGCGGGCGGGCTCAGGCTCAGCGGCGCGAGCATCGACGAGGCGGCGCGGGCCTGGGACCAGGTCCGGCCGCTGCTCGAGCGTGCGATCGCCGGCGACGAGACCGCCGTCGAGGCCCTCGAGGCCCGCCTCTCCGCGGCGCCGCCCGAGGCCGCCCCGGCCAAGCCCCCGGTGCTCGTCGAGCCGACCGCGCGGGAGCGCGAGCTGGCGGACCGCCACGACGCCGGCGAGCTGCTCGACATGCTCGAGCGGAAGGGCCTGAGCCGCAACCGGCGCCGCGAGCTCGTGCACGCGTTGTGCATCCGCGTCGGACAGGAGCACGGCGTGCGCGCCGCCGAGAGCGCGAGCGTGGGCGAGTTCCACGCGTTGACCGACCGGATCATCGACGGCGACGCCGAGGCCCTCGAGGCCGCGCGCGAGTGGGTCGCCGCGCACCTGATCGTCCGCGAGCCCGCCGAGTAAGACACCCAGGCCGCGACCGTGGCCGGCCGCAACCAGAGGACTTTTGCAATGGAAGGCAACCTGTCTCGTGAGCTCACAATCGGCCCCCGCGTCTATTGGGCGAAGGGTCAGGAGGGCGACGTCCTCCGCTGCACACCCGCCCCGATGGTGGACCTCCGCGCTGGCGACCTCGTGTACCTGGAGGGGGGCGAGTGCTCGCCCTTGCCCAAGGGCGAAGTGGGCGTCGGGCGCGTCGTCGCGCAGATCTGGGACCTGGACGGCGAGCCTGGCGTGGACATCCAGGACGGCGTCGGCAACACCTGTTCCTTCCTCGCCGGCGAAGTCGCCGATTGTGGCCGCGTCGAGTCGGTGCTCCGCGACGGCGCCTGGATCGATGTCGAGCCGCTCCCGCAAGAGCAGATCGAGGCGCTCAACGAGGCGCACCTCTCGGAACTCCGGGAGCAAGGCCTGCTCATCGAGGCCAAGGCCGGCGACGCGCCCGAGGCCATCGAGCTGACGGCGACGCTCGAGCTCCAGGCCGCCGCCGGCGACAAGCGCCCGGCGCGGTTCTCACTGACCGCGTACACCGGCGGGGCGATGAAGCCGAGCGCATTCGCCGACGACGTCGTGATCGACCTCGCCGGCATCCAGGCGCGCGCGTCGGTCCCGCTGCTCGCCGACCACCGCAACCAGCTCGAGTCCGTGCTCGGCTCCGGGCGCCCGACGATCGACCGCTCCAAGTCGGAGGTCCGCCTCGAGGGGACCATCGCCGGCGAGACCCTCGCCGGGGCGCACCTGCTCAAGCTCGCCGCGGCCGGCGTGGCCGTGCAGGCGTCCGTGGGCGGGGCCGTACTCCGCTCGGAGTTCGTCGCCGCCGGCGCACAGGCCCAGGTGAACGGGAAGACCTTCTCCGGGCCCCTCCGCGTCGTGCGCGAGTTCCAGCTCCGGGAGGTCTCCATCGTCCCGGCCGGCGCCGACGTCAACACCGACGTGCGGATCGCCGCGACCGGCCTCCCCACCGGCACCGGCGCCGGCGCGGCGGACGCGATCAAGGCCGAGCGGGCTCGTATCTCGGAAATCCGCCAGCTCGTCGCGTCGGCCAATCTCGGCGCCGAGCACCGCGAGACGGTCGAGCAGCTCGAGGCCAAGGCGATCGACGGCGAGCTCACCGCCGCCCAGCTCGGCCGCGAGCTGCTCGGGCTCCTCAAGGGCTCGCGTCCGACCGCCACGCCGGGCGCCGGCGGACGCTCGAGCGGCGTGGACTCGGGCAAGGTCCTCGCCGCGGCGACGCTCATGCTCGCCGGCTACGCGGGCCTCGCCGAGAAGGCCTACGGCGCCGAGGCCGTGCAGCGCGCCGAGGACCTCCGGGCCCGCCACATCCTGGACATCGTCGAGGCCGGCCTCACGCTCGACGGCCGCGACGTGCCGCGCGAGCGGGACCGCATGATCCATGCGGCGTTCAGCACCATGTCCCTTCCCACCGCGCTCGGCGGCGCCATGGACAAGAGCCTGTCCGACGCGTTCGAGGAGGAGAAGCCGACCTGGATCTCCCTCGCCCGCGAGGTCCCCGTCCGGTCCTTCCGCGAGCACACCGTGCTCCGGCCCTACCTCACGAAGAAGCTGACGCAGGTCGGCCCCGACGGCGAGTTGAAGTATGTTTCCCTCGCCGAGACGACCGACACGGTCAAGGCCGACACCTTCGGGGCCAATCTCGGCATCACGCGCACGGACTTGGTCAACGACGATCTGCAAGTGTTCGCGGACGTGCCGCGGGCGATGGGCATCGCCGCGCGGCGGGCGATGTCCGACGAGGCCTACACCCTCCTGCTCGCGAACCCGGACAGCTTCTTCGCGTCGGAGAACGGCAACTACCAGGAGGGAGCGGCCACCGCGCTGAGCGTGGACTCGCTCGGCGAGGCCGTCGAGCTCCTGCGCAAGATGACGGATGAGAACGGCCGGCCGCTGAACCTCTCGCCGTCGGCGCTCTTGATCCCGCCTGACCTCGAGGCGACGGCGCGCAGCGTGCTCAACAGCACCGAAATCAGCGCCGCCGCCGGCGACCCGACGGGCAACCCCATGCGCGGGATCGTGCAGACGCTCGAGGTCGAGGCGCGCCTCAGCTCCTCGAGCTTCACCGGCTACAGCGCGCTCGCCTGGTACCTCTTCGCCTCGAGCCGCGTGGGCGCCCTCATCGTCGCCTACCTGAACGGTCAGCGGACGCCGACGATCCAGGCCTTCGGGCTCGAGAGCGACCCGTCGCGCCTGGGCTACACCTGGCGGATCTTCCACGACTTCGGCTTCGCGCTCGGCGAGCACCGTGGGGCGGTGAAGAGCAAGGGCGAGGCCTGATCGACTCCTGGCCGGCGGGGTCTCGACCCCTCGCCGGCCGCCGCCGGGGTGATGCCCGACGGCTCGTTTTGCGGTCCGGCGCGAGCTAGATCCTCGCGCCGGGCTTTCCCTCCCGCCCGGCCTGACGGCCAGGCGGGGGTTTCCGGCGCGGGCCGGATCAGGCGAGGCGCTCCGCTGCTCGACGTGAGCCGCGGCGCCTTTCGAGGCCTCGGGGCCGACATCGGGAGTGAGCGATGGCTGGAACGCAACCGATCCGGGCAGGGCGGGCCTTCGTCGAGCTGCTCGCCGAGGACAGCAAGCTCCGCCGCGGGCTCGAGCGGGCCCAGCGGATGCTCTCCTGGTTCGGGGAGCGGCTCCGCGACCTGCGGGAGTTCTCCGCCGATGTCTTCGGGGTGATGGCGTCGGCGATCGCCAAGGGCGCGATCCGGGAGGCCGCCAACGTCCTCTTCAAGGCGCTCCGCTACCAGTGGACGCAGGGCACGACCTGGCTCAACACGATCTGGAACCTCAGCCTGGTGGGGATGCTGCGATCCTTCAACGACTTCTATGTCGAGCTCCTCGCCGCCGTGCGCCTCCTGGCCGCGTCGGTGGGGCGGATCCTCGAGGGGATCAACCTCCCCTTCGCCAAGACCGTCGAGCTGATCGTCGGCGCCGTGAGCACCCAGCTGCCCGAGGAGCTCATCGGCGATGCACCGATGCGCGTCGTCGCGGAGGGGGCCCTCGCCCGGATCCTCTCGGCACAGCGGAGGCTCCAGGAGGCGGAGGAGGCCTACGAGGCCGCCGTCGCCGCGGCCGAGAACGCCCCGGAGCTTCGCAGCTCCACGCTGGGCGCCGGCCTGGACCGGCTCCGCGACGTCATGGGCGCGGACGGGGGCATCAAGGCCCTGGGGACGTTCAGCGCGCACGCCGCGGCCGACCTGGGCTTCCGCGTCGAGGAGAAGCAGCTCGACGAGCTCAAGGGGATCAGGAAGTCGTCGCACGACCTCCTCCGCGAGTTCCGCAAGGGCGGGCTCGCGTTCTTCGAGTAGCACGCGCCGCCGGCGGAGACGCCGGCGGGAGCGGTTTGATCGCCCCGCACGTAGCCGGGGCGCGAGTCGGAGAAGTTGGCCGGTGTGTACCCCGCGCGGGCGGGGCTGTCACTGCACGCCACGACCCATGGAGCGTGACCCGTGGAACAGGTGCAGCAGCTGGCGTTGCTTACCAAGCGGCAGGCGGCCGAGCGGCTCGGGATCAGCGAGCGATCGGTCGAGCGCGAGATCCGGGAAGGCCGGCTCCGGTCCCTGCGGATCGGCAAGGCGCGCCGCGTGGACCCCCGCGACCTGGAGCGGTACATCGAGCAGCAGAAGGAGCGCACCCGGTGAGCGCTGGACAAGCGAGCCCGGGCGTGTCAGAATGCGCCGCGGCCCGTGACGCCGCGGAGCGCTTCACACCGTGGCGAAACGTTCGAAATGCCCCACGACGGCCGGCGGCGCGGGCAGCTCCCCACGCGCCCCGGGGCCGAAGGCGAGCGCGCGGTCTCCGGCGTCCCCCGCCGAGAGCCGCGGGCGAGCTGGCTCGCCGACGCCGTTACGACCGGGCGCGATGCCGCCGGCCGTCGTGGTGGCCCCTGCCCCCCCTGCGTCGCCCGAGCCCGACAACCGGCTCCGTTGCCGCAAGTGCGGCTGTGCCCATCTGCCCGTCGTGTACACGCGACACCGAAACGGGCTCATCGTCCGCGTGCGCGAGTGCCGACACTGCGGGACGCGGGCTCGCACGCGCGAGCAGTTCGCGGGCGTGGTCCCCAGATAACGCGGCCGGCGCCGGGAGGGCGTCGCCGTGACGCTCTTCGACCTCCCTCCCGATCGTCCGCCTCGAGCCCGTCAGCGGGCCGTGGCGCGTACCTCCCGATCGGCGGCCCGGAGCATGGCCGGCCTGGTCAAAGGCCAGCAACGCCGCCTGCTCGCCTTCCTCGCCGAGCGTGGGGCGATCGGCGCGACCAACGAGGAGGCCGCGGACCTGCTCGGCCTGCGCACCGCCTCGCAGACGGCCCGGTGTCGCGAGCTGCAGCTCGCCGGCCTGGTGGCCGACAGCGGGCGCACCAAACGCTCGAGCAGCGGGCGCAGCGCAATCGTGTGGATCATCACCGACGCCGGCCGGTCGGCGCTGCAGAGGGGGCGCACCGCGTGAGCTACCGCGCGATCCGCATGGTCCGCGATCGGTGCACCGGCACGACGGCCGCCCGGTTCGTGCTCTGGGTCATCGCCGAGCACGCCGGCGACGACCTGAGCGCGTTCCCTTCGGTGGCGAGGATCTCCGCCCTCACCGGCCTGAGCGAGAGCCGCGTCCGACAGGCGATCGGGGAGCTGGAGACCGCCGGCGAGCTCACCGTCGAGAGGCCTCCGGGCAAGGTCAGCGTCTACCGCCTCACCCCCGACACCCCTCCAGGATCTGGAGGGGTCACCCCTCCAGGATCTGGAGGGGTACCCCCTCAGACTGTGGAGGGGTACCCCTCCAGGATCTGGAGGACACCCCTCCAGGATCTGGAGGACACCCCTCCAGGATCTGGAGGGGAACCAGTCAGTGAACCAGTCAATGAACCGACCACCCCACGCGTGTGCGCGAGCGCGGGCATGCGCACGCGCGAGGCCGCCGGTGGTGGTGGTGGCGATGCGTCGGAGGACCTCCAGGCCGTGGAGGCGCTCCGAGCGTTCGGCGCGGCGATGTCCGACGCCAAGCTCCGCGAGCTGGTGCGGGGGCGTGGCCGCGTGGTCCCGCCGCTCATCGCGAGTGTCAAGCGGGGCAAGTGCGGGGTAGGCGCCGCGATCGCCGCGCTCCAGGGCCGGGGCGTGGACCTCGAGGCCCTGGCCGCGTCCGATGGCAACCAGCGGAAGCGGTCTGGCCGGCGGGCCCTCGAGCAGCTCGCCTCCCTGCCGGCCGCGCAGCGGGCCCGGGCCGAGGCCTCCGCCGCCGGCAAGCACGCCGAGAGCTGGAATCACTGGACCCCCGCCGTCCAGGCCCCCTTCGTGCTCAAGGAGGCGCAGCGACTGGGGTTCATCGTGGACGGGGCCGCCCTTGCTCCGGCCGGCCCGATCGGGTAAGGTGCGAAGACCACGGGGCTCGTAACCCCCGGAGAGGAATCGATGGGAAGCGTGTACCGGCGGGCGGGGTCGAAGACCTACACCGTCGCCTGGATCGACGCCAACGGCGTCAGGCAGTCCAGGTCGGCGAAGACGCGCGACAAGCTCGTCGCCGAGGAGATCCTCTCCAACATCGAACGCACCGAGGCCCGCGTGCGCGAGGGGATCGTCTCGCCCGATGAGGCCTCCCGCGCGAAATCGGACCGCAAGCGAGCCCTCGAGCACGTCGAGGACTACATCGCCTGGTGCCGGCACGCGCACCAGGCGCCGCGGGCCGTCGCGCAGAAGGAGCGGCACCTGCGCGCGTTCCTCGAGGCGCACGACGTCAGGCGCCTCAGCGAGTTCACGCCGGAGCGGATCATGGCCGACCTGCAGGCCCTCGCCGCGCAGCGGCTCTCCGCCCGCACCGTCAACTTCCGCCGCCAGCAGATCGCCGCGTTCCTCTCGTGGGCCCGCCGGCACGGTCGCACGTCGATCGATCCCGTGCGCGTCGTTCCCCGCCGGGACGAGGAGCGGGACCGCCGCCGCATCCGCCGGGCCCTCACCGACGCCGAGGTCGCCCGGCTGCTCGAGGTGGCCCGCGAGCGGGGGCGTTGGCTCTGGTACGCCCTCGCGCTGCTCGCCGGCCTGCGCCGCGGGGATCTCCGCCGGCTGCGATGGTCCGACATCGACCTCGGGGCCTGCACGGTCACGATCCGCGAGGGCAAGGCCAAGCGCGTGGACGTGCTCCCGCTGCACGCGGACCTGGTCGCCGAGCTGCGGCGCGTGCGCCCGCTCGCCGTGGGCGCCGTGGACTCGCGCGTCTTCGCGGGGACCGTGACCGACCGCACCCGCATGAAGGACTTCGAGCGCGCAGGCCTCGCCCGGCGCGAGGTCGTCACCGACGCCAGCGGCGAGCCCGTCTGGGTCGGCGAGGGGGAGAGGCGTCGCATGAAGACCCGGCTCGTGGCGCGGGGCCTGGACGGGCGGTACCTGGACCTGCACGCGCTCCGGGCGACGCTCGGCACGATGCTCGCGCGCCAGGGCGTCACCCCTCAGGTCGCGCAGCGCCTCATGCGCCACAGCGACTACAGGACAACGCTCAAGCACTACACCGCCCTGACCCTGCACGACTCGGCCGCGGCGATCGATCGGATCGAGCTCCCGGCCGCCGCGGCCGGGCTGGCGACGGGCACGGCCGACGATCGCCCGCCGACGACCTGCAGCGCATCTGACAGCGCGAAGGGGTCGGAGACGGTCGGATCGGGTCGGGTTGTGTCGGAGACCCCCCGCCGGTCGGTCGCCCATGGCCCAGGCCGCAAGTCCGCCTCTCTGGCGGGCTTAGGCGGGGATCGGCGGGTCCCGTCGGAGTCTGGCGGAAAGCGGGCGAAGGGAATCGAACCCTCGACATTCAGCTTGGGAAGCTGACGTTCTACCGCTGAACTACGCCCGCGGCGACGCGCCAGTATAGCCGCGGCCGGGGATCGTGGCAGGGGCCCGACGGGCTCGCGGGCGCGGCCCGCGGACGGGGCCTCCCGGGCGACGGCGACGGGGAGCCGGGCGCGGCCGCCGCGCGCACCTGGAGGGCTTCGGTGCGGTGCGCCGCTCGCTGCGGGGGGGCATTCTGGTCAGGGCCTTGCGCGGGACGCGCCGAACGCGCTGACATCGTGCACGAGGGAACTCATCGGCAAGGCGGATTGGGGTCGCCTGGTGTACCGCCCGAACTCCGCCGCCGGAGTGGATCACGGCGGGGGGTCGTCAGAACGCGCGTCGACGCGCGACCTGGGACGCGCGGCCAAGGCCGGGGAGGGCGGCAAAGCGGGCGACGCGACTCGAACGCGCAACATTCAGCTTGGAAGGCTGACGCTCTACCATTGAGCTACGCCCGCGGCGGCGAGAGTCTA
>CAYTAH010000021.1:0-73136 GCA_964435785.1 uncultured Phycisphaeraceae bacterium | reverse complement strand
CCGCCGCCGTGCGGGATGCAGAAGGTCTTGTGCAGGTTGAGGTGGCACACGTCGGCCCCGATCACGCCGGGGCTCGTGAGCCCCACCTGGGCGTTCATGTTCGCCCCGTCCATGTACACCTGCCCGCCGAACTCGTGCACGATGGCGCAGATCTCCGTGATCGACTCCTCGAAGACGCCGTGCGTCGAGGGATACGTCACCATCAGGGCCGCGAGCGTGTCGCGGTGCTCCGCGGCCTTCGTCCGCAGGTCGGCGACGTCGATGTTGCCCCGCTCGTCGCACGCGACGACGACGACTTTCATGCCCGCGACCACCGCGCTGGCCGGGTTGGTCCCGTGCGCTGACGCGGGGATGAGGCAGACGTCGCGCCTCCCCTCGCCGCGAGCCTCGTGGTAGGCGCTGATCACCAGCAGCCCGGCGTACTCGCCCTGCGAGCCGGCGTTGGGCTGGAGGCTGACGGCCGCGAAGCCGGTGATCTCGGCCAGCCACGTCTCCAGCTGCGCGAAGAGCTCGCGGTAGCCCGCGGTCTGCTCGGCGGGCGCAAAGGGGTGGATATCGGCGAACTCGGGCCACGTCACCGGGACCATCTCGCTGGTGGCGTTGAGCTTCATCGTGCACGAGCCGAGCGGGATCATCGCGTGCGCCAGCGAGAGGTCGCGCCCCTGGAGCTTGAAGATGTAGCGGAGCATCTCCGTCTCGCTGTGGTGCGCGTTGAAGACCGGGTGGGTCATGAACGCGCTGCTGCGGGCGAAGGCCGGGGGGATGTCCCGGCGTGCGCGCTCGGCGAGCGCGCCGACATCGACGGCTCCCCTGGCCCCGAAGGCCGCGAGCAGGTCCGCGACCAGGCGCTCGTCGCTGAGCTCGTCGAGCGTGACGCCGAGGGTGCCGTCGGGGAACTCCCGCAGGTTGATCATCCGCTCGCGGGCCGCCCTCGCCACCTCCGCCGCGCTCCGCCCCGCGGGCGCCACCCGGAGCGTGTCGAAGACCAGGTCCTCGCCGATCTTGTGGCTGAGCTCGAGCAGGCCGGCGCGGAGCGCCTGCGTGAGCAGGCGCACGCGCTCGGCGATCGCCCGCACGCCGCGAGGCCCGTGGTACACGCCGTACATCCCCGCCATGATCGCCAGCAGCGCCTGCGCCGTGCAGATGTTGCTCGTCGCCCGCTCGCGCTTGATGTGCTGCTCGCGCGTCTGGATCGCCATCCGGTAGGCCTGCTTGCCGGCCGCGTCCCGCGACACCCCGATGATCCGCCCCGGCATCCGCCGGACCAGCTTGTCTGTCGTCGCCAGGTACGCCGCGTGAGGGCCGCCGAAGCCCATCGGCACGCCGAACCGCTGCGCGCTCCCGACGGCGATGTCCGCGCCCCACTCGCCGGGCGGAGTGAGCAGCGTGAGCGCCAGGGGGTCGGCCGCCGCGACGAGAAGCGCGCCCGCGCTGTGCGCCGCCTCGGCCAGAGCCTTGTAGCACTCGACGCGCCCGTCGGTGGTGGGGTACTGCACCAGCACGCCGCAGAAGCTCTCGTCGAGCCGGGCCGTCCTCACGTCCGCGACGACGACCTCGACGCCCACCGACGCGGCGCGCGTGCGCACCACCGCGATCGTCTGCGGATGGCAGTCCTCGGCGACGAGGAACCTCGCGCGCCCCGTGGCCCCGTGGCACATCGCCATCGCCTCCGCCGCGGCCGTGCCCTCGTCGAGCAGCGATGCGCCCGCGACCGGCAGGCCCGTAAGGTCGGCGATCATCGTCTGGAAGTTGAGCAGCGCCTCCAGACGCCCCTGGGAGATCTCGCTCTGGTAGGGCGTGTACTGCGTGTACCAGCCCGGGTTCTCGAGGATGTTCCGCAGGATGACCCCCGGGGTGACCGTGCCGTGATACCCCGTGCCGATGCATGAGCGGAATACACGGTTCTTCTGGGCGATCGCGCGCAGCTCCGCCAGCAGCTCCGCCTCGCCGCGCTCCCGGTCGGCCGGCGCGCTCAGCGTCATCGGGCGCTTGAGCCGGATGTTCCTCGGCACCGTGGCGTCGATCAGCGCGTCCATCGAGGGGAAGCCCACCGCGGAGAGCATCCCGGCGATCTCGCCGTCGCGCGGCCCGATGTGGCGACGCGCGAAGGAATCCAGCGGCTCCAGCGATCGGCCGCATCGGGGCATGGTCGGTCTCGTTTCGGCGGGGGTGTCCATGGTGGTCATAGCAGCTGCTCGACGGGTTGGAGCCGGGGGGGCGCAGGCACGCGAGCGCCGGTGGCGCGCGGACACAATGCTAGGTGCGTCCACGCGGTTTCCTGCGGAATTCGCGCGGTGCAACCTCCCCCGAAGCGGGTGGTTCAAGGGGATCGGACGGCGGACGCCGCTAGACTCCCGGACACCTCATCCCCGCGACCCCCGCCGAGGACGATCCATGACCAACCGCAGCACCCTCCCCCTCGTTCTCGCGGCGTGCTCCCTCGCCCCCGCCGCGATGGCCCAGGCCCCGGCCGAGCCCACGGTCCCGGCCGCCGCGCCCGAGCAGGCGGCGGACCCCGTCGCCCTCCTCGGGGAGTCGCCGCTCGCCAGGCTGCTGGAGCTTCTCGGCGAGGATGTCGCGACCTACGACATGCACGTGACCACCCTGGCGAACCCCTTCTTCGAGGGGCGCGGCGCGACCAGCCCGGGGAACGAGCTGGCCGCGGACTACCTGGCCTTCCACTTCGAGAAGCTCGGGCTCACGCCGGCCTTCCCCGAGACGACCACCGCCGCGGACGGCACCGAGGTGATCACGGCGCACGCGACGTTCTCGCAGCGCTTCGACCCGGCGGAGGCGCAGCGCCGGCGGGGCCCGAAGCCGGTGAAGGTGCTGGGGAGCTCGGCGGGCTTCCGTGTCGGGGAGGGCGCCTGGGGCGAGTTGATCCCGGACCTGGACTATTCCGTCCTCGGCTGCTCGGGCACCGCCGAGTTCGAGGGCCCGCTGGTCTTCGTCGGCTACTCGGTCTCCGCCGGGCCGGACGGGTACCTGGGCTATCCCCCCGGCGCCGACCTGTCCGGCAAGGTGGCGGTCGCCTTCCGCTACGAGCCCCTGAAGGAGGACGGCACGAGCCTCTGGTCCGAGGACGGGTCGTGGTCGATGTACGCCACGCTCGAGCCCAAGATCTCCGCGGCGGTGCGGCGCGGCGCCAAGGCCGTGGTGATCGTCACACCCCCGGGCGTGCAGGCCGAGGACGCCTCCAAGCTCGTCACGGCGCAGCAGACGGCGGACGGCGAGTTCGAGGTGCCGGTCATCATGCTGAGCCAGGAGCGTGCCGACTTCCTGCTCTCGAAGGCCGATCCCGAGGGCCGCTCGCTGCTCGACCTCAGGCGATCCGTCGATGCGGCGCCGGCGATCATCGACATGCCCGGCGCCAGCATCCGGGTCAGCGTGCGGGTCGACCGCACCCCGGCCACGACCCGCAACATCGGCGGCGTGCTCCACGGCAAGGGCAGCCTGGCGGACGAGATCGTCGTCGTCGGGGCCCACTTCGACCACGCCGGCTACGGCGAGTACGGCGGACGGGTGCAGGGGACGATCCACCCCGGCGCCGACGACAACGCCTCGGGCACGAGCGCCATGCTGCTGGCGGCCGAGCGGCTGAGCGAGGCCTACGCGTCCCTTCCCGACGACGCGAACGCACGCTCGATCCTCTTCCTCGGCTTCTCGGCCGAGGAGTGGGGGCTGCTGGGATCGAAGTACTACGTCGAGCACCCCATCGCGCCCATAGAGGACCACGTGTTCATGCTCAACATGGACATGGTCGGGCGCGTCACCGACAACAACCTGCTCATCGGCGGCGAGAGCACGGCCGAGGGGCTCAGCTCGTGGCTCCAGCCCTACAAGGACGAGTCCCACTTCGACATCCAGCCGCTGCCCCCGAGCGTCTTCGGGCGCTCCGACCACGCCAGCTTCTTCCGCGCGGGCGTCCCGTGCCTCTTCTTCTTCACGGGCTTCCATGAGCAGTATCACGCGCCCGAGGATGTCTCCGTGCTGATCAACCGTGTCGGCGCCGTCCGCGTGTCCACGATGGCGCAGAAGATCGCCCTCGCCATGGCGACGCGGGAGGACCGGCCCGTCTTCGTGGACGACGACGGGCGCGGCGAGCGGACCGACCGGCCCCCTGAGGTCCGCCCCCAGGCGCAGCGCTCGCGCGTCCGCTTCGGCGTGCAGCCCGCCTACACCCAGGACGGCAAGGGCGTGCTGCTCGAGAATGTCTTCCCCGGCACCTCCGCCGCCGAGGGCGGCCTGCAGGCCGGCGACCTCATGACCGGCTGGAACGACGCCAAGATCACCGGCGTCGAGGACTGGATGCCCCTCCTCGGGCAGGCCCAGCCGGGCGATACCGTGAGGATCACGTTTGTGCGCGACGGTGTCGAGCGGACGACCGAGGTTACGCTCAAGGGCGCCGGCGGCTGAGCAGGCCCCGCCCGGAAGCGACAACCCGCGGGCGCACTCGCCCGCGGGTCGCCGCACAATGTGAAGAGATGGCTCGTCGAGAGCGGGCTGAGCTCGCCGCTACCACTCGTTGCCGTACGAGCGACGGTTGTCGCGGCGCTCGTTCTGGTCGCCCAGCACCGCGCCCCCCACGCCGCCGATGATCGCCCCGGCCGCGGCGCCCTTGCCCATGTCGCCGGAGAGGCTGCCGATGCCCATGCCTGCCAGAGCGCCGAGCGTCGCGCCGGAGAGCGCGCCCTGGCCGGCGTTGTCGCACCCGCCCGCGCCGAAGAGCACGATTCCCGTGGCGGCGGCGAGGAGCCCCGCCCGTCGAGCCTGCCAACCCACTCGATTTCTGGCGTTCATGTCCGGCCTCCCTGTTTCCTTCGCCCGCCGGGCCCCGCCGGCCGGGCGTTGTTGTGCTCTCTGAATCAAACGGTCAGGGCCGCGGATTGGTTCCGCGAACGGACCGCCCCGTTGCAAAAAAGTAAGCGGGCACTGACTTCGCCCTGACGGCGCCCTCGGCGGTGTTATCCGTATTCTGTGTGGTGTCGGGGGCGCCCAGGTCGGTCCTCAGTTCCAGCTGCACCCCTTCGGCCATTCCTCGGGGTGCTGCGCCCTGGCCTGCTCGATGATGTGGCGGATGTGCTCAAGCTCGCCGCGGACCAATTCGGCGCGCTTGGTCACGTCGCCCTCGGCCAGCAGGCGGTAGCGCAGCTCGCCGCCCGCGGTCATGGTGAAGGAGACGAGCTCGAGCAGCGCGCTCGTGGGGATCTGCTCGTTGCGGACGTACCCCAGCACCGTCTCGGCGGCCGTCATCTGGGTGAGAGGCCCCTCCGAGAGCGCCTCGTCCAGCCAGTCGCGCAGGCCCTCGAGCTCCGACTCGTCGATGTCGCCGACGCCGATCGGACGCAGGACCGCGCGCCGGTAGAGCACCCCGGCCGCGGCCGGCTCCTCAGAGACGATCCTCGCGCGGCAGATCCCCTGGAGGAACACGTTGTACCGCCCGTCGGGGAGCTGCTCGTGCTGGATGATCTGTCCCACGCAGACCGCCGGGCGGAGCGGCGGGCGACCGTGGTACTCCTGCCTCCAGCGGGACCCCTCGAAGACCGCCATGGCGATCTGCCCCGCGCCGTCGAGGGCGTGGGAGACGAGCTGGCGGTAGCGTTCCTCGAACACGTGGAGCGGGAGGATCTGCTGGGGCAGCAGCGTCGCGGCGTCGAGCGGGAACAGGGGCATCGGGCGCGAGAAGTTCACCTGGATCGAGACTTCCTCGGACATCTGGTCGTCTCCTCCGCGGGCGTGGGCACCCGGATTCTACCGGGTGCGGCGGGGAGCCCGGCGCGCTACTCGCGGAGCGGGTCGGGCCTGTACAGCTTGGCGTCGAGCGCCCAGAGCCGCTCGGTGAAATTCCCTCCCAGGTCGAAGGAGCGGTCCTGCTCGGGGCGGGCCGCGCACAGGGCGATCGTCGTCTTGGCGTCGAGGTTGTCGAGCATCGCGACCAGGATCGCCTCGGGGGTCATCGGGACCTTGGCGGCGCCGTACTCGGGCACGCCGTGGTGCGAGAGGATGATGTGCTGGAGCACGGTCAGGGCCCCGGGCGGCAGGCGCACGCCCTTGGTCATCATCATCTGCTGGGCCTTGTCGTGGAGCATGATCGTGCCCTCGACGATGTGCCCTATGAGCTCACCCCGGTCCGAGTACCCGAAGGCCCGGTCGTAGACCAGCTCACGCGTCTTGCCCAGGTCGTGCAGGAACAGGCCCATCATCACCAGGTCGCGGTTCACCCTCGGGTAGAGGGGGCACACCGCGTGCGCGAGGCGCAGCAGCGCGAGGGTGTGCTCGAGCAGTCCGCCGAGATAGGCGTGGTGCATGCTCTTGGCCGCCGGCGCGGCGCAGAAGGCGTTCATCAGCGCCTCGTCCTCGAGATAGATCTCCGCCAGCGCCCGCATCGCGGGGTGCTCGAGCGTGCCGAGGATCTCCGTGACCTCCGCGAACATCGCGCAGACGTCGTTGGAGGTGCAGGGGAGCAGGTCCCGCATCTGCTCGGGGGAGGGCTCGGTCCGCTCGATGGAGTGGATGATCAGCTGCAGCTCGCCCTGGTAGGGCTGCGTCTCCCCCTCCAGCCACACGAAGCCCTCGGTCGGCAGCTTCCGGAAGATCTGCTCCTCGATCGACCACATGCGGCCGGGCAGCTCGCCCGTGCGGTCGCTGATGAGGCAGCGCAGGTAGGGCTTGTCCTGGCGCGTCTTGCCGAGCTGCGCGTTGTTGATCGTGAAGACGCCCTCCACGCGCTCGTTGGGCCCGAACTCGGCGATGTAGCGTCTGCTGGCGTCGAAGATGGTGGACATGCGATCATCTTTCTAGCCTCGCTCCGAGGCAAAGCGCATCCTAGGGGCACCGACCCGCCTCGACCGGCCCGAGCCGGCGCGGCGCGGACCCTCAGCGCCCCAGGAAGTGGGGGGGCACGTCGCCGAAGTCCGCCCGGATCACCGACCGTATGCCCCCGCGCCCGCGCCACGTGGTCACGATCTGCAGCCACTCCGGGCGCGTGGCGGCGACGAGGTCGTCGCGGATCCGGTTCGTCACCGCCTCGTAGAAGATCCCCTCGTCGCGGAAGCTCTGGTAGTACAGCTTGAGGCTCTTGAGCTCGACGCACTGGCCGCCCTCGCGCGCGGGGCGCGGCTGGTAGCGGAGGAGGATCTCCCCGAAGTCCGGGTGCCCCGTCTTGGGGCACAGGGACGTGAACTCCTCGCCGAGGTGCTCGATGACGTAGGGCCGGTCCCCCGGCGAGCCGAACACCTCGAGCAGGTCAGGTCTGGGCATGCCCCATGTTAGCGGGCCTTCGCGCCCGGCCCGGGTCCGGGAATCAGCCGCCGAAACATGGTCAATGCCACGCGGTCTGCGCCCCGCGAGCCCTTTCGTGTGATCGCGCGCTCGCACCGCTCCGATGCCGTTGCGCCTCTGGACGGCCGTTCGGCCGAGTGCGGCAAGGGGGCCGCGATGACCGCGACACGCGTTCCGCTCCGGGTGGAGCAGGCACAGCTCGGCCTCGTGATGGACCGCTTGGACAGCGTGGAGGCCGCGCGCGACGTCGCCGCGAAGCGCCGCTACACGCGCTACGCCTTCCGCACCCGCACCCCCATCACGATGCAGTGCCAGCGTGCCGACGGCTCGGTGTGCTACGAGGTCGCGCCGCGCAACCTCTCCTCGCGCGGCCTCTCGGTGCTCTTCGGGGCGTTCATCTACCCGCAGACGCCATGCCAGCTGTCCCTGCCCAAGGCGGCCGGCGGCGTCCTCCAGGTCCAGGGGACCCTCCTGTGGTGCCGCCACGTCTCCCGCACCGTGCACGAGGGCGGGATCGAGTTCGAGGACCGCATCGACGTCGGGGAGATCCTCGAGCTTGCCGCCGAGCCCGACCGCAGCGAGATCACCGGGTCGAGCGACGATCTCCACCGCGTGGTCGCTGCGCACGCCGAACGCCTCGCGCTCCTGGCCCGCGATCAGCGATCCCTCAAGGAGCTCAGGGAGGCTTTCGACCACATCCGGCGGGCGATCGACCGCGAGGGGGCCGCAAAGTCGGCATGGGTTCAATAGCGGGTGAGCAGCTCGGCGATCCGCGGCTGGTCGCGCTCGATCTGGAGCGACCGGCGCAGAGCGTTGCGAGCCTCGTCGAGCGCCGCCAGGTCGGACTTCCTGGACCACACGTACCGGTTGAGCAGGCACACGCCGACCCCGTTCCACGCCGGGTAGTGTCTCTCGTCGGCGCGGGCCGACTGCCGGAACGACTCCAGCGCTTCGTCGTAGCTGCCCATGCGGAACTGCGCGGAGCCAAGGCGCTCGTACGCCAGCGCCGAGGGTTGCTGCCGGATCACCTCCCCGATAGTCCCGGCCATCTCCGCGTAGCGCCCCACCTTCCCCAGGCTCTCCGCGAGGTTGAGCAGCAGCTCGGGCGTGAGCGGCATCAGCTCCGCAGCCGCCTCGTACTCCTCGATCGCCTCGCCATGCCGGCCGGCGTTCGCGTACGCGGCCCCGAGGTTCACATGCGCCGGCCCGTCGCCGGGGTTGATGCGGACGGCGCGCTCCGCGTAGATCACCGCCTGCTCGTTCTCCCCAAGCTGCAGGTAGGCCGTCGCGAGATTGAGGTTCGCGTTGAAGTCCTCGGGGCGGATCGCCAGGGCCCGCAGGTATGCGCGGACGGCCTCGGTGACCCGGTTGAGCATCTGGAGGGCGTACCCGTGCCAGTAGTTGGGGTCGAACTCGCCGGGGGCCGTGCGGACCGCCTCGCGGTACTTGACCTCCGCGCTGGCGTAGTCGCCGCGCTCGCGGTGGATGTCGCCGGCGCCCATGTACGCGGTCGTCATCGTCGGATTGATCTCGATCGCCCGCTCGAACTCGCGCAGCGCCTGGTCGAGCAGGCCCTCCTCCCTCAGCCGGGACCCGAGGTCCACCGCCTCCTGGGCTCGCACGTCCGTTCTCGCCGCGGCCGCCCGCCGCTGCTCCCGACGCTCCCTCATCCCCTGGCATCCTGTCATGGCCTGGGCCCCGAGGACGAGCCCGACTGCGCAGGCGACGGTGACGATACGGCCTCTGGTCATCGTTGTGCTCTCACGGCCCGGGCTCGGGGGATCGACGCCTCCTGCACCAGCCGCCGCAGCCGGCGCAGATTGATGGCGTCCATCGGCGTTCCTGCCTTGCTGGTTTCCTTCGGCGTTTCAAGGATCTTCGGTACGGTTTTCAGTCTGGGGTGGTTCACCACCGCCGCGAACCCGCTCTCCCGGAGCGCCCGCGAGGCCGAGCCCCGCCCGATGGTCCCCTCCCCGATGTGGGCGTGCCGGTCCTTGCGGCTGCCCATCTCCCCCTTGGAGTCGTTCAGGTGGACCACGCGGACGTGCTCCAGGCCGCAGACACGGTCAAGCTCCGCCAGCACCCCCTCGGCCCCCGGCCGCGTGGAGAGGTCGTAGCCGCCCGCGTGGGCGTGGCAGGTGTCGAGGCAGTAGCCCACGCGCTCGGCCTCTCCGGTCGCGTCGATGATCATCGCCCGCAGCGCCGCCAGCTCCTCGAAGGAGCGGCCGAGGTTGGAGCCCGAGCCCACCGTGTCCTCCAGGCACGAGACCGTCGCGTAGCCCCTCGTCCTGCGGAACACCTCGGTGTAGGCCCGGGCGATCCGGGCAAGCCCCCCCGCGGCATCGCCCGACGTGTACGCGCCCGGGTGGTGGACCAGGAAGGGGATTCCCAAGGCCTCGCACCGCTCGATCTCCTCGGTCATGAGGTCGACCGACTTCGCCCAGAGATCCGCGTCCGGGCTCGCCAGGTTGATCAGGTACGAGGCGTGGCTGACGGTCCTCCCCGCCCATCCAAGCGAGTCGATCGCCGTGCGCCAGTCGCTCGTCGCCGCGGGGTCCAGCGCCCGCGCACGCCACTGACGCTGGTTCTTCGTGAACACCTGCACGGTGTCCATGCCGAGGCCCGACGCCTCGATGGCGGCCCCGGCCAGGCCGTTCGAAATCGACAGATGGGAGCCGAACATCCGCGGAGTGTAGCTGGCGGGGCGGGATCGCCCGCACCATCGGCGGCGGCGAAAAAAGGACCGGCTGCGCGATGCTCTCCGAGCACACGCAGCCGGGGGGTGGGGCGGTTGAACGACGCCGGCCGCGCTAGCGGCGACGGCGGAGCGTCAGGATGCCGCCGAGGCCCAAGAGGGCCAGCGGCCCCGTCGCGGGCACGACGTGGAACTGCACGTCGGCGCTGAACGAGCCCTCGTTGTCGCAGTACGCCGTGGGGTCGCCGGTGAAGTACCCGGCGTCGGCGAGGCCCAGGTAGATGCGGGTAGCGCCCTCCGGGATCCAGAACTTCTGCGAGACGTAGCCCTCGCCGTCGAAGGCGAGGCCGTCGCCCACGAAGTACGTCTGCTGCATCTGGGGCGAGAGCTCCGCGAAGTCGCTCCCGATCCCGTAGAAGTCCAGTCGCGCCGGCGCCGGGTTCTCCGGCTCGCCCTCGTTCAGAAAGACGGCCACGAGCGGGAGCGTCCTCGGGTGAACGAGGCCGGAGATCCCCATGTACGAGTTGATGTCCGTGTCGTTCACCGTCGTCGAGTTGCCGTCCGGTCCGGCCCACTGCAGCACCGGGTGGGCCCGGACGAGCCCCGTGACCTGCTCGAGTGTCACGTAGTCGGCACCGTCGGGAATCTCCAGCATCGGTGGAAGCAGGCCGTCCAGCGTCGGCGCGGCGCGGCCCGCGTCGAAGATCGCCGCCCTGGCGTCCACGTTCACAACATCCGCGGCTGCGCCGGCGGCGATCCCGCCGAGCATGACCAGACCGATGGTCGCCTGTCTGCGCATGACAATGCCCTCCTCTGCGCCACTCTTCCGATGTCTCGCGGGCGTTCCTGGTGCAGTCCCCAGGCGGCCGCCTCCACTGGAAGCATGACACAGAAACCCATGCGCACCAGAGACTTACGTCAAATTCCGCGGGCCTGTCCGTGCTTGTGAAACTGGGCGGGGACTGGAGGTCCCGATAAAGACAACCGCCCGGGCAGGGGCCCGGGCGGTCGGGGAATCAGGGATGGATCGGCCTCTTATGGGAAGATGCCCCGGACCGTGTAGGCCTTGCCGATGTGGTCGAGGGCGGCGATGTATGCGGCGGTCCGGAGGCCCACCTTGTACCGCTGGCGGGCGAGGACGGTGCGCCGGGCGGCCATGACCATGTGGCGGTTGAGCTCGCGGTCCACCTGCTCGATGTCCCAGTAGCTGCTGGTCTTGTTCTGGACCCACTCGAAGTAGCTGACCGTGACGCCGCCGGCGTTGGCCAGGATCGCGGGGATGACCTCGATTCCCCGCTCGTTGAAGACCCGGTCGCCCGCGGGGGTGGTCGGAGCGTTGGCGCCCTCGACCACGACCTTGGCGTCGATCATCCGCGCCTCGCGGTCGGTGATCATCTGCTCGAGCGCCGCGGGGACCAGCACGTCCACGGGGGTCTTGTAGAACTCGTCGGTGGAGATGACGTCGCCCGGGAAGCCCTTCACGCCGCCGGTCGTCGCGCAGTGCGCCGCCAGCGCGTGGGCGTCGAATCCGCGGTCGTTGCGGATGGCGCCGGTGTGATCGGAGACGGCGACGATCTTCGCCCCCATGTCGTGCAGGATGCGTCCGGCCCAGGAGCCCACGTTGCCATACCCGAGGACCGAGACACGCATCCCGCTGACCTGGAGACCGACCTCGGGGAGCAGCTCCACGAGGGTGTCCACGACGCCCTGGCCCGTGGCCTTCTCACGACCCAGCGAGCCGCCGAACTCCACGGGCTTGCCCGTGACGACGCGGAGCCCGTCGAGGGCCGACTTGCCTTCGTTGGACATCATGTACGTGTCCGCGAACCACGCCATCGTCTGGGCGTTGCTCCCGACGTCGGGGGCCGGGATGTCGTACTCCGGCCCGATCATGTTCATGATCGCCGAGCAGAACCGGCGCGTGATGCGCTCCATCTCGCCGGGTGAGCGCTCGCGCGGGTTCACCTTCACGCCGCCCTTGCCCCCGCCGAAGGGCACGCGCACGAGGGAGCACTTCATCGTCATGAGCAGCGCCAGGCTCTTCACGTCGTCGAGATGCACGGTCTCGTGGAACCGCAGGCCGCCCTTGTACGGCCCCAGGGCGTTGTTGTGCTGGACGCGATAGCCCTTGAAAAGCTCGTGGTGCCCGTTGTCCATCCGCACCGGGAAGTGCACCATGATCTCGTTCTTCGGCTGCGCCAGGATGATCTTGACGCGGTGCCGGAGCTCGATGATGTCCGCGGCCTGCAGCATCGTCGCGACGGTCTGCAGGTAGAGATTGTTGGGGTCCTTCGGGAACCCGAGCTCGTCGAAGACGGGGTCGCGCGTCGCCGGTGCTGCGGCGGTCTGGGACACAAGTGTGGTGCTCATTCGTGAAGCTCTCCAACGGCCGACCGACTGCGACGGAATGCTCAGGTATGCGTGATTCCCCGGGGGGTCGGTCTAAAATGGATGGGATGATACTCTACGCCGCTGCCGATCTCCTCTGGGCGACCCGGATCAAGGGTGCGTGCGATTCTCTGGGCGTGCCGGCCAGGCCCGTGCGCAGCGTCGAGATGCTCGAGGCGCGCTTGGCCGATAGCGATGTTCGTGGGCTGATCGTGGACCTGGAGACCGGGCCGCTGGGGCTGGACCTCATCCGTCGGGCGCGGGCGGCAGCCGATGCGGCCCGGCCTTTCACCGTGCTCTGCTTCGGCCCGCACGTGGACGTCGAGCGCTTCGAGCAGGCCCGAGCCGCCGGGGCCGACCGGGCGATGGCCAGGGGCGCATTCGCCGACCGGCTTCCCCAGATTGTCGTGTCGCTCGAGCGCGGCGACGACGGCGCGGGTCGGGATCTCTCTGGCGCCGCGCCGGGCATTCACTGATCATCGGCCGCATCGGTTCGCGGCTGCAGAGAAGCCCGCCACTGCCGATCGAGATCCGCAAAGCCGATCCCGAACGCCTCGGCCGCGGCGTCCTCCGTCGAGGCCCCGCGCACCAGCAGGCGAACCCATGCGTTCCGTGCCGTGCGTCCGAACCGCTCGGAGACGTAGCCCACGAAGTGGTGCCCCTGGGCGTACACGTGCCCGTGCAGCTCCGGCGGCGTCCTTCGGAAGTCGGCCATCGCCTCCCAGTCCGCCAGCGACCCGGCGGCGGCCCAGGCCCGGAGCAGCTGCTCGACGCCCTCGCGGGCTTGGGGGCCGGCGTACCTCTCCGCGGCCAGCTCGGCCGCGCCCTCGGCGACCCACCAGGGGAGATTGTTGCTCGCGTCGGGACCGTAGGTGAAGCTGGCCACGTGTCCGTACTCGTGGGCCAGGAGCGTCCGCAGGCGTCGGGCGCTCATGCCCGGATCCGCCAGGATCTTGATCGCCTCCCCCGGCTCGTTCCAGCCGCCCAGCGGCTCCTCGTAGCTCAGGTAGATCGACTGCTGCAGGTGACGCATGTCCCCGTAGAGCTTGATCACCTGCGGATGATCCAGACGCGTCTCGAAGCCCTCGTCCACGTGCTCGCGGATCTCCGGCATGATCTCGATGATCCGGTCCGCGACCGGGCGCAGGTCTTCGGCCAGGAAGAGCACGATGTTCTGGCCATCGCCCGAGGCCAGGCGCTGCCACGCCTCGCCCGCGAAGAGCCATCCTCGTTCATCGTTCGTGAAGCGTGCAGGGAACACCACCCGCCGCGTCGCCCCCCCCGGCAGGGTCCACGCCATGCGCAGCCCGGCCGTGAACCCCGCGTCGTCCGCAGCCGGGTCGGATGTCAGCTCGAGATCGAACGACTCGGGCGTGTGCGCGGCGAGGTCCGCGGCCCAGTTGCGCTGCTCGGTCACCCACTCGGGCTCGCCCTGGTCGATGCACGCGAGATACTCCATGGCGTCGGCGCGCAGCACCGCCCGCTCCATCCGCACCAAAAGCTCTTCCAACGACGCCCTGTCGTCGCCCGGCCCACCCGGCATGCGACACATCACCAGCGCGACGGCGAGGGCAAAGGTGTGCATCCGGTGAGGATAGCCGCGGCCCGTGGAAGCCCCCCCGCGCCCGCCTGCCCCCCAGGATTTCGGAGCAAACCATCCACTGATGCCGGCGCGGGATCGCTCGCATTCGCCTGTATGCTGGGGCCCATGCGAGCAAGCTGGATGTGCTTCATGGGCGGTATGGGTGCGCTCGCGGCGGTCGCCGGGATCGTGTCGATGGGGGAGCGGACCGGCGGCAGGGCATCGGAGGTTGCCTACCGACTCCCGGCCCCCGGCAGCCCGGAGCGGCCCCGCGAGGGGGGCCGCCTGGATCCGATCCGCTTCGGCAGGGACGTCCGCCCGATCCTCTCCGACCGGTGCTTCGTCTGTCACGGCCCCGACGAGGGCACGCGCAAGGCCGATCTGCGCCTCGACCTCTTCACCGGGGCGACCCGCGAGCGCCCCGAGGGGCCTCCGGCGATCGTGCCCGGGGACGCGGACGCGAGCGAGTTGTGGCGCCGGATCACGTCCGACGACCCCGACGTGCGCATGCCCCCGCCGGACAGCAACAAGCGTCCGCTCAGCGACGACGAGCGGGAGGCGATCCGGCTCTGGATCGAGGCGGGCGCCGAGTACGAGCCGCACTGGGCGTTTGAGCAGCCCCGGCGCGCCCCGGCGCCCGCGGTCTCCGGGGAGGATTGGTGCCGCGGCGAGATCGACCGGTTCGTGCTTGCCCGCCTCGAGTCCGAGGGGCTGTCGCCCTCGCCCGAGGCCGACGATCGCACGCTGCTCCGCCGGGTGTTCCTCGACCTGACGGGCCTGCCGCCGACGCCCGAGGAGGTCGGGGCCTACCTCGCCGACGCCGGGCCCGACCGCTACGAGCGTTGGGTGGACCGGCTGCTGACCGAGGAGCCCTACCGGACCCGCTACGCGGAGCGGATGACGGCGCCGTGGCTGGATCAGGCGCGGTACGCCGACACCTGCGGCATCCACATGGACAACGGGCGATCGCTGTGGCCGTGGCGCGACTGGGTGCTCAACGCCTACCGCGAGAACATGCCCTTCGACCGTTTCGTGCTCGAGCAGCTCGCCGGAGATCTGATCCCCGGCGCCACGCAGGACCAGCTCGTCGCCAGCGGCTTCAACCGCAACCACGTGACCACCGACGAGGGCGGTGTCATCGCCGAGGAGTATCTCGTCGAGTACGCGGTGGACCGCGTCAGCACGACGGGCTCGGTCTTCCTGGGGCTCACGCTCGGGTGCGCCCGCTGCCACGACCACAAGTTCGACCCCGTGAGCATGGCGGACTTCTACCGGCTTTTCGCGTTCTTCAACTCGATCGAGGAGCCGGGTCTGTACTCGCAGACCGCCGACTCGAAGCGCGCGTACGAGCCCTTCATGGCCGCGCCCAGCCCCGAGCAGGCGGCGGCGATGGGGGCGCTCCGTTCGCAGCTGGCGGCGATGCTCGAGGAGCGTGACGCGCCAAACCCATCGGAGGACTCGGAGCGTGACGGGTTCCTCGGCGGGCTCCCGGGGCTCGCGGGCGTGCGCTGGGCCGGGCCCGGCGCCGGGGCGGAGGTCGTCGGCGCCGAGTCGCGCGCCGGCTCGACGCTGACGTTGCAGAGCGACGGCTCGGTGCTCGCCTCGGGAGAGAACCCCGCGGGCGACGAGCACGTGATCACGATGAGGACGGACGCGACGGGCCTGCGGCTGCTCGCCCTCGAGGCGCTCCCCGACGGCTCGATGCCCTTCGGGCGCGTGGGACGCGCGCCGAACGGCAACGCGGTGCTCGGGGCCGTCGAGGCCGAGGCCGTCTCCCTCACAGACCCCGGGCGGCGCACGCCGCTGAGGTTCATGTGGGCGTGGGCGGATGTCGAGCAGGACAACGGGGACTACCACGTCGAGAACGCGATCGACCGCTCGACCGAGCGAGGCTGGGCTGTCGGCGCGCACTTCGACGAGGGGGGCTCGCCCGCCGGCCGCGTCGCCCTGTTCCTCGCCGACGAGCCGTTCGGGTTTGCGGGAGGGACCGAGATCAGGGTCCGCCTGGACTACCGCACGCAATTCCCGCAGCACACGCTCGGGCGCGTGCGCCTCTCGCTTGGCACGATCAGCGATGAGGGACTCGCCCGGCTCCCGATCGCGCCGGCGGGGTTCTACCGGGTCGGCCAGTTCACCGGCGAGCTCGACGCCATTTTCGACGCGGCGTTCGGGCCCGAGGGCGTCGCCGGGCTCGATCTGGGCGAGAGCTTCGACGGCAATGGCTGGCGCTTCGAGCTGGGCATCCGCGATGGCGCCCCCTACGCGCTCTCGCCCAACGTCGGCGTCGATTACGTCGCGAGGGAGATCTTCTCGCCCACGGCGCGGACGCTCGACCTCTCGCTCGGGAGCGACGATGGGATCAGGCTTTTCGTCAACGGCGCTGAGGTGTTCGCGAACAACGTCGGCCGCCCCGTCGCCCCGGACCAGGACAGGGCGACGATCGAGCTCGTCGCCGGCAGGAACACCCTCGTCTACAAGATCGTCAACACGGGCGGTCCCTCGGGCATCTACACGCGATCGACCGAGCCCGAGGGAGTGCTGCCGCACGCGATCATCGCCGGCCTGCTCCCCCCTCAGGCGCAGACCGAGCGGCGCGTGGCCGGCGCGATCGAGGCCTGGCGCACGCGGTTCAGCCCGCGCTACCGCGAGATGAGCGCCCGGATCGCCGCCCAGGAGGCGGCCATCGCCGCCCTCGACGCCCAGATCCCGCGCACCATGATCATGAAGGAGCGCGAATCGCCCCGCGAGACGTTCGTTCTCTCGCGCGGCCAATACGATCTGCCCGACACGAACCGTCCCGTCCGGCGGGGGCTCCCGGAGGCCCTCGGACGCCTGCCCGACGACGCGCCGCCCAACCGGCTCGGCCTCGCGCAGTGGATCGTCGGCGAGCAGGACCCTCTCCTCGCCCGCGTCACCGTGAACCGCCTCTGGGAGATGCTCTTCGGCCAGGGCATCGTGCGCACGAGCGGCGACTTCGGCCTCCAGGGCGAGTGGCCCACGCACCCCGAGCTTCTCGACTGGCTCGCCGTCGAGTTCCGTGAGCGCGGATGGGACGTGCAGCACATGCTCCGACTCATGGTGACCAGCAGCACCTACCGGCAGGTCGCGCGCGTCGGGCCGGAGGCCGCGGAAGTCGACCCCGACAACCGCCTGCTCGCGTACTTCCCCCGTCAGCGCCTCGCGGCCGAGCAGATCCGCGACCACGCGCTCTACGTCGGCGGCCTGCTCGTCGAGCGCCTCGGCGGCGAGAGCGTCAAGCCCTACCAGCCCGAGGGGCTCTGGCGCGAGATCGCTATGCCCAACTCCAACACCCGGATCTTCCAGATGGGCTCGGGGGAGGACCTCTGGCGCCGCAGCATCTACACCTACTGGAAGCGGGCGGCCCCGCCACCTTCCATGCTCACCTTCGACGCGCCGACGCGCGAGTTCTGCACCGTCGCCAGGACGAGTACGAACACACCCCTGCAGGCGCTGGTGCTCTGGAACGACGTGCAGTTCGTCGAGTCCGCGCGCGGCGCGGCGGCGAGGGTGGTCCGGGGCGCCCCCGACGACGACTCGCGGCTCGAGCTGCTCTACACCCTCTGCACGGGCAGATCACTGGACGAAGCCCGGCGCGGGGCCCTCGCGGCGGCGCTCGCCGGATTCCGCGAGCGGTATCAGCTCGCGAGCCGGGACGCCGCGGCCCTCGTCGAGACCGGCGAGTCGCCCGTGCCCGAGGACCTCGACGCCGGGGAGCTGGCGGCGTGGACGATGCTGGCGAGCGCCGTCATGTCGAGCGACGCGTCGATCGTGAAGAACTGAGGAATGTCCATGGGTGAACCGAGACCACACGGAAGCGACGCGCTCGAGCAGTACCTGCTCAACATGACCCGCCGGCGGTTCTTCGGAGCCGCCGCCAGGACGGTCGGGGCCGGGCTCGGCGGCGCCGCCCTCGCCTCGCTGATGGCGGGGCGGGCGATGGCGGGCCCAGACGGTGTTCCCGCCGGGCCCCGCGTCTTGCCGCCGCACTTTGCCCCCAAGGCCAAGCACGTCATCTACCTGCACATGGAGGGCGCGCCCAGCCAGCTCGATCTCTACGACTACAAGCCGCAGCTGCGCGAGCGATTCGACGAGGACCTGCCCCAGTCGGTGGTGATGGGTCAGCGTTTCACGACGATGACCAGCGGCCAGTCGCGCTTCCCCGTGGCCCCGTCGATGTTCAGGTTCCACCGGCACGCCAACAACCAGGACGGCGTCTGGCTCAGCGAGCTTCTCCCCTACACCGGGAGCGTCGCCCGCGACCTGTGCGTCATCCACTCGATGCGCACCTCCGCGATCAACCACGAGCCGGGCATCACCTTCTTCCAGACGGGGGTGGAGCAGCCGGGCCGCCCGAGCTTCGGCTCATGGGTGAGCTACGGCCTCGGGAGCGAGAGCGCCAACCTGCCCTCCTTCGTCGTGCTCATATCCCAGGGCTTCGGCAACATGCAGGCCCTCGCCGCGCGCTTCTGGGGCAGCGGGTTCCTACCCAGCGAGCACCAGGGGTGCAAGCTCCGCGCCGGCGAGAACGCCGTGCTCTACCTCAAGGACCCCGACGGCGTGGACCGCTCCGACCGCCGGCGCATGCTCGACCTGGTCAACCGCCTCAACGAGGAGGAGTTCGCCGAGACGCTGGACCCCGAGGTGCGGGCCCGCATCGCCCAGTACGAGATGGCCTACCGCATGCAGATGTCCGTGCCCGAGCTGACCAGCTTCGCCGACGAGGACCCCGCCACGCTGGCCATGTACGGGCCCGAGGTCTCCAAGCCGGGCACGTTCGCCGCCAACTGCCTGCTCGCCCGGCGCCTCGTCGAGCGCGGCGTGCGCTTCGTCCAGCTCTACATGCGAGGGTGGGACCAGCACAACAACCTCCCCGGTGAGCTGCGCGCCCAGTGCAACGCTGTCGACCAGGCCCAGGCGGCCCTGGTGACCGATCTCAAGCGCCGCGGCCTGCTCGACCAGACGCTCGTCCTCTGGGCCGGCGAGTTCGGGCGCACCGTCTACAGCCAGGGCACGCTGACCCCCGACAACTACGGACGCGACCATCACCCGCGCTGCTTCAGCGTCTGGCTCGCCGGCGGGGGCATCAAGCCGGGGATCACCTACGGCAAGACGGACGATTACAGCTACAACATCGTCGAGAATCCCGTCGAGGTCCACGACCTCCACGCGACCATGCTGCACCTGCTCGGGCTCAACCACGAGCGGCTGACCTACCGCCATCAGGGACGCGACTACCGCTTGACGGACGTGTCCGGCAGGATTGTCGCGCCGATCCTGGCTTGAGGGGGCGTCCCTTTCGTCCGATATGGTCACCGGCCCGCGGCCGCGTGGGAACAGAGGCCGGCCGGCCGGAGTAGACTGTCGAGGATGTCCGCGAGGCTCGCCATCGTCTGGCTCACGTTTGCCTCCCTCATCGCGGGGGCGCCGCTGACGCACACGCTGCGTCCTGCGTGTCCGGCGAGCGGCGGCCGAGACGTGTCGCCCTGCTGGATCCCCGATGAGGCGTGTTGCTGCGCCGACGCGCCCGAGCCGGAAACGCCCGAGCCCGGGCGCAGCGACGTGCCCGACGGCGGGTGCAAGTGCCCGCCCCGTGTCGCCGTCTCCGCGACGACCCAGGTCGCGCTCGACGAGCGGGCGGCGATCGTCGTGGACTTCCCGCAGCGGCCGGCGCGCCTCGGGACGGCCCTGGTGTCGCCGAACGGGCGCGAGGCCGCGCTCGAGCTCCTGAAGCCCCCGAGAGCCTGATTCGCACGCCGCGCGGGCGGTGCGCGCCCGCATCGCGCCGTGGCCGGCGATCGTGCCGGCCCGGCGGGTCGTGTCAGTCATCCTCTCGGGAGTCTCTCGCATGCAACCGCTTGATCTGAACGATGCCGCGCGCCCGGCCTCGGCGGGCCCGCCCGCCGCACGATCGCGACTCCGCGCCCGTGTGCACGGACTCACGCCCGCGGCCGTGGCGGCCGGGCTCGGGCTGCTGATCCTGGTCTCGGGCTGGGACGCGCTGCGCCCCGTGACCCCGATCGAAGTCGTCCCCGCCGTCTTCATCCATGCGCCGATCGAGGCACCCGCGCTCGGACAGGGCGAAGACGGCGCCGGCCGGAGCGGTCGGGCGGCGCAGGCCGCGGGATGGCTGGAGGCCGATCCCTTCCTGGTGGCCTGCACGGCGCTCGCGGACGGAGTCGTGGAGGAGATGCTGGTGCTCGAGGGCCAGCACGTCGGGGCGGGCGACGTCGTCGCGCGCCTGGTCTCGGAGGACGCGAGGCTCGCGCTCGCGCGCGCCGAGGCGGATGTTACGATCGCCCGCGCCCAGGCGGAGTCGGCGGCGGCGGACCTCGCGGCGGCCGAGACGGACTGGGAGAACCCGGTCGAGCGGGACCGGGCCCTCGCGGTTTCGCGGGCGATGCTTGCCGAAACCGAGGCGGAGCTGGCGCAGCTGCCGGCGCTCATCGCCAGCGAGACGGCCACGCTCGAGCGTCTGCGTGAGGAGCACCAGCGGCTCGAGGAGGCCTCGGCGTCGGGGGCCGCGACCGCGATCGAGCTCGTGATCGCCGCCAAGCAGGCGGAAGCGCAGGGCGCGGCCGTGGAGGTGCTCGAGCGGCGCAGGCCGATGCTCGAGGCGGCCCGCGACCGGCTCGCCGCGGAGGCCCTCGCCGCGGAGCGCAACGCGCAGTTGCGGGTGAGCGAGCGCCGGGCGCTCGACCTGGCGCGGGCCGCGGCCGTGCGAGCGAGCGCTGAGCTCGCCGGGGCCGAGGCTCGCCTCGACGAGGCGCGCCTGCGCCTGCACCGGATGGAGGTGCGGGCGCCGATCTCGGGTTTTGTGCAGCGCCGGCTCAAGGCTCCTGGGGACAAGGTCATGCTGGGCATGGACGACCCGCACTCGTCGCATCTGCTGCACCTCTACGACCCCGAGCGTCTCCAGGTGCGCGTCGATGTGCCGCTGGCCGACGCGGGCGGGGTCGTGGTCGGCCAGCGCTGCGAGGTGGTGGTGGACGTGCTCCCGGATCGCGTGTTCGCCGGCGAGGTCACGCGCATCACGCACGAGGCGGACCTCCAGAAGAACACGCTTCAGGTCAAGGTCCGCGTGATCGATCCCTCCCCGCTGCTCAAGCCGGAGATGCTGACCCGCGTGCGGTTCCTCGCGGGCGAGGGGAGGGGGGTCGAGCCCGCGTCGTCCGCGGAGTCGTCGCACGGCGCCCAGGCCCCCACGGTGCGGGTGCCCGAACGCGCCGTGGGCGAGCAGGGCGGACGCTCGATCGTCTGGGTCGTGCGCGAGCGTCGCGCCGGGCGCGGGACGGTCCGACCCGTCGAGGTGTCGCTGGGCGAGGCCGAGGAGTCCTGGCGCCGGGTGCGGGGCGAGATCCGGCCGGGCGATCTCCTCGCGATCGATCCGGAGGGCCTCGCCGCCGGGCAACGCGTGCGCGTTCGTCGCGCGGGAGGTGGCGCGTGACCAACATCATTGAGTGCCGCGAGCTGACCCGCGAGTACCGCAAGGGTGAGAACGTGATCCGCCCGCTCGACCGGCTTGATCTCGAGGTGCCGCGGGGGGATTTCCTCGCCCTGATGGGCCCGAGCGGGAGCGGCAAGACGACGCTGCTCAACCTCATCGCGGGGATCGACTCGCCGACCTCGGGCCGGCTGATCGTGAACGGGACGGATACCGGCTCGCTCTCCCGGGGCAGGCTGGCGGCGTGGCGCTCGGCGCACGTGGGGTATATCTTCCAGCTTTACAACCTGGTGCCGGTGCTGACGGCGTTCGAGAACGTGGAGCTGCCGCTGCTGCTCCACAGGCTGCCGCGGGCGGAGCGAAGGCGGCGCGTGGCCCGCGCCCTCGACCTCGTCGGGATCGGCGACCGGCATGACCACTTCCCGCGCCAGCTCTCCGGCGGGCAGGAGCAGCGCGTGGCGATTGCACGGGCGATCGTCACCGAGCCGATGATCCTCGTCGCCGACGAGCCCACCGGCGACCTGGACAGGCCCTCGGCCCGCGCCGTGATGCTGCTCATGCAGCGTCTCAACGCCGACATGGGCAAGACCGTCATCATGGTCACGCACGACCCGGCCTCGACGCGGTACGCGAGGCACACGCTCCATCTGGAGAAGGGGCGCCTGGTCGAGCAGGACATCTCGCAGGAGGCATTCGCATGAGCCCGCTGCGCTACGCGCCGTATGTCTGGAGGCAGCTCGCGCGGCACCGCGTCCGCTCGGGGCTCACGCTGGTCGGCATCGCGATCGCGATGTTCCTCTTCACCGCCGTCCAGGCGATGCAGAGGGGCGTCACCATCGCCACGGAGACCACGGCGAAGGACACGACGCTCGTCGTCTACCGCAAGGACCGGTTCTGCCCGGCGACCAGCGTGCTGCCGCAGGACTACCTCTCCCGCATCGAGCGCATCGAGGGCGTGGTCTCGGCGATCCCGATGAAGATCGTGGTGTCCAACTGCCGCACGAGCCTTGACGTCGTCACGTTCCGCGGCGTGCCCAAGGACGACTTTCTGGAGCAGAACGGCTCGAAGATCGAGGTGGTCGCCGGCTCGATCGAGGAGTGGAAGCGGCGCACCGACGCCTCGCTGCTCGGCGAGACCCTGGCCACGCGGCGGGGCCTCGAGCCGGGGATGCGCTTCGACGCCGCGGGCATCACGACGTATGTCGCGGGGATCATCCGCTCGGACGACCCGCAGGACCAGAATGTCGCGTACACATCGCTGGAGTTCGTCCAGCTCGCGGGGCGCGATCAGCTCGGCATCGTGACCCAGTTCAACGTCAAGGTCGCCGACGCGTCGCTGCTCGGCCCGGTCGCCGAGCGGATCGACGGGCTCTTCCGCACGGCCCAGGAGCCCACGGCGACGTTCAGCGAGAAGGCGTTCGTGGGGCGGATCGCCGACGACATCATCGAGCTGGTCGGCTTTGCGCGGTGGCTCGGGGTGGGGTGCCTGGTCGCCGTGCTGGCGCTCATCGGCAACTCGATCGTGCTGAGCGTGCAGAGCCGCGTGGCGGAGCACGCGGTGCTGCAGACCCTCGGGTACAGCGGGCGATTGGTCGCGGCCCTGATCGTCGCCGAGGGTGTGCTGCTCTCGCTGGCGGGGGGTCTTCTCGGGGCGGCGGGCGCGATCGCCGTCGCGGCGTGGGGCAGCTTCGCGCTCTCGGTGGAGGGGCAGTCGATCCCGATCAGCGCGGACGCGGGCCTGCTGGTGACGGGCCTGGCGGTGTGCGCCGGGCTCGGCGTGCTCGCGGGGCTCTTTCCCGCGTGGCGCGCTTCGAGACAGGAGATCGCCGCGTGCTTCCGCACCGTGTAGCCCCCCGATCACGCGGCTCGACGGCGTCGTTCGCTCCCCGCTCGGCTCTTCGGTCGTTTGGCCCACTGGCGAGTTGAATGCCCCCCTCCCTCCGCCAACTCCCGTTCGAGTACGCGTACCGGAACTTCGGGCGCAGCCCCGTCCGCCTGGCGGCGTCGCTGATCGGGGCGGCGCTCGTGGTGCTGCTGATCCTCGCCGCGGGGGGCTTCGTGCGCGGCATGCAGAAGACGCTGACCCAGAGCAGCCCGCTGAACGAGAACGTGATCATCCTCGGGGCGGGGAGCGAGGAGGCGATCGAGCGGTCGCAGATCGACGCGAGTGTCGAGGGCATCGCCGCGGCGAGCATCGCGGGGCTTCGGGAGGAGGCCGGGGTGGTCTTCGCGTCGCCCGAGATCCACGCCGCGCTCCCGGTCCGGGAGAGCGGGGGGAGTGCGCGGGAGCTGCAGGCGGTCATGCGGGGCGTGCGCCCGGTGGCGCTGCTCGTGCATCCCGACGTCGAGATCGTCGAGGGGCGCCCGCCCCGCCTGGGCGAGGACGAGCTGATGGTCGGGGGGCTGGCGGCGACGCGGCTGGGGCTTCCCGACGAGCGACTGGCGCTGGGCCGGACGCTCTTCTTCGACGGGCGGGACTGGACGATCGTGGGTCGGTTCAGCGCGCCGAACACGGTGATGGACGCGGAGGTCTGGCTGCCGCTGACCGACCTCCAGGTCGCGACCAAGCGGGAGACGTCGCTCTCGTGCGTGATCGTCACGCTGGACAGGGCCCGCTTGACCGACGTCGATCTGTTCGCCAAGAGCCGGCTCGATCTCGAGATCGCCGCGATCCCCGAGCGAGAGTATTACGCGTCGATCGCGGCGTTCTACCGTCCTATCCGGCTGATGATCATCGTGACGGCCTCGCTCATCGCGGTGGGGGGCGTGCTGGGGGGGCTGAACACGATGTACGCGTCGTTCGCCGCGAGGGTGCGCGAGGTGGGCATGCTGCAGGCCCTCGGCTACACGCGCCCGGCGATCGTGTGCAGCCTGGTGGAGGAGTCGGTGTTCGCGGCGGCGTGCGGGGCGCTCATCGGGGCCGCGCTGGGCCTGGCGCTGCTCGACGGGCTGGCGGTCCGCTTCTCGATGGGCGCTTTCGCGATGACGCTCGATGCGCCGGTGATGCTCACCGGCCTCGTGGGGGGGCTGGTCGTGGGCCTGGTGGGGGCGGTCCCGCCGGCCGTCCGTTGTCTGCGCCTGCCGATCGCGGAGGCGCTCAAGTCGCAATGATCCGTTGCACGATCCGAAGGAGTCGCTCATGAGAAGCCGCACGATGATCCTCGCCCTCTCGCTGGCCGCGCTCGCGGGGTGCGACCGCTCCCAGCCCACCTCGACCGGGGCCGACCGGCCCGCGCCCGGCGCCAATCCGGGATGGCTGCTGGCGTCCGCGCCGGAGAACCCGGCGGAGATCCAGGCGGCCAAGGCCTCGGCCGCGGAGGGCGACCAGGTGACGGTGCGCGGGCGCATCGGCGGGCGCCGTGAGCCGATCACGGATGGAGCGGCGACGTTCGTGATGATGGACGCGGGGGTGCCGAGCTGCGCCGAGAACCCCGACGACGCGTGCGCCACGCCCTGGGACTATTGCTGCGAGCCGGCGGAGGTGAAGGAGGCCAACAGCGCGACGGTGCAGCTGGTCGATGCCGCGGGCGCGCCGATCGAGGCCGACCTGGCCTTGCTGGGGATCGGGCCGCTCGACGAGGTGATCGTGGTGGGCACGGTCGCCCCGCGCCCGACGCCCGGCGTGCTCGTGATCAAGGCCACGGCGCTGCACGTGGTCGGCGGCTGAGCCCGGGCCGGTGGTGCGGGTTTGCACCCTGGGCCTTCGGACCCGCCTGCGAGCGGGTTCGGCCCCCCGGCGCTGCGGTGAGGTCCTGTCCTGAGAACACCCCGGAGAGGGCTCGAACCTCTGACCTGCGGTTTAGGAAACCGCCGCTCTATCCAGCTGAGCTACCGGGGCACGGGTGAAGGGTACGCGCCACGCGGCGGTTGCGGGCGGGGGCGGACCGGTGGCGCCGCGGTGGGCATGGTGCAGGGCGCGCCACCCCGCCGGGGGTGTGAGGATGTGGGCCAGGCGGACGCGACGGGATCAGTGCTTCTTGAAGAGCTTCGAGGCGACGTCGGCGACCTGGCCGACGACGCCCTTATGGCCGGCGAGCTGATGGAGCATCTCCTCGGCGTGGCCTGGGTCGCGCTTCACGGCGCTGACGAGCTGCCCCAGGATGGCCTCCATGCCCGTCCTGGCCTTTTCGGGGCCGCCGGCGGGGCCGGAGAGCGTGCCGAGTTGGAGCTTCGAGAGGATGTCGGAGATGTTGCCCTTCGCGAGCGAGGCGAGGTCGAGCTTGCCGCCGTGGAGCGCACCTTCGATGACGCCGAGCGCCTTGTGGAGGAAGGTTCCGGCCTTGTCGGCGTTGAGGCCGAGCCTGGCCTGCAGGTCCTGCACGATGGAGTCTTTGGCGCTGCCGAGAAGCTGGTCGAGCATGATTGACCCTCCCGCATGAGGCCGCGGTGGCCGCGCTCGCTCGTCACCAACCGGGGGCGTCGCGGGCGCGACGCGTGGCATCATCAGTCTAGCGGGCAACCGGGCGAGCGGGTGCGGATCACGTCGGCTGGAGCGGCGCGGGCGCGCAGGAGGCCGGGTCTGTGAGCACGGTGTTCGCGAGGTCGCGCGCGAGACCCCTGGGAGGTTCGGGTCGGCGGTCGCCGCGCGGGGGCGGTGGGCGTCGTCCCCGGCGGGTCGGGGCGCTTAGTCTTCCCTCGCTCCCCGCGGCGAGCAGGGAGAGACCGCCGGAGGAGGCAGGGCCATGAAGATCACCCCATTCGGCGAGGCCGACGGCAAGGCCGTGCGCCTGTACACGCTCTCGAACGGCTCGGGACTCGAGGCCTCGATCACGAACTTCGGCGCGACGGTCACCCGTCTGTGGGCGCCGGACCGGGCGGGCAACCGCGCCGACGTCGTCCTGGGCTACGACGATCTGGCGAGCTACGCCGCGGGCGGGTGCTACTTCGGGTGCATGGTCGGCCGCTACGCGAACCGGATCGCCGGGGGGCGCTTCGAGCTGGATGGTCGGCGGCACCGCCTGGCGACGAACAACGGGCCGAACCACCTGCACGGGGGCGTCAAGGGGTTCGGCAAGGTGGTGTGGGACGCCGAGCCCTTCGAGTCGCCGGGCGGCGAGGGTGTCCGCCTCGCGTACCGCTCGCCCGACGGCGAGGAAGGCTATCCGGGCACGGCCGAGATCGCGCTGGACTACGTGCTGACGCGCGCGGGCGAGCTGCGCATCGAGATCGGGGCGGTGAGCGACGCGCCCACGGTGATGAACATCGCCCACCACGGCTACTGGAACCTCGCGGGTCACGACTCGGGCACGATCCGAGGGCACGAGCTGGCGCTCCACGCGGACCGGTACACGCCGGTGGATGAGACGTTCATCCCGACGGGCGATCTGGCGCCGGTGGCGGGGACACCCTTCGACTTTCGCCGGGCGAAGCCCATCGGTCGCGATATCGACGCGCTGCCGCCCGTGGGCCCCACCGACCCGCTGGGCTACGACCAGAACTGGGTGATCAACGGCAGGCCGGGGGAGATCCGTCTCGCGGCGCGCCTGCGTGACCCCGCGTCCGGGCGCGTCATGGAGATCCGCACCGACCAGCCGGGCGTGCAGTTCTACACGGGGAACTACCTTACGGCCGAGCCCGGCAAGGGAGGCGTGGTGTACCGCAAGAACGCGGGCCTGTGCCTCGAGACGCAGATCTTTCCCGACGCGATCAACCGCGTGGGCCAGCCGGGCTGGCCCGACCCGGTGCTGCGCCCGGGGCGGCGGTACCGGCACGTGATGATCCACTCGTTCGGCGCCGAGTGAGTCCCGGCGTCAGGAGCTCTGCCTGACCTCGAGGCGCGCGGGGAGGTGGACGCGGTGCGAGTCGGTGTCCGGGTCGTCCATGCGCCGGATGAGCAGGTCGATCGCCGCGGCGCCGAGCTCGCGCAGCGGGATGCGGACGGAGGAGAGCGTCGGGCGGACGATGGAGCAGAGGCGGGTGTTGTCGAAGCCGACGAGGGCGACGTCGTCGGGGACGGCGAGGCCGGCGTCGCGCGCGGCGAAGAGCACGCCGAGCGCGATATCGTCGTTGCCCGCGAGCACCGCGGACCCGCGCAGCCCGCCGCCGGCCACGCGCGACGCGGCCCACTGCCGCCCCCAGTCGCTGGTGTAATCGCCGTAGGCGAGCTGGTCCGGGCGCGGCGTGGCGCCGCGCTCGAGGAGCACGCTGGTGAAGCCGGCGGCCCGCTGGCGGGAGTCGAAGTTGGCCTCCGCCCCGCCGACGAAGAAGCAGCGATCGGGGGGCACGCGGCGGAGCAGGTGCCGGGTCGCCTCCGCCGCGCCCGAGGCGTTGTTCACGAGCACGTTGTCCACCCCGGGCTCGTTGACCTCGGCGTCGAGCACGCAGACCGGGATCCCCGAGTCGCGAGCCTCCTGGAGCAGCAGGTCGTTGGGCTCGGTGATCATCACCGCGATCCCGTCGATCAGGGAGTAGGGAAGGCCGGTCTGCGTCTCTACGCCCTCCCCCGCGCGGGCCTCGCTGGCGATGAGCAGGCGCAGCCCGTGCGACCGGGCCTCTCCGTCCGCCCCGCGGAGGATCTCCGAGTAGAACTCGCCGTGGATGTCGGGCAGGGCGATCCCGACGATGTGGCTGCGGCTGGTCATCAGCGCCCGGGCGATCGGATTGGGCTGGTACCCGAGCTCGCGCACCGCCCGCTGAACTCGCTCGGCCGTGGTGGGGGCGACGAGCTCGGGGTTGTTGAAGAGGCGGCTGACGGTCGCGATCGATACCCCGGCCGCACGGGCAACGTCGGCGATGGACGCCGCGGAACGGCTCCGCGACCGGGGGGAATCGTGGCGGCTCACGGGCGGCATGGTACGGTGCGGGATGGCGGAGGCTCAAGGAGGAGGGATGCACGGGGCCGGGAGCGGGGTATGGTTTGTACTGACGCAGAGGAGGTCGCGATGCTCGCTTCCGCGGCGGTGAGGGTGCTCGGGCTGGCGTTGCTGGGCGGGTGCACGGGGCCGGAGCGGCCGCCGGCGCCGACGCCGGTGGACAAGATCGTGATCGAATCGGCGGCGGGGATGGCGCGCCCGCCCTATGCGTTCGACGAGGGGGAGAGCGCCCTGCTCGAGGAGATTCAGCGGGGGGCGTTCCTGTTCTTCTGGCACGAGTCGCACCGGGAGACGGGGATGGTGCGCGACCGCACGGGGGCGGAGATCGTGAGCGTCGCGGGCGTGGGTTTCCAGCTCTCGGCGCTGCCGATCGGGGTGGAGCGGGGGTGGGTGAGCCGCGGGGACGCCGAGGCGCGCGCGGCGCTAATCATGCGCAGCCTGCTGGGCGCGGAGGACAACCGGCACGCGGGGCTGTTTTTCCACTATCTCGATGGAAGGACGGGGCGGCCGAGCACGGAGGGGTACGAGACGCTGGTGAGCACGATCGACACGGCGCTGCTGTTCGCGGGGGTGATCACGGCGTCGAGCTACTTCGGGGGCGAGGTCGCGGCGATGGGCGATCGCATGCTCGCGGCGGCGGACTGGACGGCGTTCTTCGAGCCGGAGCCGGCGGCGGAGTTTGCGCGCGGGTTCATCAGCCTCGGGTGGAGGCCGGACGATGCGGAGAATCCGACGGGGCCGGGGACGGTGCTGCCGTACAGCTGGATCGACGCGGGGTGCGAGCACCGGCTCGTGACGTTTCTGGCGGTGTGCGCGGAGGAGGGCGGGGGCGTGCCGCCCGAGAAGTACTACGCGCTTCGCCGGAAGCTCGGGACGTACGACGACCTGGGGCATATCGCGTGGTTCCCGTGGTCCGGGGCGCTGTTCACCGCGTTCTTTTCTCACTGCTGGATCGACTACGCGCATATGGGGCCTGACGACCCCGCGGCCCACGGGGTCGAGCGCCGGCCTCGGGTGGACTGGTGGGAGAACAGCCGGCGCCTGGCGGAGATGCACCGGCTGAAGGCGATTGAGAACCCGCTGGGCTTCAAGACGGTCGGCCCGAACGCGTGGGGGCTGGGCGCGTCGGACGGGCCGGACGGGTATCACGTGGCGCACCTGCACCCCGAGCCTGTGGAGATGTACGGGGCGATCGTGGGCGTCGACTACCCGCCCGAGAGCCCGGGCGACGACTGGATCGACGGAACGACTGCTCCCTATGCGGCCGGTTCGTGCATCATGTTCACGCCTCGGGAGTCGCTCGCGGCGCTGCGTCACTACAGGGAGCTCCGAGACGAGTCCGGCGCGCTCGTGGTCTGGCGCGAGCCCGACCCGGCGGCGCGCGAGTACGGCTTCCGCGACGCGTACAACCTGGACAAGGGCTGGGTGGCGAGCGATTACGTAGCGATCGACCAGGGGCCGCTGCTCCTGGCGATCGAGAACGCGCGGAGCGGTCTCGTGTGGGATCTGTTCATGCGTCACCCGCTGGTTGCGCGGGGGCTGGAGCGGCTGGGGCTGGAGCGGGGCGAGCGCGGGGGCTCGAATTCGGCGGAAGGCTCTTGACAGGGGTGTGGTTTTGGCCCCAGAATGTAAACGCTTTCATCGGCCGTCTCGCGGGGCCGGGCTCGCGTGTGTCTGGCTCAGCGCGCCGGCAGAAACGGAGGTTCAGATGAGATCGAGAGAGGTCTTGATCGGCGCGATCCTCGCGTCGGTCGGTACGGCGGCGTGGGGAGACGTCACCGACATCAACAGCGTGCAGATCCAGGAGCGCCGGTTCAACGACTATCCCAACAGCACGCTCGTGACGACGAACAACTTCCCGTCGCTGGTCCGGTTCGACGAGAGCGCGTTCGGCTCGGGCGGCTTCGCGAACCAGCACGTGGCGTGGTTCTCGCCGGACAACGGGGCGTCGCACTACAACTTCATCAACGGCGACCGGTTCCTCATGTCGGTGGACGTCACGCTCGACGTCGGCTCGACGAGCCCGCGCAAGGAGACCGGGTTCCGGTTCGACACGTTCATCGCGGGCGAGGCCTTCTTCATCGTGACTTCGGACGGCGAGGTGGCGGCGTTCGGGGCGATGCTCCCGTTCTACAGCTTCGGCAACGTGTACACGCCCGGGACGACGGCCAATCTGAGCCTGATCTACACGCCCGACGACGACGGCGACCCCTTCGACGGGGATGCCGCGACGTTCGAGTACGTCTACAACGGCAGCTCGAGCGGGCCGCTCGCGGTGAGCAATCTCGAGAACGGGATGATCGACGGGACGCAGGGCGGGTTCTACGTGCAGAACCAGCCCGACGACGGCAACCCCGACGACTTCTCGGTGGCGTCGTTCGCGAACATCCGCATCGTGCCCGCGCCCGCGGGGGCGATGGCGCTGGGCTTGGCGGGCGTCGCCCTGCTCCGCCGGCGTCGCTGAGACGCACTCGCGCCGGGTCGCCCTCGCGGGCGATCCGGTGTCTTTCATCGACGGCAAGCCCGTGCCGCGCGCGGCCGGGCGCATGGAGCGCGCAGGCGGCCGGTGGCCCGCCGCATGGATGGCGATGCACGAGACTAAGTACGGGCACTTCGATCCCTCACTCGCCTCCTTCACGGTCACCGACCCCGGCGCGCCGACCCCGTGGACGAACGTCGTGTGCGACGGGCGCTACGGGTTCATCGTCAGCCATAACGGCGGCGGGTTCTCCTGGCTCGACGATGCGCAGCACAACGTGCTCACGCGGTGGGAGATGGACCTCGTCCGCGACGATCGGGGCAAGCTGCTCTACGTGCTCGACCTGGACTCGTGGGAGGTCTGGTCGGCGGCGCCGGCCCCCTGCCGGCCGGCGTACGACCGCTACGCGTGCGAGCATGCGCCCGGCCGGACGACGTTCCGAACCGAGCTGCACGGCGTCGAGGTCGAGTGGACGATGTCCCTTGCGTGGGGAATGGGGGCGGAGGTGTGGTGCGTGACGGTGCGCAACCGCACGCAGCGTCCCCGCCGGCTCAGACTCTGCTCGTACCTGGAGTGGTGCTGCGGCGCGGCGCCGGACGCCAAGCGCGAGTTCCACAAGCTCTTCTTCGAGACCGGGCACGATGCCGCGAGGAACGCCCTCGTCGCGACCAAGACGATGTGGGACCTCCCCGGCGGCTCGGAGGCGGAGCACTGGAACCGTCCCTGGCCGTACGCGGCGGCCCACATGCTGCGGGGGGACTCGCTCGAGCCGGTCGTGGCGGCGGCGGACAAGCAGGCGTTCCTCGGGCGGTACGGCCAGCCCGCGCACCCGCTGGGCCTGCTCGAGCCGCCGGCGATCGGCGCCGGGTGCGGGCGGCACGGCGACGCGGTCGCGGCCCTGGGGGGCGACCTCGTTCTCGGGCCGGGCGGCGAGACGAGCCTGCACTTCGTGCTCGCCGTCGCGGAGAGCATCGCGGCGGTGGGGGAGACGCTCGACCGGCTCTCGACGTTCGGCGCGGCCGAGGAGGCGGTGCTCGCCTCGGACGGGCAGTGGCGCGGGCTGCTCGGCGACAGCGCCGTGCGGAGCGGGTGGCCGGACTTCGACGCGATGAACACGACGTGGCTGCCCTATCAGGCGATGAGCGGCCGGCTCTTCGGGCGCACCGGCTACTACCAGCAGTCCGGGGCGTTTGGGTTCCGTGACCAGCTTCAGGACAGCCAGGTGTGGCTGGCGCGGCGGCCGGAGCGGACACTGGAGCAGATCGAGCGGCACGCGGCGAGGCAGTACGCCGGCGGCGCCGTGCAGCACTGGTGGCACGCGCTGGCCGATTTCGGCAACCCCACCGAGTGCAGCGACGACTACCTGTGGCTGCCGTTCGTCGCGGCGAACTACCTGCGGGAGACGGGCGACGTGGGCGTCCTGGGCCGGACGGCGCCGTTCCTGGACGACGCCTCCGGCGCGACGATTCTGGAGCACTGCCGGCGGGCCTTCACCCGGGCCTTCGGCCGGATCAGCGAGCGGGGGCTGCCGCTGATCGGATCGTGCGACTGGAACGACGGGCTCTCGGCGGTCGGCGTGCGGGGCAAGGGCGAGTCGGTGTGGATGGCCTTCTTCTTGATCGATCTGCTGCGCGACTGGAGCCGCATCCTCGGCGACCTCGGGGATCACGCGGCGCTGGAGTACGCGGCCAGGCGGTCGGCGCTGGTGGAGGCGGTGAACGAGCACGCGTGGGACGGGGCGTGGTTCCGGCGGGCGACGCGGGACGACGGGAGGTGGCTCGGCTCGGGTGAGTGCGAGGCCGGGAGCATCTACCTCAACCCGCAGACGTGGGCGATCATGTCGGACGGGACGACGCCGGAGCGGGCGTCGGCGGCGTGGGCGGGCGTCAAGGCGCGGCTGCTGACCGACTACGGCCCGCTGCTGCTGGCCCCCGCCTACACGGAGCCGGACGCCTCGATCGGCTACATCACGCGGTACCCGCCCGGCTCCCGCGAGAACGGGGGCGTCTACACGCACGCGGCGACGTGGGCGCTCGCCGCCGCGGCGAAGATGGGCGAGCAGGAGACGGTCGCCCGGGTGTGGCGGTCGCTCTCGCCGATCCTGCGCTCGGCGCGGGATGCGGACGTGTACGCCGCGGAGCCCTACGTGCTGCCGGGGAATTCGGACGGGCCGCTGGCCCCTGCGCCGGGTCGCGCGGGGTGGACGTGGTACACGGGATCCGCGGCGTGGCTGAACCGTATCTGCCTGGAGTGGGTGCTGGGCGTCCGCCCGACGTGGGAGGGGCTGCTGATCGACCCGTGCGCGCCGCGGGAGATGGGCGTCGTGGAGGTGACGCGGCGCTGGCGGGGCGCGGGCGTGCGGGTGAGGTTCGACGCGGCCGAGTGCGCGCGGGGGATGCGCCCGGTCGTGCGCGTGAACGGCAGGCCCCTCGGCGCGAATACCATCAGGCCGGGGGACATCAGGGGCGAGAGCGAGATCGACGTGGCGGTCTCCTGGGAGCCGGCGCTCCCGGAGCCGGTGATTCGCACCGAGAGCCGGAGGTCCACGGTATGAGACGCAGCCGCACGAGCGGGTTCACGCTCATCGAACTCCTGGTCGTCGTCTCGATCATCGCGCTCCTGATCAGCCTGCTGCTGCCCGGTCTGGGCAAGGCGCGGGACGCTGCGTGGACGACGATCTGCCAGAGCAACGAGCGGCAGATCGGCATCGCGATCCAGATGTACTTCGACTCGCAGCGGAACCCGATATGGATCGACTTCCGGAAAGAGCTGCCGGACATACCGAACGACCAGGGGAAGAACGGCACGATGTACTGGCACGGTGTCGTGGCGTTCAACGAGTTCCTGAGCGATGCGAAGAACGAGGCGTTCGAGTGCCCGGCGGCGCGGGGCATGGCGAGCGTGCGGGATCCCATCGTCAAGCGTGAGATGAGGATGGGCGGGCTCGTCTACACGTGGGACGAGGACGACGACGGCGACGACGACTGGTGGACGGAGTACTTCCTGAACGACTCGAAATGGACCAAGCACGCGGACGGTCCGGATTCCGGGGTTGAGAGCCGGCCGATCGTGCAGATCCGTCACCTCGAGGAGGTGGCGTGGCTGTGCGACGCGATCGACTGGATTCCGCGTCACAACGCGCCGAGGCAGCGCAGGGACATCAGCGACGACAGCCAGTTCGTAGAAACCGCGTCCGCGGGATCATCGAACCTGCTCTTCGGCGACCTGCACGTCGAACAGATGACGCTCCCGGAATACATCAGCCCCGAGTCGTACGATCGGTACGGGGCGCCGGGCCCGTTCTACAACTGGGGTCACTATTACAAATATTGAGCGGGGGTGATCGATGCTCGCGAAGTTCCGCGAATTCTTGAACAAATCGCCCTGGGCACGTTGGGTGATACCCCTGGCCATTCTCGGCGCAGCGGTTGTCTTCTTCGTGCGGGGCGCGCGCTCGTCCAACCCGTATTCCTTCGACCAGCTCTCCGAGACCGTGACGCTCGTATGCCGCGAAACCGGTGAGGAGTTCCAGCTCTCTCGCGGCCTGGTGGAGAAGGAGCTGTGGACCCGGCCTCTCCCGCTCGATCCCGAGGTCGGACTCACCAATCCAAACACTGGTCGCCAAACACTCTTCCCCAAGAGCGAATGGGAGCAGACGATCGAGCGGATCAACGCCGATAGACAGGCCGTCGCCGGGCAACGCTCGCGAGGTCGCGAGAAGCCCCAGGAGTAGCAGCCCACTCTGCGAGGCGTCCGTACGCCAAGCGAAGTCCCGCGGGGGGAAGCGCATGGCCAATCATCAGTCGAGCGCGCCTGGCCGGCGACCGCTCCACGGGGGGGTCGATCTCACTCGCCGCGCGGCGGTTGGCGTGCTCGGGGCGTCCGCGGTGGCATACGCGGTCTTCGGGCCGCGGGGCGCGCGCGAGGTGCCGCCGGGGCGCGTCGTGCTCGACTACTGGGAGAAGTGGACCGGCCAGGAAGGCCAGGCGATGCGACGCGTGGTGGACGAGTTCAACGCCTCGCAGGAGCGCATCTACGTGCGCTACTTCTCGCTGAGCACGCTGGAGCAGAAGGCGATGGTGGCGATCGCCGGGGGCGACCCGCCCGACGTGCTCGGGCTGTGGAACTTCTCGTTCCCGGCGTTCGCCGAGAGCGGGGCGCTGCTGCCCCTCGACGGGCTCGACGCGGCCTTCCGCGCCGAGCTGGAGCCGGAGTTCCGGGCCCGCTACGGCGAGGGGGAGTGGGTGCTGCGCCCGGAGCGCTACGCGCGCCCGGTGCTCGAGCTGCTCGAGTACAAGGGCACACCGTGGGGTGCGGTGAGCACGTGCAGCAGCATGGCGCTCTACTACAGCCGCGAGGCGTTCCGCGAGGTGGGTCTCGACCCCGACCGCCCGCCGCGGACGATCGCCGAGCTTGACGAGGCCGCGGACCGGCTTACATCTTTCGGTCCGCGCGGCGAGCTGCGCAGGGCCGGCTTCGTGCACCGCGACCCGGGGTGGTGGGACTGGATCTGGGGGTATTTCTTCGGGGGCGACCTCCTGAACGAGGACGCGACGCGGGCGACGGCGGCCTCGCCGGAGAACATCCGCGGCTACGAGTGGGTGCAGAGCTACCCCGAGCGGATCGGGGCCTCGCGCCTCATCGCCTTTCAGTCGGGCTTCGGCAACTACAACTCGGTGCAGCAGGCGCTGCTCTCGGGCAAGGTGGCGATGACGCTGCACGGGCCCTTCCTGGCGAACGTCGTGCAGACCTTCAGGCCGGATTTCGACTACGGGGCGGCTCCGTTCCCCGTCGAGGAGCGGCTGTACGACCCGGAGCGCCCCATCGGGCTGCTCGAGGCGGACGTGCTGTGCGTGCCGCGGGGGTGCAAACGCCCGCGAGAGGCGTTCGAGTTCATCGCCTTCACGCAGCGACGGGCGTGCCTGGAGATGCTCGCGCGCGAGCACGCCAAGCCCTCGCCGCTGGCGGAGGTCTCGCCCGATTTCGTGTCGAGCCACCCCAACCGCGCGATCGCGATGCACAACCGGCTCGTGCAGAGCCCGCGCGCCTTCCCCAAGCCGCCGACGCGGGTGTGGCCCCAGTACGAGGCGGAGTTCATCAGCAAGATGGGGGCGATGTGGGACCTGCGGGTCGCGGCCGCGGCCGCGCTGCGGGAGATCGAGACGCGGGCGCAGGGCTTCATCGACCTCGCCGCCGAGCGCAGCCGCAGACGCTACGGCGACACGCCGCTCGACGCCCGCGTGCCCGACCTCGGGGAGGCGCTATGAGGACGCCTGGCAAGCGCCTGCCCAACGCGGCCGTCGGCCTGCTCTTCGTGAGCCCGTGGATCGTCGGCTTCGTCGCCTTCCTGCTCATGCCGATCGCGATGACCTTCTACTACAGCTTCACCGACTACACGGTGCTCGAGCCGCCGCTGTGGCTCGGCCTGGACAACTACGACCGCCTGCTCAGTGACCCGGTCTTCTGGAAGGTGCTGAAGAACACCGCGGTCTACGTCTTCGTCGGCGTGCCTCTCGCCACGGTGGTCGCGATCGCGATCGCGTGTCTGCTCAACGCGGATATCAAGGCCAGGGCGTTTTGGCGGGCGATGGTCTTCCTGCCCTCGCTCGTGCCTCTCGTCGCGGCCGCGATGGTGTGGATGTGGATGTTCAACGGCGAGCTGGGGCTGATCAACTCCGCGCTCGACCCGGTGCTCGGCGCGGTCAACACGGCGCTGGGCACGGAGCTGCGTGGCCCCAACTGGCTGGGCAGCCCGAAGTGGGTGATGCCCTCGCTGATCCTGATGAGCCTGTGGGGAATCGGGAACGCGGTGGTGATCTACCTCGCCGCCCTGCGCGACGTGCCGGCCTCGCTCTACGAGGCCGCGGCGTTGGACGGGGTCTCGCCGTTCGGTCGCTTCCGGCACGTGACGCTGCCGATGATCTCGCCTGTGGTGCTGTTCAACGTGATCGTGGGGATCATCGCGGCGTGGCAGGTCTTCGCGGTGCCGTACGTGATGCTCGGCTTCGCGGGCGGGCCCGACCGCTCGGGCTACTTCTACACGACGTACCTCTACGACAACGCGTTCCCCTACTCGAAGATGGGCTATGCGAGCGCGATGGCGTGGGTGCAGCTCCTGATCGTGCTGCTCTTGACTTGGCTCACGATCGTGACCAGCCGCAGGTTTGTCTTCTACAGGGGGGCATAGGTGCGCAGGCCGTTCTCTACGAAGAAGCTCGTCCTCAACCTCGCCGTCGCGATCGTCGGCCTGCTCTACGCCCTGCCCCTGATCTGGATGCTCTCGACCTCGCTCAAGCCCACGTCGCAGACGCTCGCCGACCCGCCCAAGCTCCTGCCCGATCCGGTGAGCGAGCTGCCGCGGTACGCCGTCGAGAACTACATGGGCGAGGTGGACGAGGGCGGCGAGGTCGTCGTCCGCGGCGTGTGGACCGACCCCGTCGTCGAGTTCCCCCTCTTCTTCCGCAACTCGCTGGTGGTGGCGATCCTGAGCGTGACGGGGATGGTGATCTCGAGCGCGATCGTGGCGTACGGCTTCGCGCGGGTGCGCTGGCGCGGGCGCGGAGCGCTCTTGGCGCTGCTGCTGGCGACGATGATGATCCCCTTCCCCGTGCTCATGGGGCCGATGTACGTGCTCTTCAAGGAGCTGGGGTGGATCGGGACGTTCCGGCCGCTCTGGGTGCCCTCCTGGTTCGCGGGGGCGTTCAACGTGTTCCTGCTGCGCCAGTTCTACATGACGATCCCGCGCGAGCTGGACGAGGCGGCCAGCATCGACGGCTGCTCGCACTGGGGGATCTTCACGCGGGTGATCCTGCCGCTCTCGCGCCCGGCGCTGGCGGTGGTGGCGCTGTTCCAGTTCATCTTCGTGTGGAACGACTTCCTGGCGCCCCTGATCTTCCTGCAGAAGCAGGAGCAGTTCACGCTGGCGCTGGGGCTGGCGTTGTACCAGTCGCAGGCGGGGAACGTGCCGTGGAACCTGCTCATGGCCGCGAGCACGCTGGTGCTGGCGCCGGTTCTTGTTCTGTTCGTCCTCACGCAGCGGACGTTCGTGGAGGGGATCGCGACGCAGGGGCTGAAGGAGTGAGAGAGGGAGGCAAGCTGGGTAATCCCGCCCCAGGGTATTGACAGGGAGTGAAACGTCGGCTCAAATGTGATGTAAACGCTTTCGTGCTGGTCTTTTTGACCGAGTGCATCTTTGCAGGAGAGAAGCAATGAAGCGCAAACTTGCGTGCATCGTGAGTGTGTCCGTGCTCGCCGCCGGGGGAGCGCAGGCGCAGGTGAACCAGGTGTACAACGGCGGCTTCGAGATCTTGGACGACTTCGGCGAGGTGGAGGGCTGGGGCCTGTTCAACACCGCGCGGTTCGTGGAGGTCGGCGACCCCGGCGCGCTGATCCGCACGGGCGAGCGCGCGCTCGAGCTGCCCTCCGGCGCCGATTTCGCCGGCGCGACGACCAACGTGCTCAACCCCGACACGCTGGAGTTCTACGACCCCAAGTACGTCTGGCGTGGCGGAGCCTGCCGCGTGAGCGCGTGGTACGCGATCCCGGCCGACAAGCCGCTCGACGGGGCCAACGCGGGCCTCAAGCTCGAGTTCCGGCGTGACGACTGGTCGATCTACATCCCGATCGAGGACCTCTCCATCAACGGGCACACCGACGGCCAGTGGGTGGAGGCGAGCATCCTCGTCGGATGTGACGAGATCTCCGACGAGTGGCCGCCCTACCCGACTACGGTGAGCATCCTGCCCATCCGCTTCGGCGACGCGAACGCAACGGGCACGATCTTCTGGGACGACCTGTTCTTCACGCAGTGCCTGGCGGACATGAACTGCGACGACATCATCGACACCCGCGACTTCATCCAGTTCCTCAACCTCTGGACGGCGCAGGACGACCGGGCCGACTTCGACGGCAACGACATCATCGACACCCGCGACTTCATCGCGTACCTCAACACGTGGACGCAGCCCTGCCCGTGAGCACCGGACCGCACCGCGTTCGTGGGCTCCTCATCCCGGCCGCCGCGACCGCAGCGGCGGCCGGCGTCTTCACCCCGCCGGCGTGGTCGCAGAGCTACAAGTTCTTCGACGACGGCGAGGTCGCGCTGCTGGCCATCCCGGACGGGGGCGTGCTCGAGCCGCCGATCCCGCTCTTCCTGGGAGGGTCGCGGGTGGACGACCCGCGCACGAGCGGACCGGACCTGTTCACAATCATCGATTTCTACGACCGCGTGCCCGGGACGGGCTCCTACCCCCTTAGCGGGGCGGACATCATCGCCAACGGGTTCATCCGGCCGCTGGTGCAGCGCGCCGACGGGAGCGCAAGCGCATTCGGAACCTCGGTCGTCACGGGGCCATCCTTCCGAGAGCAGGGGCACGCCCTTGATCTGATCCCCGAGATGTTCCGCGCGGACGTTTCGATCGGCGAGCCGCAGGGGGAGGACCGGGTCGTGGTGCAGGGGCGGGGCCTCTACGGCCTGCGGGCGGCGCTGGTGTCGGCGAGGAGTTGGCCCGACCCGGCGGTCGGGCGCACGGAGGTCGTCGTGCGGTTCGAGTGGGAGGCGATCATCGACATCCCGCTGGCCACCGGCTCCACCGGGCGCGGCTTCGACGCGTTCCGACTGGCGATGCACAGCAGCATGCTCGCCGACGCGGACCAAGGGCTCTACGACGCCCGCTACCTGCGAGTGGTGGATCCCTTGGGGCGGGCGCGAACCATCGAGGTGCGCGACTCGGCGCGGGACCGCTACCTCTTCGCGTCGCCTCGGCCTATCGCCGCCGGCGGCTCGTTCGTGCTGCTCAAGGACAACGCCGCGGCGTGGAACGCGGGGAGCCCGAGCATCGAGGTCAGGGTCGAGTCCGTCTCGGCGACGGTGGGGTCGCTGGGCGTACAGGGGTATCTCGCGGGCACGACGAACCCCAACGACGACTCGCTCTCTGTGTGGCTCGAGTGGGTGGACGCTCCGGCGGTGGTGGCGGAGGGCACGCGGGTCGAGGGCACGCTGCGCGTCGTCGCGACGCCGGCGACGGACCCGGGGGACCTCGATCACGACGGGCGCTTCACGCGGGGCGACGGGGTCCGGGCGTTCCTGCTGCTGGGGCGGGTGGAGGCGGACAGCGACTTCGACGCGTACGCGGACCTCGACCGGGACCGCGCGATCGACGACGGCGACTTCGACCTCGTTGTCGGCCTGATCGGCGCCCACCCCGCGGATTTCACCGGAGACGGCACGATCAACACGATCGACGTGCTCGCGTTCCTCGCCGCGTTCAGCTCCGGCGACCCGTCGGGCGACCTCAACGAGGACGGCCGGGTGGACACGCGCGACGTGCTGCTCTACCTGAATCTGTTCGCCTACGCGACGTGAGCGGCGGCGCCCGCCGGCCGGCTAGGATGCGCCGGGTGCGGCGCCGGGGCGCCGAGGGAGTCAGCCATGGGCGTCAAGCCGCTTCGCGTCGGGCTGGTCGGGTGCGGGAACATCAGCGACATCTATATCACCAACGCGCGCCGACTCGGCGGGTACACGGTCGAGGCGTGCTGCGACATCGACGCGGAGCGGGCGCGGGCCAAGGCGGCCCAGCACGGCATCGCGCGTGCGTGCGCGTTCGAGGCGATCCTCGAGGACCCGACGATCGATCTCGTGCTGAACCTGACGCCGCCGAGCGCCCACGCGCCGATCGGCCTGGCGGCGGCGAGCGCGGGCAAGCACGTCTACAACGAGAAGCCGCTGGCGATCGACCTTGCCGATGCGCGCCGGATTCTCGAGACCGCGCGCGGACACGGGCGGCTGGTCGGCTGCGCCCCGGACACATTCCTGGGCGCGGGCTATCAGACGTGCGCGAGCCTGCTCGCGAACGGGGTCATCGGCTCGCCGGTGGGCGCCGTAGGATTCATGATGTACAGGGGGCCGGAGCTCTGGCACCCCGACCCGGCGTTCTTCTATGAGCGAGGGGCGGGGCCGCTCTTTGACATGGGTCCGTATTACATTACGGCGCTGGTCAGCCTCTTCGGCCCCGTGCGCCGTGTGGCGTCGATCACCAGGACGACGTTCGCCCGGCGCGAGGTCGCGAGCGAGCCGCGCCGGGGGGAGATGCTCCCGGTCGAGACCCCCACACACGTCTCGGCCTCGCTGGAGTTCGACGAGGGGCCGGTGGCCTCGCTGCTCATGAGCTTCGACGTGTGGTCGCACTCCATGCCCTCGGTCGAGATCTTCGGCTCGGAGGGCACGATCCTCGCGCCCGACCCCAACGGCTTCGGCGGCCCGGTGCGGGTGCGCGTCCGCGACGAGAAGGAGTCTCGGGAGGCGCCCCTGATCCCCGGACACGCCGAGAACTCGCGCGGGCTCGGGATCCGGGATCTCGCGGCCGCGGCGGCGGAGGGGAGGGCGCCGCTGGCGTCCGGCGAGCTGGCGCTGCACGTCCTCGAGACCATGCACGCGATCCTGGAATCCTCCGCCTCGGGCAGGGCAATCGAGATCCGTTCGCGACCGCCGGCGTTGCGCACCGCGCGGGGGGCTCTGGAGGCGGCGAGGGCGTGACGCGAGGGCTTGCGTCGTCAGGCCCCGGCGCGCACAATGGGGTCCCGCCGCGGCGGGACGGGGCGGAGATCGTGGCATGCACCGAGTGCGAGAGGGGACTGGGCGCCGGATCGGGCGGGGCGGGGCGGCGCTGTGGTGCTGCGTGCTCGCGGCGTGGACGGGAGGCTGCGCAAACAAGCCCGGCACGACGCAGACCGGCTTTCTGAGCGACTACGCCCGGCTGGAGCCGGTGAGCGAATCGCGATCCCGCTTCATCTCCCCCCGGCTCGCCGAGTATGAGCGTTTCACCGTCGATGCGATTGAGTTCCGCGCCGAGACGGAGGCGCTCACGGCCGAGGAGCGGACCGAGCTGCTCGAGCATCTGAGGGCCGCGTGCATCGGCGTGATCGAGGGCGAGGGGCTGGACGTGACCGAGGGGGCGGGGCCGGGGATCGCGCGCGTGCGCATCGCGTTGACGGACATCGCCAAGAGCGTGTGGTGGCAGAAGATCCACCCCGCCAGCCGCTTCGCGGGCGCCGGCACGGGCGGGGCCGCCATGGAGGGCGAGGTCCTCGATTCGCTGACGGGCGAGCAGCTCGCGGCGGTCGTGCAGGCGGACGCGGGAAACCAGTTCGACCTCGCTGCGTTCTCGACCGCCGCGGACGTGAAGAGCGCGATCGACAAGTGGGCGATGGATGCGGCCAAGCGGCTGAGGGAGCTCCGCGCGCAGGCGGAGTAGCGTGGGTGCCGCGCGTCAGGCTTCCGCCAGCCCCTCGCGGATCGCCAGGCGCATCAGCTCGGCACGGGAGGCGAGCCCGAGCTTCCGGAGGATGCGTTCCTGGTGGCCGTCGATGGTCTTGGCGCTGCGGCAGAGTTCCGCGGCGATCTCCGAGCGCGACAGCCCCTTGCCGATCAGGCGAACGACCTCGAGCTCGCGAACGGTGAGCCTGTCCAGAGAGGTGCGGGGCCGGTCCTCGTCCGGGTCCGCGCTCCTGCGGTGGGGCGACGGACCGCTGGGCGTCGGGCGGCAGTGCGCTCGCACCTTGGGGCCCATCACGAACGTGCCCTTGGGGGCGTGCACCGCCTGGAGAATCCCCGCGGCGATCTCCTCCGGCTCGTCGGCCTTCGTGAAGTATCCGGACGCGCCGCAGGTGTACGCCGCGGAGATGAAGGCGTCCCGGATGTGGGCGCTCAGGAAGATCACCCTCACGTCGGGGCGGAGGTGCAGGAGCCGGTCGGCGGACTCGAAGGCGTCGGCGCCGGGCATCTCGATGTCGAGGAGCACGACATCGGCGCGGGTTTCGGCCACGATCTGGAGCAGGCCGTCAGCGCTGCGGAGGCTGGCGACGATCTCGATCCGGCCCTCGATGTCGAACTGCGCGCGGAGGCCCTCGACAAGGACGGCGTGATCATCGACGCACACGACCCGGACGCCGGGGGTGTCCCTGTGCGGCGCAGGCAGACGGCCTTCAGCCGGGAGCCTGGTGGCGCGTTCATTGTGGGCGGGAGTCGTCACCGTCGACTCTCCCTCTCTGAAGCTCGGCGAGGGCGGTGCCCAACGCGGCACGTATCGTGTTCACATCGAGCGTACGATCTATTGTAACACAGCCGGGTGCGGCGATGCCCGGCTGACCGGCGCCCACCAGGACCGCCTGGCGCAGAGTGCGGCGTGCGCGCCAGTCAAGAGCGCGGGCGGCGTCTTCGGGGCCGGCGACCCAGAGGTTTGCATCGCCCGGCTCCGCGCCGTGCGAGACGCGAACCCCCGCGCTGTCGAGCAGCTGGGCGACGAGCGAGGCGCTCCGGGCGTCACCGAGCGTGATGACCGCGCTCCAGCGCCCCCCATTGTCCGGGCGGCGTGCGGGTGCGGCGGGCATGACGAGCAGCACCGAGGCGCCCCGGCCCTCCTGAGACTCGATCTCGACCCGCCCCCCCGCGTCCTCGATCAACCGGCGGACCAGCGGCAGGCCCAGCCCGGTGCCCAGCCCCCGGGGCTTGGTCGTGAAGAACATCTCGAACGCTCGGCGTCGAACTTCCTCGCTCATCCCGGTTCCGTTGTCGGTGATGCGGAGGTGGACGCATCTCTGCTCGGCGTCGAGGGCGGCGGTGACGCGCACGATCCCCTGCCGGCGCTTTCTTCCCGGCGGGATGGCCTCGCCGGCGTTGACGAGGAGGTTGAGCACGGCCTGCGTGAGCCGGTGCGGCGCCATATGCACCGGTGGAAGGCTCTCCGGGATCGAGGCGATCACCCGCACGTGCTCGGGCACCGCCTTGCGGAGAAGCATGCTCGCCTGGTTCCACCAGGGCGCGATGTCCGTCGTGTCGCGAGCATCCTCGCGCGCCGGGTCGAGCGCCAGGTAATGCAGGCCGTCGGCGAGCTGCTGGAGGTAGACCACGCTCCTGCGGATCGCCTCGACGTGCTCGCGCCAGCGGGCGGGCGGTTGCGGCGCAAGCAGCGCGTTGAGCCTGGAGCGCACGGGCAGCAGCACATTGTTCATGTCATGCCCGAGACCGGCGGCGAGGGTGCCGATCGCCGCGAGCCGGTCCGCGACGCGGAGCTTTTCGTGCGATCGCTCGAGCTCCTTGGTCCGCTCGCGCACGAGACACTCGAGATCTTGCTGGTGAGACTCGAGCTCCTCCCGGGAGCGCTTTTGGCTCGTGATATCACGGAAGACGGCCGAGAGCATCTCCTCCCCGTCGTCGGCCCGGAACCTGGAGACCGTCAGCTCGACGGGGAGGCGGGCGCCGTCCCGCCGCAGCGCGGCGGTCTCGCGCGTCCGATCGACGACCGCGCCCGAGGTGGCCCCCGGGTAGCGGGCCAGGGCCGCTTCGTGGGCGGGACGATCGTCCTCGGGGACCAGCACGCCCACGGAGCGTCCCACGAGCTCGTCGGGGGACCACCCAAGCACCCGCAGCATGGAATCACTCGCGATGCGGATGATCCCGCGGCTGTCCGTCACGACCATCGCGTCGATCGACGACTTGAGCGCCGCGCACGCCATGGCGGCCGTGAGCGGCGAACACGCGGCTCGGCCGCGAATCGCGGGCGCGGCCTGGCACCCCTGCTCGGCCATCGTCCCATTCTACGCCGCGCCGCCGGGCTCGCGGCCACGATCGGGGAACTTTCCGCATGGTGGGCGCGCAGGCCGCGTGCGATGATCTTCCGGTTGAGCAGGCTGGTCGGTTCGGGTCGTGCGGACAAGGAGACCCAGCCATGATCGCGGCGGCGAGCGTTCTCCGGGCGAGGGATGTGATGACGCCGGAACCCGTGTGTGTCGATCCGACGACGACCATCGCGGAGCTGGCCCGGATGCTCGAGCAGAACGAGATTTCCGGGGCTCCGGTGGTGGACCGGCAGGGAAGGGTGATCGGCGTCGTCTCGAGGACGGACCTGGTCCGCTGCTGCATCGAGGGCGACAGCCAGCGGGCGCCGGCGTTCATGTTCGAATCGCTGAGCGAGCTGGGCGGCGAGGGTGTCGAGGAGGAGATCCCGCCCGAGCCGATCGCGTCCGTCGAGGACTTCATGTCCCCCGAGCCCGAGACCGTGCGCCCGGACACCCCGCTGGTCGCGGTCGGGAGGCTTCTCGTGGGCGCTCGCATCCACCGTGTCGTCGTCGTGGACGAGGAGATGTTCCCCGTCGGGATCATCACGACGCTCGACCTGCTGGAGCGACTTCTCCGCGAGGAGGAAGCGCACGAGCCGTCCAGCCTGTCGCGATAGAAGTTCGGCGTACCCAGGGAGTTCATCATGAAGTCGCACACACGAGCGAGGCGAATCGAGACACGTTCGACCGGGCGGCCGGAGCCCAAGCCCGCGGAGATCCTCCGGGGTGAGACTCCGCTCTCGCCCCTGACGCTGGAAGAGCGGATCCGTGCGCGGGCGTACGAGATCTACCAGGCCCGGCGCGGTGGCCCCGGCGATGCGATTTCCGACTGGCTGCAGGCCGAGCGTGAGCTGCGGGCATCGGGTCAGATCCCCGCGAGCGAGGTGGAGTCGCGCCGGATCACCCCGGCATCGGTCATCGAGGTCCGACCCCGGGGTGACGTGCTCCTCGCCGGCGATGAGTGACGCCCCCGGCGCGGCGTTCTCTCTAAGGGGAGCCATCCATATGCAGCCCCATTGGATAGTCACCGCCGATGAGCGGCGCGCATGCCTGTTCGCGTGCACGCGCACTCCGGGCAAGAGCTGGAGGCTCACCATGGAGCGCTCGGTCGCGAGCCCGTGGGAGGACGACCACGAGCACCACCGGCCATCGGTGCTCGGGCGCGGCCCGCAGGAGTGCGCCAAGCAGCGGTACGCCTCCTTCGGGCACGAGCGGGAAGAGGAGAAGCGGCGCTTCGCGCGCGACGTGCGGGCGTGGCTCAGCCGGCTCGAGTCCGAGCTTGATGCGCGCCCGGCCGCGATCTTTGCCGCGCCGCGCTTCCTCGGCCTCCTGCGCGAGGAACTGACCGGAGAGGCGGGCGAGCACCTGCGGGAGGGGGAGCTGACGAGCCTGCGCCCCTCGGAGCTTGCCGTCCACCCGGCGGTCGTCGGGGTGCTCGATGCCTCGATGGCCGAGCGCGCCTCGTGGCGCGTCCGCTGACGGCGTAGCATTGGCCACGACCGTCCGCGCGTCGGGAAGCGGCGCGGGCCCGGGGCCCGGTCGCGGGGCGGACCGCCGGAGGCCCCGCGCCGATGGGCGAGCCGACCGTGATCGAGGCCCGCGCCGTGTTCGCCGCCCGGGGCCTGACCAAGGTCTACGTCATGGGCGAGGTCGAGGTGCACGCGCTCCGCGGGGTGGACTTGGACCTCTATGCCGGCGAGCTGGTCGTCCTGCTCGGGCCCTCCGGGAGCGGCAAGAGCACGCTCCTGAACATCCTGGGCGGGCTTGATGTGCCGACCAGCGGCACGGTGCGATACCTCGACCACGATCTCACCCGGTTCGACGACGCCGCGCTCACGCGGTACCGGCGCGAGCACGTGGGCTTCGTGTTCCAGTTCTACAACCTCATCCCGAGCCTGACCGCGGCGGAGAACGTCGCCCTGGTGACGGAGATCGCGCGCGACCCCATGGACCCTCGGGAGGCGCTCACGCTCGTCGGCCTCGCGGACCGCGCCGACCACTTCCCCTCCCAGCTCTCCGGCGGCGAGCAGCAGCGAGTCGCCATCGCCCGCGCCGTCGCAAAGCGCCCGAGCGTCCTCCTGTGCGACGAGCCGACCGGCGCGCTGGACGTCCAGACCGGTGTGCTCGTGCTCGAGGCCATCGCCCGGATCAACCGCGAGCTGGGCACGACCACCGCCGTCATCACCCACAACGCCGTGATCGCGAAGATCGCCGACCGCGTCATCTCCCTCTCCGGCGGCCTGATCGCCTCGGTCCACGAGAACGAGAGCAAGGTCGAGCCCGCCGTCCTCTCCTGGTGAGCCCTTGACCAGCCTCCACCGAAAGCTGCTCCGCGACCTTCGGCGCATGTGGGCACAGCTCCTCGCTGCGGCGCTGGTCATGGCGTGCGGCATCGCGACGCTCACCATGTCGCTGAGTCTGACGGCCTCGCTCGAGGCGGCGCGAGACACGTTCTACGAGCGGTATCGCTTCCCGCACGTCTTCGCGCACGTGAAGCGGGCGCCGAGCAGCCTCGAGCAGCGGCTCGCGGAGGTCCCCGGCGTCGCGAGGGTCGTCACGCGCATCGCGGTCGAGGTCAACCTCGACGTGCCGGGGCTGCTCGAGCCCGCCACGGGGCGCATCATCTCCATCCCCGAGCGCCCCCCCTACGGCCTCTCGGAGCTGCACGTCAGCCGCGGGCGGCTCCCCGAGCCCGGGCGCGGGGCTGAAGTCGTCGCCAGCCAGGCGTTCGCCGAGGCCCACGGGTTCAAGCCCGGCGCGACCGTGCGGGCCATCATCAACGGCCGGCTCGAGCGGCTCACGATCGTCGGGATCGCCCTCTCGCCGGAGTACGTCTACCAGGTCCGGCCCGGGGACTTCCTGCCCGACGACAAGAGGTACGGCATTTTCTGGATGCCCTACCGCGAGCTCGCGCCCGCCTTCGACATGGACGGGGCCTTCAACGACGTCGCCGTCGCGCTCACGCCGGGCGCGTCCGAGCCGGACGTGATCGCGCGCATCGACCGGCTCACCGAGGAGTGGGGGGGCCAGGGGGCGTACGGGCGCGACGAGCAGAACTCCGACCGATACATCTCCGACGAGCTCGATCAGCTCCGCGGCATGGCCGTGATCCCGCCGACGATCTTCCTCTCCGCCGCGGCCTTCATCCTCAACATCGTCTTCTCCCGCCTGGTCCGCAACCAGCGGGAGCAGATCGCGGCCCTCAAGGCCTTCGGGTACGGGCGGCTCGCGATCGCCCTCCACTACGTGGAGATGTCGCTGCTCGTCGCGCTCGCCGGCTCATCGCTCGGCGTCGCCGTCGGCGCCAGGCTCGGCGCGATCCTGACCGAGATGTACGCCCGCTTCTACCGCTTCCCGGTCTTCGACTTCCAGCTCAGCCGGCCCGGGCTGGTGATCGCCCTGGGCGTGGGGTTCGGTGCGGCCGTTCTCGGGACGCTCGCCGCCGTGCATCGGGCCGCCAGCCTGCCGCCGGCGCAGGCCATGCGTCCCGAATCGCCGCCCGACTACCGGGAGACGCTCACCGAGCGGCTCCACGTCCACCGCCTGCTCGGCCCGAGCGGGCGGATGGTGCTGCGTCACCTCGAGCGCCAGCCGATCCGCGCGTTCTTCTCGTGCGCAGGAGTGAGTCTCGCCGTCGCGGTGCTCATCGTCGGCGGCTTCATGCGCGGGGCGGTCGCCTATCTCATGGAATACGTCTTCTTCACGAGCCAGCGGCAGGACATGACCATCTCGTTCGTCGAGCCGGCCTCCCCGAGCGCGGCCGACGAGATCGCCCGCATGCCCGGCGTGGTGGACGCCGAGCCGTTCCGGGCGGTGCCCGCGCGCATCCGCGCCGGCCCTCGCTCGCGCCTCCAGGGCGTCACGGGGCTCCCCGCCACGCCGCGGCTCAACCGCGTGCTCGACGAGCACGAGCGCCCCGTGACGATGCCGCCGAGCGGACTGCTCCTGAGCGACTCGCTGGCTGAGATCCTCGGTGTCGGCGCCGGCGAGATGGTCACGCTCGAGGTGCTCGACGGGCAGCGTCCGATCGTCCGGGTGCCCGTCGCGGCGGTGACGCGGACGTACGCCGGAACGGCGGCGTACATGGAGGTCGGCGCCCTCAACGCGCTGCTGCACGAGGGGCACGTCGTCTCCGGCGCGGCTCTGACGGTCGACGCCGCGCGGGCCGAAGAGCTGTACGTGCGCCTCAAGGAGACGCCGCGAGTGGCGTCGGTCACCCTGCGGCGCGCCGCGCTCGACGCGTTCGAGGAGACCATCGCGGAGAACGTGCTGCGGATGCGCCTCTTCAACGTGACGTTCGCGAGCATCATCGCCTTCGGCGTGATCTACAACAGCGCGAGGGTCGCGCTGGCCGAGCGGGCGCACGAGCTGGCCACGCTCCGGATCCTCGGGTTCACCCGCGCCGAAGTGTCGATGGTGCTTCTCGGGGAGCTGGCGACGATCACGCTGGTCGCCATCCCGCCCGGCATGCTCCTCGGGACCGCCCTCGCGAAGCTGGTCACGAGCGTGCTCGCCGGCGAGACCGTCCGGATCCCGCTGGTCGTCTCGCCCGCCACCTACGCCTTTGCGGTTATAGTCATCGTGCTCGCCGCGTTCGTCTCGGGCATGGTCGTCCGTCGCGGCGTGGACAGGCTCGACCTCGTCGAGGTCCTCAAGACGAAGGGCTGACGGCCGGTGCCGAGGTGGATCCGTACCACGATGCTGGCGATCCTCGTCCTGGCCATCGCCGGCGCGGTCGTGTACGCCCTCTGGCCGAAGCCGGCGCCGGTCGAGGTGGCAGCGGCTGCGCGCGGGCCCATGCGGGTCACCGTGGATGAAGACGGCAACACGCGGATCAGGGAGCGATACGTGATCTCGGCGCCCCTGGCGGGCCGCCTGGCGAGGATCACGCTGGACGAGGGCGACGCCGTCGCCGCGGACGAGACGATCGTCGCCGTGATCGAGCCGACCGATCCTGCGCTGCTCGATCCCCGCGCCCGGGCGGAGGCCGAGGCGCGCGTCCGGGCCGCGGAGGCCGCGGTGGATCTTGCCGGCGCGGCCATCATCCGCTCCAACGCCGCGCTCGAGCTGGCGCAGTCGGAGGTGGAGCGCCTGGAGCAGGCGGCGGAGGGCGGCGCGACGACCGCGATCGAGCTGGACCGCGCCCGCGCCGCCGAGTCGATCCGCTACGAGCAGGCGCGCGAGGCCCGGTTCGCGCGCGAGGTGGCCGAGTTCGAGCTGGAGCTCGCCCGGGCGGCGCTCCTGCGCGGAGGCGAGGACGGGAGCGGGACCGCCGGCTGGCGCATGGAGATCCGGGCGCCGGTGCACGGGCGGGTGCTCCGCGTGCTGCAGGAGAGCGCGGCCGTCGTGGCGCCGGGCGCCCCTCTCGTCGAGATCGGCGACCCCAGCGACATCGAGCTCGTCGTGGACGTCCTCTCGAGCGACGCGGTGGCGATCCGACCGGGAGCGTCGGCCAGCCTGGAGCAGTGGGGAGGCGACGCCCCGCTCCAGGGGCGGGTGCGCCTGGTCGAGCCCGCGGCGTTCACGAAGATCTCGGCGCTCGGCGTCGAGGAGCAGCGCGTGAACGTGATCATCGACTTCGTCGACCCGCCGCAGGACCGAGACGGGCTCGGCGACGGCTACCGCATCGAGGCGCGCATCACGGTGTGGGAGAGCCCGTCCGTGCTCGCCATCCCGACCGGCGCGCTCTTCAGGCACGCGGGCTCGTGGGCCGTCTTCACGATCGACGCGAACCGGGCCGGCATCCGGGACGTGGAGATAGGGCACCGGAACGGAGAGCAGGCGGAGGTGTTGAGCGGTCTCGACGAGGGTGAGTCGGTGGTGGTCTACCCCAGCGACCGAGTGCACGACGGGGGCCGCGTCGTGCCCCGAGGGCGCTAGGGCGAAGGCCCGCGCCGGGAGCGTTGGCGTGTACGAGCTCTTCGAGCACACCGCGGACCTGGGCGTGCACGCGCGGGCGGCGACGTACGAAGCGCTGCTCTGCGAGGCGGCGAGAGGCCTGTTCGAGATCATCGCGGGCGAGCTCGGCCAGATCGCTCGCGCGGCGGAGGAGACGTTCGAGGTCGGCGGGGCCGATCGGGTCTACCTGCTCTTCGACTGGCTCAACGAGCTGCTCTTCGCGTTCGAATCACGCCGGATGCTGTTCGCCGAGTTCGATGTGGCGGAGGCGCCCGGCGGCATCCGCGCCGTCGCGCGGGGTGAGAAGTATCAGCCGGGTCGGCACGTGCTCGCGCACGAGGTCAAGGCGGTCACCTACCATCGGTTGGAGGTTCGCCAGACGGCAGACGCCTGGGAGGCGACGTTCATCGTGGACATATGAGCCAAGGGGGCGTCACGTGGCCGGCGAGGGATATTCAGGCCCGCTCGAGCGTGTGGACGAGTGCTGCTGGCGCATCCCGCGATGGTACAAGGAAGGGATGCGGGCCGACGGGCTCGTGTTCGTGGACGATGCCCTGGTGGACCTCCTCCGCCGCGATCCCGCGCTCGAGCAGGTCGCCAACGTCGCGTTCCTCCCAGGCATCCAGACCGCCAGCCTCGCCATGCCCGACATCCACTGGGGCTACGGCTTCTGCATCGGCGGCGTCTGCGCGACCGACCCGGCCGAGGGCGGCGTCATCTCGCCGGGCGGCGTGGGCTACGACATCAATTGCGGCGTCCGCCTCGTGCGCACGTCCTTGACCCTCGAGGACGTGCGCCCGGTGATGACCAAGCTGGTTGCCCAGCTCATGCGGGACATCCCGGTCGGCGTGGGCGAGGGCGGCAGGTACATGTTCTCCCGCGGCGAGCTGCAGTCATTGATGCGAGAGGGGGTCCCCTTTCTGCTGAGGCGGGGCCTGGCTACCGCCGGGGACGTCGAGTGCACCGAGGCGCACGGGTGCATCGAGGGCGCGACACCCGAGCTGGTCAGCGATCGGGCGCTCGAACGCGGCGCCGACCAGTGCGGCACCGTTGGGGCCGGCAACCACTTCCTCGAGGTGCAGGTCGTGGACCGCGTCGAGGACGAGGCCGCCGCCAGCGCGATGGGGCTGAGCGCCGGCCGGGTGTGCGTGCTGATCCACTCGGGGTCGCGGGGCCTGGGCTACCAGGTCTGCGACGATGCGCTCAAGGCGATGCGGGACGCGCCGGTGCGATACGGCATCCCCCTGCCCGACCGCCAGCTCGTGTGCGCACCGGTTGAGAGCGACGAGGGCCGGGCCTATCTCGGAACAATGCGCGCCGCGGCCAACTACGCCTTCTGCAACCGCCAGCTGCTCATGTGGCAGACCCGCGAGGTCTTCCAGCGGCTCTTCCACCGCCCGTGGGACGAGCTGGGCATGGAGCTGGTCTACGACGTCGCGCACAACATCGCCAAGCTCGAGCGGCACCGGGTCGGCGGCCGGACCAAGGACGTCTACGTGCACCGCAAGGGGGCGACCAGGGCCTTCCCGGCGCACCACCCCGACCTCCCGCAGCGCTACCGGGCCGTCGGCCAGCCCGTCATCATCCCCGGGGACATGGGCAGGGCGAGCTGGGTGCTCGTCGGCGGCCCGCGCTCGATGGAGCGGAGCTTCGGCACCACCTGCCACGGGGCGGGTCGGGCGATGAGCCGAACCGCGGCCAGGAAGGCCGCACGTGGGCGGAACATCCAGAGTGAGCTCCACGCGGCCGGCGTGATCGCGCGTGCGCGCAGCCGCGAAGGTCTCGCAGAGGAGCAGCCCATGGCATACAAGGACGTCGACCTGGTGGTCAGCGTCGTCCACCGCGCCGGACTCTCGACGAAGGTCGCCCGCTTGCGCCCCCTTGGCGTGATCAAGGGGTGATCGCTCCAGGCCGTCGATCGCGCTCGCGCCGACGGTCCTACATCTGGCCCCCGCCGGGGCGCGGCGGGGCGAACTCTCTTAGCAGCTCGAGGACCTCCTCGTCCGAGGTCTGCGAGAAGTCATCGTAGAACTGGCCGACGGCCCAGAACTGCGACGGCGCCATGAGGCACACGAGCTGGTCGCACAGCTCACGAACCTCGGCCAGCCTCTCGGGCGGGGCGACGGGAACCGCGCAGATCAGCTCGCGCGGCCGCTGCGGACGCACGCTCCGGAGCCCGGCGATCATCGTGGCGCCCGTGGCCAGGCCGTCGTCGGTGACGATCACGGATCGGCCTGCGATCTCGGCCCGCGGCCTGGCGGCCCGGAACAGGCGCGATCGCCGCGCGATCTCCTCCATCTGGTGCCGCCGCTCCTGCTCGAGCTCGTCGCCGGCCGGCCCGGTGAGGGCGACCGCCGCGTCGTTGAGGTAGATTTCACCGGTCTCGGAGACGGCGCCGAGCGCCAGCTCGGGCTGCTCGGGCGCGCGGAGCTTGCGGGCCAGGACCACGTCCAGCTCTGCGCCGAGCTCCCGTGCGATCGCGGCGCCCACCTCGACACCGCCGCGCGGGATCGCCAGCACGAGGGGGTCGACCAGGCCGAGCCGCTCGAGGCGTTCGGCGAGGCGCCGCCCGGCCTCCTCGCGGTTCCGGAACGCGGCGCGGATCATGTTCCAGGCTCCGCCGCGAGGTGACGGACGAACCACTCGGCGGCGAGGCTCGCGGCCTCCTCGAGCGTGCCCGGCTCCTCGAACAGATGCGTCGCGTTCGGGATGATCGCCAGGCGTCTCTCGCAGAGGAGGGTGTCGTACGCCCACTGATTGAGCTCGATCACGCGGGTGTCGTCGCCGCCGACGATGAGCAGCGTCGGCGCCGTGACCCGCGCGAGCCAGGGGCCCGCCAGGTCCGGGCGCCCGCCCCGCGAGACGACCGCACCGACGCGGCCTTCCTCCGCCGCCGCGATGAGCGCCGCGCCCGCCCCCGTGCTGGCGCCGAACAGCCCGACGCGCACACCCACCAGCTCCGGGAGCGATATGAGCCAGCGGGCCGCCTGGAGCAGGCGGTCGGCGAGCAGGCTGATGTCGAAGACGTTGCGCCGATCCGCGGCCTCGCGCTCGCTGAGCAGGTCGAAGAGGAGCGTGCCGAGGCCCGCCTCCTGGAGGACGGACGCCACGAACTGGTTGCGCGTGCTGTGCCGGCTGCTGCCGCTCCCGTGGGCGAACGCGACCATCCCGCGGGAGGTCTCGGGCAGGTGGAGGAGTCCGGGGAGGTCGAACGGATGCGCCGGGACGACGACGTCGCGACCAGAGGAGAGCGATCTGCGTGTCATCTCGGGACCTCCGGCACGAGCGGCGCCCGCCCCGCTCCACAGCGCCGTCGGACTCGGCGGCGCGTTGTCGTGCGCCCCGCCTCAACTCGCCGCGGAGTCTTTCGGCTGCGCGGCGATCTGGCTGCGATCGCGTTCAGACAGCAACGGGCGCGATCGCCTCCCGGTTGAGTCTCTCGGCGATCCTGGTGAGCTCGACGTCCCCGTCGCGGGCGTCCTGGAGCATGCGCCCGAGGTCGCCGGCCACCTTGTCAAGACCGAGGAGCGATGACCAGGTCCGGGCGCAGCCCAAGCCGGCGATCTCGTCGTGGATGGCGTGCTGGGCGACGGCGATGAGCGCGGCGTCCCGCACGTGCGGTTCGGTCCTGGCCGCCTCGGCGAGCCTGAGGCAATCCTCGAGCAGCCCCTTCATGCCCTTGGTCTCCGTGCGCTTGGGCGAGGCGTTGAGCTCCTTGAGAACCCTATCCAGGCGGGTGACACGGTCTCTCGCCTGATCGGCTCGTGTTCGCAGAGATTTGCCGAGGTCCGGGGAATTGGAGACCTTGGCGATCTTGGTCATCACCTCGAGGGCGTGCCTATCGCCGGCCTGGAGCTCGTCGACCTGCTGGATCAGGAGCTCCTTGAGTGTGCTCAGCGGCATGATGGTTCTCCTGTGCGTGGTGCGTGGTTTGCAGGCGCGCCTCGCGCGTCAGCGTCAGTCGTTGACCGGCACCTTCCTGCCCACGGCCTTGACCTCGACCGTCTTGGTCTTGGCCCCGGGCTTCTTCGCGATGCGGATGGTGACAACGCCGTTCTCCGCCTCGGCGCTGGCCGTATCGGGGTCGATCGTCGGGGGCAGCTCGATCGTGCGCTGGAAGGACCCGAACCTGCGCTCACAGCGGTAGAAGCTCTCCCCCTTCTTCTCCTGCGTCTCCTCCTTGGAGCCAGAGACGCTGAGCGTGCGGTCGGTCAGCTTGATGTCGAGGCTCTTGGCCGGGATGCCCGGGGTCTCGAGGCGCACCGTGACCTCGTCGTCGGTCTCGCTGAGATCGAGGGGGGGGATCCACGTCTCGGCGCGCATCGCCTTCGGCTCGATCAGCCCCCAGGGCTCGTGCGTGAGGCGGTCGAAGACCTCTTCCATCTCGTCGCGCAGGCGCGCGAGCTCGCCGTTGAACGGGTTTCTCCTCTTCATGAGTGGAAGCGACATGGCTCCTCTCCTGTTGCTCGTGACCATCGTGCTCCCGCGGGGACCGCCCCCGCGGCGGCTGCTCGCGGCGCGATCATGCGTACGGATCGACCGTGGTCTGATCCTCGACGCGCCGCACGCCGGGCGCGAATCCGGCCGCACGCTCCACCGCGCTGCGCTCGGTCCAGGAGCGCACCGTGCCGGTAAGGGTCACGATCCCGTCCTTCACTCGCACGCCGATCCGCCGGGCCTCACGCTCGGCCTGGCGCTCGAGCGCCTCCTCCACCTGGCGCCGGATCTGCTCGGGGCCGACGATCGCGGCCGCCACGCTGATTTGATTGACGACCCCTCGCACCCCGGTGAGGCGGTGCACCGCGCGCTCCGCGTCGGCCCGCTGCGTCCAGTTGTCCACAGCGCCCTGGAGCGAGACGATGCCCGAGGCGACCGTCGAGGTGATGCGCTCGTCGGGGACGGTCACGTCCCAACGCAGCGCCTCACGCACCGCCCGCGCGACGTCCTCGTCGCTCCGCGACCAGGTGGCAGGGAGCGACACCCGCATGTCGTCGACGACATCGAGGACGCCGTGCACCCGGTGCGCGGCCTCGCGGGCGGCGAGCCGCTTGGGGTAGGACGACACCGCCCCGGTCAGGGTCACGATCGCGTTGTGCACCTGCACGCCCACTTCGGTCTCGTCCACGCGGGCGTCCCACCTGAGCTCATTCAGCACGTCCTGCTTGATCTGAGAGTCGCTCTTGGTTGCTGTGCCGGTCATTGCGATGCCCTCCTGTTCCACTCAGCGCTGCGCGGGAGGCTGAGCGCCTTAATCCTCGGCGCGCAGCGTCGCCGACCCAACGCGGAAACTTCCTCGAACGGAGTGGCGAGTACGAACACAGCGCTTACGAAGCGGGGGCGGACTTCATCCCCGACGCCAGCGCCAGGTGAGCTTGTGGATCTCCGAGGCCGCGAGCACCGAGAGCGCTAGGGCGAAGAGCGTCGCCCACGCCTCCGGCCCCAGCGGCTCGGTGCGCAGCACCGCCTGCAGCGCGGGGACGTGCATCCCGAGCAGGTGCACCAGCATCGCGCCGATCGTGCCGCCGAGAAGCACCGGGCTGCGCAGCGGCGAGCGGGCGAAGGCCGAGCGGGTCTCGCTGCGGCAGTTCCCCATGTGGACGTTCTCGAAGAGCACCATGAGGAGCAGCAGGGCGTTCCGTGCCTCGGCCTCGCCCCACCCCCGCTCGAGCATCCACCAGAACGCCGCGGTCGAGACCAGCCCCATGACCAGGGCGGCGACGAGCGACCGCTCGAGCATGAGACGGTTGAGCAGCCGCTCGCGGGGCGGCCTGGGCGGGCGGTCGAGCACGTCGCGCTCACCGGGCTCGAACCCGAGGGCGACGTCCTGGACGCCGTTGGTGACGAGGTTGAGCCAGAGCAGCTGCGCGGGCAGGAGGGGGAGGGGCATGCCGGCGCCGACGGCGATGATCGTCATGATGGCCTCGGCGATCCCGGTGGACAGGAGCAGGTAGACCACCTTCCGCACGTTGTCGTAGGCGATGCGCCCCTCCTCGATGCCCGAGACAATGGTCGCGAAGTTGTCGTCGCTGATGACCAGATCCGAGGCGTCCCGGGCGACGTCCGTTCCCCCCTTGCCCATCGCGACCCCGATGTTGGCCGAGCGCAGGGCCGGCGCGTCGTTGGCGCCGTCGCCCGTCACCGCGACGAAATGGCCGGCCGCCTTCGCCGCCTCGACGATGCGCAGCTTCTGGTGCGGGGCGACGCGCGCGAACACCCGCACGCGCCCGATCGCCCGGCCCAACTCATCATCGGTCATGGCGTCGAACGCCTCGCCCGTCACCACCTGGTCGGGCTTGGAAGCGAGGCCGAGGTCCCGCGCGATCGCCAGCGCCGTGGTGGGGTGATCGCCCGTGACCATCGAGACGTGCACGCCGGCGCGGGCGCACGAGGCGACGGCCTCCCTCACGCCCGGCCTGAGCGGGTCGAGCATGCCCACGAAGCCAAGCAGGCGCAGACCATCGGGTTGGGCCGGCGCGGCCGCGGGATCGGGCGCGTCGGGGACCACGCCCGCGGCGAGGGCGAGCACGCGCAGGCCGCGCGTCGCCATCTCCTCGGCGGAGGCCCGCGCGCCCGCCCGCTCGTTCGCGGAGGTCTCGCACATCGCGAGCACCCTCTCCGGCGCGCCCTTCACGAAGACGCGGGTCGCGTCCTCGGCGTCGTGGAACGTCGCGGCGAAGCGGTGCTCCGGCTCGAAGGGGATTCGGTTGACCTCGGCGTGGGTTTCGAGCGCCGGCTCGCGTTCGACGCCGAGCTTGCGCGCGAGAGAGAGCAGGGCGACGTCGGTGGGGTCGCCCCGCCAGGTCCACGCGCCGTCGGTCGCGTGCAGATCACCCTCGTTGCAGAGCACGGCGGCGAGGGCCAGCGACTCGGCCTCGGCGCGTGCCTTGGGCGTCCAGGCTGCGTCGCGGGGACGTACCTCCCCGCTCGGCTCGAAGCCCTCGCCGGAGACATCGAGGACCAAGCCGCCGGCGGTGCGGACCTCCCTGACCGTCAGCTCGTTGCAGGTGAGCGTGCCCGTTTTGTCGCTGGCGATCATGGTGCAGCTGCCGAGTCCCTCGACGGCGTCGAGACGGCGGACGATGACGCCGCGTCTGGCCATGCGAGAGCTCGCGACGGCGAGCGCGACGGTGATCGCGACGGGGAGGCCCTCGGGGATGACGGCCACCGCCAGGGCGATCCCGAAGAGCGTCATCTCGCCGACGCCCCGGCCGTGGCCGAGCACGCCGATGAGCACGACGAGCGCCGCCGCGAAGAGCGAGGCGACGCCGATGAGCTTCGAGAAGCGCTCGAGCCGGATCAGGAGGGGGGTGCTCCCGGCGGGGGCGCCGGCGACGTCGAGGGCGAGCCGGCCAGCGCTGGAGCGGGGGCCGGTGGCGGTGACCACGGCCTTGGCGCGCCCGTGCACGACGGCCGCGCCGGCGTGCACCATGTTGCGCCGGTCGGCGAGGGGGGTCTCCGGGGGGCCGGTCCACGAGCTGTCCTTGGCGACCGGGAGCGACTCGCCGGTGAGCAGCGACTCGTCCACCTGCAGGCCGGTCTGGGTGAGAAGCCGGGCGTCGGCGGGGACGCGTCCGCCGGACTCGAGCCAGAGGATGTCGCCCGGCACGACGTCCCGGGCCTCGACCTCGAGCACGCGCCCGTCGCGCTCCACCGCCGCGCGGAAGCGAAGGAGACGGCGGAGGGCCTGGGCGCTGCGCTCGGCGCGCCACTCCTGCGTGCCGCCGATGAGGGCGTTGAGCACGAGCACGACGGCGATGAAGCCGCTGTCGAGGGGCTCGCCGATCGCGAGGGCCAGGCCCGCCGCGAGGGCGAGGACGAGGATGAGCGGGCTGGCGAACTGGCGGGCGAACACGAGCCACCACGGCGCGGGCGGCTTGCTCGGCAGCAGGTTGGGGCCGGATCGCGCGAGTCGGGCCGCAGCGTCGGGACCGGAGAGGCCCCCGGGGCAGGCGCCCAGGCGGTAGAGGGTCTCGTCGGCACTCAGCGCGTGCCACGGGACGGCGTCGATCGTCGGCTCCGTCTCCGCCGGGGACGTCGCACCCTGCACCGCCATCGCGTCTCCCATCGCCCGGCGCCGGCCGGGCATGGAACCGTATCCGGTCGCTGGGCCGTGGGTGATTCCCGCTCAAGGCCGGCGGGCGCGCTCGTCGATGGGAAGGGCATCGGCGAGGCGGCTTGACATCCGGCCGCGCCCGGATACCGTGATCCCAATCTTCGGGAGCCAGCCCCAGTGATCCGTTTCAGCAAGCTCACCAAAGCCGCTAAAGGGAAAGGGACGCGGAGCGTCCGGGCGGTCGCCGTGAGCGCGCAGGGGCTGGGCTAGCACCCAGAGAGCAGCGCAGCAATCACAGGACCCCCGGGCGCGTGCCCGGGGGTCTTGTCGTTTTGAGGTTCGCGCAGCAGCACGCAACAAGAAGGAGCACCGCTATGTCCGCCACCGCCCCCTGCCCCGAGTGCGACGCGCCCGTCACCTTCGGCCGCTCGCCGATGGCCGGCGAGGTCGTCCGCTGCACCGACTGCTCCGCCGAGCTCGAGGTCGTCAGCCGCGAGCCGCTCACGCTCGAGCTGGCCCCGGAGGTCGAGGAGGACTGGGGCGAGTGAGCCGGGCACCACGCCCTCCGGGGCGGGTCCGTCCCTCGTCGATCTCCGTGCCTCGTGTCTCTTCTGCCGCTGAGCGAGCGAGCAGAAGAGGAGAAGTAGAAGAAGCAGCCGCCCCGGAGGGGCGGGGTACCCGGGAACAACCATGCGCATCGCCATCCTCTTCACCCGCCTCCGCACCGAGGAGCGGCTCCTCCTCGACGCCTTCGAGGCCCGGGGCATTCTGCCCGACGCCATCGATCTGCGGCAGGAGGTCTTCGACCCCGCGAGCGCCCACCGCTGGCGCCCGTTCGACGTGGTGATCGACCGGGCGGTCAGCGCCACCGCGGCGCAGAACGCCGTCCGAATCCTCGAGGCCCTCGGCGTCCGCTGCGTGAACCCCTCGCACGCCATCGACACGTGCTCCGACAAGCTGCGGACGACGCTGGCGCTCGAGGTGGCCGGGGTGCCCACGCCGCGGGTGCGGGTGGCGTTCGACGAGGAGTCGGCGCTGCGGGCGGTCGAGGAGATCGGCTACCCGGCGGTGCTCAAGCCGACGATCGGGTCGTGGGGGCGGCTGCTCGCCCGCGTGAACGACCGCGACGCGGCCGAGGCGATCATCGAGCACAAGCTCACCCTCGGCTCGTTCCCGCACCACGTGCTCTACGTGCAGGAGTACGTGGACAAGCCGAAGCGGGACATCCGGGTGTTCGTCGTCGGGGGCGAGCCGGTGGCGGCCATCACCCGCCACAGCGAGCACTGGGTGACGAACACGGCGCGCGGCGGGAAGGCGAGCGGGCTGGCGATCCCGGGCGAGATGGCCGGGCTGTGCCGGCGCTCGGCGGCGGCGGTGGGGGCCGATGTCGTGGCGATCGACCTGCTCGAGTGCCCGACGCGCGGGCTGCTCGTGAACGAGCTCAACCACTCGATGGAGTTCCGCAACAGCATCGAGACGAGCGGGGTGGACATACCGGGTCTCGTGGCGGAGTACTGCATGCGGGTGGTGCGGGAGCGGATTCCGGGTGGCATGGGCAACGCTGCTCTGAGCGTTGCCCGTGGTGAGGCTCAGCCAATCCGGCACGGGCAACCTCAAAGCAGGTTGCCCATGCCACCCCAGGGAGCCCTCTCGTGACCATCCGCGCATCGATCGTCGGCGGGAGCGGGTACACCGGGGGCGAGCTGCTCCGCCTGCTGCTCGACCATCCGGGCGTGGAGGTCGGCGCGGTCACGAGCCGCTCGCAGTGCGGGCAGCCGATCCATCGCGTGCATCCGAACCTGCGCGGCCGGACCGACCTGCTCTTCGCCTCGCCGGAGGAGATCCCCGCGGGCGACGTGCTCTTCCTTTGCCTGCCGCACGGCACGGCGGCCAAGGAGATCGAGCGCTACCGGGGCCTGGCCGAGCGCGTGATTGACCTCTCGGCCGACTTCCGCCTGCGCTCGGCGACCGTCTATAAGGAATGGTACGGCGAGGAGCACCCGGCCCCGGCGCTGCTCGAGCGCGCCGTCTACGGGCTCCCCGAGCTCTCGCGATCGAAGCTCCACGAGGCGAGGCTGATCTCGGGCGTCGGGTGCAACGCGACGGCGATGAACCTGGCGCTGGCGCCGCTCGCCGAGGCCGGGCTCGTCGAGCGGGTGATCGCCGATATCAAGGTCGGCTCCTCGGAGGGCGGGGCCGAGCCGAACGAGGGCTCGCACCACCCGGTGCGCTCGCGGGCGGTGCGCACCTACGCCCCCACGGGCCACCGCCACGCGGCCGAGGTGCACCAGGCGCTGGCCACCCCCGAATCGAGCTTCGCGCTGGACGTGACAGTCACGGCGATCGAGATGGTGCGGGGCGTGCTCTGCACGGCGCACGTGATCCCGACGCGGCGCGTCGAGGGCAAGGAGCTGTGGAAGCTCTACCGCGCCCGCTACTCGACCGAGCCCTTCGTGCGCCTCGTCGCCGAGCGCTCGGGCCTCCACCGCCTGCCCGACCCCAAGATCCTCGCCGGCTCGAACTACGCGGACGTGGGCTTCGCGCTCGACGAGCGGAGCGGGCGGATCGTCGCGGTGTGCGCGATCGACAACCTCATGAAGGGGGCCGCGGGCTCGGCCGTGCAGTGCATGAACATCGCCTGCGGCCTCGACGAGACCGCAGGCCTGACGTTCCCCGGCCTCTACCCCGCCTGACCCGAACGAATCAAACAGTCACACACACCCCCCACCCCCCACCCCCCACCCCACGCCCCACACGCCACACCATGCCACACACCCACGAAACTCTGGTCATCAAGATCGGCGGCGGCGCCGGGATCGAGCTTGCCCCGATTCTCGACGAGCTGGCCTCGCTCGTCCGAGCCGGCACGCGCGTCGTGCTCGTGCACGGCGGCTCGGCCGAGCTGGACGCCCTGAGCCACGCCCTGGGCCACCCGCCGCGCACGCTCACCAGCCCCTCCGGCCACACCAGCCGGCGCACCGACCGACGCACGCTCGAGATGTTCGAGATGGCCTATTGCGGCAAGGTGAACAAGCAGATCGTCGAACACCTGCAGGGCGCGGGCGTGGACGCGATCGGGCTCTCGGGCATCGACGGGGCGATCTGGCGGGCCGAGCGCAAGGGGGCAATCCGGGCGGTCGAGGAACGACGCACCGTGATGATCCGCGACGACCTCTCCGGGCGCGTCACTTCCGTGAACGACGCCCTGCTCCGCTCACTGCTCGAGCAGGGCTACATGCCTGTGCTCACGCCCCCGGCCCTGGCCGAGGGCGGCGTGGCCGTGAACGTGGACGCCGACCGGGCCGCGGCGGCGACGGCGGCGGCGCTCGGGGCCGACGAGCTGCTGCTCCTCTCCAACGTGCCCGGTGTGCTGCGCGACCCCGCCGATCGCTCTTCGCTCATCCGCTCGGTCGCCGAGGCGGGTCCCGAGGCGGTGCGCGAAGCGGCGCACGGGCGCATGAAGAACAAGGTGCTCGCGGCCGAGGAGGCGATCGCCGGCGGCGTGCGCCGCGCCGTGATCGGGTGCGCCAACGGCGACCAGCCGATCGCCGCGGCGCGATCGGGCGCGGGGACGGTATGGCAAGCGGACCGGGTACCCCGCCCCTCCGGGGCGGCTCCTTCTCCTCCTCCTTCTCCGTCGCTCCAAGCCTCGATCGCGTCCGAGCGGGATCTGCAAGCCACCACCGCTCATGCCGGAGCGAACGCGTGAGCACCGAGACGACGCACAGAATCGATTCCCGTCCCGGAGGGGCGGGACTACCCGCGGATCGACAGGCGATCGACATCCTCCTCGACGTCGTGCGCACGCCGAGCGTCAGCGGCTCGGAACGTGCGGCCGCCGAGGTCTTCGTCCGGTGGGCGCGCGAGCTCGGGCTCGAGGCCGAGATCGACGAGGCGGGCAGCGCGGTGGCGTGGCGCAGCACGGCGGCCTCCAAGGTGGCACGGCTGTCCCAGCCGTGCGGAGCCGTCGGCGGGGGTGAAAGGTTTGTACAGCAGAGCGATGAAGATGCACGGCTGAGACAGCCGTGCCACCAGATCATGCTCCTCGGCCACATCGACACCGTGCCCGGCGAGATCCCGGTGCGCATCGAGGACGGCGTGCTGCACGGGCGCGGCAGCGTGGACGCCAAGGGCCCGCTGGCCGCGATGCTCGTCGCCGCCGCGCGGGCGGATCTGCCGCCGGACACCACGGTGATCGTCGCCGGCGCCGTCGGCGAGGAGACGCCCCGCTCGACCGGCGCCCTGCACCTCGCGGCCACCTACCACCCCGACGCGTGCATCATCGGCGAGCCCAGCGGGGCCGACGGCGTGACGCTCGGCTACAAGGGGCGCGTGCTCGCCCACGCCGTGCGCACGGCCGACAGCGCCCACACCGCCGGGCCGGAGGGCTCGAGCGCCGACGTGCTCATCGAGTGGTGGTCGCGCGTGCTCGCCCTGGCCGCGGAGCGCAACGCGGGCGTCACCGCCGAGTTCGACCGCCTCCAGTGCACGATCCGCTCGATGGGCTCGCGTCAGGACGGCATGAGCGACTCGGCCCGGCTCACCGCGGGCTTCCGCCTGCCGCCCGGGCTCGACCCGAACGAATTAACGTCGCAACTGCGCGAAGTCGCGGACGAGACGATCACGCTCGCCTTCGAGGGGCACGAGAGCGCCCACCGCACCGGGCGCAACGACCCGGTGGTGCGCGCGATCTCGAACGCGATCCGCGCCGGCGGAGCGACGCCCCGCCCCAAGCTCAAGACCGGCACGTCCGACCTCAACGTCGTCGCGCCGATCTGGCGCTGCCCCATCGCCGCCTACGGCCCCGGCGACAGCACCCTCGACCACACCCCCCGCGAGCGCCTCGTGCTCGACGAGTACCTCACCTCCATCCGCGTGCTCTCCGACGCCATCCCCGCCCTGGCCGCCGAGCTCGCCTCCGCGCGCACCGAACCCCAGCGAATCCCCATCTCCCTCACCGCCTGACCATCGTCCGCTTCACCCACTCACCCACTCACCCACTCACCCACTCACCCCCGTCACCCCTGTCACGCACCCCCGGGAACCCGCCATGCCCCGCTTCGCCATCATCGATTCCACCCTCCGCGAGGGCGAGCAGTTCGCCAACGCTTTCTTCTCGACCGAGCAGAAGATCCGCATCGCGACGCTGCTCGACGCGTTCGGCGTCGAGTACATCGAGCTGACGAGCCCGGCCGCGAGCCCGCGCAGCCAGGAGGACTGCGCGACCATCGCCCGCCTGGGTCTGCACGCCAAGACCCTCACGCACACCCGCTGCCACCCCAAGGACGTGGAGATGGCGATCGAGACGGGCGTGGACGGCGTGGACGTCGTCATCGGCACCAGCTCGCAGCTCCGCCGCTTCAGCCACGGCAAGTCGATCGACGAGATCATCGCGATCGCCCGCGAGGTGATCCCCGTCGCCCTCGCCGGCAACGTCGAGGTCCGCTTCAGCACCGAGGACAGCCTGCGCTCCGACCTCGACGACATCCTGCGCGTCTACGAGGCCGTCGCCGAGCTGGGCGTCCACCGCGTCGGCATCGCCGACACCATCGGCATCGGCAACCCGATGCGGATCGCCGAGATCGTCCGCCGGGTGCGCGAGGTCGTCGGGCCCAAGATCGACATCGAGTTCCACGGGCACAACGACACCGGGTGCGCCGTCGCCAACGCCTGGGCCGCGATCCACGCCGGGGCCACCCACGTGGACACCACCGTGCTCGGCATCGGCGAGCGCAACGGCATCACGCCCCTCGCGGCCTTCGTCGCCCGCATGTACGTGGACGACGCGGAGACCGTCAAGCGCAAGTACCGCCTGCCGCTGCTGCGAGACCTCGACCACACCGTCGCCAAGATCGTCGGCGTCGACGTGCCCTTTAGCGCGTGCGTCACCGGCTTCTGCGCCTTCACGCACAAGGCCGGGATCCACGCCAAGGCCGTGCTCAACAACCCCGAGACCTACGAGGTGCTCACGCCCGACGACTTCGGCCTCGCGCGCTACATCAACGTCGCCAGCCGCCTCACCGGCTGGAACGCGATCCAGCACCGCGCCGGCCAGCTCGGCCTCTCCTTCACCGACGCCCAGGCCCGGCACGTCGCCGAGCAGATCAAGACGGCCGCGGACGCCGGCCACATGACCCTCGACCACGTGGACGCGATCCTGCACGCCGAGTTCCGGCGCGTCAGCGAGCCGCAGGCGCTGCCCGCCGGGCTCGCCGAGCCCAAGCCCGACGCGGTCTCCGTCAACGGCCACGCGCCCGCGGAGCGGGTGTCGGCGTGAGGTGGTCGGGGCGGGCGGGGTAGGTTCTATGTGTCCACAGGTCCTATAGGTCCTATGGGACCTATACGAGCCGACCCGAACGAACCATCCCCCCCCATTCATTCGTTCGCCCCGGTGCCTCCCCGAGTTCCGTTCCTGCGCGCGCAGGCGCGGTCCGGTCCGGGCCCGCGCCGGCGCTTTCTGAAAATTTTCTTTACGCCGTCGCCCCCAACACCTTGCGCCGATTCCGCCGCCGCGCATGTCCGCCTTTGCGCGCGCAGACGTGGACCCGGCCGGGAGAGGTAGAGGGCGCTCACGCGAGCCCCACCGAACCCTGGCGACTCTCGCTCCCCCCGGGGGAGGGAGAGAGGGCGGGCTGCTTCCCGCCGAGGAGACCGCGATGGCGTACACCGACGACGACTGGATCCTGCGCGCCGCCCGCGACGTGGCGTTCGCCATGCGCATGGAGTGGGACGCGGGGCTCGTGCGCGAGATGCGCACCTGCATCGCCGAGTGGCGCTTCGGCGACGCGATGCTCATCGGGGCCGAGCTGTCGGCGCGCCGGCGGCACGGGTGCGAGGGCAGCGTCACCGACCCCGCCGGGCGATTCCGCATGAGCGAGGCCTGGCTCGAGCAGCGCGCCGCCGAGATCGCCCTCGCCTGCGGCCTGACGCTCACCCCGCCCGAGCAGCGCGAGCACGACGAGGCCGCGCGAGCCCGCCACGCCCGCCTCGGCGTCGCCCCCCGAACGAATGAATGCACCCCATCGATTCGTTCGCCCGGCGCCGTGGTCTGAGCCGGGTGCCGTGGTCTGAGCGAGTCTTCGAGCGAAGGCCACGCGGACTGCGGGACAACGTGGTCTTCGTCCTCAAAGCAGGGCTCAGACCACGCCATCCACACCCCACGCCCCACACCCCACACCCCACACGGAGCCCCCATGTCCACCCACTCCCACGCCGTCACCTACTCGCTCGCCGACGTCCAGCCGCGCGAGATCGCCTGGCTCTGGCCCGGACTCATCCCCCGCGGCAAGCTCACCGTGCTCTGCGGCGATCCGGGCCTGGGCAAGAGCTTCCTCACGCTCGACCTCGCCTCGCGCGTCTCCCGCGGCGGGCCGTGGCCGCTCGGCGACGAGACGCCCGACGCCGGCGACGAGATCGAGCCGCCCGCCGAGTCGCCCGGCCACGCCCCCGCCGCCGCCATCATCCTCAATGCCGAGGACGACCCGGCCGACACCATCCGCCCGCGCCTCGAGGCCATGGGCGCCGACCTCTCGCGCGTCATCGCCCTCGACTGCATCCGCCAGGCGAGCGGACGCTTCAGCGACTTCGTGATCGGCGAGAACGCCGCGGAGCTGCGCCGCGTCATCGCCGAGACCCCCGATGCCGCGCTCGTCGTCATCGACCCGCTCAGCGCGTACGTCGGCTCGACCGACTCCTACAACAACGCCCAGGTGCGAGCCATGCTCAAGCCGCTCGCCGACGTCGCCGCCGACACCGGCGTCGCCGTCGTGCTCGTCACGCACCTGCGCAAGAACGGCGAGGGCTCGGCGGTGCACCGCGCCATGGGCTCGCTCGCCTTCACCGCCGCGGCCCGGGTCGTCCTCGCCGTCACCCGCCACCGCGACGACGCGGAGCTGCGCGTCCTGAGCTGCGCCAAGAGCAACCTCGCCCCCGACCGGCTCGGCTACGTCTACGCCGTCGAGGACGGGCGGCTCGTGTGGCTCCAGCGATTCGCCGCCGGCGCCGACGAGGTGCTCGAGGGCCGGCGCGCCCTGCCCGGACGCCACGTCTCCCCCGCCATGCGCCAGTTCCAGGCCGCCATCCGCACCAGGCTCGGCGAGGAGGGCCAGCTCACCTGCGGCCAGGTCCGCGAGCTGTGCGACATGCTCAACGTCGCCTACGACAGCGTGCGCAGCCCCGCGACCAAGCGGCGCATGGGCATCCGCACCGTGCGCGTCGGGTCGCTGTGGATGTGGGAACTCGACAGCGACCCGAACGAATGAACCCCTCCGGTTCATTCGTTCGGGTCAGACGTGCCCGGCGTGCTGGCCGACCTTGCCCGCGGCGCGCACCTGCCCGAGGCCCGCGACGACGACGGGCTGCTCCGGGCGGGGCGGCTCCGCCCCGGCGGCGGCCTGCGCGCCCGCGCGCGCCTCACGCCGGTGCAGCAGGCAGTTCTGGATGCACAGCCGCAGGGAGTAGGCGATCACGAGCCCGAGGCCCACCGCGTAGGCCAGGATGGCGTACATCTCGCCGCTCATGCGTGTCCTCCCGTCTGCGCCGCGAGGGGCGCGCCGACCGGCTCGGGCATCTCGTGCTCCCGGCGCAGCAGCCGGAAGCGCGACCAGATGAGCCCGGCGCAGATCATCGCCACCGGCACGAACCAGAACATGACGGTGCGGTGCATCTCCGGCGTCAGCTCGATCGACTCGGGGTGGATGTCGACCATCATCTTCGTCGAGAAGTAGACCAGCGGGACGTCGAGGAAGGCGATCACGCCGTACACCGCGCACACCACCGCCCGGCGCTGCGCCGACTCGATCGAGGGCCGGATCACAAGGTAGACCACGTACAGCAGCCAGAGCGCCAGGCTGAAGGTCAGGCGAGGGCTCCACGTCCACCAGTAGCCCCACGCCTCCCGAGCCCACACCATCCCCGTCACCAGCACCACCGAGCAGAAGAGCACGGACACCTCCGCCGAGGCGTTGGCCAGGTCGTCCCACACCCGCGAGCGCTGCCACAGATAGGCGCCGCTGGCCGCGAACACCATGAAGCAGGCGAAGAACGTGAGCGTCGCCACCGGGAGGTGGAAGTAGAAGATCTTCTGCACCGGGCCCATCGTCTGCTCGATCGGCGCATACCACGCCGCGAGCGCCAGCCCGATCAGGACCAGCACCCACGTCGCCGCCCAGTAGGCGGGCCAGAACATCGCGCGTGCGTACCTCATGAGGAGCCCTCCTTGCGCTCAAGGCTCCAGCAGAAACTCGAAGACGAGCCAGCTCGCCACGACGAACACGACATCGAACGCCAGCAGGATCCCCAGCCCCCCCGACACGTCGCCGCCCCCGAAGAGCCCGGTCATCAGCCGCCCGGACGCGATCACCAGCGGGAGTGTCAGCGGGAACACCAGCAGCGCCAGCAGCCCGCCCTGGAGACGGGACGAGCTCACCGCCGCCGAGAAGAGCGTCCCCACCGCCGCGAAGCCGAGCATCGCCAGCGCCAGCACGCCCGCGAAGCCCAGCGGGGCGGCCGAGAGGTCGAAGCGGAAGAGCACGATCGCCACGGGCGTGACGACGAGCACGACCGCCCCGAGCAGCGCCAGGTTCGCCGCGAGCTTGGCCAGATAGATCGCCCCCCGATCGAGCGGGGCCAGCAGCAGCGCCGCCAGCGCGTCGTCCTGCCGCTCGATCGCCATCGTCTTCTCGAAGCACAGCACGCCGGCGAAGAGGTACGCCACCCAGAGGATCGACGTCGCCTGCAGCCCCGACGCTCCCGCCCCCGAGCCGAGCCCCAGCGAGAGCACCACGACGATCAGGATGCCCAGCACCAGCACGAGGCCGAGCGTCTCGCGCCCGCGGCTCTCGATCCGCAGGTCCTTGGCGACCAGCAGGGCCATGTGACGCACGGCGCTCATGCCCGGCCTCCCAGCATCTCCAGCAGCGCGGGGCCCGTCAGCCGCTCCGCCCGCTCGTCCAGCACCTTCGCGCCCCCGCCGAGAACGACCGCCCGGTCCGCCAGGCGCAGCGCCTGCCCCACGTCGTGCGTGGCGAAGAGCACCGCCCGGCCCCGCTCGCCCGCCGCCCCGAGCACGCGCTCGAGAACGCCCGCCGACGCGGCGTCGAGCCCCGTGAAGGGCTCGTCGGCCAGCAGCAGGTCGGGCTCGTGCACGAGCGCGCGAGCGATCGCCGCCCGCTGGGCCATGCCGCGGCTCAGCGCCCGGACCGCGTCCTCGCCCCGCCCCTCCAGCCCGACCAGCGCGATTAATTCGTTCGCCCTCTCGGCGGGGCGCTCGACGCCGTAGAGCCGCGCGAACAGCTCGAGATTCTCCCGCACCGTCAGGCCCCGGTAGAGCATGAGCTGGTGGCCGACCAGGCCGATCCTCGCCCGCGCCGCGGCGCTGTCCCGCCCGACCGCCCGCCCGAACAGCTCCAGCCGCCCGCTGCTCGGGGGCGTGAGCGTCGCGCCGATCCGCAGCAGCGTCGTCTTGCCGGCCCCGTTGGAGCCCAGCAGCGCGACGCACTCGCCGGCCTGGATCTCCAGGTCGATCGCCCGCAGCACCTCGCGCCCGTCGATCCACTTGCCCAGCCCGGCCGCGCGCAGAGAAGGCGCACGCGCCGTCTCCGCGCTGTGCGCTGTCGCGCCGACCCGGTGCTGGCCCGCGATGGTGCTCACGCTACGCCCGCCGTCTCCCGACGCTGCCTCCTGCTCCGTACGATCACCGCCCCGATGCCGACGACCACCGCGAGGGCCCCTCCGGCGATGGCCAGGGTGCGCACGCCCGAGCCCCCCGCGCCGGTCGTCGCCGGGGCCGCCCGGCGCAGCGAGGCCAGGCGCACGCCCGCCTCTCGCCCCTCGCCGATGCCGCGTCCCTCGTAGATCCGCACTATCGCCTGCCCCATCGCCTCCGTCCCCGCGGCGTTCAGAGCCTCCGGGGAGGCCTCGGCGCCGTCGTCGGGCACGAAGACCACCATGCTGTCGGTCGCCACGGGCGAGGCAACGCGCAGGTCCACGCCGCTGGACAGCTCCGGCACCACGTACGTGAAGCGGTACGTCGTCTGCCCGGGCATCAGCGGCATCTGCACCGCCAGCTCGCGGCCCTCGTAGGTCGTGCAGCACCAGCCGTGGAACCCGGCGACGAGGTCCACGTCGCGCGCCCCCTCCGGGAGTCCGACGCGCACCGCCGTCCGCCGCTCCTCCTCGTCCGGCTCGCCGCCGAGCCATGTCGAGTCTGAGGGGTTCTCGACGACCAGCATCTCCTCCACGAACATCCCCCCCGGCACCCGCGACGCCAGAACGTGGCGCATCGACACGCGCCACGCCGGGGCATCCCCCGTTGTCTCGTAGACCGTGAGCTTGACGACCGCGTCCGGAGCGCTCGAGTCCATCCGCGGCCCGACCTCGAGGTAGCTTACCCCGCCGTACTCGACGCGCACAACCGGACGCACCTCCACCGCAACCGGCAGGTCGCCGATCATCGCCACGCCGCTGGCGTCGGTGCCCGCGTGCATCTCGTAGATCGGGTTGTTCTGGTGGTAGAGATCGATGCGTACGTCGATCTCGCCCACCGGCGGCCCGTCGCGAGTGCCCTGCACAACCGTGATCGCCAGGCTCCCCCGCGCCCCCTCCATCAGCATCCGCTTGATCACGTCGTCGGTGGTCGAGCTGATGCTCTGCTGCGTCTGGGGGTGATCGGGCCCCGTCGGCTGCGCCGCCGTGCACGCCGCGCCCGCGCCGAGGACCAGGAGGGCAGGGATGGAAGCCTTGCTGATGCGCATCGTCCGCCTCGCCCTACCGGGCCGTCGCCCCAACGCCGCCCGCGAGCCCGCGTCCGCGCCGAGGCGTGTGAGTGGGTGTGTGTGCAATTGATTCGTTCGTTCCCCCCGCGAGCCAGCGCCGCCCCGCCGGGGCCAGGCGCGGGGTGAGGGCGAACGCCCCGCCGCACGCCATTGCCGCCGCGCCGACCCAGATCCACGCCGCGAGCGGATTGACCAGCACCAGGACCGCCGCCCGATCGCCCCCCGCCTCCCACCCGAGCAGGGCGACGTACAGATCCTCGCGCAGACGCGACCGGATCGCGACCTCCGCGTACGAGTCGACCGACATGCTGTAGAAGCGCCGCTGCGGGCGCAGCTCCACCGACCTCCCGCGCGCGTCGGTCGCGATCAGCGACGCCTCGACCGCGCTGAAGTTCGGCCCCCTGACCTCCGCCAGCGGGCCCAGGCGGACGTCGTAGCCGCCCACCCGCACCGACTCGCCCCGCGACAGCGTCACGCTCGCCCGCTGCGAGTAGAGGCTCGACCCGGCGACGCCGAGGATCACCAGCACCAGCCCGAGATGGGCCAACTGCCCGCCGTAGCGCCGGTGGTCGTTGTCGATCACCCGCGCGGCCGCGCGCAGCGGCGAGACGCCCTGCGCCCGCGCCGCCGCGGCCGTCGCCCGCCAGAGCGCCCGCGCGATGAGCGTCACGGTCATCGCCGCGATCGCCACGCAGGCCAGCGCCGCGACGCTCCGGACGCCCGTCGCCGCCGCCGTGCCCACCGCCGCGAGCGTGACCGTTACCGGGCCGGCGAGGTCGCGAGCGAATCCCTCGCCCGCCCCGCGTCCGCACACCAGCACCGGCCCCAGCGCCATCAGCGCCGCCAGCGCCAGCCCCAGCGGGGCCACGACCCGGTTGTAGAACGACGCGCCCACCGCCATCTGGTCCGGCGCGAACAACCCGCTGAGCACGGGCGAGAGCGTCCCAAGCAGCACCACGCCCGCCATCGCCACCAGCAGGACGTTGCCGATCACGAAGATCCCCTCGCGGCTGACCAGGCTCTCGATCTCCGGTCCCGACCGCAGCACGCGCCAGCGCCCCGCGATCAGCCCCGCACTGCACGCCGCCCCCGCGACGATCGCTGCCAGGAAGAAGTTCCCCACGCTCGAGCGTCCGAAGGCGTGCACCGACTCGATCACGCCGCCCCGGGTGATGTACGTCGCGACGAGGCACAGGAGAAAGGTCGCCGCGCACAGCGAGGCCGTCCACTCCCGCAATTGCCCGCGTTGACGGTCGATCGCCAGCGTGTGCAGCAGGGCCGTCCCCGTGAGCCAGGGGAGCAGCGAAGCATTCTCCACCGGGTCCCATGCCCAGTACCCGCCCCAGCCCAGTTCGACGTACGCCCACCACGCGCCCAGCGAGATCCCCGCGCTCAGGAAGATCCACGACGCCAGAGCCCAGCGGCGCACGCCGAGCGACCATCCCCCGCGCCCGCCGGCGACCAGGCCGCCGACCATCGCCGCGAAGGGCGCCAGGCTGAAGGCGTACCCCGCGAAGAGCAGCGGGGGGTGCATCACCATCGCCCAGTGCTGGAGGAGCGGATTCAGGCCTTGCCCGTGCAGCGGTGGCTCGCCGGCGATCGGTGCAAAGGGGTTGGCCGCGAGCAGCAGCAGGGCGGCGAAGAATGTGTTCACCGCCGCGAGCGTCGCCAGGCGAGCACCCTCCCCACGGAGCCGGCGGATCTGGCGCTGAAGCGCGGCGCCCGCCGCCACGAGACTCGCCATCCACGCCCAGAGCAGCAGGCTCCCCTCCTGGCCGGCCCACAGGGCCGCGAGCCGGTAGCCGGCCGGGAGAGACCGCTCGGTGTGGTCCGCCACGTACGCGACGGTCATGTCGCTCGTGACGAGCGCCCACCCCAGCCACGCGATCAGGGCGGTCGAGAGGGCGGCCCCAAGCCCGAGGCCGATTCTCGCGAGGCGAGCCCAGCGCTCCGCCCCCGGGCGCATTCCAGCCAGTGCGCCGGCCAACGCTCCGACACCAACGAGCAGCGTCGCAGACAGCCCGAACTCACCGATCCGGCTGATCATGGCGAGCCCCCGGCGCCCGCGTCCATCGCCTCGTACTTGCTCGCGCACTTGGTCATGAGCACGTCGGCCTCGAAGACGCCGTCGGGACCCATCCTCCCCTCGATCACGACCTGCCGGCCCGCCTCGAAGAGATCCGGCACCGGCCCGCGGTAGACGACGGGAAGCTGGCGCGACGCGCCCGTGAGCACGAACGAGGCGCACAGCTCCGTCGGGCGCGAGTCGAAGCCCTCCGACGCGGCGACGCCGTGGACCCTGGCGCGCCGGGCCTGTGCCTCGGCGCTGCGCACGAATTGGTCCACGTCAACGTAGTAGACCCACCCCGAGCGGGCCCCCGTCACGCCGAGGTAGCCGACGGCGCCCGCGAGGGCCATCGCTCCGATCAGCAGCTTGGTCCGAGTCCTGGTCATCCGTTCCCTCGGCGCAGGCGCGCCACCTCTCTTTTGGCAAACCTGATGCCGGGCCGAGAGACGCGATCCGCGGGGCCGCGAGGCGGGTCGTGGGCCCGCATGAGGGATTCCGCGGGCAGGCCGCCTAATTCATGCTAATTGGATCCCATTATTGAGAATATCTCCTTCTGAGGACTCCCAGGTCCAGGAAAGCGGGTCCAGGTCGGAATCTCGGGGTTCCGAGTCCGCACTGAGATGGCACGGATGGGCGGGACCGAGATGACAGATATCAGGATCCATTTCTATTGCAATTCCGGGAAACAGCCGCTTGGGGGGATTCTCACAAATTGGAGACCAAGGTCGGCAGAAGGGCTCGCCACGGCCCCGCCAGGGCCACTCTCCCGCAAATTGGCCCTTGGTATGCGGATTGCAATCCCTGGTGCGACAGCACACACGCGGGCAAGACGGGCGGCCGGGTGAGCCGCCGACGAAGGCCCCGTACGAGGAAGTTCGGTTCCCAAGGAGAGCAGCCATGATGCGGCATCGTCTAACTCAGTTCGCTGCCCTGGCCTGCGCCGGTCTCGCATTCCCGGCACTCGGCCAGATCAGCGGCTCGGCGCACGACTTCAGCTCGATGGCGTGGGCTGACGGGGAGATCTGCAAGC
>CAYTAH010000020.1:0-73886 GCA_964435785.1 uncultured Phycisphaeraceae bacterium | reverse complement strand
CGTTCTTCGTGGCCAGCTACAGCGGCCAGGGCCCGACCCTGAACGTCTTCTTCGATTGATCCGTCGGGGCGACGCCCCGAACGACTGATCACCACACGGGTCCGCCGCCTGACCGCGGCGGACCCGCTTTCCATCCGGGGCCCTGTCCCTCGGGCACGAGGCGGGCGCCCGTGCGGAGGTTCGCGGGCGCGGGCTCACGTGGCATGGGCCGCGCCGGCCGGGGAGAAGCCATGAGAACGCGCAACCGCTCGGCCTTCACCCTCATCGAGCTGCTGGTGGTGGTCGCGATCATCGCGATCCTGATCGGTCTGCTGGTGCCGGCGCTGGGCGCGGCGAGGAGGTACGCCCGCAAAGCGAAGGACACGACGCACCTCCGCGCGATCGTGCAGGGCATGACCTCGTGGGCGGGCGCCAACCGAGGGGCGTTCCCCCGCCCCAGCGCGGTGGACCTGGCGAACACGACCGTCGACCCGGGGAACCAGGCGCCCCTGGTGAAGGACAACACGGGGAACATCCTGTCGCTTCTCATCTACAACTCGCTCTTCACGACGCAGCAGGCCCGGAGCCCGGTCGAGAACAACGAGCGGATCGAGCTCGACACGGAGTACTCCCTCGGGAGCGCAGTGCAGGCTCAGACACCGGACATGGCGCTGTGGGACCCGGGCTTCGCCGGCTTCCCGGGAGAGCAGGACTCGTTCACCGGGGTGGGCAGGGGCCGGCGGAGCGAGGAGATAGGCAACAACAGCTACGCGACCGCCTTCCCCTTCGGCGAGCGGGCGGAGGCGTGGACGGGCGACTTCAGCGCCCGCACGGTGCTCGCGGGCAACCGCGGGCCGGTGTACATGGGGTCGCCGGGGCAGTGGACGCTCCATCTCACGATGGGCCTGAACTCCAACACGCTGCGGTTCTACGGGCGGGACGACCGCTGGGAGGGTCACCTGGCGTTCGCCGACGGGCGCGTGGCGTACTTCTCGCGCCCCGACCCCACGGAGCTCCCGCTGGCCTTCAAGAGCGGGAACGACCAGATCTCGTTCCCGGACAACGTGTTCTACAACGAGAACGACAGCGACCACACCAACCCCGCGACGGGCGACCAGGACCGGCCGGGGCGGTGGACGAACGCGTACATCCGGCCGTACGGCAACGTCGAGGCGACGCCGGCGCAGGCGGGGGACCCGCGAGTGGCGTTGTTCAGGGACTGATTCGTGAGCCCCAAGGGGGCGTCCGAGCCAGAGCCCAGGGCGCAGCCCTGGGTCGCCAGTGCCGCGAACGTCGGCCGGCGAGCCCCAACGGGGCGAACGAATCATCGAAGGGGGGACCAGGGTGCCGCAATCACTCGCACGCGTGTACATCCATCTCGTGTACTCGACCAAGGGCCGCGAGCCGTTTCTGACCGACGGCGTGCGCGAGCCGCTCCGCCGCGATCAAGCCGCGGTGCTTCAGAATCTCGGCTATTCACCGGTGCTCATCAACTCGGTGGAAGACCACGTCCATTCGCTGTTCGAGTTGGGCCGGACGGTCGCGATCGCGGGTGCGGTCGAGGAGGTCAAGTCATCCTCCTCGAAGTGGATCAAGACGCAAGATCCGAGCCTCATCGCGTTCTCCTGGCAAGCCGGGTACGGGGCATTTTCCGTGTCGAGATCAAACGTCGACCAGGTCCGCCGCTACATCGAAAGCCAGCGGGAGCACCATCGCAGGCTCAGCTTCCAGGACGAGTTCCGCGAGATGCTCCGTCGCCATGGTCTCGGGTTTGACGAGCGGTATGGCTGGGATTGATCGTGCGTATGCGGTGAAGAGCCCATGTGCCGACGGTTTGGGCCGCCCCGTTGGGGCTCGGGCCGCGCGGACGGTCGCGATGATCCCAGGGCTGCGCCGGCTTGCGCCGGCTTCGCCCTGGGCTCTGGCTGGGGCGCCCCTTCGGGGCTGCGGCTATTCGACGTTGAGGGCGGCGAGGTAGTCCTCCAGCGCCTTGCGCTGGGCGTCGCGCTCGGCGGTGACGGTCGCGATGGTGCGGACGATCTCCTCCAAACGCGTCTCCTGCTCGGTCAGCTTCTGCACGTAGCGGGAGTAGAGGTCGCTGGTGCGATCGATGGTCCGCATGTTCTCGCGGATGCGGGCCTGGTCCTGGGAGATGTCGTTGCGCTCCTTCTCGAGCTCGGCGAGGGCGCGTTCAGACCGGAGCATCTCCGCGCGGAGCGACTGCGCCCGGCGGAACGCCTCGACGACCTCGTCGGAGGCCCTGCCCTCGGTGGCGTAGCGCATGAGGAGACCGAGGTCGAAGGAGAGCAGCTCCATCGACTCGTACCGCGTCCGCTCCTGGGTGACGCTGAGGCGTCCGCTCCCGCCGGGCTCCAGGGCGGTCTCGAAGCGGTAGAGGTCGCCCGCGACCTCCTCCGGCTCGGGGGTGTCGACCAGGTCCCAGCCCTCCATGCGCGGGTGCTCGACGATCAGCGTCCGCTCGCGCATGCGGTCGTTGCTCGCGAAGGCGTAGCGGCTGACGCGCCGGTCCATCGACTGCTGCTGGAGCAGGCCGCGCACGATACGGAGCTTTTGGACCGCCGAGGTCGCCTCGTTCTCGACGCGGGCGTCGACGTCGAGGTCCACGGCGTAGGCGAGGAGGCGGTCGTCGCCGCGGGAGACGTGGCCGATCTGGGCGTCGCCGGCGTAGGCGGCGCCGTCGTAGACGGCGATGGGGCCGGGCATGAGCTGGAGGCCGGTGTCGTTGGTGAGGTCGAGGCCGCGCATGGGGTGGGCGAGGCCGTCGGCCTGGTTGAAGATGCTGACGCGCCGGCCGTCGATGTCGCCGGCGATGATCGGGAGCATGGCGGACTGCTGGCGTCCGACGCTGACGGGGGCATCGAGGGTGAACTGGAAGACCTCGCCGACGTCCTCGGCGCTGGCGGCGGCGATGACGCTGCGCGCCATCGCCTCACCCAGCGCCACCTCGGCGGCCACGTCTCCGAACGCGAGCCCTGTGCCGGCCTTCGCCCTCAGCTCGTCGGCGGGCCGGCCGGCGGCTCTGCGGGCCGCGGGGGGCGGGGCGGGCTCGGCCACCGCGCGCTCGCGCCCGAAGGCCTCCCCGTCGCCGCCCTCGTAGGCTCGCGGCCGGGCGCCCGCGCCGGTGGGCACGGGCACCTCGGGGCGCGCGACGAAGAGCGGCTCGTAGAGGTCCATGACGAAGCTGACCGGCTGGCCTGCGACGAGCGAGAGGCGCACGTCCTCCCAGTCCTCCTCGGTGGTGTTCTCGACGATGGCCCAGCCCTGGAGGGTGAGGCGGTCGTCCTCGTCTTCGGGGATGACGAGGCGGTAGCTGGTCTTCCAGACCGGCGCCTCGTGCACGTAGCCGACGACGACCTCGCGCTCGCCCTGGCCGCGGAAGGCGATGTCGAGCGTCTTGACGTTGTCGGCGCGGTGCTCGGCGAGGGCGAGGAGGGCCTTCTCGAGCTCGGCGGCGAGGTCTTCGTCGAGGATGCGGAAGGAGCGGATGTCGTCCACGTCGGAGGACCAGACGCCCTCGGGCGTGAGGAGCGAGACGGTCTCGCGGACCTCCTTGAACCCGTCGGCGTTGACGCGCTCGTGGTACTCGACGCCGAGCACGGGGCCGGAGCGGGCGCCCTCGGCGGTGCCGATCTCGACGGGGGCGCCGCGCAGACGCTCGAGGAGCTCGGCGCGGCTGGGGCTGTCGGCGATGTTGACCGCGAAGCTGCCCAGGCGCCGGCTCAGCGGCTCCTTCGAGCCGTAGGTGGCCCCCTCGACCCGCCCGCCGCCGAGGTCGAGGACGACCATCGACTTGAGGATGTCGTTGACCTGGTCGGTGCGGAAGCGGAGGTGGGCCGCGCCGTCGCCGGTCACCGCCCCCTCGCGCACGAAGGACGCGACGCCGGAGCGATAGAGGGTGATGCGGGTGATGGGCAGGTCCTGCGGGTCGGCGGTCGGCTCGGAGGCGAGCAGGGGCGAGCCGATGGAGAGGTGCAGGCCGGCGGCGAGCGCCAGGGCGGTCGCGCTTCGGGGAGCGGGCAGCTTCATGGGGATCCTCCTTCCAGGGGTGGCATCGGAAGTATCTACCGCCGGGGGCCCGGGGAGTGCCGCGCGCGGCGCGGGAGGTGACATGCCGGTGACAATCGGTCTCTCGCTATAGTCCCGGCGTGCACGCCCGGGGCGGTTCCCCCAGCCTCGTCTCTCTTCCTGTGCTCGGGGGCGGCCCTGTGCGTGAGGACGGGCGCGCGCTGGAGGCGACGCTGCGGGCGCGCGTCGCGGGCGACATCCGCTTCGGTCGTCACGACCGGATGCTCTACGCGACGGACGCCTCGCTCTACCAGGTCGAGCCCCTGGGGGTGGTGGTGCCGGCGAGCGTCGAGGACGCGGCGGCGGCGCTGGCGGTGTGCGTCGAGCACGGGACGCCGGTGCTTCCGCGCGGGGGCGGCACCAGCCTGGCCGGCCAGTGCACGAACCGGGCCGTGGTGATCGATCTCTCGCGCAGCTGCTGCGCGGTGGATCTCGCCGACGTGGAGCGGGGCAGGTGCCGCGTCGAGCCCGGGGTGACGATCGACGAGCTGAACGAGCGGCTGGCGCCCTCGGGCTGGTTCTTCGCGCCCGACCCGGCGACGAGCAGGCACGCGTGCATCGGCGGGTGCATCGGGAACAACGCGGCGGGGGCGCGGTCGATCCGGTACGGGCGGACGAGCGAGAGCGTGCTGGCGATCGAGGCGTGCCTGGCCGACGGCGCCCGGGTGCGCCTGGGGCCGGGCGCGGGGCGGTCCGACGCGCGGGCGCGCGGGCTGTCGCTCGGCGTCGCCGATGTCGTGCGGAGGCACGCGGGGCTGGTCCGGGAGCGCTACCCCAAGACGATCCGGCGCAACGCGGGCTACGGCCTGGACACGATCCTGTCGCAGCTGGATCGCGCCGTCGCGCCGGAGGACCTGGACCTCACGCCGCTGCTGTGCGGGAGCGAGGGGACGCTCGCCTTCACGCTGGGGGCGGAGCTGCGGCTGCACCCGCTCCCGCGGGCGCGGGGGCTGGCGGTGCTCGCCTTCCCTGGCGTGGAGTCGGCGATCGCGGCGGTGGCGCCGGTGCTGGCCACGCGCCCCACGGCGGTGGAGCTGCTCGACGACAAGGTGATCGGCCTGGCGCAGGCGAACAACGAGTACCGCCGCTATGTGGAGCTGCTCCCGCACCCGGGCGGGCGCCCGGCGCGGGCGGTGCTGTACGTCGAGTATTCGGCGGAGCGAGACGCCGGGGAGATCTCGGCGTCGTTCGAGCGGCTCCGGGCGGAGGTGGCGGCGGGGGCGATCTCGACGTACACGGAGCCGGGGGCGATGCTCCAGGCGTGGAAGCTGCGCAAGGCGGGCGAGCCGCTGCTGCACGGCGTCCCCGGGCGGCGCAAGCCGGTGTCGTTCGTGGAGGACAACGTCGTGCCGGTGGAGCGGCTCGCGGAGTTCGTGCGCCGGTTCCGGGAGATCGTGGCGAGGCACGGGACCGACGCGGCGTTCTTCGCGCACGCGTCGGTGGGGGTGCTGCACGTGCGCCCCCTGATCGATCTGCACGACCCGGATGACCGGCGCGTGATGCACGCGATCGCGGTGGAGGCGGCGGACCTGGCCCGCGAGCTGGGGGGGGTCATGTCGGGCGAGCACGGGGACGGGAAGGTCCGCTCGCCGCTGCTGGAGCGTTTCTACGGGCCCGAGCTGATCCGCGCGTTCCGCGAGGTCAAGAGGCTCTTCGACCCGCGGAACCTGCTCAACCCCGGCAACATCGTCGAGCCGCTGGGGATCGAGGCCATTCCGCGCCCGATCGAGTCCATCAGCGAGCGGACGCGTTTGAACCCGCTGGGGCCCGAGGTGCGGGTGCCGCCGGTGTGGACCTACTTCGACTTCGCGGACCAGCACGGCCTCGGGGGGGCCGTGGAGATGTGCAACGGGGCGGGCGTATGCCGCAAGAAGTCGGGCGGGACGATGTGCCCGTCGTACATGGGGACGCTCGACGAGCGGCACTCGACGCGAGGCCGGGGCAACGCGCTGCGCCTGGCGATCACCGGGCAGCTGAGGGATACCGGCGGGGCCGCGTGGAACGACGCGGAGACGATGCGCACGCTCGACCTGTGCCTGAGCTGCAAGGCGTGCAAGACCGAGTGCCCGAGCAACGTGGACGTGGCGCGCCTCAAGGCGGAGTATCTCGCGCAGAGCTACCGGGAGCGGGGCCGGGCGCCGCTCCGGGCGCGGGTGTTCGGGCGCGTGCGGACGCTCAACCGGCTCGGCTCGCTCGCGCCGGGGCTGGCGAACGCGGCGGCCCGCTCCCGGGCGGGGAGACTCGCGGCCGAGCACGTGCTCGGCGTGCACCCCGGCCGGTCGCTGCCGGCCTTCGCGAGGGCGCTGCCGGGGCGGGTCGGCGCGTCGGTCGCCCGCTCGCCCGCGCAGCTGCCGCCGGGCAGGCCCGCGGTCGCGCTGTTCGGCGACTGCTTCACGATGTTCAACGAGCCGGGGGTGGGGGAGGCGGCGGTCCGGCTCCTGCGCGCGTTCGGCTACGGGGTCGGGCTGGCGGACGCGGGGTGCTGCGCGCGGTCGATGATCTCGAACGGGCTGCTGGGCGAGGCGGCGGCGACGATCGCGCGGACCGCCGAGCGGCTCATGCCCTGGGTGCGTGACGAACGGGTCCGCGCCGTGCTCGTGCTGGAGCCCTCGTGCCTGTCGGCGTTGAGGGACGATTGGCTCACGCTGCGATCGCAGGCGCCGCGGAGCGACGTCGTGCGGATCGCCTCGCGCGCGATGATGCCGGAGGACTTCCTCGAGCGTGATTGGGACGAGCACCCGCGGCGGCCGGCGTGGTCGAGCCCCGCGGGCGGGGCGGTCTACCACGGGCACTGCCACCAGAAGGCTCTGCTGGGCGCCGAGTCGGGAGTGGCGCTGCTCAGGCGGGTCGCGGGGCCCTCGCTCCGGGTGCTCGACACCGGCTGCTGCGGCATGGCGGGGGCGTTCGGGTACGAGCGGGAGAAGCACGCGCTCTCGATGCGGATCGGCGAGCTCTCGCTCTTCCCGCTGGTGCGCTCGTGCGACGCGGAGACGTCGGTGCTGGCCCCGGGGACCTCGTGCCGCCACCAGATCGCCGACGGCGCTGGGCGTGCGGCGCACCACCCGGTGGAGTGGCTCGCCGGGCTGCTCGAGTCTTGACGATCGTGCTCAGGCGCGGTCGATCTCCTCGCGTCCGTCCGGCCCGTAGCGGTAGAGCTTGCCCTCCTCCTCGGCGCCGCACTGCTTGTGGGCGCCGTCGCAGAAGGGCAGGTTGCGGGAGAGGCCGCAGGCGCAGATGTAGATGGGCTTGTCCTTGGGGAAGTCCTGCGGGTCGATCCTGTAGGGCCCGCGGGCCTCGTGGCGTATGAGCCTGGCCATGCGTGCGTCTCCTCGCGGTCGGTGGAGGCCTTCAGACGGGGCTCTCGAGCGACTGGATGATGCTCGTGAGCACCTGCTCGGTGGTCGCCAGCTCGACGCCCTCGGGCGTGGCGCGTGGGATCACGCGGTGGGAGCAGATGCTGTGGACGTTGGCGAGCACGTCCTCTGGCACGACATACTCGCGTCCGTGGAAGAGGGCGGTGGCGCGGGCGGCCTGCGCCAGGGCGAGCGAGCCGCGGGGCGAGAGCCCCAGGCGGAGCCGGTCGTCGGCGCGGGTGGCGTTGGCGAAGGCGACGATGTAGTCGAGGATGGAGCCCTCGATCTCGACGCGGTCGGTCCGCTCCTGGAGCTCGATGAGCTCCTCGCGCGAGATCACGGGCTGCAAGCGCTCGAGCACCGTGGTCGCGGGGCGCGTCTGGAGGATGCGTCGCTCGTCGGCGGTGGACGGGTAGCCCAGGCTGATGCGCATGAGGAACCGGTCCAGCTGGTTCTCGGGCAGCGGGTAGGTGCCCTCGAACTCGTAGGGGTTCTGCGTGGCGATGACCATGAAGGGCGGGTCGAGGCGGTAGACGTGGCCGTCGATGGAGACGCTGGCCTCGTTCATGGCCTCGAGCAGCGCCGTCTGGGTCCGGGGCGTCGTGCGGTTGATCTCGTCGGCGAGCACGATGTTGGCGAAGATCGGCCCGCGCTTGAAGACGAAGGCGCCGGTCTCCCGGTCGTATATGCTGACGCCCAGGAGGTCGGCGGGGAGCATATCGGGCGTGAGCTGGATGCGGTTGAAGGAGCACCGCACGCTGCGTGCGATCGCCGCGGCCAGGAGGGTCTTCCCGACTCCGGGCACGTCCTCGATGAGCAGGTGTCCCCGGGCGAGGAGACAGCAGATCACGCGATCGACGGCGGCGAGGTTGCCGATGAACACGCTCCCGATGGCGGAGCGGAGCTTCTGGATGTGGGCTTTGGTGGTCATGAACGGCGCGACCCCCGGGCGGGGTCGGGGAGTATACGGGGTGTCGGGTCAGGTATGCTCATGAGGCGAGCTCGCGGCAAGGGGTGGAAGACTTGAGATCGACGGATGCCCGCGGCGGGGAGTCTGGTTCGGATGGTGGGGCTCCGGGCTCCGCCTCCCGGACGCCGACCGTCCTCGCCGAGGAGCTGACCGGGTCGCTCCGCTGCGCTTCGTGCCGGTACGAGCTGCGCGGGTTGAGCGTGAAGGGCGAGTGCCCCGAGTGCGGGCTGCCCATCCAGGCGACGCTGCTGAGCATCGTCGATCCGATGGCCGAGGAGCTCCAGCCCGTCCGCCGGCCGTGGCTGGTCGCGTCGGGCCTGGTCGCATGGTCGGCGGGAGCGCTTCTCGGGGCGCTGGCCGGGTGGTTCGTCTGGATGTCCGGCGCCTCGGCGCTGGTGTACGACGTGCAGACCGCGCCGGGCCTCCAGCGACGCATCTCGTTGCTCGGCGCGGCGGCGCTGGTGGTCTCGGGGCTCGGCGCCGCGACGGTCGTCAGGCCGTACGCGGCGACGCCGCGCCGGCGCGTAGCGTCGGCCTTGTGCGGGGTGGCGATCTACCCGCTGGTCGTGTGGTTGTACGCCGATCTCTGCGCCGAGGCGGGCTCGCGCGCGAAGCAGTCGCTGCTGAGCGCATGGACGTTCGACCCCGACCCGGCGCCCTGGCGGGCGGAGCGGCTGCTCTTCTGGCTGTCGATCGCGGCGGGGGGGTGGCTGCTGCGCGGGAACCTGCGGATGCTTGCGGCGCGATCGCTCGTCCTCCGGTCGCGCCGCGTGGACCGCCAGACGATCGCCGCGGGCGTGGCGGCGCTGCTGACGGCGGCGCTGGGTGACGCCATCGGTCTCGCGGCGGGCATGGTTCGCGGCGGGCTCGCCGGGTCGCTCGTGCTGATGGGGGAGGTGCTCGTGCTCCTGGGCGCGGTGCTCATGACGTTGGGAATGATCGGCGTCGCGGTGGACACGTTCAGGCTGCTCCCCGCGGTGATCCATCGCCCGCTGGCGCGCCGAGACGTGGTGCGGGCGGTGGGGGTGCCCGAGGGGGGCAAGGCGGGTGCGTGAGGCCGAGCGGGAACGGTTCGACGCGCTGCTCGAGGCGGTCCTCGAGGCGCTGCCGCCCGCGCTGCACGCGCTGCTCGAGGAGGTCCCGCTGATCGTGCTGGACGAGCCGACGGCGGATCTCCTGCGGGACCTCGGCGTGCCGCGCGAGCACTGGCGCGAGGAGGCGGGGCTGCTGTGCGGGCTCCATTCGGGCCTGTCGACGCTCGAGCAGAGCGTCGAGACATCGGCGGAGCTGCCCGAGCAGATCCACATCTTCCGGCGGGGGATCCTCCGGGCCGCAGGAGGGTGGCGTCGCCCGGAGGCGATCGAGGAGGAGATCCGGGTGACGGTGCTCCACGAAATCGGGCATCATTTCGGGCTCGATGAGGACGATCTTGATCGGCTCGGCTATGCCTAGGGGGCCGCGGGGCCCGGACCCGAGGATCAAGGAGGGCGACATGCGCTGGCGGAACATGCTTGCGATGGGGTGTGCGGCGGTGATCGGATGCGGGCGCGCGGTGTCGGTGGCCCAAACGGACGTCGCGCTCCTGGAGATCTCGGGCGAACTCGCGGAGCAGCCGGGGCCGCTGGCGTGGCTGGAGAGCGGAGGTGAGTTTGTCACGCTGTCGAGCCTGCTTGCCTCGCTCGAGAGCGTTGCGTCGGCCGGGGAGTACGAGGGCGTCGTGCTCCGGCTCAAGGACGCCGCCATCCCCACGACGCAGGTGCAGGAGATCGGGGAGGCGATCAGGCGCGTGCGGGAGCGGGGCGTCAGGGTGCACGTGTTCGCGGAGAACTACGGCAACGCGGAGATCATGCTCGCCTCCTACGCCGACGAGGCCATCGTGCAGGCGGGCGGGAGCGTCTCCCTGACGGGGCTGTACATGGAGGAGATGTTCCTCGCGGACACGCTCTCCTGGCTGGGCGTCAAGGCTGACCTCGTCCAGGTGGGCGATTACAAGGGCGCCAACGAGATGTTCGTCCGCAGCGAGCCGACGGAGGCGTGGGACTGGAACATCAACCAGCTGCTCGACGGCCTGTACGGCGAGATGCGCCTGGTGCTCACGACGAATCTTGGTCTCGACGACGCACGGCTCGACGCCGCGATGGAGAGGGGCTGGTTCGCGGACGCCGCCGACGCGGTGGAGGCGGGGCTCGTGGGGGCCGAGGTGGACCTGCCCGCGCTGGGGAACCACCTGGCCGAGGCGTACGGGGAGCCCGTGAGCTGGCACGAGATCGAGCCCCCGTCGGAGATGCAGCTGGACACCTCGAACCCCTTCGCGATCCTGCGGATGCTGAGCACGCCGCCCGACCACTCGCCCGATCGCGAGACGATCGCGGTGCTCCATATCGTCGGGACGATCGTGGACGGCGACTCCGCCTCGGGCGGGCTCATGGGTGGAGAGTCGGCCGGCAGCCGCACGATCCGCAACGCGCTGGAGGAGATCCTGGAGAGCGACCTGGTCCGGGGCGTGGTGGTGCGCATCGATTCACCGGGCGGCTCGGCGATCGCCAGCGAGGTGATCTGGCGGGGCCTTCGCCGGGTGGCGGAGCGCAAGCCGGTGTGGGTGAGCGTGGGATCGATGGCGGCGTCGGGCGGGTACTACGCGGCGGTGGGCGGCGACAGGATCTACGTGAATCCGTCGAGCATCGTCGGATCGATCGGGGTCGTGGGCGGCAAGTTCTCGATGGGCGAGCTGTACGCCAAGCTGCGGGTGAATGTGGTGCCGCGCTCGCGCGGGCCGCGGGCGAGCCTGTTCTCCTCGACGGAGCCCTGGACCGCGGACGAGCGGGAGTTCGTTCGCGCGAAGATGGCCGAGACGTACGACCTGTTCACGTCGCGCGTGCGTTCGGCGCGCCCGGGGGTGGACCTCTCGGAGTCGGCGGAGGGGAGGCTCTTCACGGGCCGGCGTGCGATCGAGCTGGGCATGGCGGACGAGATCGGCTCGCTGGACGATGCGATCGCGGACCTGGCGATCGAGCTCGGCCTCGAGGAGTACGACGTGATGACCTACCCCGCGCCCAAGAGCCTCGAGGAGGTGCTCGAGGACATGCTCGGGGGCTTCGTCGGCGCCCCGCCGGCCGGCGCTCAGCTCGGCGCGGCGAGGGCCGCGGCGGAGCTCCTCGGACCCTCCGGGTGGCGACAGGTCTCCAACGCGGGGCGTGCGCTGCTGCAATTCCGGCGGGAGCCGGTGCAGGCGGTGATGCCGCGGATCGTGATCCTCAGATAGACGGCTTCGCACGCAGATCGCGCGGCCCCGGCGCGCTGCGGCGGCGCGATCTCGCACGGCGGGGTCAGACCTCCATGATCTCGGCGGTCTTGGCCTCGACCACGGCGTCCACGTCGGTCTCGTACTTCTTGACGAGCTCCTGAATCTCGTCCTTGAGCTGCTTCACCTCGTCTTCCGAGAAGTGGGAGCCCGGCTGGTTCGCGAGCGAGTCGGCGTGCTTGTTCGCGTCGCGCCGGACGTTCCGTAGGGCGACTTTCTGCTCCTCGCCGAGCTTCTTGGCCTGCGACGCGAGCTGCTGTCGCCGGTCGCGGGAGAGGGCGGGGATGTTCAGCCGGATCTGCTTGGCTTCGACCATCGGGTTCAGCCCGAGGCCCGATGACTCGATCGCCTTCTTGATCTCGCTGATCGCGCCCGCGTCGAAGGGCTTGATGAGCAGCTGCGTCGGCTCGGGAACGCTGATGCCGGCCAGGGCCTTGAGGTCGGTCGGCGAGCCGTAGTAGTCCACCTTGAGATACTCGACGAGCGCCGGGGTGGCTCGTCCTGTGCGCAGGCCGCGCAGCTCCTTCTTGAGATAGTCCAGCGCCTTGGACATGCTGTCCTCGGCCTCGAGCAGGATCATGTCGGGATCGGTCATGGCGGGCTCCTGTCGGAAAGGCCGAGGGGACTAGGCTCCGTCTCGGCGCACGATCGTGCCGATCCGCTCGCCTCCGACGACCCGGCGGATGTTGCCCGCGGTCTTAAAATCGAAGACGACGACGGGGATGTTGTGCTCGCGGCACATGGCCATCGCGGTGATGTCCATGACGCCCAGCTGGCGGTTGATCGCGTCGGTGAAGGTGAGGGTGTCGAATCGCTTGGCTTCGGGGTTCCGCTTCGGGTCGGCGTCGTAGACGCCGTCCACCTTGGTCGCCTTGAGCAGCACGTCGCACTCGAGCTCGCGGGCGCGGAGGCTCGCGCAGGTGTCGGTCGTGAAGAACGGGTTGCCCGTCCCGGCGGCGAGGATGACGACGCGCCCCTTCTCGAGGTGCCGCAGCGCCCGTCCGCGGATGAAGGGCTCGGCGACCGACCTCACCTCCAGGGCGGAGAGCACCCGCGAATCGACCCCCATCGTGAGGAGCTTCTCCCGCAGGGCGAGGGCGTTGATCACCGTCCCGAGCATGCCCATGTAGTCGGCGGTGGCCTGCTCGATGTGGCCCGCGGCGGCGAGCTGGGCGCCGCGGACGATGTTGCCCCCGCCGACGACGACCGCCAGTTGGACCCCGAGCCGCGCCGCGGTGGCGACCTCGCCGGCGATATGGTCGAGCTCCTCCGCATCGATGCCGAACGCGCCGGGCTTGGCGAACGCCTCCCCGCTCAGCTTGAGCAGGGCTCGGCGGAACGCGGGGCGTTCGCCCTCGGGGGACGCGTCATCGGGCACGGGCGGACTCCGTAGGTGCTGGAACCGAACATAGGCCGCGGACGGACACTCCTCACGGCTGGCGGATTGAAACCACGGGGCCCCGGGGGGTCAAGCAACGCCGGCGAGCCTTGGCCGGTATTGTTCAGGGAGGCCGCGCCGCGTGCGCGGCCGCTGGCGGCCTGCCCGCGGAAACTACCGGACGTTGCGGCCGGCTCCCGCCGATGAGAGCACCCATGAGCGACCAGAGGCACGGAGGACAGCCCGTCGGGCCGCCCCGCCCGGGGGTGGAGGAGGCTCACGCCGCCGCCAAGCCCTTCGATGAGCGGCTCCTCCTCTGGCTCCGCCGGGCGACGGTGATCGGCGTGGCGGTCTCGCTCCTGGTGCACCTTGTCGCCTGGTTTGTCGCGGCCCACCTCCGCGTGGGGCACGAGGCGCGGGGGTACGAGGCCCCCATGCCGGCCGTGGTGGACTTCGCGGTGATGACCGAGACCGAGCTCGCCCAGCTCCAGGAGGCGGCGCTGACCTTCGACTCGCCCAGCGTCCCCGAAATGCAGCAGCAGGAGCTGCCGGAGGTTGAGTCGCTCGATCTGCCCACCGACGAGGAGATCACCGGCGCCCTCTCGGAGATCGCGCCGACGGCGGTGGGTCGGGGGGCCGGCGACATCGGCGAGACCTCGGGCCTGGGCGAGGGGGGCTCGGGCTCGGGGAGCGCGAGCTTCTTCGGCGTGGAGGCGACGGGCTCGCGCTTCATCTACATCGTGGACACGTCGGGGTCGATGGGGGTGGGAGGGAAGCTGCAGGCTCTCCAGACCGAGATGGTCAAGTCGATCGAGGGCCTCCTCGAATCGGCCGACTTCCTCGTGATCACCTATTCCGACGGGGCGGCGCCTCTGGAGGGGCGCCAGTCCTGGTCGGACGCCGACGAGCGGGGGAAGCGATTCGCCCGCCGTGGGATCGGTCGGCTCGAGGCCCACGGCTCGACCAATCCATCGCCGGCGTTCGCGATGGCGTTCACGATGAAGCCGCCGCCCGACTCCATCTACTTCATGACCGACGGCGAGTTCAATCCAGAGGTGGCGACGGAGATCGCTACGCTCAACGCCGAGTTCCGGGTGCCGATCCATTGCATCGCGTTCGTGAGCCGTGAGTCCGAGCCGCTCATGCGATTGATCGCGTCCCAGTCCGGCGGGACGTACACGTTCGTGCCCTCGCCGGCGGGGAGGCCCTGATGCCGGGTGTCCTGATTCCCGCCGTCGCGTGCGTCGCGCTCGCGCAGCCGGGCGATCTGGTGATGCGAGCCCGCGAGCCTGCGCCGGCGGGACAGGTGACGGAGGTCTCCGTCGAGGGCGTTGTGGTGCGGTCCGACGTGACAGCGCCCGTGATCGTGGGGTGGGACCGCGTGCTCTCGGTGGGCGGGGAGCGGGCCGACGAGGCGGGCGCGTTCGCCGAGATCGCCGACTTTGCCTGGAGGGCCCGCTCGCGCATGGAGCGGGGCGACATTCCCGCGGCCGAGCCGCTCTTCGAGAGGCTCTTCGTCACGTATCAGAGCCGGCAAGGCCCGACGGCCGCCGCGATCTGCGAGGGCCTGCTCCGTTGCCGCCTGCTGCGCAATGCGCACACGCTCGCCGTGGGCGCATGGCTCAGCTGGCTGCACGCGCGGGAGGCCGGCGACGGGCCCCAGTGGTACCAGCGCCGCGTCGGGTCGAACGGGACCGAGGCGGGCATCGCGATCGACGAGGCGACTGGCCTGCTGCCGGACCTCCCGCCGATCTGGATCGACCTCCCGTCTGTCCGCGCGTTCGCGGCGTCGCCGATGGACACGGGGAGGCTGGGCGCGCGCGAGCGCGATCTGGCTGGGCTTTACGTGCACGCGGCCCGCGTCGCCTCGGGGTCTGACGAGCCGGCGCCGCGCCTCTCGGTCTCGGATGCCGGGGTCCGGCTGGTGAGCGATCTCGTCCTGGCGCAGAGTGCGCGGGAAGAGGATCGTGAGGCGGGCCGGCGGGCGATCGAGTCCAGGCTCGCGCGCGATCCGCGCGGCTGGGAGGACGCGTGGCTCCGCACCGCGCTCGGCCGGTCGCTGCTGATGGACACCGATCCCCAGCAGCGGGAGCGAGGGATCATCGAGCTCGTGCGGGTGCGCGTGCTGCACGAGCGGGAGTGGCCGTATCTGGCCGGGGTGGCTCTGGCGCAGGCGGCGGTGGGGTTGCTCGAGAGCGGGGACGTTGCCGGCGCGACGCTCCTGCGTCGCGAGCTCCTGGATCGCTTCCCGGGACATCCGGCGGCCTCGTGGGAACGCATCGTGCTCTGGCCCGAGAGCGAAGGGGCTGGCGCCGCCTCGGCCGGCGGAGAAAATCCCGGGCGCACGGGTGCGCCCACCCATCAGGAAAGCAGGACCGCGAATGGTTGAAACTGTGCTTAGCTGGTCCGTTGGCGTACTTGCGCTGCAGGACGCCGCCCCGACGGGGGGGGCGCCCGACAAGACGCTGGTCCAGTACATCGCCGAGGGCGGGCGGATCGGCTACATCATCATCGGGCTGTCGTTCACCGCGGTGGTCCTGATCATCGCGGCGGTCGTCCGGCTGCGGCGCACGAGGCTCGCGCCGGAGGAGGACGTCGCGTCGCTGGACCGGATGCTGCGGGCCGGGAGCATCGAGCAGGCGATCAGCTACTGCTCGTCACCCGAGCATGATTCGTTCCTGACACGCGTGATGGGTGCGGCGCTGCTCCGCTGCTCGCGCTCGCCGTTCGGGCTGCTCGAGCTGCGCACCGCGCTCGAGGAGTCGGGCCAGCAGGAGGTCGCGAGGCTTCACCGCTCGACGGACGCGGTTGGGCTGATCGCGAGCGTCGCCCCCATGCTCGGTCTGCTGGGCACGGTCGTGGGCATGGTCGGTGCGTTCGACACGCTGAGCGTGAGCGGCGGGGTCGCCAAGCCCGATCAGCTTGCCGGGAGCATCTCCGTCGCCCTGATCACCACGGTTCTGGGCCTCGTCGTCGCGATCCCCTGCACCGCGGTGCACGCCTACCTTCGGAACCGGATCGACGCGCTGGTTGCCGAGATCGGCAATCTCATCGAGGAGCTGGCGGCGCACGTGGAGCAGGGCGCGGCCCCGCAGGGCGCCGTGCAGCCCACCGGCGCCGGCGCGACCAGGCTGCCCCCGGCCAAGCCGGCGCCGGCCGTGCAGGGAGCCCGCAACGGATGAACCTCGGGCGCGCGACAAGGCCACGGCTGGTCGGGTTCGACATGACGCCGATGATCGACGTCGTGCTGCAGCTCATCATCTTCTTCCTCTTCACGTCGCAGCTCTCGCAGGTGATCCGCTCGCCGCTCGATCTGCCGGAGGAGCCCGGCGACGCGCAGCAGGTGCTCGCCTCGGGCGGCGTGGTGATCGATGTGGCCCGAGACGGGACCTACCTGATCGAGGGGCAGGCCCGGTCGCTCGAGCAGGTGGTGCGTCTGGTCGCCCTCGAGCAGGAGCACGCCAGGGGGAGCGACCAGCCGCTGGAATTGCTCATCCGCGCCGACCGCTCCGGGGCGTCGCTGCACATCAACGTGCTGGCCACGCGCCTGGCGGCGATCGGCGTGCGCCAGTGGAAACTGGGGACAACGGTGCCCGTGGGCGGGGAGGGCGGGTCGTGAGGCTCGGCAGGCGGCACCGGGGGCTGGCGGGCGGGATCGGGGCGATCCCGATGACGTCGATGATCGACGTGGTCTTCCTGCTGCTCATCTTCTTCATGGTGACGGTCTCGGCCACGCCGCCGGAGTCGGACCTTGCCTCGACGCTTCAGCAGCAGAGCGAGCAGCAGGGGGCGGCGGCCGACTTCCAGCCGCAGATCGTCCACGTGGAGCGTCGCGGTGAGACGGTGGTCTACCGGCTCGGCGCCCACGAGCTGACGGCGAGGGCGGAGCTGCGCCGGCTGCTGGTGGAGCTTCCCCGGGAGAGCGGGGTGATCGTGCGCGTGGCCAACGATGTCCCCGTGGACGCGGCGGCGGGCGCGCTCCAGACGTGCAAGGACGCGGGCTTTGTCAAGGTCAGCTATGTGCCGGCGAGCTGAGAGCTGCGGACGGGTGCTGCGGGCGTGGACGCTGGCGCTGCTGGCGGTGAGCGCGCCGGTCGCGGTGGCCCAGGAGGCCGAGCCGGGGCTCGAGGCGGTCGACCCCGTCGAGAGCTACCTCCGCGACCACGGCCTCGGCGAGCTGCTCTCCCGCTATCTGCTCGATCAGCTGCGCGACGCGCCGCCGGGGGACCGGCCCGCGATCGCCGAGCGGCTGGGCAAGCACTACGCGGGCGCTCTCTCCCGGGCCGACACGCCGGAGAGCCAGCGGCAGATCGAGGCGCAGGCCCGCGAGCTGCTGGAGCTTGTGCCCGACTCGGACTCCTTCGAGCTGCGGATCACGCTCTTCAAGGCGTCGTTCCTGCTGGCCGAGCAGGTGGCGACGCAGTACTCGCTCCGCCTGACGGAGACGGCCGAGCAGAACGAGGCGCTGAGCACGTTCCGGTCCGTGGAGCCCGCGTTCCTCGATATCGGGCGGAAGATCGACCGCCGGGTCCAGTCGCTCGAGCAGATGGAGAGCCGGGCCACGGCCGGGGATCTTCGCTTCGTGCGGGACCAGCTCGCCGAGGCGCGCAGGCTGCGCTCGCTGGCGATGTACTACGCCGGATGGTCGCAGTACTACCTCGCGCTGATGGGCGGGGAGCCCCGCAAGGCGCAGGCGGCCCGGGAGTCGTTCGGGTGGCTGCTCAACGCGTCGGGCAACCGCGAGCCGACGCTGGACGGGCTGCCGACCTCGCTCCTGCGCTACGAGCACGTCGCGCGGGCCGCCATGGCGTGCGCCCTGGCGCATTCGCTCAGCGGGCAGGACACGATCGCGATGCAGTGGCTCGACGCGATCGAGGGCGCGGGCGAGACGCCGCCGGAGGTCAGGGAGGAGGTGTGGGCGCGACGTATCGAGGTGCTCGCCCGCGCCCGCCGCTGGTCGGACCTCCAGCGGCTGATCGACCGTCGGCGCCTCTCGGCCGATCCCGCCAAGGCCACGCCGCTCCCGGTCGGCGAGGCGAGGCTGATCGCCGTCTCCACGCTGGAGGCGATCGAGCAGGGCGGGGCCGACCCGGGCATCCGCGTCGACCGAAGCCGGCTGCTCGAGGCGATGGCGCAGGTCGCGATGGGGGATCTGGTCGCCGCAGGGGAGATCGGGCACGTGCTCGACCTCGTCAAGCGTTACGGCACCACGCCGATGGGGGACACCGGCTTCGTCGTCCTCTATGTCCGCGGCCTGCGCGCCTATGAGCGGGCGAGGGAGGCGCACGAGCTTGCGGGGGGCGGGGACGAGCCCACGGCCGACCCGGCGGTCGCGAACCGGTATCTCGACGCGGTGCGTGCGCTCGACGTGGCTGTGGCGGCGGCGGACGCCGAGCAGTTCCCGAAGGAGTTCACTCAGGCGCGCATGATGCAGGGCTTGGCGCTCTACTACGCGGGCGAGCTGCTTAACGCGTCCAAGGCGTTCGAGGGCGTACACCAGCGTGCGGAGACCGCCGAGCTGCGCGAGGAGTCGCTCTGGTACGCCATCGTCTCGCTCGACCGGGCCGTGGAGTCGGGCCTGAGGGCGCTGGTCGAGGACCGCGACCGGCTCGCGACGATGTATCTGCAGGCTTTCCCGGCGACCGATCGCGCGGCAAAGCTCGTGCTGCGCCGGATCGACGACGGACTTCTCAGCGAAGAGCAGGCGATCGCGGTGCTCCTCGACGTGCCGCGGGAGTCGCCTCTCTACGAGGCGGCGCGCCGGCACGTGTCGCGCCTGATGTACCGGCAGTATCGCGCGTCGCGCGGGCCGCAGCGGGACTACGCGGCCGCGAGGTTCGTCGAGGTCGCCGAGGAGCTGATCAATATCGACATCGGCAGGGTGCGGACCGGCACCCGGGCGGAGTCCGACGAGGCTCTCGAGTTCGTCGTCCTACGGGTGCGGCAGGCGCTGGACGCGGCGCTGAGCATCACGGTCCCGGACGTGTCGCGCGCCAAGCGGCTGCTCGATCTGCTCGAGGACACCGCCGACTACGCGGGCCTCGACCTCGGCGACGTGGCGGGCGAGCTCGCGTACCGGAGGCTGCAGATCGGGCTGGCGCTCAATGACGAGGCGACGATCGACCAGGCGATCGCGGACCTGCACCGCACCGAGGGCGTGCACGCCAGGTCCGGCGATCGGCTGCTCTACCAGAAGGCGGTCGAGCGATGGAAGGCCCGGCCCTCCGACGCCGAGGCGGCGGTGGATGTGGTCGGCTTCGGCGGGCGCGTGCTCGGGCAGTTCGAGCCGCTCGAGTCGCACGCCGATGACGGATCGGTGATCGGCGTTGTGGACTCCATCGCCGAGGCCGCGACGGCCGCGTGGCGCCTCACCGACGACGCGACGATGCGCGACATCGCGATCGACATGGACAAAAAGCTGATCGAGCTGGGCAAGCAGTCGGCGCGCTCACTTCGGCGGCTGGCCGTCGCGAGCGAGGGCGCGGGCGACCTGCAGACGGCGCTCTCGTCGTGGAACACGCTGATGTCGGGGCTGCGGGAGGGCTCGGACGGGTGGTTCGAGGCGAGGGTCGAGTCGATCCGGGTGCTCTCGAAGGTCGACGGGCGGCGGGCGCGTGCCGTGCTCGACCAGCACCGCGTCCTCTACCCCGACCTCGGGCCCGAGCCGTGGGGCTCGCGACTTCGCGAGCTGGACGCCGCGCTCATCGGGGTGGCGCCCCTCGTCGACCCGCTCCCGCCGGAGGGGGGCGACGGATGAGCGGGTCTTCGGAACTCATCGAGCGCTTCCTCGGGCCTCAGGCCGCGACGGGAGACCTGCACTCGCTCCTGGGCATCAGGGTCGGGGCGCCGACGGTGGACGAGGTGATCGGCGGCCTTGAGCGCCGCCTCATGGCGGTGGAGGATCACCCGCAGGGGCGCACGCCGGAGGCCGACGAGGTCCGGCTGGCGCTCCACGCGGCGGCAGCGCAGCTGATCGATCGCTCCGCGAGGGCGGCGGGCGCCGCAAGGGCCGCGGCCGGGCGCGCGTCGGCGCAGGCGCTTAAGCGGCAGCTCGAGCACGACGCGATCATCACGCTGGCGAGGTACGGGGGATGGAACCGCCGATCGCTCCGTCGGCTGGCGATGCTCGCGGTCGCGCGGGGGGCGAGGCCGGGCGACGTGGCGCGCGTGCTCACGCACCTCGCGCACCGGCGGCGGGGGGTCGCATCGGTCGCGACACCGGGGCGCCGACCCCGCATGCCCGGCGTCGGGGCCGAGCCCCTGAGCCACGAACTGATCTCCTCGCTGCCCTCGCCGGGGGAGGCGGCCCCCGCGCCGGCGCCGGAGTTCGACAGCCGACCGCTCATCATTCTCGTCGGGGCGATCGCCACGCTGATCACGCTCCTCGTGGCGGTTTCGCTGGTGATCATCGCCCTCACGGCCGGAGAGCGCAAGCCCAGCGCTCCTGGGCCGGAGACGGCCGCACCGCCTCCGCGGGTCACGGCCGATGACCTGCCGATGGCGGGCGGGGCGGAGGTCTTTCCATGGCAGGGCGGCGGGGCGCCGGGCGAGGCCCCGGCGGAGGCGGAGGAGCGTGAGAAGTTCGAGAATCTCGCCGAAGCGCTCGCGGCCCTGGATTCCGCCCCCGAGGGTCTGGCGGTGGAGCCGACGGAGGCGGTCGAGCTGTTCGGCGACGCGTTCGGCTCCGTTGGTGCGCGGTGGTGCAACCTGACCTTGGCGCAGCAGCGGGCCGCGCAGCACGACGTCGTGGAGTTCGTCTACCGGGTCGTGCAGCGCCCCGAGCTGAGCGAGCGGGTCATCGGGCTGATCGCGGCGGGGGGCGAGGTGCTGGCCCGCTCGCAGGGAGCCATCGTGACCGGCGAGGTGTGGCCCGCGGCGTGGTCGGTGGGGATGCTCGCCAGGCTCGCGCGCGAGCAGGATCTCGGCGCCGTCGCGACCCGCGCCGTCGAGGCGCGCCTCCGGGAGCAGATAGGCTCACCCGTCGCGGTGACCGGCGGATTCGAGCAGGGGGTGCAGGCGGCGCTGTGGGCGATGCTCCCCGGGCTCGTCCGCCCCGCCGACGCGGACACGGAGATCAGCGGGCTCTGGGAGGCGTGGATCGACGCCGCGCGCTTCGGGCAGGACGACGCGCAGAAGACGGTGCTCTCGGCGCTCGAGTGGGTGCTGATCGTCGCGGAGGAGCCCGGCGAGAGCGAGACGGTGCGATCGGCGATCGAATCGCTCACCCTCGGGTGCGACTGGGGAGAGGGCGCGGCGGCGCGCCCGTGGTTGATCCGCATGTTCGCCGACACGCGCGTCTCGAACGCGGATCTCCACGCGCTGACGACGGTTCTCTCGCGCCGCTCGCGCGCCCCGGGCGTTGACGCGACCATGGCGCTTGCGGTGAGATCAACGGCGGAGGGACGTGATCTGCTGCGGGAGCGCTACGCGGGCGCGTGGGGCCTGGACGTCGACGGGCCGACGCTCGACGACCTCGCGAGCGACTGGCTCAAGGCGGCCCGCGAGGCGGGCGCGATGGCCAGCGCGAGCACGACGACCGTCGAGCGTCTCGCCGCCGCCGCCTGCCTGTCGCGACTGAGCGAGGCGGCGCGCCTCCGCTACGCGGGCCGGCTTGACGACGCGGGCATTGTGATCGACGAGTTCGACCGGCTGGTGGAGATCGAGCTGACCACGTGGAGCCAGAAGCAATCCGCCGACACGCTGGGCGCAGAGCCGGGCATGAGCCGCTGGGCGCTCGACTACCTCTCGGCGCAGCGGGACTTCTCGGAGCGTCTCCGCCTGCTCAACTCCCTGCGGCAGCAGCAGGTTCGCGAGGCCGTCGACGCGGAGGTCCTGGTGCTCGAGGCCGTACGGGGCTCGCCCGTGCAGGCGCGCGCCGCCGCGCGCGAGGCGCTCCTCGCCCAGCGGCCGAGCGCCGTGCTCACCCTGGCGATGCTCGAGGCGGTCCCTCGCATGCCGCGGACACCGCAGAACTCCGAACTGGTCTCCGCGGTGACATCGACGCTGACGTTGCCCGTGGACGACCCCGACTGGCGGCTCAAGCTCCGCAGGGTGCTGGTGCAGACGGCGTTGGAGCAGCTCGCGGCCGAGGGCGACCAGGGCGTCATCGACGGCCTGGCCTCGCTCCTCGGCGAGTCCTACGCCGCCCGTGCCGTGGGGGAGGTCTCCGGCACGGGCAGCGCGGCGGTGCCCGGGACGGCGCCGGACGAGGCCGCGGCGATGGTCCGGGTGCAGTGGGAGCGGCTGGCTCGCCAGGGCGGGCTCGGCTCGGGGGCGATCGAGGTCGAGTCGGTGCTCGCTCGCCACGCCTCGCGCCTGGGGCTCTCGCAGGGTCCGGTGCAGGTCTTTTCGGCCGAGCAGATGGCGGCGTTCGAGCTGATGGCGATCGCCATCGCCGCGGAGCGTCTCGAACGGGCGGGCGATGTGCAGGCGATCCAGGATCGGGTCCGTGAGCAGCGGCGCGGCGCGGGGGACGTCATCACGCAGATTCTCGTCGTCGAGCGGGCGTTCGTCGATCTCTGGGCGGTGCGGCTCGGGCAGGAGGTCCCATGAGGGCGAGATGGGCGAGCGTGGCCGGCGCGGCGTTTCTCGCGGTGTCGGTGCTTCACCCCAGGGGGGCCCGGGCGCAAGAGGAGCAGGCCTCGAGCGCACCGCTGCCGGCGTGGGTCCTTCCGCGCCTCGGCGCTCTCGAGCCCGACGATCCCGGGGCGTACTTCCTCCTTGCGGAGGAGGTGATGTCCGAGCGAGCCACCCGTGAGGAGGAGGAACTCGCCCGGCATCTGCTGGGCCTGGCGTTCGAGCTTGACCGGCGCGACGGCTCGCCCACGTGGGTCGCGCCGAGCAGCTGCCTCGCGCTGGCCTCGCTCGCGCGCCTCGAGTCCGACAAGCGGTGGCTCCGGGCGATGGCCAACAGGCTGGACCCCGACTACGCGGCCCCGACCTGGCGGAGCCCTCAGCTGCGGGCCGGCGTGAGCGAGTCGGCGTTCGACGCCGCCGAGGCGATCGGCTCGGTCCGATCCGGGGATGGTCTGCGGGCGAGGGACCTCCTCGCCAAGCCGGGGGTGCGCGACCTGATCGAGCGGTACGGGCAATTGCTCGGCTTCACCGCGTCCTCTGGAGCGCTCTGGCAGATCGATCAGTGGGCTTCGGCGTGGCCGTGCCGCGAGTGCGGCAACGAGCGAGTGGTCTTCCGCCCGAACACCGACCCCCCCTCCTACCGCGAGTGCTACAGCTGCCGCGGCAACCCGGGGCCCGAGCTTTCGAAGGGCCAGCTCGTCGCGCAGCTGCGGTTCGAGTCTCACCTGCTGCACGGCATCTCGCGCTCGTGGGGGGCACAGCTTGCACTCGACTTCGGGGCTCCGCTCCGCGAGCCCTCGCCCGACGAGCTGGCGTCGGTGCTGGGGGTTGACGCGGCCCTTCCCTTCTGGCGCGAGGGAGCGTGGGTCGGCTCCCCCGACGCCCGACCGACCCCTACAGTCGAGCCGGTCCCGCCGGCCGGAGCGCCGGGCGGGGACGAGGAGTGATGTCATGAGCGAGCCCGCCAGCCGGGGCGCAGGGGTGAGCGAGCCGAGCGCCAAGCCGGAGATCACGTTCGAGGACTTTGCGCGCGTGGACCTGCGCATCGCGCGGGTCGTCGCGGCCGAGCCGCATCCGAACGCGGACCGTCTCCTCAAGCTCCAGCTCGATGACGGGAGCGGCACGCCGAGGCAGATCTGCGCCGGCATCCGGGAGCAGTACACGCCCGAGGAGCTGGTGGGCAAGCACATCGTGATCGTGGCGAACCTCGCGCCGCGCAAGATCCGCGGCGAGGAGTCGCGGGGCATGCTGCTGGCCGCGAGCGACGCGCCCAAGGGCGGCGATGCTCCGCGCTCGGTCGTCGTGCTGACGCCGATGAAAGAGATCGCTCCAGGCTCCGTCGTGTCCTGAGGCGTGACAAGCGCCTCAGTCGCGGTCGCCCCGCCGCCGCCGGCGCTCCTCGCCGTCTTCGCGCCGCCACCGCTCGGACGTCATGCGCTCCACGAGCTCTTCGATCAGCTGCTCCCGCTCGTCCTGCTGGCGCTCGATGTCGCCGCGCAGTGCATCGACGCGCTCCCCGAGCACGGCCACCTCGTGCTTGCGCCGGTCGAGGCGCAGGTCGACCTGCTCGGCGGCCAGAGCGCGGATGTCGGCCTGGGCCCTGTCGGCCCGCTCCGAGTCGCCGTCGCGCTTGGCTTTCGCGTAACCGCCCGCGGCCTCCAGCAGCTTCATCCAGACCTGGAACTCGCGGGTCAGGATCTCCGCCAGGCGTGGGTCGTGCTCCCGCGCGGAGAGGATCTCGCTGATCCGCGGGGTCAGGCGTTCAAGGTACCCCTCCGCCCCCCGCGGATTCTCGCTGCGAACCGCCTCGATCCGCTCCGTGAGCTCCGGGGCGTGCTCGCGCAGAAAGGCGATGACCTCCTCGGTCTCGTAGCGCCGGGGCGGCTCGGGCTGCCAACGCTCGCCGGGACCGGGCGGGGCCCGCCACGTGTCGGCGCGCACGACGTTCCATCGCTCCCACACGTCCGCGAAACGGCGGACCATCAGCGGTCCGCCCAGCTCCTCGACAGCCTCGTCCACGCCTGCGCCCTCGTCGATTCGCGCGATCGCGGCCCGGACCTTCGCCGCGCTCGACTCGAGGTGCTCGAGGATGCCCGTGAGACGGGCACGAAGATGTGCCGCGTCCTCCTCGCCCTGGGCTGGAGCGTCGGGCGGTGGGGGCGGCGGCTCACCCTGCGCCCCCGCCCACACCGGGTTGAGAAGGGGCGCGAGCGCGGCCGCGAGCGCGAGCGTGTACCTGCGTCGATGCATGCCCAAATCACACCCCCTTAGGGTCCGTCCAGCGTGGTGAGCGAGCCCAGCTCGTCGGCGCGCGTCGCCACGTCCGCCGCGTCGAGCGAGAGGACCGCCAGGTTGCTCTCGAAGGCGTCACGCCGCCACATCGAGTCGAGCTCGGCCCAAGTGTCGATGTCCTGCTCGAGGTTGGCCGCGAGCACTCCCACGCCGGCCGGCTGCCCGTCCGGACCGCCCGGGAGGCCCGGGCGCAGCGAGACGATCGCCAGGAGCGCGGCGGCGAGGGCCGCGGCCGGCGTGAGGAGCCAGAGCGTGACCCAGCGCAGGCGGACGAGGAGTCCCTCGACGGGCGCTCCGGCGGCGGGGCGCAGCTCGTGCGTGGTCCGCATGATCACCCGGTCGATGATCTCCGCGCCGCGGGCGCGCTCCTGCGCGCCGAGCCGGGCCAGCTTCTCGGCCAGAGACCGGATGTCCTCGGGGATGTTCTGGTCGTGCGTCATGATCGTGCTTCCGCGGCTGGGGCGGGCAGCTGCCGTGCGCCGGGCTCTCCATCGCCCACACCCATGATCTTCTGGAGCTTTCGGAGGGCCCTGTGGTGGCGCGCCAGCAGCGTGCCGATGGGCTCTCCAAGCAGTTCGGACATCTGCCTGAAACTCAGCCCCGCGTGGTAGCGCAGCTCGACGATCTCGCGGTCGGCCCGCGAGAGCCGGCTCACCGCCTCGCGCAGGCTGTCGAGCGCGGGGTCGGCCTCCCTGGCCCCCTCGCGGGGTTCGGTCGGAGCGAGGGCCCCGGGGTGTTCACGCCGGGCACGCCTGACGAAGTCCCGCACGCGGTTCATCGCGATGCGGAAGAGCCAGGGCTCGAACTTGCCCTGCTCGTCGTACTGCCCGTCGCGGAGCTTGATGGCGATCGTCGCGAACACCGATTGCGTCACTTCCTCGGCGGCATCCGGACTCCGCAGCCTGCTCCGAGCGAGCGCGAAGACCCGGGGACCATACTCGGCCAGCAACTCCGACCATGCCCGCTCATCGCCCGCACGGGCGGCCCTGACCAGACCGGTGGGATCCGCGGGGCCCTGGGATGGTCTCGACTCCGCTCCGGCCACACCCGGTCCTTCCTGGCGCCCAGCGAAACGCCCGTCCTCGGCTGAGATTGCCGTCGGGTTGGGGATCGGGCGTGCGAACCCCCTCCCTGGTACCTTACGGGCCCATGCCCTCGATCGCCTACACCGTGACCGCCACCTTCCCGGACGAGCGAACCCGCCGGGAGTACCTCGCGTGGCTCGAGGACGGCCATGTGGACGCCGTCATCGCGGCCGGGGCCCATTCGGCCGCCATCGTGACCGTCGAGTCGCCGGCCGACCCGCCGACGGTGCACACCCGGTACATCTTCGCGACCCGGGAGGCGCTGGAGACGTATCTGGAGCACCACGCACCGGCCCTGCGAGAGGACGGGCTGCGTCGCTTCGGTCCGGAAACCGGGGTCCGGTTCGCGAGGGAGATCGGGCGAGTGATCTAGCCCCTAGGCTCTAGGCCGAACGGGCTGCTTCCGGCCGGCGTTCAAGCATCGACCTTCGGGAATTCAGCGGGACCACAGGCGATTGGATCGGCGAAGCGATGAAAAGCTCGTGGAGGCCTACAGGCGCGGCGAGGCCGGTGCATTCCGGATCCTCGTGGAACGCCATCACGACGACCTGCTGCGGTTCCTGATCCGGCTCGGCGGCGATCGCCAGATTGCGGAGGACGCCTTCCAGGAGGCGTTTCTCCAGGTTCACCTCTCGCTCGGCTCATTCGACACCTCGCGAAGATTCCGACCCTGGTTATTCACCATCGCGGCGAACAAGGCCAGAGACCTGCTCCGTAGAAAGGGACGGCGGCAAACCCTGGAGCTTTCGGCGCCGATCGGCCCCGCCGGCGGGGGCGCCGGCAACGAAGGGGGGAGCTTCATTGACCTCTTGGAGATCGACATCCCGGCCCCAGACACGGCGATGCAGGACCGGGAGCGTGATGAACTCGTACAGCGGGCGCTGGGCAGGCTCTCGGAGCCTCTGCGAGAGATTCTCCTCCTGGCGTACTTCCAGAGACTGACGTATGCGCAGATCGCCGACGAATTGGGGATCCCGTTGGGAACCGTGAAGTCGAGGCTGCACGCCGCGGTCGCGAGCTTCGCGAAGCGGTGGCAGGAGATCGCGGCGGAGTCCAGACAGCCATGAGTATCGACGACGTTTCGCAACCTCCCGCCCTTCGGTCCGGAACGCTGAGCGTGGCCGACGCGTCGGCGCTCGACGCCCTGATGGAGTGCGGCTTCGTGCTCGACGGGGTGCCGGGGGCTCACATCGAGAGGGCATCGCGGCTCGCGGGCCTGTTCCGGCTGCTGGACTGCGGCGCGGTTGAGGGCCGGGAGGGACGGATCTCGCGGGTGATGGAGGGGCTTCGAGCCGGCGAGCGATCGCAGACCGACGAGCTCTGCGGGGACGATTCCGAGGCGCTCGATGCCTGGGTGCTCGCGGGGTTCGTGGCGGAGAAGGTCCCCGCGTCGCTGCGCCAGCGGGCGAGGGCTCACGACGCGATCGCCCAGCTTGTCTGCGCGGGCGGGCCCGCATGGACCGAGACGGAGCGGAACGACCTGGTCGAGCGAACCCTCGCCCGGGCCCAGACGGCGATCGAGCGGGAGGAGCACAACTACCGTTTCCGGCCCGTCACGAGCCGGGTGCGCTGGAGCGACCTGCTCTCGGTGGCGGCGGTGCTGCTGATCGCGGCCTCGGTGCTCTGGCCGGTCTTCTCGACCGTGCGCGAGGGGGCGCGGCGGGCGATCTGCGAGGCCAACATGCGTGAGGTCTCTCACGCGTTCGGGGGCTACTCGATCGATCACGACGAGATGCTCCCGATGGTCACCGCGGGCTTCGGGAGCGGCCCGTGGTGGGAGGTCGGGCGCGACCCGCGCAGATCGAACTCGGCGAACCTCTACACGCTCGCACGTGAGCGATACGTCGGGCTCGAGGCGCTCGCCTGCCCCGGTAATCCCAACGCGATCACCGCGCCGCGCTCGCCCGACGCCCGAGACTGGTCGAGCCTCGATGAGCTCTCGTACAGCTACCGGGTGATGGCCCAGGCGGAGCGGGAGCTGTGGGGCCAGCCCGACCGGCTCGTCGTCGTCGCCGACCGCTCGCCGGTCATCCTTCGGGCGGTGCACGGGCAGACGATCTTCCCGTTCGAGTCAAGCCCCAACCACGACGGCCGCGGACAGCACGGGCTCTTCGCCGACGGGTCGGCCCAGTGGCTGGAGAGCCCCCGCCTGGCGAGCGGCGACAACATCTGGCTGCCGAAGCCCATCGAGATCATGATCGACGTGGTCTCGCGGCGCGTGGGGATTGAGCCGCTCCAGGGGACCGAGGCCCCGGCGGGCAGGCAGGATTCCTTCGTTGGCCCCTGATCGTCGCCGGCGGCGGCTCGGCGGGGCTTGCTCCTCCCGACCCAGGTGGATAGGCTTCTCGCCCGTGAGACGCGGGGCGGTTCGGCGTGTGTCCGGGCCGGGGTCACTTCGTCCGGGAGAGGACGCCGATGCCGAAGAACAAGATGCACAAGGGCTTCCTCAAGCGGGTGCGCATCAGCAAGACGGGCAAGGTCCGTCACCGCTCGGCCTACCACAAGCACCTGAGCTCGCACAAGAGCGGTAAGCGCCTGCGTCAGCTCCGCAAGGATCGCTACATGGCGGGCCCTGATGCCAAGCGGCTCGAGAAGATGCTCTTCCGCCGCCTGCGCGGGCGCAACCAGCCCCGGGCCTCCATCCGCCGCTCGCCCTCGCCGCAGCAGCGGGCCGAGATGCGGGCCGCCTCGGAGGATTGATCCACATTTGACCTCCGCCCCCGACCGGGGCGGTTCATGCCCGACGGGATGAGAAGACGGCCTCAGAGGCCGCCCCGATCGAGCGGAAGGAGTTTGCGACATGCCCCGTGCACGAATCGGCGCCGCCCGCACCCGCAAGCGCTCGCGCATCCTCCGCGAGGCGCGAGGCTACTACGGGCGCACCAAGAATCATCGCTATCTCGCCCGAAACGCCGTCCGGCGCGCCGGCAGCTTCGCCTACCGCGACCGGCGCGCCCGCAAGCGCGACCTGAGGTCGCTGTGGATCACCCGCATCACGGCCGCTTGCCGGATGCGCGGCAGCCGCTACAGCCAGTTCATCAGCGGGCTGAAGATGTCCGGCATCACGCTCAATCGCAAGATGCTGAGCCAGATCGCGATCGAGGACCCCAAGCTGTTCGATCAGCTGGTGGCGACCGCGACCCCCGCCAGCCGCGCCACCCCGGCCAACGCCTGACGCGCCGCTCGCACAGCCCGGCCGAATGCGGCACGCTGTCGGCGACCCCGGCGGCGTGCTTCGCTTGAGGGAGACCCGGATGCAGTGGTGGGTTGAGGACGCGTGGAACGCGAGCCCGGTGATCCTCCTTTCCTGGGTGGTGTGGGTCATCGTCTCGATCGTGCTCCACGAGCTTGGCCACGGCGTCGCCGCGATCCGGTGCGGCGACCGCACGCCCATCGAGACCGGCCACATGACGCTCAACCCCCTGGTGCACATGGGGCCGATGAGCTTGCTCGCGTTCGCGCTCTTCGGCTTCTGCTGGGGGCTGATGCCGGTGAACCCGCACAGGTTCCGCGGGCGCTACGACGAGGCGATCGTGGCGGCGGCCGGGCCGGCGGTGAACGCGGGGCTCTTCGTGCTGTGCCTGATCCTCGCCGTGCTGTGGAGGCTCGTCGGAGACTTCGCCGGGCCCAACCTCCACGACAACCTCTTCACCTTCTTCCGCCTGGGCATCGTCATCAACTGCCTGGGAGTTCTCTTCAACCTCGTGCCGGTGCCGCCGCTCGACGGGCACCGGATCCTCGGCGACTTCTTCCCCGGCTTCCGGCGCGTCTGGGAGAGCGAGCAGGGCGCCCAGCTCGGCCTGTTCGCGTTCATGGCGCTTTTCTTCTTCGGGGCCAGCTACATCTGGTCCGCGGTCTTCTCGATCAGCCACGGCGTGCTCGGCGCGGCCTTGGGCCTCTTCGGCATTCAGTACTGATCGCGACGCGGTCGGGAGGCGGCGTCAACCGCTCAGGGCCGCCAGGCAGAGCCGGAAGAGCACGCGGGCGCCGACGTTGGCATCCCACTCACTGCCGTCCGGTCCGGGCGCGACCTCCACGAGGTCGCACCCGACGACCCGTCTGCCCGAGCGGGCGAGCGTGCCGAGAAGCAGCGAGGCCTCGCGGAAACCCAGCCCGCCCGGCACGGGCGTGCCGGTGTGCGGGCACAGCGATCGATCGAGGCCGTCGATGTCGAACGTGACGTACACGCGCTCCGGCAGCTGCGCGACGATCCGCTCGCACAGGTCGGCGAAGCGAGCGCCCCGGGCGAGCGCGTCGAACAGGTCGTCGTCGTAGTGCACCACCACGCGGTCGCCCTGAGCCTCCGCGTATTCCACCTCGCCGGCGCTGAAGTCGCGGATGCCGACCTGGACCAGCCGCGTCAGCCGCGGCAGCTCCTCGAGGGCGTTGTAGCTCACCGAGGCGTGCGAGTAGCGGAAGCCCTCGTATGCCCTGCGCAGATCCATGTGCGCATCGATCTGCAGCACGCCGATCTCGCCGTGCTTCTCCGCGCACGCGCGGATCGCCCCGAGCGAGACCGAGTGCTCCCCGCCGAGGAGGCAGGGGATGCGCCCCTCGGCGAGCGCTGCGCCCGCCCGCTCGCGCACGAGATCGTTCATCTGCTGGCTCAGCCGGTCGACGCGGGAGAGGGCGTCGCCGTCGTCCGGTCCCGCGCCGCCGCGTTCGATGATCGGCGCGCAGAGTCGACGGGCGTCCCGCCCCCACTCCAGGAATCGGGCGTCGACGCTCTCCAGATAGATTCCCCGTTTCCAACCGTCACCGAAGCGGCGGTCGAGCAGGTCGATCTGGGCGGAGGCGACCCGCACCGCCTCGGGGCCGCGCTCGGTCCCGCTCCCGTACGAGACCGTGGCCTCGAAGGGCACGGGGATCACCACCAGCGCCGACTCCTCGCGGGAGAACGGCAGGCCGAAGATTCCCGAAGAAAGATCCGCGGCGGCATTGGGGTCAAAGGCCAAGACTCGCTCCTCACGCGGCGTCCGATTCGCGCGGGGACGATAGGAGGTCCCGGCCCGCTATGCTCCCCCGGCGAAAGCACGAGCACGGAGCCACGAGAACGCCATGAGCGAGACCGATCCGACCAGATCCGAGCCGGGAGCCACCGGGCGCGGCAAGGGGAGCAGCGCCGACGGCAACGAGCCGATCCCCCTCGAGCCGAGCGAGCCGGCCCCCGCGCGTCGGCCGGCGCCGAAGGCCAGGATCGATTCGCCCGGCCTGCTCGAGGACTTCGACGAGGACGCCGACCTGGAGAGCGATCCGGAGGTCGAGCGGATCGTGAAGGGCGTTCCCGTCGGACAGCCCGAGCGGCCCGTGCCCGCCTCGCCCGATGCGGCCGCGGGTCTGACCGGCGAGCCGCTCTGCGCCTCGGAGGCATGGCGGGTGCCCGCGGCGATCGGCGGCGCAGCGACGATCACCGCGGCGGTGCTGGCGGGCATCTATGCCGAGAGCGTGGAGTGGGCCCACGTGCTCAACACGCTGTACCTCGCGGCCGTGCACACGGCGACCGGTGTCGGCGCGGTCGTTGCCGCGGCCTTGCTGCTCGGGCGGCGAGTGGGCAGCTTCGAGTCGGCGGCGGCGCGCATCTTCATGGCCGTCGCGATCTTCCTGGCTGTCTACAGCCTCGAGATCCCGATCTCCGGGAAGATCGACGAGATCGTTCTGGGCGCGGCGGCGTACTTCGGGATGGTGGTCCTCGGCTTCCGGCTGCCGCCCCGCGACGCGGCCGTCATCGGTGGGGCGCACTTTGCCCTCGCCCTCCTGCTCACCGTCGGGAATCAGCTTGCGGGCGTGATCAGCCGCGCGGGAAGCGTTCAGTGACCCAGCTGCGCGAGCTGTGCGCGTCGGCGGGGGTTGCCTTCGCGGAAACTTTCGGCTTCCCGGCGACCTGGGCCGCGTTCGCCCCCGGACGCGTGAACCTGATCGGCGAGCACACCGACTACAACGGCGGCTTCGTGCTCCCGATGGCGATCGACCGCTGGTGCGTCGCGGCGGGAGCCTCCGCTCGCGGGAAGCGCTCGCGGATCCGCGCGCACGACCTCCGGGACTCGGTGGAGCTCTCGCTCGCGGGCGTCGCCGCGCGCGGCGCGGCGGCGCGAGAGGAACTGCCCGGCTGGGCGCGCTACGCGGTGGGCGCGATCGTCGAGCAGGCCGCGGCGCTCGGCGTCCGAGACGTCCCCGAGATGGATCTGCTCATCACCTCGACGGTGCCGCTCGGGAGCGGCCTCTCGAGCTCGGCCTCGCTCGAGACCGCGTGCGCGGTGGCGGTCGAGCTCGCAACGGGGCGCACGGCCGAGCCCCTGGCCCGAGCCGTCGCTTGCCAGCGCGCGGAGCACCGTTGGGCGGGCGTGCCCTGCGGGCTCATGGACCAGCTGGCTTCCTCGTTCGGTCGGGAGGGCCACGCCCTGCTGATCGACTGCTCGACAAACGCCGTCACGCCGGTCCCGCTCCCGGGCTCGGACGAGGCCGCGCTCCTGGTCGTGAACTCGGGGGTGCATCACGACCTGGCGGCTGGCGAGTACGCCAAGCGTCGGGACGCGTGCGAGAGCGCCGCCGCGAGGCTCGGCGTGGCTTCGCTGCGCGATCTCGGTTCGCCCGGGGCCGTGGGCTGGGGCCTGCTCGACGACGAGCAGGCGCGCTGCGTGCGCCACGTGGTGAGCGAGAACGCCCGCGTGCTCGCGGCGGTGGGGGCGCTGCGGGCGGGCGACCTCGCCTCGCTCGGCCGGCTCATGAGCGAATCCCACGCCTCGCTGCGAGACGACTACCGCGTCTCCTGCGCCGAACTCGACGCCATCGTCGAGATCGCCTCGTCGGCATCCGGTGTGCTCGGCGCGCGGATGACCGGCGGCGGGTTCGGAGGCTGTGCGGTGGTGCTCTCCACGATCGAGGCGGGCGCGCGGCTGCGCGAGGCTCTGCCCGCTGCATACACCGTCGCGACCGGCGCGAGGTGCACGATCGAACCGGTCGCGGCCGTTGACGGGGCCGGCGCGTTCGCCGCGTGAGGCCCGTCTCCACGCCCTCGATTCCGCGGCGGTGATGGCGCACTTCGGGCGCGGCTTCCGCGTCCTGGTCTGCCCACCGTGCCCTGCCAGGCCCGAAGGGGATCAGCCGCACCCCGCACCAAGGAGCAATGCCATGCCGCGCCTCGAGCTTCCCTTCGCCCGCGTGATTCTCTCACACCTGGGCGCGAGACCCGCAGCCATCTGCCTGCTCCTGGGCGCCGGCCTCGCCGCGCCCGCGGCGGGGCAAACCAGGTTCTGGGCGTACGACGGCAACGGGTTCTGGTCCGAAGGGGCGAAGTGGAGCCCGAACGGCAGCCCTCTCGCGCACGAGACGGCGAGCGTCGGCTTCCTGCCCGACACTCAGCACCGCACGGTCTGGCTCGACGGGAACACGACCGTGCACGAGCTGCGCATCCACGACGGCTCGCAGGTTCGCACGCAGGGCAACCGCCTGACCGTGACCGATCTCGCGTACATCGCGGGCGAGTTCGAGCGGTTCGGCGTCACCAGGAGCGCACGCCTCTCGATCGTCAACGGGCCCGCGGCGATCGATTTCGAGACCGACGGCCTCGCTGTCTTCGACTCGGGCGAGTTCGCCCTCGAGGGGGGCGCGGTCGCACGGGTGAACGACTTCATCAACATCGAGCGGGACGCGTACCTCTTCGGCCCGGGCAGGATCGATCTGACCGATGACCAGGACCGATCGCTGTTCAACGAGGGCACGATCTACGTGCACGCGGGGGACCTCGAGATCAACCAGCTCGGCGCCGGTCCTCTGGATCTCGACGGCAACGGCACCGGCAAGATCTACTTCAATCCCATCTCCTCCGGCGATCTCACGATCAACGCGGCTGCGCTTTGGGACTCCTTCAGCGGATCGATCTTCATGGAACATCCCGGAGTGCTGGAGATGAACATCGCGGGCGGCTGGGAGGCGGACGAGCTGAGCAGGATCCACGTGGACGCGTACATGGGACCCGGCGCGAGAATCATCCGGGGCGAGGAGCTCACGCTGGCCGGAGAGCTGGAGCTCATGTACGGTCAGCCCCACCTGCGCATCGAGGCGCCGGCGATTCTCGAGGATTCCGCGACGGTTCTCGTGGATGAGGACGGCCTCCTCGAGTTCACCGGTGAGACCACGATCCGCGGCGGCGCGATGACGCTCGGCGACGGGGCGATCGTCCGCTTCGAGGGCCCAACCGAATGGCGCGGCGATGCGCAGCTCGACGGTGTCGTCCGACAGCTCGGCGACGCGATCGTCACCGGAACCACGATCATCGACGCCGCAGTGTTCGATCTCGACGGCGCCGGCTCAACGAGCTGGACCATCCACGCCCCCACAGTGATCAACGCCGATTCGATCGATTACCTCGCCCCCGACTTTTTTGACGGTGAGATGTCGATCGCGGGCGGGTTCACGGGGGCGCTCACGCTGAACCTCAGCGGGTACGACGCGCCGTGGGCGATGGCCGGCGAGCTGAGCCTTATCGGCGACGCGAGCTTCATGGTCAGGCGCCTCGGCGGCTCCCCGATTCTTGTCACCGGCGACGTCGAGGTGACCAACAAGGCCCAGATCGTCGCCGACACCACGCTCGCGCCGACCAGCCGGGTGACATTCGCGGCCCCCAGCGCCGTGCTCCAGCTCAAGGGCGAGAGCCTCGTCGAGGCGGGCGCTATCTTTGTCGGGAAGGGCATGGTCCAGGCAGTGGGCGAGATGGTCCTCGCCGACGGCGCGTCGCTGGGCCCGGCCTCGCTCCAGAGCCGCGGGGAGCTGCGCATCGGCGCCGACGCGCCGGGCGCGGCCGGCGTGGGGCGCCTAGAGAGCACGCCCGACGCCGTCTGGGTCGTGGACATCGGCGGTTACACCGTCGGCGACGAGCACGACGCGATCACCGTCGCCGGGGACGTGCTGCTCGACGGGGAGATCGAGGTGCGCCTGGTCGACGCCGGCGGCGGCCTCTTCCTCCCCGAGCCGGGCGATTCGTTCGGCATCGTCAACGCCGGGGGCAGCGTCGCCGGCGAGTTCCTGACCGAGCCCGTGAGCCTCGCGGGCGGCAACATCTACGAGTGGCGCGTCGTGTACCGCCTCCAACGCGTCAGCCTCGAGCTCGACTCGGTCCACGAGTGCGCCGCGGATTTCAACGAGGACGGCCTCGTCAACACGCTCGACCTCATCGCCTTCCTGAACGCATGGAACGCCGGGGAGCCGGCGGGCGACTTCAACCGCGACGGGGTGGTGAACACGCTCGACGTCATCCTCTTCTTCAACTTCTGGACCGCGGCATGCTGACGCTCCCGCCCCGGACCGGCGGCCCGGGAGTCATTCCCCGCGAGCCTCGCGCGGGGGTCGCGGGCCCCAATCCCGGGACGGCCCGGAGCGGCCGGCGCAACGACGAGCGGGGAGGCTCGCCGACGCCGGCCCTCCGGGCTGTGCGCCCTGCCGAGGATTGCGTAGACTGTGGCTACCCCCGGGGTCGTGCGGCGGCTGGCCGGCGAGCCGGCCGGCGGCAGCCCATGAACGACTCCAACGCCAATGTCACGCAGCTCCTCCGTGCCGCGGCCTCCGGCGATCGGCGCGACCTCGACGCCCTCATGGGCGCGATCTACGACGACCTCCGCCGCCTCGCGGTCAGCCATATGCGGGCCGAGCACGACGACCACACGCTCCAGCCCACGGCCCTCGTGCACGAGGCCTATCTCAAGCTCGTCGACCAGCGATCCACCGATTGGCGCGACCGCGTCCACTTCTTCGCCATCGCGTCGCGCATCATCCGGCGCATCCTGGTGGACCACGCGCGCGAGCGCCTCGCGGCGAAGCGCGGCGGAGGGCTCGAGCGGGTCTCCCTGGAGGAGGCCGAGGCCCCCGCGCCGGAGCGGCCGGTCGACCTCGTCGCGCTCGACGAGGCGATGAAGGAACTGGCGGAGCTCAGCGAGCGGCAGGCCAAGATCGTGGAGATGCGTTTCTTCGGGGGGCTGACGCTCGAGGAGATCGCGGACCTCCTCTCGGTCGGGCGGCGCACGGTCGATCGCGACTGGCAGGTGGCCAAGGCGTGGCTCTACTGCCGGCTGGGCGAGGGGAGCGCGGAGCCCGCCGATGGGGGCTGACACTTGTCGCCGCGCGCACGCCGTATTCATGGGCGCCGTGGACCGCGAGGGCGCCGAACGGCGCGACTACATCCTCGCCGAGTGCGGGGAGGACGCGGCGCTCCTCGGGAGCGTGCGTCGGCTGCTCGCGGCCCTGGACCAGACCGGGACGTTCCTCGAGACGCCCGCCCTCCACAGCGCGGAGCTCGGGACTTCGCCGCCCGAGCCCGTCGAGCGGGTGATCGGCGGCTACCGGACGGTGCGTGTGATCGGTGTCGGCGGCATGGCCACGGTGTACGAGGCCATGCAGGAGCAGCCCCGGCGCAGGGTCGCGCTCAAGGTGATGCGCCGCGCGCTGCCCGGCTCCTCGGCCGTCCGGCGCTTCGAGTTCGAGACGGAGGTGCTCGCGAAGCTCCAGCACCCCGGCATCGCGCAGATCTACGAGGCGGGGGCGGCCGACGAGGAGCACGGCCTCGCCGCGCCCTTCTTCGCGATGGAGTACATCGCCGACGCGGAGACGATCACCGCCTACGCCGAGACGCGCGGGCTGCCGGCGCACGAGCGGCTGGCGATGCTCGCCGAGGTCTGCGACGCCGTGCACCACGGCCACCAGCACGGCGTGATCCACCGCGACCTCAAGCCCGGCAACATCCTCGTCGACTCGGCGGGCAGGCCGAAGGTCATCGACTTCGGCGTGGCCCGCTCGACGGATCCCGGCCACGCCTGGATCACGCAGCAGACCAGCGTCGGGCAGATCGTCGGAACGCTGAACTACATGAGCCCGGAGCAGTGCCGGGCCGATGCCGACGTCGACACCCGCGCCGACGTCTACTCCCTCGGCGTCGTGCTCTATCAGCTCACGGCCGGACGTCTGCCGCACGACCTCTCGTCGGCCCCGCTTCCGGCGGCCCTGCGCATCATCACGGAGGAGTCCCCCCCGCGCCCGAGCGCGTTCAATCCCGCCTGCCACCGCGATGTCGACGCGATCGTGATGAAGGCGATGGACAAGGACCCCGCCCGGCGCTACCCGAGCGCCGCCGCCCTCGGCTCGGACATCCGGCGCTATCTCCGCCACCAGACCATCGAGGCCCGCCCGCCCACGGTGCTCCGCCAGTGCCGGCTCTTCGCCAGACGCAACCGCGCACTCGTCTCCGTCGCCCTCGCGGCCGTCCTGCTCATCACCGCGGCCGCTCTCGTGAGCGCCCTGTCGGCGGTGCGCGCCACACGCGAGTCGGCGCGGCGCGAGGCCGCGGAGAAGCGTGCCCTCGCGCAGCGTGACGCCGCGCTCTGGCAGAAGTACATCGCCGACATCGCTGCGGGGTTCGGCGCACTCCAGTCGGGCGAGACGCAGCTGGTCAAGACCAGGCTCGGCGAGGCCCCCGACAAGCACCGCGGATGGGAGTGGCGGCTTCTGGACGCGCTCGCCGACGGGAGTCTCCGCACGCTCCACACCCACCAGGACATGATCTACTCCTTCGCGGTGAGCCCCGACGGCGCCCGCGTCGCCACCGGCAGCCGTGACGGCGCCCTGCGCGTCTGGGATCGCGCCACCGGCGAGGAGCAACTGCGCCTCGACGGCTTCGACGAGGCCGCGCCCCACGCGCTGGCCTTCACCCACGACGGCGGGCGGCTCGTGCGCGGCAACTTCGACGGGTCGGTCGAGATCGTGGACCTCTCGACGGGCGAGGCCAGGCTTCTGCTCGGGGCCGACTCGCACCGCATCCTCGCCGTGGCGTGCTCGCCAGAGGGCCTCATCGCGGCGGCCTCCAGCGCCGGCCACGCGCACCTCTGGTGCGACGACGGGGCCGAGATCAGCCGGGCCTTCGACGACCAGCCCGGCGGGGTGCACGGCGTCGCCTTCTCCCCGGACGGCTGCACGCTTGCCACCTGGAACCGGCGCGGGCTCGTCCGCCTGCGCGACGCCTCCGGAGAGCCCACGGGGGACGAGTTCACCTTCGGGAGCGGCATCCAGCAGCTCACCTTCAGCGCGGACGGCCGGCTCATCGCCGGGGCCGGCGCTGGGGGCAGGATCGTGCTCTGGGATGCGTCCGGCCTCGCCGAGCCCCGAACGCTCCAGACGCCCTGGAGCGTCAGCACGATCGTGGCCCTCGCCTTCTCGCCGAGCGGGCAGACCATCGCCGTGGGTCAGGTGGACCGCGCGATCACGCTGCTGTCGCTCGACACCGGCGAGCAGCGCACTCGCCTGCGAGGACACGAGGAGGCCGTCTCCGGGCTCTGGATCAGCCCCGAGGGCACGCGGCTCCTCTCCGCGTCGTGGGACCGCACGGTCAGGGAGTGGGACGTCGCGCCCGATGCGCCGCCCGATTTCGTCGCCACGCTCCGTGGACACACCGACCAGGTGCTCGACGTGGACTTCTCGCCAGATGGGTCGCTGCTCGCCTCCGCGTCGAGCGACCGCACGGTCCGCCTGTGGGACCCGGTTCTCGTGGAGGCCGTGGGCATGCTCCCGCGCCACGCGGGAACGGTCTACTCCGTCGCATTCTCTCCCGACGGGAGGCTTCTCGCGACGGGCGACTCCAGGGGCGCGGTGCGCCTATGGGAGGCCGCGACCGGCGCCCGCGCCGGCGGGCACGACGGTCACCCCGGCGCGGTGTGGACCGTGGAGTTCAGCCCCGACGGGCGGATGCTGGCCTCCGGGGGCGATTTCGCGTCGATCCGCGTGTGGGAGATCGGGACCGATGCGCCGGTGCGAGCGTTCGAGGGTCACGAGGCCCGCGCCATCTCACTGGCCTTCAGCCCGGACGGCGCGCGGCTTGCCTCCGCGTCTCGCGACGGCACGGTCAAGGTGTGGGATGTCGCGACCGGGAGCGAGCTGCGCACGCTCGGGCCTCACCGGTCCGACGTCTTCGCCGTGCTCTACAGCGCCGACGGCAGCCGCCTCTACTCCGGGTCCCGCGATCAGACGGTGCGGTTCTGGAACACGGGCACGCCCAGCTCCGAGGGAGTGCTCGATGGGCACGGGCAGTTCATCACCGGCCTGAGCCTGAACCCCGACGGGTCGCGATTGGCCGCGGGCTCGTGGTTCGGCGAGATCATTCTCTGGGACACCGCCACTCTCGACGCCGTCGCCTCCTTCAAGGGGCACGAGGAGGCGATCCGAGCCATCGAGTTCGACCCCTCCTCGCGCTGGCTCGCCTCGGCCGGCCACGACCAGACCATCCGGCTCTGGGACACGTGGCCGCGGGAGGAGCGCATCGCGTCGCGCGCCGCCGCCCTCCGCGACCGTGAGCATGCCGAGCGCATCGTGGCCGACCTCTTCGGGCGGCACACGGACGCGGGTCACGCCCTCGGCGGGCTTGCGGGCCTCGATGCCGAGCCCGGCGTGCTCCACCAGGCGAGGAAGCTCGTGCTGGCCCGTGCCCTCGCGGGCAACCGCTGATCACTCCTCCCGGCCCGCGCTGAGCTTCTTGAGCCACGGCGAGGCGACGAGCACGAGCGTGCCGACGATTGCCGAGGAGACGACGAACAGGAAGAAGAAGTCCGCCTGGCCGCCGAAGTTCCACGGGAGCTTGATCTGGCCGCTCTCGATCGCGCCGACCTGGGCCGCGAGCAGCCCGCCGCCGAGATTGGCGATGAAGCTCGAGACGAACCAGATGCCCATCAGCAGGCTGATGAACCGGACGGGGGCGACCTTGGTGACGTACGAGAGGCCCGTCGGCGAGAGGCACAGCTCGCCCACGGTGTGCCAGAAGTACGTCGCGAAGACCATCCACATCGAGGCCTGGACCATCTTGCCCGCGGCGATGCTCTCGGCCACGCCGCGCGCGGCGATGAAGATGAAGACGTACCCGAAGCCCAGGAACAGGAGCCCCAGAGCGATCTTCACCGGCTGGCTGGGGTTCTTGTGCCGCCGGCCCAGGTAGCTCCAGATGAACGCGAAGAGGGGCGCCCCGAGGATGATCAGCGCCGGGTTGATCGACTGGAAGAACGGCGTCGGGACCTCGATGTCGAGGAACCCGATCGTGCGGTCGGTGTAGCGGTCGGTGAACAGGTTGATCGAGGAGCCCGCCTGCTCGAACGCGATCCAGAAGAACGCGTTGAAGAACATGAACAGGAAGATCGACGCCACCGGCGCCCGGTCCTGCGGCCGGTTGATCGCCACGAACCAGACGCAGAAGGCCAGGATCGTCGCCAGCATGAGCACCGGCACCAGCCATGCGGCGGTCGGATTCTCGAACACCCCGACGACCGAGTCCCACAGACTGCCGATCAGACCGACGTGGAAGGCGAGCGCGAAGAGCGCGGAGATCGCGAAGGCCGCGAGGATGAACATCGGCGCCGACTTGCCCTTGCCCGCCGGCGGCTCGCCGATGCCCTTGAGGTACATGGGACGGCAGAAGGTGTACAGGCCGAGGCCCGCGAGCATGCCGACGGCGGCGGCGCCGAAGCCCCAGTGCCAGCCCTTCCACGCCGCGAGCGCGCCGCAGACCAGGTTGCAGAGGAACGCGCCGAGGTTGATGCCCATGTAGAAGATCGTGAACGCGCCGTCGCGCCGCGGGTCGCCGTGCTCGTAGAGCTGGCCGACCATCACGGAGACGGTCGGCTTGAAGTGCCCCGTGCCGACCACGATGAGCACCAGCCCGAAGATGAAGAGGCTCATGCCGACGCTGTTGTACGCCAGCTCGCCCATGCCCGAGATCGAGAGCATGATGTGCCCGGCCGCGATCACCAGCCCGCCCACCACCATGGAGCGGTGCGTCCCGATCATCTTGTCGGCGATGATGCCGCCGAGGATCGGGAGCAGATAGGCCAGACCCGTGTACCAGCCGTAGAGCGTGTTGGCGATCTCGTCCTTCCAGTTGCGCCCGCTGTCGCTCCCGTTGGTCCGGACGTAGATCCTCGGGCGCTCCTCGCCCGCCGCGACGCGCCGGCCCTCCGGCTTGACGTCCACGGAGGAGACGACCGGGCTGTTGTTGACGGTGAAGAACGTGCGGGAGTGCTTCTCCGGGCGGGTGATCTCGACGTTGCACTTGATCGTCTGGTCGGTGGGGTTCTCGATCTCGAAGCAGAGGGTCGAGTTGGCGAACGACGCGGGGTCCCCCCTCTTGCCGGAGACGACGACGGGGGCGTTCTGCGCCGTCTCGTCGTAGTACCACTCGGTCTCGGTCCTTCCGTCCTTCTCCACCTCGCGCGAGGAGAGCCGTCGGATGGTCAGCGCGGGCTCGCCCGAGACGCTCACCGCCTGCGCCCCCTGCAGGCTCGCCTCCTGATCGACCGCGACATGGAGCGTGCGAGCATGCACCGCGGACGGCTCGACGCCGTTGGTCGTGCCGTCCACCTGCTTGATCTCGGTGAACGTCAGCTCGTTCTCATACACGCCGGGCTTGAGCTGGTGCACCGCGATGACGGTGGTGAGGTAGAGCACCAGCAGCCCGCGCATCCCGTAGTAGCTGAAGCGCTCCCACATCTCCACGAGGAAGAGCAGGAAGAGCCCGACGGGATGGCCCAGGAACTGCCGGCGATGGAGCGGCTCCTCGACCGGCTCGCGGTCGGTGGTGACCTTCGCGGGAGGGATGTCCGGATCGTGGGTGCTCATGGGGAGTCCTCGGGTCGGCGGATCTCACGATAGCCGATGGCGTTCTCGTCCGCTCCGAAGGTCCCCCCCCGCGGATCCCGGGGCGAGCGCACCTCCGCACGTGGAAGGGGCAGCACTCCCCTCCCGCCCGGGCTTCCGCCTGTATGCTCTTGCCCCGGAGCCCCTGACGAGCACCTGATACACCCGCCGCACGCGGACGGCCAGCTGGAGTCCTGCCCATGCCCACCGCCCCGGAGTCTCCCCCTGCCCGGCGTGGCCTGCTCGACTGGGTGGAGTGGATCGGCAACAAGCTGCCCGACCCCGCCCTGCTCTTCGTCTTCGGGGCGCTGCTCGTCATGGGGATCTCCGCGATCGGCGCCGCGATGGCGTGGTCGGTCCAGCCGATGAAGCTCGAGATCATCACGGAGCCGGTGCTCGACGAGGCCGGCCGGCCGGTCATCGACGAGGCGACCGGGCTGGCCAGGCTCACGCCGGCGACGGGCGACGACGGACGCCCGCGGACACGCCTCGTTCCCGACCTCTCGCGGAACGACGGCCAGCCGTTCACCGCCCGCAGCCTCCTCTCGGCGGACGGGCTCTACTACGCCCTCTCCAGCATGGTGGACAACTTCGTGAACTTCCCGCCGCTGGGGGTGGTGCTCGTGGGCATGCTCGGGATCGGCCTGGCCGAGAAGTCCGGCTTCATCGGGGCCGCGCTGAAGGCCGTGATGCTCGTCGTGCCCAGGAGCCTGCTCACCCCGACCATGGTCTTCATGGGCATCATGTCGAGCCTGGGCACGGACGCCGGGTACATCGTCCTTCCGCCCGTCGCCGCCGCGCTCTACAAGAGCGTGGGCCGATCTCCCCTGGCGGGCATCGCCGCCGTGTTCGCCGGCGTCGCGGCGGGATTCAACGCCAACCTGCTGGTCACGAGCCTCGACCCCTTGCTCGCGGGGCTGTCCACGGCCGGCGCGCAGAGCGTGGACCCCGAGTACGCCGTCGATCCGCGGGCGAACTGGTGGTTCATGATCGTCTCTACGATCGTGATCACTCTCGCCGGGTGGGCCACCTCGGCCCTACTCGTCGAGCGTCGGTTCGCCCGCAAGGGCCCCGACGACGGCGGCCCTTCGCCCGTGGACGCCGCGGAACTCGAAGCGCAGCGGATGACGGGGCGCGAGTGGCGTGGACTGGGGTGGTCGGTGCTCGTCGTGCTTGTGGCCAGCGGCGCGGTCGTGGCGTGCGCGCTGCTCCCCGGCTGGCCACTGGACGACGGAAGGGGGCGGCTCGGCGCGATCCCGGGGCTCTTCCGTGCGGCCGACCACTTCGACCGCTGGGTCGAGTCGATCGTGCCCCTCCTGTTCCTCCTGTTCCTGCTCCCGGGCGTCGTCTACGGCGTCGCGACGGGCGCGATCCGCAGGGGCGCGGACATGGCCAGGCTCATGGTCGAGTCGATGGCCTCGATGGCGCCGATCATCGTGCTGTCGTTCTTCGCCGCGCAGTTCATCGAGTACTTCAAGTACTCGAACCTGGACAAGATGCTCGCCTACTCGGGCGGGGCGATACTGGCCGAGTCCGGTCTCAATCCCTCCTCGCTCATCGTGGCGTTCATCCTGCTTACGGCGGTATTCAACCTGTTCATCGGCTCGATGAGCGCGAAGTACTCCATGTTCGCGCCGATCTTCGTCCCCATGTTCATGCTTGTCGGGATCAGCCCCGAGCTCACGCAGTGCTCCTATCGGATCGGCGACTCGGTGTCAAACGTCATCACGCCGCTCAACGCCTACCTCGTGATCATCCTCGTGGTGATGCAGAAGCACGCGCCGAAGGCGGGCATGGGGACGCTCATCTCGACGATGCTGCCGTATACGCTGGTGTTCACCGTGGTCTGGACCGCGTTGCTCCTGGCGTGGATCGCCCTCGGGCTGGACCTGGGTCCCGGCGGTCCGCTGGAATACGTGCCACGCTGAGCCTTCAGGGGTCGCTCGGCACGGGAGGGTCTTCCGCGGGCAGTCTCCGCTCCGGCCACGCCTGCCCGAGCCACGACTCGTACACCGCCCGCTGCAGCGCCGTCGGCTCATCGACGCGCTCGAGCCTCCAGCGCTCGACGGGGGCCGCCTCGGCGGCCACCTCGATCTCGCGGGGCTCGCCGCGGCGCTCGATGCTGAGCGTGAGGACGGTCCCGGGCTCGACCTTCCGGAGCATCGACTCGAGAGAGCCCCTCAGCGGCTTGCCGTCCACCGCGCTGACGACGTCGTCCACGTGGATGCCGGCCTCGAACGCCGGGCCGTCGGCCCGCACCGTCCGCACGGTGCCGTCCGAGAGCGACAGCCCGAGATACCCGCCCTCCGGGCGCTCGTCGGGGCGCATCTCGACGCCGGCTACGGCGAACGCCTCGGGGAGCGCCAGCGGCTCGGTGCCGGTGACATACGCCCCGAAGAAGCCATCGAACGCCGTGCCCGAGAGCCGGCGCAAGGCCTCGAGCACATCGGCGGTGGTGTAGCCCCCGGCCTCCAGGGGATGACGCTCGTACAGGTCCCGGAGCACGTGGTCGAGCCAGACGGCGTTCTCCGTCCGGCGGCGGAGCTCCATGTCGAGCATGAGGCTGACCAACGCTCCCTTGGTGTAGAACGAGACGGTGGTGTTGAGGTCGTTGGGCGTGGACTTGTTGAACTTGATCCACGCGTCGTAGCTCGAGTCGGCGAGGCTCTGGACCTCGTACCCCGGCCTGCGCAGCTCGCGCGAGATCGTCGAGGACATGTCGGCCAGGTACTGGTCCGGCTCACGGAGCCCCGCCCGCACGAGCGTGACGTCGTCGTAGTAGCTCGTCGTGCCCTCGGCGATCCAGAGCAGGTCGGTGTAGTTCTCGTTCTGGTAGTCGTAGGGAACGAGCCCCGCCGGGCGCAACCGCTTGACGTTCCACGTGTGGAACATCTCGTGCGAGACCAGCCCGAGGAAGCCGTCGTAGGCGCGGTCCGAGTCGAACGCCGCGGGCCGGGTCTGCATGATTGTCGAGTTGAGGTGCTCGGTGCCGCCACCGATCCCGGGCTGGGCGTGGATCAGATAGACGTACCGCGGGTAGGGCAGGGCGCCCCCGGCCCCCTCGAAGACCGCTCGGTGCGCCTCGACGATCCTGGCGAAATCCTCCGAGAGTTGCTCCCCGTCAGGCTCGACGGGTCCCCAGACGACGATCTCGTGCGGCACGCCGCCGATCTGGAAGCTCGTCCGGTAGTGCTCCCCGATCTCCAGGGGGGAATCGACGAGCGCGTCATAGTTCGGCGCCAGCCAGGCATCGGGGACCTCGGGGTCGGGCGCCAGCCCCGTCGCGACGTCCCACCCCTCCGGGGCGTCCACGCGGACGCGCAGGGGGCTGCCCCGCGTCGAGTCGCTGTACAGGAAGACCGTGGCGCCGCTCAGGAACGCGTGCGTGTCGTCCGCGTGCCGCGTGCGATCGCCGAGCGAGTTGGCGTACAGCGTGTAGTGCACGCGGACCGGGCCCCCGCCATCCGGCTCGACCCTCCATGTCGCCTTGTCCACCTTTCGGATCTCGACCGGCTCACCCTGCGCGCCCTCGGCCCTCACCTCCACGATCGTTCCTGCGGGATCGAGGATCGCGTACTTGCCGGGGCGCCAGGTCGGCATGCGCAGCTCGACGGGCTCGCCCGGCGACCGGACGAGCTCGATCGTCACATCGACCAGCTGCGAGCGCGTGCGGTGGAGCGAGACCGTGTACTCGGTCGCCACCTGCGCCGACCACGCCGTGGGGTCGTCACCCGGGAACGCCTGCGATCTCGCGGGGCTCGGCGCGAGAACGACCATCCCGAGCACGAGGGCGATCGCGTCTCGTGTTCTGCTCGGCTTCATGCGTGCTGCCTCCCGTCGAGCCTCCGGCGGGCAAGGCCGGTGCCCTCGTCGTTGCTGACGATGATCTCCGCGCTCGCGCGGTACTCGGCCGCGTACCGCTCGAACGTTGGCTCGGCCACCCGCTCGAAATACGCCCGGGCCCGCTCCACGCCCCACCCCCGCGCCCCCGCGCGCTCGAGGCGCTCCCACCGGGCAAGGCGGAGCTCGCGCGGGGCCTCAACGAACACCGCGATGTCCACCCACCGCCGCACCTCCGCCCGAAGGGCGAAGAGCCCCTCGCACACGATCAACCCGCCGGGCACGACGACCTCGCTCCCCACGCGAGCGTGCGTCTGGAACGACCAGCGGGGGACCTCCGCGGCCTCACCCCGACGCAGGGCCTCGAGGTGTGCCGCCAGCAGCCCCAGCGCCGCGTGGCGTGGCTCGTCGCGCTCGTGCTCGGGGAGCGTGCCGTAGTCGGGAAGATAGTCGTCGGTCGCGAGACGGATCCCGCCGACCCGCCCCGCGAGCGTGCTCTTGCCCGAGCCTACGGGGCCGGTGATGCCGACGACCACCGAGCCAGCGGCGTCCGCGCCGAGGCGACGCTCCGCGGCTGCCCGGATCAGCCCCGGGGCCTCTTCCCAGCCCGCACGTCTCGGTCGCCCACCCTGCATCGGGCGATCATTGCACCGGCGGGACGGCCGGTCATGCGGTAGGATGCCGCCGCCCCGGTGCGGGCCTTGGGGAGTCGGCATGGTCCATCCGACAGGCCTGATCGGAATCGCGGTGCTGATCGCGCTCGCGTACGCCCTCTCGGAGGACCGTCGGCGCTTCCCCGTCCGGCTCGTGGTCGTCGGCATCCTGCTTCAGTTCGTCCTGGCGTGGCTGATGATCCGGTTCGAGCCGGTCGTCTTCTGGTTCACCGTTCTCGGGCACTGGGTCAACGCGGTGATCACCTCCGCCGATGCGGGGGCGCGGTTCATCTTCGGCGAGCTCTCCGTCGGGCGCGAGCCCTGGGGCTTCGTCTTCGCGACGCGCGTCCTGCCCATCATCATCTTCTTCGCCTCGCTCATGGGGGTGCTCTACCACCTGGGCATCATGCAGCGGGTGATCGCGGCCCTCGCCTGGCTCCTCCGCAGCACGCTCGGCGTCACCGGCGCAGAGGCCACCGCGATGGCGGCCAACGTATTCGTGGGACAGACCGAGGCCCCTCTGTGCGTCCGTCCCTTCATCCCCCGCATGACCCGCGCCCAGCTCGCCACGCTCATGGTGGGGGGGTTCGCGACGATCGCCGGGAGCGTCTTCGCGGCGTATGTCGCCATGCTCGGCGGCGACGACGTCGCGAGCCGGGTCGCCTTCGTCAAGCACCTGATCACCGCGAGCGTGCTCTCGGCCCCCGCGGCGTTCGTCATGGCCAGGATCATCGTGCCGGAGCGGGAGGTCCCCGTGGGCGAGGATCTCCGCTCGATCACCGTCGAACGTGAGACGCGGAACGTGCTCGACGCGGCGGCCGCGGGAGCGACCGACGGTCTGCGCCTCGCCCTCAACGTGGCCGCGATGCTCATCGCGTTCGTCTCGCTCCTGGCGCTCGTGAATCTCGGGCTGGGCGCGCTGGGGCGGGTCGGCCTGCCGGCCGCGGCGCTGGAGCGGCTGGGCGTGTCGGAGCTGCGTCTGGAGGTGATACTCGGCTGGCTCCTCTCGCCCCTGGCCTGGACGATGGGGGTGCCCTGGAGCGAGTGCGCCTTCTTCGGCTCGCTTCTCGGGCAGAAGCTCGTCGTCACCGAGCTCATCGCGTACGGATCGCTCGCGGCGGACATCCACACCGAGGGTGCGCACCGGCTCTCGCCACGTTCGGTGGCGATCGCTGCGTACGCGCTCTGCGGCTTCGCCAACTTCCCGTCGATCGCGATCCAGATCGGCGGGCTTACGGCGCTGGCGCCCCTCCGCCGGTCCGAGTTCGCATCGCTGGGGCTGCGTGCGATGGCCGGCGGAGCGCTCGCGAGCTGGATGACCGCGTGCATCGGGGGCGTGCTCCTTCCTTGAGAGTTCACCGCTGGAGATCGGGAGGGAATCTGGACATGGCCGCGACCCCCGCCGCGTGGATGCGTCCGAAGGCCCTGATCGGGATGGTCCACGTGGGCGCGCTCCCGGGCGCGCCCGACCACGCGACCACCGTCCCGCTCCTGGCCATGCAGGCCGCGGCGGAGGCGAGAGTCCTCGCCGCGGCCGGCTTCGACGCACTCATCATCGAGAACATGCACGACCGACCGTACGTGCACGGACGCCAAGGCCCGGAGATCGTGGCGGCCATGACGCGCATCGCCGACGAGGTCGCGTCGGCCGTCTCCATCCCCTTCGGGGTGCAGATCCTCTCGGGCGGCGAGCGCGAGGCCCTGGCCGTGGCGCTCGCCTGCGAGGCGGCCTTCGTCCGCTGCGAGAATTTCGTCTACTCCCACGTCGCCGACGAGGGGCTGCTCGCCGAGGCCGCGGCCGGGCCGCTCCTGCGCTACCGCCGGGCGATCGGCGCCGCCGGCGTGCGCATCGTCTGCGACGTGAAGAAGAAGCACGCCTCGCACGCGATCACCGGCGACCTCACCATCGAGGACTGCGCCCACGCCGCGGAGTTCTTCGGCGCCGACGGCGTGATCGTGACCGGCGGATTCACCGGCCGACCGGCCGATCCGGAAGATGTGCGCCGCGTGCGCGCGGCGGTCCGCGTGCCGGTCTGGGTTGGTTCGGGGGTCGACCCGGCGCAGCTGGGCGGGCTCTTCGCCGACGCGGACGCGGTGATTGTCGGCTCATGGATCAAGGAGGACGGTGTCTGGACGAACCCGGTGGACCGCGGGCGCTGCGAGGCGATCGTCGCGGAGGCCGAACGGGCGCGGGTCTAGACTCCGGGCGCGTGCGCCCGCACGCCCCGGAGAACTGCACATGCGTGCCAGAGAACTCGAGCTGCTGCGCCGCTGGACCGTGCGCGCGGACCCGGACGGACGGGGCATCGACGACCGCTGGTGGCGGCAGCCGCCGGAGGACGGATGGGTCGCCTGCCGCACCGACGAGCCCTGGCAGAAGTCGCTGGGTGAGGAACACCACGGCGTGGCGTGGTACCGCCGCCGGGCGCGTCTGCCGCGCCGCTGGCTGGAGGGCGGCGGACGCGTCTGGCTCCGCTTCAGCGCGGCCGCGACCGATTGCCGCGTCTGGGTCAACGGTGTCGAGATCGGGCGCCACGTGGGCGATTACATCCCTTTCGAGTTCGACATCACCGACGCGCTGGGCGGGCAGGAGCGGTGCGAGATCCTCTGCCGCGTGGACGAGATCAAGGGCAGCCCGCCCAAGGTGGTCGGGAAGGAGCCCTGGATCGGCCACATCACCAAGGGATTCCACGACGTGATCAGCCTCCAGCACGGGGGCCTGTGGGAGGGTGTCGCCGTCCGGGAGACCGGTCCCATCGCGATCCGCCCCAACGGCCTCGGAGTCGTCGCGGACCCGCTGACCGGCGTCGTCCAGGTGCGGGTCGAGCTCCACCCACACGCCAGCGCCGGCACGCTCGAGATCGAGCTGACCGAGCCCGGCACGGGCCGCCAATACCGGGCCAGGTCGGACATCGGCCCCGAGGACCGTGAGGTGCACCTCCAGGTGGCGTGCGAGGAGCGCCACCTCTGGTCGCCCGACTCGCCCACGCTGGGGAGGGTCAGGGCGATCGCCCGGAGCGAGGGCCTCGCGCCCAGGGACGAGGCCGCGTCAACGTTCGCGTTCCGCCGCTTCGAGGTGGGCGGGCCGGACGGCCGGCACATCCTGCTCAACGGCGCGCCGCTGCTCATCCGCGGCATGCTGGACTGGGGCGTGGAGCGCGAGCACATCGCGCCCTCGCCCACCAGGGAGGAGCTGCTGGAGCGCTTCGGCGAGCTGCGGGCCCGCGGCTTCAACGCCGTCTGTCTCTGCATGGTCTACCCGCCCGAGCACTTCTACGACGTGGCCGATGAGACCGGCATGCTCCTCTGGCAGATCCACCCCGTGTGGAAGTCTGACATGTCGCCCGCCCACATCCCGGAGTACAAGCGGCTCTTCCCGGAGTTTTTCCGGCGCGACCGCCGGCATCCCTCCGTCTTCCTCGTCAGCGCCACCTGCGAGCACGAGTGCTTTGACGTCGAGTTGGGTCAGTGGTGGTGGGACCAGGGGCGCGAGCAGCTGCCCAACAACCTGCTCCAGGTCCAGACCGGATTCCTCCAGTGGAGCGACACCGAGCGCATGGACCTCTGGGACGAGCACACCTACGACAACTCCGGGCGCTGGCTCTGCTACATGGACGACCTCGAGCGGTTCTTCGAGCGTAACGTCCCCCGCCCCTTCGTCATGGGTGAGACGATCATCGGAGCCTCGTGGCCCGACACCAAGGCCCTGCTCGCCGAGCTGGGAGACCGCCGGCCGTGGTGGGGGCCGAGGGACCTCGACGGTTTCGTGGGCTGCGAGCGACTGGTCTCCGAGCGGTTCGGCGAGCGGGCGGTCGTGCGGATGCGTCAGCACGGCGACGCCTTCAACCTCGGCCAGCGCAAGCTCCAGTGCGAGGTGCTGCGGTCCCGCGCCCACAACGCGGGCTGGGTCATGAACCACCTCTGCGATGTCCGCTCATGCCAGTGCGGCTTCCAGGACTATCTCGGGCGCTGGCGGTTCTCGCCCGAGCAGCTCCGCCCGTTCCTCGGCGACCGCGCGCTCCTGCTCCGGACACCCGAGTACGCCGCGGGTCTCGGCGCCGCCGGTCAAGTCGTGCTGCGGCTCGGCCTGAGCAACTTCGCGCCGAGCGCGTTCGAGGGCGCCGTGCGCCTCAGCGCCCGGCTCGACGGCGATGCACCCGCGGCGGGGCCGCGTCCGTCGGAGCACCGGATGCGGGCCGACCCGGGCCAGGTGGTGTGGGCCGACGTGCCCATCGAGCTCCCGGGCGCCGACGCGCCGCGGTCTCTCCGCCTGCGCGCCGAGGGCGGCGACGGGCTCTTCAACGAATGGCGGCTCTGGGCCTTCCCCGAAGAGGGCGAAGTGCCCGCCGGCGTCTTTCGCGACGCGGTCGCGCCCTTCACCGACGCCGAGCGCGAGCCCGACTTCGAGGAGAAGCGGTACAGCAGCGGCTGGGCGCTCGAGTGCGTCTCGTGGAGCCCCCGCCTCCCCGATGTCGCGGCCCTGCTGCCCACCGCGCCGGTCTGGCGCGACGCGGACTCGGCGCCGCGCGTGGACCATCTCACCATCGTCACCGCGCGCCTCACCGAGCACATGCTCCTGCACCTCGAGCACGGCGGGCGCGTCGTGCTGCTCGCCTCCAAGGCCGCGGGCGGCCCGCCCACGAAGTGGATGAACATGTACGGGCAGATCCCGCAGATCGTCGAGTCGGGCGACGGCGGGCAAGAGAGCGTGCTCAACCCCGGCGAGAGCGCGTGGGTGCTCGACACCCTGGGGCTCGACCTCAACCGCTGGAGCTGCCGCGCCGTGCCCAGCCACGACCTCGGCCTCGCCGACGCGGTCCACCCGGTCGTCCGCCTCATGGTCACGCACGACAAAGGCACGCCCGAGCCGTGGGACCAGGTCTTCCTGGCGAGGGTGGGCGCCGGGATGCTGGCCGTCTCCACGCTGGACCACGACAGCCCCGCCGGGCGATACCTGCTCCACCGGCTCATCGCCCACGTCCACCGGGGCGACGCGCCGGCACATGCGCGCGGCGAGCTGGCCATCAACGATGTGCGCGCGTGGTGCTGCCAGGGTTGAGCCGGTAAACGAGGGCGCCAAAGCCGCAGCGGCGGCTCACAGCCGCTGCGTGACGGCGTGCTCGATCCGCTCGGGGGCCTCGTAGGCGAGGCCGAACACCGTGTGGTTGAACGCCTCGAGCGAGCACTGCTCCTGCCGGATGAAGCCGGTCCGCGGCAGGCGCCCCCGGTGGTGGAGATCGACCATCGCGCACACCCCCGCGGCCGTGGTCAGCTCGATGGCGGGCCAGACGCGACCGAAGATCTCGACCGCCCGCACGGCGCGCTTGAAGTTGACCTGCTGGCGGATGCCATCCTTCATCCCGATGCAGTTGATGAAGATGATGACGACATCCTGGAGCGTGCGTGCGATGGCGTGGTCGAGCAGGTCCATGGCCAGACGCCGGTCGAACACCCGCCCGCTCGGGGACGGCTGCGCGTGCTCGACCCCCAGGCGCAGGTCCTGCAGCAGGAACTTCATGAGGTTGCGGTGGCCCGGGTAGCGGATCGTCTTGTAGGCGACGCGTGACTCGCCGACGGTCTTCCCCTCGCCCTCGAGCGTGTGGATGAGCGTCCCCACGCCGCCGGAGGTGTAGAAGGCCTCGTACTCGACCCCCTCGAATCCGAAGGTCTCGAGTCCCTCGAGGGCGGGGAGCTTGGCGTGCTTTCCGTCGAGCATCACGTTGCAGGGCTCGCAGTACTCGTTGACCACACCGGCGGTGGACCAGGTCACGTTGTAGTGCAGGGCGTTGGTCGGGTACTGCGGGAGCGCCCCGACGCGGAGCGTCAGCTCGTGGATCTCCGAGAACTTCCGCGCGATGTCGTACGCGGCGATCGCGATGTAGCCCGGCGCGAGGCCGCACTGGGGAACCAGCGCCACCCGGGCGTTGCCCGAGTCGGCGATCTTCCGCACCTTGTCCGAGGTCTCCACGTCCTCGGTGACGTCGAAGTAGTGCACGCCCAGCTCGTTGGCGTCCTCGGCGATGCCGGCGACGAGGTCGAAGGGGAGCATGCAGACGAGATAGTCGTGCCCCTGCAGCACCTCGCGCACCGCCGCTCGATTCGTCGCGTCGATGCGCTGCGCGGTGAACTCCACGGGGTGCGGGACGCGGTTCTTGAGGCGCTGGCAGTTGGTCTCGGCCTCGCGCAGGCTCGCCTCGTCGCGGTCGGCGATCGTGACGCTGTACTCGCCCCGCCCGCAGGCGAGCAGAAGCTCCGCGACCGATTTGCCGACCTTGCCGCCGCCGAGAACGAGGACCTTGGACATCTCCGAACCTCCTGGGCCGGAGGGGATGCACTCCGGGGCGGAGATCGTAGGGCGAGCGGCGTGGGGAGGGTGCCGCTGACGCCCGCTGGGCATCCCGGATGTCCGGCCCGCTGTGGGCATCCAGCGCCTGGCGGATCGGGGCAGATCAAGACTCCTCTACTTGGGAGTCTTCACCGTGACCACGACCGGGTCGCTCGCCGCGGAAGCCCCCGAATCGTTGGTGGCGCGGACCCGGTACCGATACTTGCCGAGGATGCCGGTGTCGTCGGTGAAGGCCGTCACGTTCTCGTCAACCTCGAAGTGCCATGTCCCGTCCCAACCCCAGGTTCCGAACCGGCACCTCTCGCGCAGGACCTCAAAGCTCTCCTCGTTCCCCGAGTTGTCAACCCACGTGATCGTCACGGAGCCGTCGAAGTTGTCGGCGGCGGCGACGCCGCAGGGTACAGCCGGGATGTTGCGGATCCGCTCCTGCACCGCGTGCACATGCGCTGCCATTTGCTGCGGGTCGTAGTAGAACCACTCTTCGTGAGGCTCGAGGTCCTGATCGAGCAGGAAGGCGCTGTCGTCCGTTGATTCCTGGCCTTCCGCCCGGCTGGAGTAGAAGAACAGGTACCGACGGAACGTTCCCTCGACCCGGGAGCCGTGGCTGGCACCAGACGAGTCGGTGGTCCCGTCTGCGAGCATGGGGTGGTCCGACCAGTTGACGACCGCCTCGTTCTCGCTCTCCGGTCCCTGCTTCATCCTCCCTTCCCGCAGAGCGAGAACGATCTCGTCGAACGGTGTCGCGTGGGGCAGAACCTTGACCTGCAGCTTTTCGGCGAGCGTCTCGAGCAAAGCCCGTTCGAGCCGCTGCTTGAGCCCGAGCGTGTCGGGATCCGAGCGAGTGTCGATGATCGCGGGAGGCTCACCCTTGCCGACGGCTGATCTCTTGGCATCGGTGCTCGCCCCGGCAGCCTGTTGGCGATCCAAGCGCAGGCGGACGTGCTCGTCGAAGAGGTCGCGGTCGAAGATCGGCCATTCCTCGTCGGGTTCCCTCCAGTCCCTATCGGCGTACACGCACGCCGCGTAGAGCCGATCGTCGCGCCGGTACAGCAGAATCAAGCACTCGCCGCGGAGCACGATGAGTTCGTCGCGTGCCCCGTCGGGTGTGGTCGCTGCATCGACGAGGAACGGCTCCGGCCACACCACGACACCCTCGCCGGTAGCGTCCCGGGCGAGCTTCCCCGTCCTCAGGGCGTCGGCGATCTCGGCGACTGTCGACGGCGGCGGACCGGTGTCGGGGGGCCGCGGGGCGACCGAACCCAGAAGGGTACTGGCCCAGACCAACGCGATGTGCAGCATCATGCGTACCTCCTCCCGAGAGGCGCGCGCCGGCAGAAGATCGTAGCCCGCAGGCACGCATCGCCCCCCGGGATCACTGGGTGGGCGCGGCGATCAGCGGCGGGCGCGAGCCCTCTCGGACAGGCCCGAGGCGAGTCCCTCCGCGGCCGCGAGCGATGCCCGGATCAGGTCGCGGACGGCGGGGTTGGCCAGCTCTCGCACGGAGCGAATGGGCGCCTCGCGCTTCGCCTTGACTTTGCCGGTGAGGAGACCGGTCGGGTCGGGCAGGCCGGCGCCCTGGATGAAGGCGAGGCTGACCTCGCCCTCACGGACGGTGATCATGCAGACGTTGCCGCCGATCGAGCGATACGGAGCGCCCTCGAGGAAGTAGCAGAGGGAGTTGAACTTGATCGCCTCGGCGACGCCGGGCGCGGCGTCGAGGACGAGGTCGCGCAGGGCGACGACGATCTCGCGGGTGTCGGCGGGGAGGGCGTCGAGGCTGGCGGCGAGGGTGTCGGGGTCGAGCAGGCGGGACACAACCGAACCTCCGCGAGCACACACCTCGGTATGTGCTCATCCATCAGGCGTGTCGAGCAGCGACTGAAGGCGGGTCGCGAGCGGGGGGGGCAGCTTGGCGGTCCAGGATTGATCGAGCAGTCCCACATCGATCAGGTCCCGGAGGTGCGTGCGGTCCTTGTCGCGGAACGCCGTCAGCTTGATGCGGACGAGGGCGTCGAGGTTGATGATGCGGAGGGCGCCGAGATCGGTAGCTTCATCCACGCCCGGGCTTGGGGCGGGCTCGCCGGGCTTGATGAGTTCGTCTGCGTAGACGAGATGCACCGCCTGCCTCGGGCTGGCTGTGGGCGTGTCGAGGAATAGGTCGAGGCTCGCGGCGCGCCGGTAGTGGAACCCGGCCTCCTCCATCGCGCTTCGGGCTGCGCCGAAGTCGTCGCGACGGATGAGGATGTCCACGTCCTGCGTGTTTCGGACGGCTGCCTGGTCGATGGTCGCGACCCAGGCGGCAACAGCGTTGCCGCCGACGATCGCGTGGTCAATGCGGGCGGCTCGGAGGGCGGCGCTGGCCTTGAGCAGTCGTTGCCGGACTTGTTCCACGGCATCCACCATCCGTTGGAGGAGTGTTGCGGAAGTTGGGAGGGACCCGTTCACTCGGGATCATACACACGAATCGGGGGGCGCCTTCGCCCCTCCGGGGCTCCGACGTGCACGGGGACAGTTCCAGGGGCTCCGCTCCGTCCGCCCTTGGCGGACTGCGCTCCGCCCCTGGCTACATTCAACTGCCCCTCCGGGGCAGAGAGCCATCGCGTCACCGCTTCTTGCCGAGGTACTTGGCGATGTCGAAGTCCACGAAGTCGGCGTGGTGGAAGATGATGCTCTCGATGGAGCGCTCGACCTTGTCGCCCTCGTGGCTGTGCGTCGCGACGATGTGCATGACCTCGGGGGGGATGCCGTGCTTGTAGCAGAGCGCGACGCCGCTGAAGGGGTGGCGGAGCATCTCGCCGAAGTGTCCTTTGATGACCTTGCCCGAGGCGTCCTTGTCGAACTCCAGCGGCTTGCCGACGTCGGCGAGGAGCGAGCCGGCGATCAGGTGGTCGAGGTTGATGGGGATGCGCTCGCCGAAGACCTCGCGCAGCACGCCGGCGATGGCGATGCACTGCTTGGCGCAGGAGTTGAGGTGCTCGATGTAGCGGAGGTCGATGTCGCCGGCCAGGAGCGTGAAGGGCACGGCGCGGAGCTCCTCGACGGTCCAGCCCTTCCCGCCGCACCCCACGCGTATCGCCTCCTCCCACACGGCGGCGACCTTCTCGCGGAGGCCCGCCTCCTTGATGTCCATGAGGTTGGGGAAGAGCTTGGCGATCCGGCCGACTGTGTCTGTCATTGCTGAGTCCACTCCGAGCGTGTGATCACGAAGCCCTCGGCGTCGTGCCGACGGCCGTCCTTCTCGCAGGCGTTCCTGATGACGCCGACCGAGCGCATGCCCAGCTTCGCGAGCACGCGCGACGAGGCCGGGTTCCGGAGCATCGCGTGGGCGTTGATCTCCTCGAGCCCGAGCGCACCGAAGCCGTGGCCGAGCATCGCGCGGGACGCCTCGGTCGCCAGGCCCCTGCCCCACCAGCGACGCCCGAGCGCGTACCCGAGCTCCGCCTCGGGCCTCCCGGACGCGAGCGCCAGCGTCACCAGCCCGATCAGCTCGCCGCGCTCCCGAAGCTCGGCGAAGAGCGTCACGGCCGCGCCATCGCGGGCGAGCGCGTGATACCTGCGCAGGCACGCGCGGGCATCCTCCGGCGTGTACGGGTAGGGGATGTTCCGGGTGTACTCGTAGATCTCCCTGTCGTGGAAGACACCGGGCATCACCGGCAGATCAGCCTCGCTCGGCTCGCGCAGCACCAGGCGATCGGTCTCGATCCGGGGCATCGCGATCACGTGAGCGACCTCGGCGCCGGGCCGTCGTAGGCGTGGTTCACCGGGTCGATCCGGCGCATCGGCCGCTCGCGGACCTGCTCCTCCGCGACATGGGCGACGAGGCCCGGCGTGCGGGCGATCATGAAGACGCCGTTGAACACCCTCGGATCCAGCCCCAGGTCCGCGAGGATGGCCCCGAGCGCCCCGTCCACGTTGATCGGCAGGGGCGTGCCGACCGCGGCGAACGCCCGCTCGACGGCGCGGGCCGCGCAGATGTGACGGGCCTTGGGCTCGACCAGCCCCGCCTCGGCCGCAAGCTCGAAGAGCCGCCTCGTCCGCGGATCTTTCGTGTGGATCCGGTGCCCGAAGCCGGCGATGCGGGCGCCCGTGGCCTTGATCTCGGTGACCATCGTCGTCGCGGCCTCGTCGAGCGTGATCCCGTTGGCTTCGGCCAGGCCGATCATGGACCCCAGCGTCCGCGCGCAGTCCTCGATCGCGCCGCCGTGGTGCTTGTTGATCGACGCGATCCCCGAGGCGACCGACTGCGAGAGCGAGGCCCCCGTGCTCGCGACCGTTCTGGCCGCCAGGCACGAGGGCGGCGTTGCGCCGTGATCGATGCTCGAGACCAGGATCGCGTCCATCAGGCGCCCGACCTCGGCCGACGGCAGCTCCCCGGTCAGGATCAGGTACACCGCCGCTCCGAAGGAGACCCGCCCCATCAGCTCGGCGATGTCGTACCCCCGCACCGCGACGCGGTTGGGCTCGATCTTCGTCACCGCGGTCGTCCACACCGCGTTCTTCTCCGCGTCGGTCATCAGGCTCTTGCCGCCCAGCCTGCGGAGCACCGAGACCGTCGCCTCGGGCAATTGGCCGAAGGCGTCGACAACCGTCGCCCCCGACTCGCGCAGCGCGGCGACCTTGCCCGCGTGCGTGCCCTTCCCGCCCTCGATGATCGCCCCCGCGTGGCTGAATCGCGTCCCCTCCTTGGCCGCCTTGCCGCCGATGTAGGCGACGACGGGCTTGGTCACCCTCCCGGCCCGCATCAGGTCCGCGAGGTCCTCCTCCTGCGAGGAGCCGATCTCGCCGAAGACGACGATCGCCTCGGTCTGCGGGTCGTCCTGGAACATGAGCGCAACGTCGGGGATGCGCAGGCCCAGCACCGCGTCGCCGCCGACGTGGACGATCGTGGAGATGCGCACGCCCGCCTGGCCCACGTAGTACCCCGTCGAGGCCGACATGCCGCCGGAGCGTGAGATGATCCCCACGCCGGCGGGGTTGCCCGGCTTGAACCACGCGCGGGCCGACTCGGCCCGGCCGCCGATCATGCCCACCACCGCGCGCCCCGGCGAGATCACGCCGAGCGTGTTGGGGCCGACGAACCGAGACCCGTGCTTGCTCGCCGAATCCGCGATCGCCATCGCGTCCCACACCGGCACGCGGTCGGCGACGAGCACGACGAGCTTCACGCCCGCTTCGATCGCCTCGACCGCCGCGGCCTTCACCAGCGCCGCGGGCACGAAGAGCACGGAGACGTCCACCCTGCCGAGCCTTGCGACGGCCTCGGGAACGGTGTTGAAGACGGGCAGCCCGAGCACCTGCTCGCCCCCCTTGCCGGGCGTGACGCCGCCGACGACGTTGGTGCCGTACTCGCGCATGAGCTTCGTGCGCGCTCGCCCCTCCCGCCCGGTGATGCCCTGCACGATGACACGCTTGGTTTCGTCGATGAGGATCGCCATCAGGTTTCACCACAGTGGCACAGCAGCCACAGCCGGCACGCCGAATGAGTATCACGCCCGAGAGCGACAGGCCGGCGCCGTTCGGGCGAGTCCGCCCCTTTCGGTGCCCTCCGTGCCCCTGTGCCGAATGCGTTCCCGCTCATCGCTGCAGACCCGGAATGTCCAGCTCGACAAAGAGACCCTCCGCACCGATGTTGCGGCACTCCACCTCGCACGCGATCAGCTCGCTGTCCTTCTTCATCAGCTCCTCCGGGCTCACCGCGAGCGCCGGCCTGCCGTGGTCGTCCCGGAAGAGCCCGTAGGAATTGGCCACGATCGCCGGCGCCGTCGCCCTCCACGCCCCCGGGTCGATCCAGACGCGACCCCCTGCGATCGGGAACGAGACCGCGTCCGGCGAACCCACGAACGGCGGGCGCCGCGCCGGACGCGGTCGCCACAGGCGGTCCGGCGCCTGCCCGACCAGCTCGGCGAACCTCGCGGCGATGAACGCCGGCGTGTCCGACTTCCTGTAGCCCTCGACCGGCGCACGCAGGCCGGCCCGCGCCGCGTGGAGGATCGCCACCGCCCGGTCCTCCGTGTTGCCCCCGAGCCGGATCACCGCCGGGATGTCGAGGTCCAGCTCCCAGAACGCCTTCGCCAGGCCGTACGCCGACCAGTACTGCTCCTGGCTCGCCACGCCCGAGCCCGAGCCGAAATAGCCGCACAGCCCCGGCTGGGCGAGGATGATCCGCGCCGCGCGGTACACCTTCGCGGCCGACGGGTTGCCCGAGGTGTCGGTGAAGTTGGCGATCGTGAACCCCTCGTGCACGATCGCGTCCATGCTCATCATCGACCCGCCGCCCCCGGCCCCGTGGAAGCCGACCAGGCCCCGCGAGCCCGGCGCCGCCTCGGTCGCCATCTGCGCGAAGAAGAACGTGCCCCGGTGGTCCTCCTGCTCGACCCTGTACGCGATGCGCTCCAGCTCCGTCGGCGGATGGTCCAGCTCGCGAGCGATCTCGATCCCGAGCTCGGGGTGCCTGAAGACCGCGTAGTCATCGATCGTCGCCCGGCAGTCCAGCGCTACGAGCCGCCCGTCCTCGAGGAGCGCGAGCGGGTTGACCTCCAGCGAGCGGGCGTCGGAGTCGCGTGCCGCCGCGAAGAGCTTGGAGACCACGTCGAGGAGCCGAGCGCGTGCGCCGTTCGCAAGGTCGGCCGAGGCCCCGAATCGCTCGAGCGCCTCCCGATCCGGGCCCGCCTGCACGGTGCACGGGATCCGAGCCACCTCCCGCGCCCGCTCCTCCACGCCCGAGCCGCCCGTCGCCGCCAGAAGCAGCAGCGGCGCCCGAGCCCTGTCGTCGATGGTCAGCGAGACGAAGAACTCCCTGCGCGGGGAGAGCTGCTCCTCGACGAGCACCTCGCGTACGGGGAACTGCCCCACGCGCATCGCGAGCATCCGCGCCGCGTGGGTCGCTGCCTCGTCGGGCGAGGCCGCGAAGCCGATCCCGCCCATCGCCTTGCGCCCGGTCGTGAACGCCTGGATCTTTACGACCGCCTTGCCCCCCAGCGCCCGCGCGGCCGCCGCGGCCGCCTCCGGTGAGTCCGCGACCCGTCCCCGAGGAATGGCGATGCCGGCGCCGGCGAGGATGGTCTTGGCCTGGTGTTCGTGGAGCCTCGCCATGCCGCGCTGCCCTCCTCTCCCTGCAAGGGGAGGGTAGCCCATCAGGAGGAGAGTGTCGGCAAACGCGCACACCCGAGGACCGTTCGGTCGGTTCGGCCGCGGCTACCGGTCCGTCTGGTCCGACTCGTGGATCCACTGCACCAGGGGGCGCGTCGGCTCGGGCTCGTAGTAGCGGGCGACGCCGCCGCCGGTGACCACCGCGTGCACCTTGGTGTCCTCCCCGGCCTCCGGCGGGCGCCCGACCCCGAGCTGCACCCAGGAGAGCGAGGCGCCCCCGAGCCCGAGACAATCGATCGTCGCGAGGATCTGCTGAGGCCTGGCCGAGTCGCCAAGCCACGCGGCCGACGCCGCCGGCGTCTGGGTCAGCAGCGTGGCCAGGGCATCCAGCATGGCGCCGTCGGCCGGACGCGTCGGCCCGGCGTCCGATCCCCAGCCGCCGCCGGCCTCGCGGGTCCACCGGACCTGTCGGCCGGAGGGATAGGCGATCACGAACCCCTGGAGGTCGCCCGGCGCCGCGTGCAGCGCCCGGCGGGCCAGGTAGAACCGCGGCTGTCGCACCAGCGACATCAGCCTGTCACCCGCCACCTCCACCGAGAGCGGCCCCGACGTCGGCTCTCCATCGCTCGCCGATCGGCTCTCGAGCGCCGCCTGCACGCGCCCCCCCGCGTCGGGCGGGGCGAGCGTGCGCAGCGCGTGCGTCACGGTCTCCGCCTCGACCCGGCCCTCGTCGGCGGGCCTGCGCACCTCCGACGTGAGCGTGACGACCGTTGGGTCCGCGGGGGCCTCGTGCCCCACCCCCCCGGGGGAGGGAGAGGTGAACGGCAGGGCCTGAAGGCCCCGCACCAGCTCCTCGACCAGGTCGTCCTCGGCCGATGTCTCGAACGGCTCCACGATCCGCCAGCCGCTCGCCGTGCGCGTGAAGCGCATCGCCTGGCCGCCCGAAGCGACGGCGACATCCATCACGCGCCCGCTCAGACCGGCGAAGGCCCGGGTGTCGAGCCAGTTGAGCAGCGCCTGCCCGGCGAGCAGGCGGGTCAGCTCGTCGGACGTGAGGAGCGGGCGGCCCGGACCATCCGGCCCCTCGGACACGTGGATGAGCGAGCGGCCGCCGAGGGACGCCGCGGGCAGCCCGATCGACACGGACTTGCCGTCGGCATCGGCGATCCGCGCCCAGCGGGTAGGCGCGTCGGAGGGGCTGTTCTCGGCGGGCATCGCCCGCAGTCGGTCGAGGATGCGCAGGAACCCGTGCACGCGATCGATCGAGGCGGGCCAGCGCACGGGGGCCGCCGTCTCGGCGCCCGGGAGCTCGATCTCCCATCGGTCCGCGGCGGTCCGCACGAGTCGCTGCCGAGTCCCGCCGGGAAGCTCGACCGAGATCTCGGTGATCTGGCTCGGCGCGAAGGGCACCACCCGCGAGGGCTCGGCGTCGGCGCCGCCACGCTCGGGAAGGAGGAGCACCGCCGAGCCCAGGCAGATCACCGTCACCAGCAGGAGCATGGTTATGAGCCGAGTTCGCGTCACGGGCGCAGTGTACGGCGAGCGGCATCGTCGTGCCGTAGACTGCGCCCATGCAGGGGCTGCGCCCGCTCGTTGGGGTCACGACCGATCTGTGCGAGCACGCGAGCGGCGTGCGGGTCTTCTCGTACGTGAGCTACGCGGCGGCGATCGAGGCGGCGGGTGGGACGCCGGTGCTCCTGCCGCCGATGCCCGCGCTCGTGGACGAGTTCGTGACGAGGCCCGACGCGTTCGTCCTCGCGGGCGGCGACGATCCTCGGACCGAGCCCTTCGGCGAGCCGACGCATCCGCGGGCGACCCCCGTCCACCCGCAGCGCCAGGCGTTCGAGACGGCGCTCCTGCGCGAGCTGGCGGCCGGGCGCCCGGATACGCCCGTCCTCGGCGTGTGCCTGGGGATGCAGATGATGGCGCTGTGCGCGGGCGGACGGCTGGATCAGTGCCTGCCTGAGTCGTGCCCCACGCACGCGGCCCACTGGGAGCGCGAGCACGAGGTCGCGCCGGTCGGACCCGGGGCCGAGGGGTTGCGCCTCGAGGGCGTTGTTCGCAGCAAGCACCGCCAGGCCGTGGCCGACGCCGGGCGGCTGAGCGTCGTCGCCGCGGCGCCGGACGGGATCGTCGAGGCGATCAGCGACCCCCGGCGCCGGTTCTACCTCGGTGTGCAGTGGCACCCCGAGCGGACGGGGGAACCCGACGTGGGCGCAGCCCTGTTCGAGTTGCTCGTCGCCGCTAGTCGGCGATGAGATCGGTGGAGTCGCGCACCCCGAGCGTCGCGTAGATGTCGCGTGTCGCGTGCGAGCGGTTGAGCGTGTAGAAGTGGATGCCGGAGACCTCGTGGTCGAGCAGGTCGCGGCACTGCTCGGTGGCCCAGTGCACGCCGACGCGCTTGACCGCCTCGGCGTCGCCGTTGGTGCGGTTGATCGCGCGGATCAGGGCCGCGGGGAAGCGGGCGCCGAGGGCCAGCTCGGCCATGCGGTTCATGCCCGGGATCGAGGTGATGGGCATGACGCCGGCGATGATGGGGACGCGGATGCCCGCGAGCCGGCAGCGATCGCGGAAGTCGTAGAAGTCGCGGTTGTCGAAGAACATCTGCGTGATGATGAAGTCGGCCCCCGCGTCCACCTTGGCCTTGAGGTGCTCGATCTCGCGCAGGCGGTTTGGGCACTCGGGATGCCCCTCGGGGAAGCCCGCGACGCCGACGCCGAACGCCCCGTTCGGATGCTCGCGGCTGTCGTTGAAACGGCGGATGCACGCGACGAGCTCGGCGGCGTGCCGGTACGCGTCTCCCGACCGGTCGAAGCCGGGCTGGGCGGCGGGGGCGTCGCCCCGCAGCGCCAGGATGTTGCTGATGCCGTGCCGGGCGTACCGTCGGAGCGTGGCCGCGATCGTTGCCTCGTCGTGCCCCACGCACGTGAGGTGGGGCATAGGATTGAGGCTGGTCTCGTCCTTGATCCGGACGACGAGGTTGTTGGTGAGTTCGCGTGTCGAACCGCCTGCGCCGTAGGTTACGCTGACGAACGTCGGCCGGAGCTTCTCGAGATCGGCGATGTTGGCGAAGAGGTCCTCGGCGGCCTCGGGAGACTTGGGCGGGAAGAACTCAAAGGAGAATGTTGTCCGCTGTCGGCTGAAGATGTCGCGGATGTGCATGCGCGGTCCTCGCCGGTCGGCGCGTCTCCGCCCCGACTATATCCGTTCTTCCGGCTGAACGGATGAATGAATCTTTGGCCCGGACTTTACGCTCGGGGTCGGGCTTGGTAAAGGTGTTCGAGGTTTCGGAGGAGAGACCGGGACGGTCGGGGAGGAAGGATGCGTCTGAACGATCGGTGCGGGCGTCGAGGGTTCACGCTCATCGAGCTTCTGGTGGTCATCGCCATCATTGCGCTCCTTATCGGCATTCTGCTCCCGGCGCTGGGGGCGGCACGGCGGACGGCGCGGGGGACGGTGTGCGCGTCGAACATGCGCCAGGTGGCCATCGGGTGGTCGATCTACGCCAACGAGAACGATGACATCAGCGTGCCGGGGCAGGTGGGGCGATACTCCGACCCCCGCAAGAACGTCTACTTCGTAGGGAACGGCTACCAGTACCGCCCGCGGTGGTACGTGCAGATGGGGGCCTCCGCGGGGTTCTATGCGCTCCAGAACCCCAGCGAGGACCCGGCCTACGAGCACTCGGCGCAGGTGAACAACGAGGTCTTCCTGTGCACCGAGGCGCGCGACTGGACCAGCACGCGCAACAGCCCCTACGGGTACAACTACCAGTTCCTGGGCAACGCGCGCTGGGGCAACGCCGGTGAGGGCGGCGGCTTCGTCAAATTCCCGGTGCGGGCCAGCAGCGTGGACGCCGCCGGCACCGTGCTCTCCGCGGACTCGATGGGCAGCGCGGCGGGCAAGCCCGAGGCGGAGCGCACCCCCAATCGAGCCGACGGCAGCCGCGACCCCGAACTCCGGGCCCTCGGCGGGCACGGCTACTCGATCGACCCGCCCCGCCTGCGTCCCGAGGGAGACTTCTGCGACCCGCAGATGCCGGGCCCGGAGCACCGCGGGGCCCCGCACCCTCGCCACGGCGGCAAGGCGAACGCCTCGTTCTGCGACGGTCACGTCGGGAGCTTCCGACTCGAGGACCTTGGATACCGCGTCGAGGCCGACGGCGTCGTGAGCGCCTACGACGAGGAGGCGGACAACTCGCTCTGGAGCGGCGACCGGCGCGACCGCGAGGTCCCCGACATCGACGGCTGACTCAACTCAGCGCGTTGGGGAAGTTCGCCTCCTGGATCGGGGCGAGAACCCCGAGGATGCGGTGCAGCACGCGCGCGGGGCTGCCAATCGCATCGATGCGGTGCACTCGCTCCCGCGGGTAGTGGGCGAGCACCGGCTCGGTCTCCTCGGCGTAGACCGCCAGACGCCGGCGGATCACGTCCTCCTCCGCGTCGTCCGGGCGGGCCTCCTTGAGAGCCCGCCCGCGAAGCCGACGCAGCATCTTCTCCGGGTCGGCCGCGGCGAGCACGATCGCGCCCAGCACGTTGATGTGCTCGTCCATGAGATCCGTCTGGGGCACGTTCCTCGGGATGCCGTCGAGGATCAGCAGGTCGCGCTGCGGGTCGTAGAGACCGTCCCGCGTCTGGTCGCGCACGCAGGTCCGCCAGAGCCGGACGGTGATCTCGTCCGGGACCAGCTCACCGCGTGTCGAGTAGCTCAGGAACGTCTTCCCGAGCTCGGATCGGGGGTCGAGGCCGCGGAACATGTCCCCGGAGGAGAAGTGGTGGAAGCCGGGGATGGCGCCGAGCATCTTGCCCTGCGTTCCCTTGCCGGCGCCGGGCGCGCCGAGGAGGAGCACGGTGTGGTAGCGGTCTGCCACGGGGGTCTCCGTTTATCGGCCCCGTCCGCTGGCCGGCCGGGATCACCAGTGTAGACAACCATCGGCGATTCACGCGAGCCTCAGCGGCGGGATCGGCCGAGAGCCGGCCGGCCCGGGGGCGGTGAAAGAAAGCGCCCCGCGCGGAGGGGCGCGGGGCGTCGCTGCGTGATGGTGGTCGGCCGCTCGCACACCCCCGGCCGTCAGCCGGCGGTGAGGACCTCCTTGGCCATGCTCGCGGGCATCGCGCGGTACTCGAGGAACTCCATCGTCGAGGTGGCCCGGCCCTGGCTCATGCCGCGGAGGCTGGTGGTGTAGCCGAACATCTGAGAGAGCGGCACCTCGGCGGTCACGAGCTTGACGTGGCCCCGGTCCTCGGTGTCCACGATCATGCCGCGGCGCGAGTTGAGGTCGCCGGTGATGTTCCCCATGTAGTCCTCGGGCGAGGTGATGACGACCTTCATGATGGGCTCGAGCAGGACGCTGCCGGCCTTCTGCACGGCCATCTGGAGCGCGAGACGCCCGGCCTGCTCGAAGGCGATCTGCGACGAGTCGACCGCGTGTGACGAGCCGTCGATCAGCTCCACTTTCACGTTGATAAGCGGGTAGCCGGCGGTGACGCCCGCCAGCGCCGTCTGGCGCACCCCCGCCTCGACCGACGGGATGAACTCCTTGGGGATGGAGCCGCCGACGATCTTGTTCACGAAGGCGATGCTCTCGGTGAACTTGAGGCCCTCGGCGGCCGCCTCGTCGGCGGTGATGGGCTCGATGTTGATGGTGACGTCGCCGTACTGACCGCGACCGCCCGTCTGCTTGACGAACTTCCCGCGGACCTCCTTCGCCGGCCCCTGGATGGTCTCGCGGTAGGAGACGCGGGGCTTGCCGACGTCGCACCCGATCTTCATGTCGCGGGTGAGCTTGTTCTTGATGATCTCCAGGTGCAGCTCGCCCATGCCGGCGATGATGGTCTGGCCGGTCTCCTCGTCGTAGTGCGAGCGGAACGAGGGGTCCTCGCGCCGGATCGTCGCCAGCGCCTCGGAGAGGCGGCGCTTGTCGTCCGAGGAGCGGGGCTCGATCGACATCGAGATCACCGGCTCGGGGAACGTCATCCGCTCGAGCACGATGGGCGCGTCGGCGTCGCAGAGCGTGTCGCCGGTGTAGGAGTCCTTGACGCCGATGACGGCGACGATCGAGCCGGCGCCGCACTCCTCGAGCGGCTCGCGGTTCTGGGCGTGCATCTCGAAGATGCGGCTGACGTTCTCCTTCTTGCCGTTGACGGGGTTGAGCAGGCGGCTGCCCTTCTTGAGCGACCCCGAGTAGATCCGCATGTACGTCAGATCGCCGTGGGCGTCGTTCACGACCTTGAAGACCAGCGCCGAGATCGGCGCGTCGTCGTCGTGCGGGCGGGTCAGCTTCTTCTCGGCGTCGCGCGGATCGGTGCCCTCGACCTCGGGCACCTCGTCCGGCGCCGGCAGGTAGTCGATGACGCCGTCGAGGAGACGCTGAACGCCGATGTTGCGCAGCGCGGCGCCGCAGAACACAGGATTGCAGCGCCGCTCGATCGTGCCCTTCCGCAGGGCGGCGCGGATCTCCTCGGCCGTCACCGTGGACTCGTCCTCGAGGTATTTCTCCAGAAGCGAGTCGTCGAGCTCAACGGCCGCCTCGACCAGCGTGTGGTGCCACTGGGCGGCCTTCTCGCGGAGGAACTCGGGGATCTCCTTCTCGGTGATGACGGCGCCCTTCTCGTCGGCGTCGAAGTAGTACGCCCTCATCCCGAGCAGATCGATGATCCCCTCCAGCTCGTTGCCGTGGCCGATCGGGTACTGCACGGCGATGGGGGTGGCCCCGAGGCGCTCGCGGATCGAGTTGAAGCTGAACTCAAAGTCGGCCCCGAGCTTGTCCATCTTGTTGATGAAGCAGATGCGCGGCACCTTGTAGCGGTCCGCCTGACGCCAGACGGTCTCCGACTGGGCCTCCACGCCCTCCTTGCCGTCGAAGACGGCGACCGCCCCGTCGAGCACGCGCAGCGATCGCTCCACCTCGATCGTGAAGTCCACGTGTCCGGGCGTATCGATGAGGTTGATCTTGTACGTCTCGCCGTTGCGGACCCAAGGGCACGTGGTCGCGGCCGACTGGATCGTGATGCCGCGCTCCTGCTCCTCCTGCAGGAAGTCCATGGTCGCGGTGCCTTCGTGGACCTCGCCCATCTTGTAGTTCTTGCCCGTGTAGAAGAGGATCCGCTCGGTCACCGTGGTCTTGCCCGCGTCGATGTGCGCGCAGATGCCGATGTTTCGCGTGTGGGACAGGTCGGTAGCCATATGCGTCATCCTCGTTCGAACCGCGTGGGGTCCCTGGTCTCTGTATCTCGCTCTCCGGCGCCGGGACGCCGGTTCGGTCACGCCGCGAGCCGCCTCAGCGGCCCGGGCCAAAAGTCCTGCTCACTGCCGTGCTGGGTGTCGCCGGACCTGACCCGATCCGATGACAGTGCGCCGAATGGCCTTAGGTCCACCAGCCTTCTGCCAGGATGTCGGTATCCTCGTCCATACGACACGCCCCGGTATCGGGTGGGACCTCGCCACCACCACCCGGCGGGCGGTGGGATTCGGTTGGAATCCTTGCCGGCTTCGGGGATCGAATCAAGGAATCCCCAGAAGTTCACGCAGCCCTCGCGCCTGCGGGTCCGAGAGCCCCGAGAGCGGGTCCAGCCGCCTCCACGCGTGGTTCGCCAGCGCCCGCTCCGCCCACGTCCGGGCCTCCCCATCCCTCCCGGTTTCGGCCAGACGGGTCGCGATCCGCCAGGCCAAGTCCGGGCTGAAGGGGTCCAGCGAGGCAGCCCGCAGCAGCGCCTCGATCTCGGCCCCGGGCTCGGCCAGCCCCGTTTCGGCCAGGGCGGCCTCGATCTGGGCGAGGTCGCGCCACGCGCGGCTGTCGTTCGGCCACTGCCGGGCGGCCCATACGGCGATCTCCCTGGCATCCTGGAGCGGCTTGGCCGGGTCCCCCCGGGTCTGCCGCAGGAGGGCCGAGAGCGTGGCCCGCGTTCGGAATGCCACGTGCGCAACGGCGCGGCTGGGGGGTTCGCCCGCGCGGGCCAGCGCCTCCAGCTCGTCCGCCGCGAGGCGCGTGCGATCGGCACGGAGCTGGGCGAGGGCCGCGACGACCGCCTCGGGGCTGGGGGAGACGGGGCGGCCAGCCGCCGCGGAGAGCTCCTCGACGAGCGGCCGGGGGTCGGTCCGGGCGCCCTCCCGGCCCAGCGCCATGAAACGGGTGTGGATCGACGTCACCTCCGAGACGGATCGGGACGCCGAGCGGAGCGTCCCCTGCCACCGCGTCACCGGCGCCGCGGCGACCAGCGTGAGGACCGCGAGCCCCGCCGCCGCGGAGCTTGCGAGGACCGCCGCCCGCGTCTTAGAGGCGGCGGGGATCGCCGTGGACGCCGCCGCGGCCCCGAGCAGCACGAAGACCCACGCCGCGGCGCCGACATCCGTCGCCGTCAGCTCGATCTGGGAATGAGCCAACAGGGCGAGTGCGCCCGCCCCCAGGCCCGCACGCAGGAGCGGTGAGCCCGCGAGTGCGAGGAGGGCGGCGCCTAGGCCGAGCCAGAGGAGCAGCCACGCGCTGGTCTTCACCAGCCCGTCGAAGAGGAGCAGGGCCGCCGCGTCCGGGACCGACCTCGCCAGCGGGAGCGCCTCGGCGCCGAACGAGAGCGCGGCGCAGGGCAGGACAATCGCGGCCAGCCAGCCGACCGCCGCCAGGTGCCCGGCCGTTCGCTCGCCCGCCCCCTCCGGCACGGCCTGCACCAGGCGCCGCCCCGCGAGCGCGGCCTTGAGCACCAGGAGGGCGCACCACGCCAGCCCCAGCACACCGAGCGTGGAGAGGTATTCGAAGAGCACGCTGTGGGGGCTCGCGACCTCCTCTGGGTTGAGCGGGTTCTTGGCGAGCAGGTACGCGCCCTGGAAGTCCGCCGGGCCGACGCCCCAGATCGTGTGCTCGGTGAAGATGCGCACCGCGGCCTGGATGTAGTACCAGCGGAAGAGCAGGCTCAGCTCGCCGAGCCGCTCGCCCACCAGCCCGCGGGCAAGGATCGCGCCCAGCGCGAGCGCGACCACTCCCACCCCGATCACCTCTCCGCGCAGCAGCCTGGCAGCCGCGGGGGGCAGGCGTGGTTTGAGAATCGGGAGGGCGACCAGTCCCAGCCCAAGAGCCATCGCGGCCACCGCCCCCTTGCTCGGCGAGCCGCCCGCGGGGACGGCGAGGAAGAGCCCGCCCGCCGCGAGCACGAGCCCGGCGACGGCGCCCGCGAGCGTGTACCGGTCGTACCGGGAGCCTGAGGACCAGAGCTTCCCACGCAGGGCGGCGAGGACGGCCGCGGCGAATGGGGCAACGCACGCGGCCATGACCGAGGCGTACACGTTGCTCATGGCGAACCAGGCCGACGCGTCCGGCTGGGAGAGGCGGCGCTCGTAGCCGCGGGCCATCGCCGAGTCGGCCGTCCAGCCGTGGGCGGCGAGGATCTCCTCGCGCCGGTTCTTGAAGTCCTCCACGAGGACGGGGTGCTCGCTGTAGACCTGGACCGCGGCGCGGAAGAACAGGGGCCCGACGATGGCCGCGCACGCGGCCAGCGCCAGGGCGCGCTCGCGCCCGTGCCTGCACGCGACGAGCGCCGCCAGTCCCCCGGCGACGGCGCTCCCCCAGACCGCGCCCGCGCGGGCGTTCTCGACCGAGGCGCCGGGCCCGAGCCACGCGTGGTAGAGCACGGGCACGAGCCCGAGCGTGCCGAGAAGGAGAGGCACGATCGGGACGCGCTCGCGCGCCCGCGCCGCGCCGGCGAGCACGAGCGCCAGGCCCAGGAAGCAGAGCACGCCCAGCAGCATGTCGCCCGCGGGGCCGAGGCCGTCGAGCGGGGCGACGGTCGTGAGCGGGTCGAGGCTCCAGCCCGGGAGCGGGTCGTGCGTGGTGACGGCGCGGGCGCAGGCGGGCAGCAGGGCGAAGACCAGCCCGAGCCGGCGCGGCAGCGCGCCGCGGTCGTGGGGCGCCGCCCCGGTCACGCGCCGTTGTCCCGTCGGGTGGCGTGCTCGGCGAAGGCGAGGGCGAGGAGCGTGAGCACGGTCTGCATCCCGACGAGGATAGCTTGCCAGGGCGCGAGCGACCCGAGCACGATGCCGGAGACGCCCGTGATGGCGGCGAGGCTGCACATGAGCCCGACGGCCGCGGGCTTGGTGAAGCCGCGGAGCACGAGGCGGTGGGAGAGGTGCTGCTGGTCGCCGACGAAGGGGCTCTTGCCCTGCCGTAGCCGGATGATGGAGACGGCGACGAAGTCGTAGAGGGGCACGGCGAGGACGGCGAGGGGCATGAACACGGCGTACCAGCCGCCGGCGCGGTCGGGGTCGTAGTAGGTGGTGCGCACGGTGAGGAAGGCGAGGGTGAAGCCGATGACGAGCGAGCCGCCGTCGCCCATGAAGATGCGCGCGGGGGGCAGGTTGAAGGCGAGGAAGCCCAGCGTCGCGCCCACGAGCAGGGCGAGCGTGGCGGCGACGAACCACTGGCCGTTGAGCAGCGAGGCGGCGAGGAAGCAGGCGCCGGCGATGGTCGCGACCCCGGCGCAGAGGCCGTCCATGTTGTCGATGAAGTTGAGGGCGTTGGTGACCAGCACGATCCAGAGCACGGTGATGGAGAAGCTCAGCCACGGGCCGCCGGCGTAGGGGTCGAGGGCGCTGAGCAGGCGGGCGTTCTGCTCGAGGAGCACGACGGCGACCGCGCACCCGAACATCACGACGAGCTTGACCCAGGGGCCGAGGGCGCGCCGGTCGTCGATCACGCCGAGGAGGTGGAGGATGGTGAGGCAGGCGAGGAGCGTGAGGGCCAGGGGCGTGCGCCGGGCGATGCCGGGGAGGTGCTCGGCCAGCGCCGGCACGCGCTCGGTGAAGGCGTCGGTCGCGCCGAGCTTGACGAGCGTGAGCCCGAGGGCCAGGGGGATGGCGATGCCCGCGAAGATCGCGATGCCGCCGGTGTTGGGCACGCGGCGCAGCTCCTTGGCGTGGCCCGCGGCCCCGGGCGAGTCGTAGGTCCCGAGCCTGTGCCCGAGGCGGACGAGCAGCGCGGTCAGCGGGAGACTGATCGCCAGGGCGAGGAGGATCAGAAAGAGGCTGAGCCAGAGCATGCGGGGGGCAGTGTACCGCTGCGCGGCGAGGAAGAGACGGAGAGACGGAGAGACGGAGAGACGGAGAGACCCGCGCTCCGCGCCTCAAGCCTCAAGACCGCCTCCACCGCCTCGCGAGGCGCTCGGCCAGCGGCCAGGGGATGTAGATCAGGAAGAAGGCCAGCTGCCCGAGCAGCACGAGCCAGAGGATCCGCAGCGGCCAGGGGCCGAGTGAGTCGATCAGCGTCGGCTTCTCGGTGCGCTGGTCGCCGATGTAGCCGTAGTTGAGGTCGAGGGCGATGTTCAGCGGCATGATCGCGGCCATCCACGCGAAGGTGAGCAGGCTCGCCGTGCCCCAGTCGCGGAGACGCGGCCGGAATCCGAGCACCGCGGCGTCGTAGACGGCCGAGCCGACGATCTGCGTGTGCCCGATGAAGAAGAGCCAGTAGCGGATGTCGCCGTGCCCCTGCTCGAGCACGGGCGTGAAGAAGGCCTGGGTGGAGAGGCCGATCCCCCAGAAGTAGAGCAGCGAGCGCAGCCAGCGGGTCTGGAGCCAGAGGGCGAGCGGGGCCACCCAGGCCGCGAGGTCGCACAGGTGCAGGGGCAGGCTCTGCCCGAGGCGGAAGTTGGCGGGGAGGAGCCAGTAGACGACGGCGAACGCCTGCCAGCCGACGGTGAAGGCGATCCATGCCCAGCGCAGCCGCAGTTCCTTCGCCTCGCCGCGCGGTCCCTCCCGCCGCCAACGCCGGCCGAGCCAGCACGCCCCGGCGATCAGGGCCAGGCACGTGAGCGACGAGGCCGCGTGCTGGGCGGTGAAGGGGTGGAAGTCGGTCGCCCAGTTGGGGGCGGTCGTGGGGGTGGGGGAGGGCACGGGGGATGGTAATCGTGAGGGGTGAGGGGGTGAAGAGAGGGTTTGTGGTACGATCGGGGGATGGGACTCGATGGGGTCGAACTGGTGATGGAAGTCGAGGACCGGTTCAACGTCAGGTTGGCCGATCACGACGTCGAGCGCGTCCGGACGGTCGCCGACCTCGCGGCCTTCGTTCTCGCACGCATGCCGTTCCTCCGTGGAGTCTGCCCGACGGCCCGATCGTTCTACGAGCTACGCGCACTCTTGACGTCGCGAGGGATCGAGCGATCGGACATCCGGCCGCGGACGCGGCTCGCCGAGCTCTACCCTCCCGGCTCGCGGGAGGCGTGGAAGTCGCTCTGCGCGGAAGACCGGCGGCTTCCGCGGCTCAGGGTGAGCCCTCGTGTCGATGGTGTGCTTCTTTGGATCGCGGGGCTGAGCGTGTTCGCCTGGTTCATGGCCACAGCAGCCGCGTTTGGGGCGAGGGGCGGCGGCGTCGCTTTGCTGATCTCTCTCGGGGTAATAGCGGTCGGCGGGGCGGCGTTCGCGCTCACCAGGAGCGTCCTCGCACGCCACTTCCCGCCGGGCATGGAGACGGTCGGGGACATCGCTCGCGCGATCGCCCCGATCGAGCGGTCGGGGAACCGGCTGCTCGACGAGCTGCGGGTGCTGGAGGAAGTCCGGAAGCTCACGGCCGAGCAGTTGGGCTTGCCTCTGGAACGGGTGCGACCGGAGTCTGACTTCGTGCGGGATCTCGAGATGGATTGAGCAGGAGGGACGGCGGAACGGCGCCGCCGGAGCACTCGGCATGACACTCCGCGACGAAGCGATCATCCTTATCCGCGCATTGCGCTCGATCGTCGAATCGCTCGAGTTGTGCGAACGCGGTGTGATCGCCGCCCATGCGACCCAGCTCGCAGCACGTCTCAGACCTCATGTCGAAGACCTCGACGACGCAGTCAATCTCGAACACTCGAGAGAATCGGCTCAGGCGGCACTCACGGCGATGAGTCCGCTGATGGACATGGTGAGCGCCATGGCCGCCAAAGGCGAACTGGCTGCTTTCGAGAACGGTGCCATTGACGCATACTGGCGTTTGCACACCATCTTCCGAGAGACAAGGTTCGCTCATCAGACTATCTGACCGGCCGCTTCGGTCGCCTCAACTTCCGGATCGTCCCACACGTTCGCGAGGCTCCAGTGGTAGATGCTCGGGTACTCCGCGACCATCCGCTGGGTCTTGGGATCGTCCCAGTCGCAAGCGACTTCGTGGACTGTTTCGGAACCGGGACGAACCCCGATGGTCAGCCCGTCGCGGTCGGTGCCGATCACGCGGAGCGTGCGATCCCACGACGCCCATCGGAGCAGACCACTGTCGAGCCACGAGAAGGTGTGGTCGGGCTGGATGTACGAGTATCGCTCAAAGAGCGACTTGACGCCGTCGGGGAGACCCATCAGATCGGCCCGCTTCTCCGCCGGCCTCAGGCTGAAGCGCTCGGGCAGGATCGCCTCGGCCTGCAGGCGGGCCTCTGCGAGGGTGAGCTGCTTGACGCGGGCGAGGTAGTCGGGCGGGTCGGGCAGGCCAATGTCCGCCGCGGCGAGGCGCCCAGTCGATGAGCCAGAGGAGGGCGAGCACCGCCGCGGTCACGATCACACCGGCGGTGGCGCCGATGATGATGCCCCGAGTCGGGTTTCCGCGTGCCTGAGTGATGACAAACATGAGGCCGAAGGCGAGCCCAAGTCCAAACGCGTAGGGCCGGCCTGCCGACCTGCAGCGGAACGAGGCTGCGCCACCGTTTGCACGTCCACCCGTCATAATGACGATTGCCCCAACTCCTCGCACGCCACAGCGGGCTCATCAACCCGCGCGGTCTCAGGCCGCCTGATCGGGCACGAGGCGGAGCTCCAGCCGCAGGTGCAAGGCCGCGGCGATGCGGCGGAGCATGCCGAGGGAGTGGCCGTCGTAGTCGGCGTCCTCGAGGCGGGCGATGGTGGGCTGGCTCGTGCCGATGCGCTCGGCGAGCTCCTTCTGGGTGAGCCCGGCCCGCGTGCGCGCGTCGTAGATGAGCTGGGCGATCTCGGCGCCGGCGCGCTCCTCGTCGATCATCGCGCGGAGCTCGGCGTCGTCGCCGACCATGCGGTCGATGATCTTGAGTGCGTCGTTGGTCTTTCTTGCCTCAGCCACCCATTGGCCTCCCTGTGGCACTATATACCAAAATCGGTATGGAGACACGGCGGGCTCCCGATGTTCTGAGCACCGTACGGAAACTCGACCGTCCAAGTGGCCGCCGCAGGTCCAGGGGGGAAGAAGTGCGAGGTATGCTCGTGGGTCGCGCGGGCGGGGCTCGCGGAACGACGAAGGGGAGCGGCATGAAGATCCTCCTGGCCACCGACGGGTCGGAGAGCAGCGGGGCGGCGGTGCGCGAGGTGG
>CAYTAH010000019.1:0-75178 GCA_964435785.1 uncultured Phycisphaeraceae bacterium | reverse complement strand
CTGAGCGGGCGGCGCTCGCCAGCGAGGTCGAGCTGCTCATCGATCTGCTCGCGGCTCTCTGAGGCGCGGGCGCAGAATCGAGGCCCCGGCCTGTTATGGCCGGGGCCTCACCACGTGGCATCAGCCGGTGCGTTCGCAGGTTTCGCGGACCCGCCGGCACATCCTTTTGTGGCCGGCCGCGGGAAGGAGGCTCACCATGATGCGGTGGGCGAGGCGAGCGCCGGTGAGGTCGCCTGCCGTTCGCCACGCCGGCAGGCATCATCGACGAGCGCTCCGAGACCGACGGGTCCGGCGAGCGCGGTCCCGCGGCCTATGGGCTCGGGGCGATCACCCGGGCCGCGCGCTCCCAGCGACCGGGGGATACCCGGGCGGCACGCGCGATCCGTGTCGCCGGGCGCCGTGCAGACCGGTCGCATTTCTCGCATGGAGAGTTGCCGACCGCGGGTCGTTCGGGCCGGAGCCATGAAGCGCCAAGGTGAAAGCCGCTGCCGCTTCCAGCGCCGCGGCGAAGCCCGACGCGAGGAGGATCATCATGAATCGTGTGCTCGAGTGGGCATCGGCCGCGCTGGCTGCCTTGCTCGCGATTTCGCCCCGTGCCCCGCCCGCGCTCGCCCAGTGCGGACCATCGGAAACGCAGAAGCTCGTCGCCTCCGACGGAGCGGCCTGGGACTGCTTCGGACGCAGGGTCGCGATCAGCGGCGATACGGCGGTGGTCGGCTCCATCTGGGACAGCGATGCCGGACCGACGAGCGGCTCCGCGTACATCTTCCGTCACACCACGGGCGGCTGGCGGGAGATCGCGAAGCTGACCGCGGGCGATGCGGCGGCCGAGGACTACTTCGGGATGTGCGCCTCGGTGAGCGGGAACACCGCGATCATCGGGGCTCCGCAGCACGACGGCGCGGGCGAGAACAGCGGCTCGGCGTACGTCTTCCGCGAGATCGAGGGCGCGTGGGTCCAGATCGCTGAGCTCGCGCCGGATGATGCCGCTCCGGGGAATCAGTTCGGGATCGCGCTCGCGCTCGACGGGGACACGGCGGTCGTGCGCGGCCGGTACGGCGCGCCCGCGGGGACGACCTATGTCTTCCGCGAGACAGGCGGAGCGTGGCGGCAGATCGCGACGCTCGACGCGGCCGCGGGTCAGGCCGACGACGCGGTCGCGATCAGCAGCGATACCGTGCTCATCGGGTCCGCGTGGGACGGCTCGCCGGGCTCGGTTGCGGTGTTCCGCGAGCGGGCCAGCCGATGGGAGCGGATCGCGACACTCACCGCTGATGACGGCGCGGACGGCGACTTCTTCGGTGTCAGCGTTGCGATCAGCGGCGATACTGCCGTCGTCGGGGCATGCCTCGATGACGATGGGGGGGAGAGCAGCGGCTCGGCGTACATCTTTCGAGAGATCGGCGGGGTGTGGCGGCAGCTGGCGAAGCTCACTTCCGACAGACCCGCCCGCTACGACTACTTTGGTTGCAGCGTCGCTCTGTTCGAGGGCACGGCTGTCATCGGGGCGTACCTGGACGACGTGGGCCATAACGCGAATCGAGGAGCTGCGTACGTGTTCCGCAGGGAGGGGGCCGTGTGGACGCAGGCGGCGACGCTCACCGCCGTTGGCGGGCGTTTCGAGGACTACTTCGGCGTCAGTGTCGCTGTGAGCGGAGAGTCGGTCCTTGTCGGCGCGTGCTACGACGACGATTCCGCCGAGAACAGCGGCGCGGCATATGTGTTCCGCGTCGAGGCTTGCTGCGCCGGAGATATCGACCGCGACGGGGTCGTGGATTCGCGCGACTGCATCGCGTTCCTGAACGCGTGGGCCGCGGGCGACCCCCGCGCCGACTTCGACGGCAACGGCGTGATCGACTCCGGCGACGTGCAGGCGTTCCTGGACGCGTGGACAGGGGGGTGCTGACGCCAGAAGACCGGCGTCGCAGACGCCGCGCGCCGACCTGTTCGGCAAGGCCAGAGAGGAGGACGTTCATGGGACGGGCGAAAGGTCGGCTCGCGGGATCCGGCACTGGATCGTTGCGATCGGCGGGAGCTGGGAGTGTGGGGCGTCAATCCAGGAACCTATGGCCGCGGTATCGCGCCGAGCGCTCGCGCGCCATTCCGCAGAGGGAGGATCGCTATGAAACGGTTATGCACGTGGACACTGGCGGCGCTGGTCGTCTGGGCGGGCGGGTCGCCACTCGTCATGCACGCGTTCGCGCAGTGTGAACCAGTGGAAAGGCAGAAGCTCCTCGCAGCCGACGGCGAGGCGGAAGACCGGTTCGGCCTCCCCGTCTCGGTCAGCGGCGACACCGCCATCGTGGGGGCGTGGCGCGACGACGACCGGGGGAACGACTCTGGTTCAGCCTACATCTTCGAGAACTTCGGCGGCGCTTGGATGCAGGCGGCCAAGCTCCTCGCCATCGACGGTGAGGCGGAAGACCGGTTCGGCTGCTCCGTCTCGATCAGCGGTGACGTCGCTCTTGTTGGGGCGTGCTTCGACGACGATCGCGGCAGTGCCTCCGGCTCGGCGTACGTGTTCGAGCGGGTCGGCGGCGTCTGGACGCAGACGGCCAAGCTCCTCGCCTCCGACGGCGCGGCGGAGGACTGCTTCGGCCACGCCGTCTCGGTCAGCGGAGGAATCGCTCTTGTTGGAGCGTACCACGACGACGACCGCGGCACTGATTCCGGCTCGGTCTACGTGTTCGAGAGCATCAGGGGTGTGTGGACTCAGAGGACCAAGCTCCTCGCGTCGGACGGCGCCGCGGAGGACTACTTCGGCTGCTCCGTCTCGATCAGCGGCGAGGCCGCGATCGTGGGCGCCTACGGACACGTTGGCGGGATTGGTTGGAAAAACGTGGGGCGCGCGTACGTGTTCGAGAGGATCGGGGGCATGTGGGCGCAGACGGCGAATCTCCCTCCCCCACCCCCGCTGCTTACTCGCTTCGGCTCCGCCGTCTCGATGGGCGGCGACACCGCCATCGTGGGGGCGCTAGAGACGTGGGACCCATACGGCGGCGACTTCCGAGCGATCATCTTCCAGAGGGTCGGAGGTGTCTGGACGGACATAGCCCGCCTCCAAAGAGTCGACTACTACGAGGAGCTTATCTTGTTCGCACCGTCCGTCTCGGTCAGCGATGAAATCGCCGTTGTTGGGGCGCTGTATGACGATGGTACCGGGTCGGCATACGTGTTCAGGACGGTCGGGGGTGTGTGGACGCAGGCGGCCAAGCTCGTCGCCTCTGACGGCGCGGCGAACGACTGCTTCGGCTACTCAGTATCTCTCAGCGGCGACACCGCCGTCGTGGGGGCGTGGGGCGACGACGACCGCGGGAGCGACTCCGGCTCGGCGTACATCTTCGATCTCATGTGCGGCTGCGCCGCGGACTTCAGCGGCGACGGCGTAGTGGACACGCGCGACTTCATCGCGTTCCTGAACGCCTGGGCCGCGGGTGACCCCCGCGCCGACTTCGACGAGAACGGCGTCGTCGACTCGCGCGATGTGCTGGCGTTCCTGAACGCGTGGAACTCGGGGTGCTGACCGACAGCGGATGAGATGGGGATGAGATGAGTTGTCACCGTGTGGGATCCGAGAGACGGCTTCGCGCATTCATCGGCGCGCCGGGCATTCGCACGCCCGGCGCCCATTGACATTGACGAGTCACGCGACCTCCCCCGCTGTGGGGGAGGTGCCTTAGCAAAGGGAGACCGACCATGAACGCGATTCACCAAGTTCGTGCACGGGGCTCCGCGATGTGTCCCGCGGGGCTGATCCTCGCCGCGTCCGCGGCCATCGCGGCCAGCGCCGCCGCACAGACCACGCTGTACGTAAACGGCGGGTGCGGGGACGACGCCTGGAGCGGACTGAGCGGCGTGTGCCAGGCGCCCGACGGGCCCAAGGCGACGATCCAGGCCGCGATCGACGCTGCCGTCAGCGGCGACGAGGTCGTCGTCGCCGACGGCGTCTACACAGGGGACGGCAACCGCGACTTGGACTTCGACGGGCGGCTGATCGTGGTGCGCAGCGCGAGCGGCCCGGGGGCGTGCGAGATCGACTGCGGGGGGCGTGCCGCGGGGCTTCACCGCGGGTTCATCTTCCAATCGGGGGAGACCGCCGAGGCGGCGGTGCAGGGTTTCACGATCCGCAACGGGTACGCCGACAACGGGGGCGCGATCCTGTGCCTCCAAAGCAACCCGACCATCAGCGGGTGCCGGTTCCTCTTCAACACGGCCGAGCCGCAGGACGTGATCTACATGCACGGCTTCGGCGGGGCGCTGTACTGCGTCGATGACGACACGGTGACGGTCGAGGACTGCTATTTCGAGGGCAATGTCGGGCATTACGACCCGAGCGACATCAGCGGCGGCGGCGGGGCGATCGGCGCCGGACACCCCGACCTCGCTTTCGGCGATCTGCTTGTGGAGCGCTGCACGTTCGTGTCGAACGAATCTACCGGGTATGGCGGCGGGATCTGCGCCCTGAAATACGATGTGACGGTGCGCGACAGCACGTTCGAGGACAACACCAGCGAGGGGCCGGCCGGCGCCTTCGTCGCCGGCTTCGGCGGTTTCAGCCTGTTCGAGCGGTGCACGTTCTCCCGCAACATCGCCGAGGGCGTGCAGCGCCTGGGAGACGGCGGCGCCGTCGTCTACGACCTGGGGGCGGCCGGCATGCTGATCGACTGCAGGTTCATCGACAATGAGGCGGCCTTCCACGGGGGCGCGATCTACCTCCTCCGCAGCACCCGGACCACCGCTATCGACTGCGAGTTCACCGGCAACGCCGCGCTGTTTGGCGGCGGGGTGGCTCTGGGTCTTACGTCCACCAGCGTCTCGCTGGTCAACTGCACGCTCTCTGAAAACGCGGCGACCTACGCGGGCGCTCTCTGGGTGGCCGAGTACGGCAGGGCCAATGTCTCGAACTCCATTCTGTGGGGCGATGCTCCGGATGAGATCTATGGGGTTGGCATCGCGAACGTCACCTACAGCGACGTCCAGGGCGGCTGGGAAGGCCCGGGCAATATCGACGTCGATCCGCTCTTCGCCGACCCCGCGGCCGGGGACTTCCGCCCCCTCGCCTACTCGCCGTGCATCGACGCCGCGGACAATACGGCGCTCCCGCCGGAGATCCTGACCGACCTCGACGGGCGCCCGCGCTTCCGCGACGACCCGTGGACGGCGGACAGCGGGATCCCCGGCGGCTCCGGCGGGCAGCTGATCGTGGATATGGGCGCCTACGAGTTCCAGGGCGCGTCCTGCGCGGCCGACTTCAACGCCGACGGTGCGGCGAACACGCTCGACGTGCTCGCCTTCCTGAACGCCTGGACAGCGCAGGACTCCCGCGCAGACTTCAACGGCGACGGGGCCATCGACACCCGGGATGTCCTCGCGTTCCTCAACGCCTGGACAGCGGGGTGCTGATCTGACCGAGCGCCGGCAACGCACGAAGATGCGAGCCCGGGCCGTGCCCCGGGCTCGCGTCGCTATCGGTCGTCGCCGGGCTCATTGCGGATATTGATGTGTGCAAACTCGGCATGGGAAGAGACCAAGCCCCTTGGGCGAATGGGGTTGTGCGCGCGGCTCGGCCGCGGTAGCTTGGAGCAGTCCGACCGGATCCGCTCTCGCGGGCCGCCGCGCCGCGGGACCCGAGTCGCCGCCCCATCACCCCCGAGGGAGGAAGCCCGATGGTCAACGCTCGTCGATGGTGTCCCGTGGTTCCCGCGCTCGCGTCCCTCTGCGCCGGCCTGGCGTGGGCGGGCGATCCGCCCGTGACGGCGGGCGACGAGGACGTGCTCAAGCTCCTGGACCGCGAGCCGCCCGCGCTCGGGACGGCGCAGCCGGACGGCGCGGGCGGCGGGGACCGCGCCGCCTTCGAGAGCATGAACGTCACGCTGCTCAAGTGGTTCCCGCTGAGCGACTTCGCCGGCGGATCGACCAGCGGCAACGACTGCTGGGGGTATGTGTCCCCCTCGGGGCGCGAGTACGCGATCATGGGGCTCGAGCGCGGCTTCGGCTTCGTCGAGGTCACCGACCCCTCGAACCCGGTGATCGTGGCCACCATCGCCGGCCCCGCGAGCCTGTGGCACGACATCAAGGTCATCGGCCACTACGCCTACGGCGTCAGCGAGGGCGGCTCGGGCATCCAGGTGATCGACATGTCGCAGATCGACAGCGGCGTCGTCACGCTTGTCAAGAACAAGACGCAGCAGGGCCACTCCTCGACCCACAACATCGTCGCCAACCCCGACTCGGGCTACCTCTACCTCGTCGGCGGCAACATCCAGAACGGCGGCCTCGTCGCCGTGACCACCGCCGTCCCCGACGACCCGACCATCGTCGGCGCATGGGGACAGATGTACGTCCACGACGCCCAGGTCGTCACCTACACGTCCGGGCCCTACGCCGGGCGCGAGATCGCGTTCTGCCTCTCGGGGTTCAACGGCGGCTGGAGCCAGACGGGGCTGCGGATCGTCGACGTCACCGACAAGAGCAACATGTTCACGATCAGCACCGTCTCCTGGGCGGGCGCCCGCTACGCCCACCAGGGCTGGCTCAGCGAGGACCGCAAGTACCTCTACATCGACGACGAGCTCGACGAGGGCGACTCGGTCAACGAGACGACGTCGCGGATCTTCGACGTCGAGGACCTCGCCAACCCGACGTTCGTCGACACGTTCTCGACCGGCCTGCCCGCGATCGACCACAACCAGTACACCCACAACGGGATGATCTTCCAGTCGAACTACCGCTCGGGCCTGCGCATCTTCGACGCGACCAACCCCGTGGCCCCCGTCGAGATCGCCTACTTCGACACCTACCCCGCCGACAACGGCCTCGGCTACAACGGCACCTGGAGCAACTACCCCTACCTCCCCAGCGGCACCATCATCGTCTCGGACATCGAGCGGGGCCTGTTCATCCTCAGGCTCGACGGCGTCAACCTCAACCTGCTCGAGGCGCCCACCGAGATGGACCCCAACACGCCCGCGACGGTCAAGGTCGAGGTCGTGGAATCATTCGACACCTACGACCACGGCTCCGTCCGCCTGAACTACTCGCACAACGGCGGCAGCTTCCTCGACGTCGCGATGACGGACCTGGGCGGCAACATCTACAGCGGCGAGCTGCCCGGCGCGAGCTGCTTCGACACGTACGACTACTACGTCTCGGTCGTGAGCGACAGCGGGTCCGAGATCACCACCGAGACCGTCCACGCGCTCGTCGCCGGAGAGAAGGTCGTCGGCGTGGACTACGACGCCGAGACCGCAGGCGGCTGGACCGTCGGCGACACGGGCGACGGCGCGACCACCGGCGTCTGGAACAGGATGGACCCCCAGCCCACCGACGCCCAGCCCGGCGACGACGTCTCTACCGACGGCGTCAACTGCTGGGTGACCGACGGCCGCGGCGGGAACCTCGGCGACTACGACGTCGACAACGGCAAGACGACCCTCAAGAGCCCCGTCTACGACCTCTCCGCGATGGCCGACCCCCGCCTCGGCGTCTGGGTCTGGTACTCGAACAACACCGGCGGCGACCCCAACAACGACACGTTCCGCATCGACTTCTCCTCCAACGGCGGGACCAGCTGGGTCAATGCCAAGACGCTCGGCCCGGCCGACGAGTTCAGCACCGGAGGGTGGTACTTCCACGAGGTGCGAGTCGCCGACGTCGTGACGCCGAACTCGACATTCCGCGCCCGGTTCGTCGCCGAGGACGCGGCGGGCGGCTCCATCGTGGAGGCCGCGGTCGATGAGCTGCAGATCTTCGACTACCAGTGCAACGACTGCGTGGCCGACTTCAACGGCGACGGCTCGGTCAACACCCAGGACGTGCTCGCGTTCCTCAACGCCTGGACTGCGGGCGACGACACCGCCGACATCAACGGCGACGGCAGCATCAACACGCAGGACGTGCTCGCATTCCTGAATCTCTGGACCGCCGGCTGTTGATCCGGCCGACGGCCCGAGGGTGCGAGAAGCCCGGGGCGAGCCTCGGGCTTCGTTTCTGCGCCGGGCCGGCGATCCTCACTCCCGCACGGTGATGCGGATCGCACCGTTGCTCGTGCGGATCGTCGAGACCGATTCCCCCTCGCGGATCTGCACCCGCTTGGACGCCCGGCCGTCGCGGAGGAGGCGCACCCCCGCCGACTCTACCCCGTCGCCGACGGTCACCGAGCCGTTGCTCGTCTCGCCCTCGATCTGGCCGGCGAACGCGGGCCCCACGACGAGCGTGACCCCGCCGTTGGACGTTCCGACACGAACGGGCCCGGCTCCCTCGTCGGCCAGCTCGATCCGGACCGAGCCGTTGCTCGTCTCGGCGGCCACAGCGTCGCACGCTTCAAGCACCGTGACGGCGCCGTTGGACGTCTCGACATCGAGCCGCCCGCTGTGTCCCTTCACCGTGATCGCCCCGTTCGAGGTGCGGAGGTCCGCACCGTCGGCGAAGCCCGTCAGCCCGATCTGGCCGTTGCTCGTGCGTACCCGCACCGGACGGCCCCCGGGACCATCGATGGAGAACGAGACCCCCTCGCTGCTCGTGCGGGAGTCGGGCCAGAGGGCGTGGATCTCGAGCCACTCCTCACCGACCACCTCGCCGGAGATCACCACCGCATCGGCCCGCTCCTGCGTCGTGGCGCGGATGTGCGCCCGCACAAGCACGTCCGCCCTCTCGGTCTCCGCGAGTCGGACGGCACCGTTCTCCGTGAACGTGCCGATCCCGGCCGACGGGGGGACCGCGAAGGTCAGCTCGATGTCACGCTCAAACCTGGCCTGCTGCCAGGTCTCGAGGCACCCCTGGGAAAGCAAGCACGCGCCAGTCAGAAGGCCGAGGGCGGACGATCGCAGGGGCGACATGGGGTATCTCCTGGTCGGTGGGCGAAGGTTCATGGGAATCTGGGAAGCCGATTTCGCGCCGATGCGGGCCCTACGCTCCCGACCACGCCCAGGGGAGCCTCCGATGACACTACGCGCTGCCAAGCTCGCCAGAGTCCTCCGCCGCGCCGGCGCCGGGCGCCGCGATCCGGGCGCCCAGCGTGTCGGCGAGAGCCTCTTCCGCCACCAAGACCCCGAATTCGCCGACCGGGCGCTCCGACCCTCCCCGGCCCTGCTGCGCCAGCCCGAGGCGATGGGACCGGCGGGGAGCACCCGCACGGCGCCGACGTTCTCGCACGCGCGGGGCTGGCACGCGGCCCGGGTCCCGCTCGAGCGTGGGACGGACGTGTACGGCACGGGCGAGCACGCCGGGCCGCTGCGCCGGAACGGCCGCACCATCGGGCTGTGGACGACCGACGCCTTCGAGTACGACGATCGCACCGAGGCGATCTACCAGGCCCACCCCTGGGCGCTGTGCGTCCGCGCCGACGGCTCGGCGTTCGGGCTCCTCGCCGACACCCCGCGCCGGGGCCTGATCTCGGCCGGGCGACGCGACCTGCTGATGGCCTTCGAGGGGGAGCCCTTCGCCCTCTACGTGGTCGAGGGGGGCTCGCCCGAGGCCGTCGTGAGGGCGCTGTCCGACCTGACCGGGCGCCCGGCGCTGCCCGCGGCGTGGACGCTCGGCTACCACCAGTGCAGGTGGTCCTACGAGCCGGTCGCGCGCGTGCGCGAGCTGGCGTCCGAATTCCGGCGCAGGCGGATGCCCTGCGACGTCATCTGGCTCGACATCGACTACATGCACGGCTTCCGGGTCTTCACGTTCGATCGTGAGAAATTCCCCGACCCGGCGGGGCTCAACGACGATCTGCACGCGATGGGCTTCAAGACGGTGTGGATGATCGACCCGGGCGTGAAGGTGGACCCGGAGGACCCGGTCTACCGCGCCGGGCGAGACGGGGGGCACTTCGTCACCGACGCCTCGGGGGCGGAGTTCCACGGCAAGGTGTGGCCCGGCCCCTGCGCCTTCCCCGACTTCACCCGCGCCCGCACTCGCCAGTGGTGGGCTTCGCTCTACCGCGAGTACCTCGCGCACGGGATCGACGGGGTGTGGAACGACATGAACGAGCCCGCCGTCTTCGATGGGCCCGGCAAGAGCATGCCGACGGCCAACCGGCACGACGCCGACCCCGAGCTGGGCGGCCCCGACAGCCACGCGAGGTACCACAACATCTACGGGATGCAGATGGTGCGGGCGACGCTCGACGGCGTTCGCGCGGCCAACCCGGAGAAGCGCCCGTTCGTGCTCACCCGCTCGAACTTCCTCGGCGGGCACCGCTACGCCGCGACGTGGACGGGCGACAACACCAGCGACTGGCGGCACCTCGGCTGGTCGATCTCCATGTCGCTGAACCTGGGGCTGGCGGGCCAGCCGTTCGTGGGCCCGGACATCGGCGGGTTCATCGGAGACGCGACAGGGCACCTCTTTGCGCGGTGGATGGGGATCGGCGCGCTCCTGCCCTTCGCCCGCGGGCACTCGATCAAGGGCTCGAAAGACCACGAGCCCTGGGCGTTCGGGCCGCAGTGCGAGCGGGTGTGCCGGCTCGCGCTCGAGCGCCGCTACCGGCTGCTGCCCTACTTCTACACGCTGTTCCGCGAGGCCTCGGTGACGGGGCTGCCGGTCGTCCGGCCGCTGTTCTTCGCCGACCCCGCGGACCCTCGCCTCCGCGACGCCGACGACGCCTTCCTTGTCGGCGCCGATCTCCTCGTGAGGGCGCGCGTGCGCCCGGGCGGCATCTGCCAGGCGCCCATGCCGCGCGGCTCGTGGGCGAGCTTCGAGCCGGCGATCGAGTCCCACCCGGAGTTGCCCGGACTCTTCGTCCGAGCGGGCGCGATCATCCCGCTCGGGCCCTCCCTGCAGCACGTGGGCGAGAAGCCCCTCGATCCGCTGACCCTGGTCGTCCACCCCGACGCGGATGGGCGTGCCGAGGGCTTCCTGTACGAGGATGCGGGCGAGGGCTACGGCTACCAGCGCGGTGAATTCCGCCTGACGCGCTACGAGGCCCGCGTCGAGGGGCGCAACGCCCGCGTGCAGTCCGAGATCGTCGAGGGCGGGTGGCCGGCGCCCGAGCGCGGCGCCCGCGTGATCGTCGTCACGTGACCTCGACGATGAGGAACTGCTTCACGCCCCGCGGGGCGCGGACGCTGATCGTCTCACCCACGCGCGACTTGATCAGCGCCTCGCCCATCGGGCTCGTGACCGTGACCTCGATGTAGTCGAGCGAGTGGTCCCCCGTCGCCTCGCCGACGAGGCGGTACACGTCCTCATCGTCGCCGTTCACCTCTCGCAGCTTGACCATCGAGCCCAGGAAGACCACGCCCTCGGCCTGGGGCTTCCCCTCCGAGATCACCTGCGCCTTTGCCAGACGCTCCTCGATCCGCTTGATCTCGGCCTCCTCCATGCCCTGCTGCTCGCGCGCGGAGTGGTACTCGGCGTTCTCCTTGAGGTCGCCCAGCGCCCGGGCCTCGGCGATGCGCTCGGTGATCCGGGGCCGGTTTGCCCTCAGCTCGGCCAGCCGCGCCTCGAGCCGTTCCTTGTCCTCGCGGGTGATCACGTCCATAAGCCACCTTCCAGCATCAAACGCGACCGCCGGGGCCTCCACTCGGCGCCCCGGCGGCTCGCCTATTCAAGCGGACCTGCGACCGTGAAACAAGCCGATCAGCCACAGGATCGCCCACAGCCCCGCCCCCGAGGCCGCCACGAGCGCAATCGCACGCCAGTGCGACGCCGTCGCCGCCGCCGCGGACCCCGTCCACGGGCGATCCCGGGCGATCTCGAACCCCGAGGTGACCGGGCTGGTCATCCACCACCAGTCAAACTCCGGCGCGTGCGCCGATCCCCCCGCCGGGCCGAGCGCCACGAGGGGGCCGAGCCCCGCCAGCGCCACGAAGAGCAGCATCCACCAACCCCTCCCGACACGATCGGCCGTCAACGCGACGGCCAGGAGCCCGCCGAGGAGCAACCCCCACGCCGCCATCGACGCCGCGAGCGCTCCCACCACCGCGACCGGCCAGGCGGCCATCGCGATCTGAGGCCAGATGATCGCCTGCGCCGGCACCAGGAGCACGAGCAGGTCCTGCCAGACGGAGCGGGAGATCCGGCGCAGACGCATCGCCGGACGCTCCTGGCTCAGCCGCGTCATGGGCCAGAGCAGGGCGATGCCGACGGTGATTGCAGCGAGGACCGCCCGCGCCGCGGGACGCAGCGCCTCGGGATCGTGCGTGCGCGGGGCGCCGACGCTCCAGAACGCGCCGATGGTCGCGAGGAGCAGGTAGAGCGTCCAGAAAAACGCGAAGATCCGCGGCTCGCCGCGCCTGTGCGACCAGTCGCCCCCGCGCGGGGCGGGGCGTCCGAAGAGATCGAGGTCCGGCCGGTGCGCGCCCCCCGGGAGTGCGCCCGCCGCCGGACTCTCGGTCGATTCCCGGTCCGGCGAGATGTCGTCGCTCGCGTCGCTCACGGGAGTCCGGTCAGGTCGAGGGTGAAGAACTTCTCATCGAAAATCTCGAGGCGGGGCCGGCCCATGTCGATGCGGTTCCCGAACTGGGCGTTGCCGGCGAGCGACCGCAGCCTCGCGAGCTTGTCCTCGCTGGACGCCTCGCCCGGGATGAATTCCCCGAAGCGCCCGCCCCACACCACCCGAGACCCCTTGTCCGTGACGATCGCCAGCTGCCCGTGCGACAGGTACGCCGAGACGTCGATGCCCGCGACCTGCGGCGCGAACGGCTCGCGGAGCAGAGGGGCGAGCAGCGCCAGCGCCGCGGCCACGTCGTCTCCCGGCCAGGGATTCATCACGTCCAGCTCGCCGCCGGGCCCGAGCGGCGCGGGCCCGCTCCCCCCCACGATGGTGCGGAGCCCCGAGGCGCCCGCCGGGTAGTCGATGGGGAAGGGCCGACCCTGCCAGTCGAGCGCGTAGTCACGCACGCCCGAACGGATCGCGCACGCGGGCTGCCGCCACACACCCGTGATGCGGACCGTCCCGTCGGCGGTGCGCTCCACGCGGGGGTGCCGGTCGAACCAGCCGCTCTGCGCGAGCGTCTCGCCCACGCGCGAGAGCGAGCCCGCGCCGATCGCCTGCCCCGCCAGCTGCGCCTCCACCCCGGCCCGGATCTGCTCCTGGAGCCCCTCGCCCAGCCACGTCTCGGCCGAGCCCGGGTTCCGCGGCCAGACGACCTCGACCACGAGCTCCTCACGGGCGAGCAGGTCGGACGCTCGCGCATGCACCGCCGCGACGCCGTACCCGGCCGCGCCGACGGCGCCCAGCGCCAGCGCCATCGCGCCCGCGGCGCGGAGGCTGAAGCTGCTCGCCCATTCCGTCCTGGTCTCCGAGCTCTTCCTGGCACGCGCCTTCCTGGCCATGCGTCCTCCGTGGTACGTGCAAACCGTCAGGCGTCAGACACCCGCCATGCGGCGCCAGGCCATCCTGGCCAGGTGAGCGCACAGCGAGGCCATGTCCATCCCGGCACGCGCCGCCGCCATGGGGAGAAGCGAGTGCGACGTGAACCCGGGCATCGTATTGATCTCGAGGAGCCAGGGTTCGCCCTCCCCGTCGAGCAGGAAGTCCACTCGGCTGAGATGCCGCACGCCGATCGCCCGCGCGAGCTCGATCGCGTCCCGCCGGCACCGATCGGCGACACCCGCCGGCAGCCCGGGCTCGACGACGTAGCGAGTGTCGTCGCGCACGTACTTCGCGGCGTAGTCGTAGACGCCGGACGCCGGGACGATCTCGATGAGCGGGAGCGCTCGCAGCCCCGACTCCCCCTCGATGATGCCGACGGTGAGCTCGCGTCCTCTGATCATGGGCTCGATCATGTAGGCTCGCCCGGGCCTGGCCGCGATGTCGTCGGCGACCGCCCGTTGCGCCCGCTCCCACGAGTCCGCGTCCGGACAGAGGTGCAGCCCGACGCTCGAGCCGTCGTGCACCGGCTTGACCACGACGGGCATCGGGAGCGGGCAGCGCCGGTCGCGCACGTTGAGCACGCACGCCGGCTTGGTGGCGACGCCCAGGCTCGCGCCGAGGAGCTTGGTGGCGAGCTTGTCCATCGCCAGCCGGGCCGCGGAGGGGCCGCACCCCACGAACGGCCGGCCCAGGGCCTCCAGAAGGTCCTGGAGCGGCCCCCCCTCGCCGAACGCCCCGTGCAGCACGGGGAAGACGATCTCGCCGGGCATCGCTCGCAGCTCATCGAGCGCCGGACGCTCGATCGTCACCTGGTGGACCTCGGCGCCCGCGCGGCGCAGGCCCGCGGCCACGCCCGAGGCGCTCTCGATGCTCACGGGGCGCTCCTCGTCCGGGCCGCCGGCCAGGACGAGAACACTGGGCAGCACGGCGCCGCTCACGCCAGATCCCTCCCCCACACGACGACCTCGCGCTCGAGCGAGACGCCGTAGCGGTCAAGGACGCGACGCTCGACCTCCGCCATCAGGGCGAGCACATCGCCTGCGCAGGCGTCGCGGGCCACGGTGAAGAAGTTCGCGTGGTGCTCGCTGACGCGCGCGCCCCCCACCGAGAGGCCCTTGCACCCGGCGCGGTCGATGAGCATGCCGGCGCTGACACGCTCGCCCGCCTCGCCGATCCCCCCGATGGTCCGGGCGAGCGTCGGGTTGCGATAGCAGCACCCGGCGCTCGGCTGGCCCATCGGCTGCGTGCTCTTCTTGTACGCCATCACCCGCTTCCACCGCTCGCGGAGCGCCTCGGGATCGGCCCGGTGCAGCTCCAGCTCGCACCCGGTGATCACCAGGTCGCCCAGCCCGCTCCGACGGTAGCCGAAGGGGATCTGCGATCGCTCCAGGGTGACGCGATCGCCAGCGCGGCTGATCGCGAAGACTCGACGCACGACGTCGGCGATCTGCCCGAACGCGCCGCCCGCGTTCATCACCAGCGCGCCCCCGATCGTGGCCGGGACGCCCCCGAGGCCCTCGAGCCCGCCCAGCCCAAGCCGCACGGCCTCGGCGATCAGCTTCGGGAGGTTCGCGCCCGCGCCGGCCCGAACCACGACCGTCTCGTCGTCCGGACGCCCCTCGCGCCCGGGGAGGGGGCCGGCCGATCGGAACACCTCCTCGCGCAGCCTCACGACCAGCTCGCCGACGCCCGCGTCATCCACCAGCAGGTTGGCGCCGTCCCCCAGCACCCGGAGCCCTGGGTCCAGCTCCAGGCAGGCCAGCAGCTCCTCCTCGCTCCGCGGCGTCGCGAGCGCATCGGCACCGCCCCCGACGCCGAACCACGTGGGGATCGGCGCGTTGCGCCGGATCGGGATGGAGGTCGCGCTCGGGGGCATGGGCACCTCAGGCGTGGGGATCCGTCGGGCCGGCGCCGAGCCCCATGTACCCGTGCGCGATCTGCCACACGGGTCCCGCGCCCATCACGACGAGCAGGTCGTTGGCCTGGCAGAGGTTCTCCAGTTGCTCCACGATCGCCTCGAACGGGTACAGGTGCATCGCGCGAACCCCGCGCCGCCGAAGGCGGTCCACGAGATCGCCCGCCGAAACCTTCGTCTTCTCGATCTCGCTGTCGCGGACGAAGTAGATGTGCGGCACGATGACCACGTCGGCCTGGGTGAACGCCTGCGCGAACTCCTCGAGGAGGAACCGGGTCCGCGAGTGCTGGTGCGGCTGGAAGACGCAGATGAGGCGTCCGCCCCGTTCCTCCGGGCGCTCGAAGTCGCGCAGAGCGCGCAGCGTGGCGTCGACCTCCGTCGGGTGATGCCCGTAGTCGTCGTAGACCCGCACGACGCCGCCGGGGACCGGGCGGTCGCCCAGCAGCTGCGTGCGCCGGTCGAGCCCGCGGAACTCGCCGAGGCTGCGGGCGATCACGCCGGGGTCGGCGCCGAGCCGGATCGCGAGCACGCACGCGGTCGCCGCGTTCATCGCGTTGTGCGCCCCGGGGAGCCGCATGGTCCAGCGCGCCACCACGTCGCGCCGGTGCGTGAGCGCCACCTCGCGCGTGCGCGAGTCGACCCACACCACCCAATCGGCCGCCGGGGAGAATCCGATCGTCTCTACGCGGCAGCGCAGGCCGGCGGTGATCTGCCGGCGGTGGGCACCCTCGTCGGCGATGAGCAGGTAGCCGCCGTCCTCGGCCGGGGGAACCAGCCTCGCGAACTCGGCGAAGCTCTGCACGACCGCGTCGAGCGAGCCGTAGATGTCGAGGTGGTCCGCCTCCACCGAGGAGATGCTCGCGATGGTCGGCCGGTGATTGTGGAACGACCGGTTGAACTCGCACGACTCGGCGAGCAGCAGCCCCGGCCCCCCGGCGAGCGCCCCCGCCGGGATCCTCGCAGCGCCGAGCCGGAAGCCCGACGGACGCCCCGGCTCGGTCAGGCACCCGCCCCCGAGCTGCGCGCTGGTGGCCCCCACGATCACCGTCGGGTCGAGCCCGGCGTCGGTCAGCGCGGCCCCGAGCATGGCGGTCGTCGTGCTCTTGCCGTGCGTCCCGGCGATGCACACGCCCGTGCGCCCCAGCATGCAGCGCCCCAGGGCCTCGGCGTAGCTCAGCGTCGGGATGCCGCGGCTCGTGGCGGCGAGCATCTCGGGGTGCTCGGGCCGGATCGCCGCCGACGCGATCAGCAGGTCGCACGCCTCCGGCAGGGCGCCGAGGCTCTGGTCGAACCGGACCGGGATCCCCTCGGCCTCGAGGCGCGCGGTGGGCTCGCCCGGAGCAACGTCCGACCCCGAGACGATCGCGCCGCGCGCACGCAGCATCCTCGCCAGTCCCGACATCCCGCACCCGCCGATGCCCACCAGGTAGCAGTGCCTGCCGGCCACGTCGAACGCGGGCACAGCGGGAGCGGTCTGGGGGCGCGGCCTCTCGGTCTCGGGCATGCCGTAGGGTATCGGCACTCGCTCGCGCCAAGCGTGAGCCGGTGCGCACCCGCAAGCCACCCTATGCTCCGTGGCTCATGAGCGTCCCGCCGCCCCTCCTGCCGTACCGCATCGCCTGCCTCTGCGACCTGCGCGACGCGGGCGGACGCGTGCTCATGCTCCATCGAGTCAAGCCGCCGAACAAGGACCTGTACTCGCCCATCGGCGGCAAGCTGGACATGGGCGCGGGCGAGTCCCCGGCCCGGTGCGCCCAGCGCGAGATTCTCGAGGAGGCCGGCATCGAAATCCCGATCGAACGCCTCCACCTCGGCGGGCTCGTCTCCGAGGCCGGCTACGAGGGGGAGGGGCACTGGCTCCTGTTCTACTACCGCGTGCTCGGCCCGGTGCAGGTTTCGACCGGCGCCATGCGAGAGGGCCACCTCGAATGGCACGACCCCGCCCGGATCGACGACCTCCATCTCCCGGAGACCGACCGGAAGGTGATCTGGCCGCTCATCCGCCGCACCGAGCCGACCGAATCCGGACATCTGCCGGGCTTCTTCGCCGTCCACATCGACTGCACCGGCCCGGAGATGACCTGGCGAGTGGAGCAGATCGAGCCGGCGCGGCCGGGCTGATCGGGGGCGGCCCCTCTGCATGGGTTCGCCCGCTGTTCCGTATACTTGCGCTGATGCCTCGCATCGCGACCTCCCATAGCGAACCCGGGTGCCCACGCCGCGGCTCCCTGGGGCGAACCTTGGCCACGCTGGCATCGCTGGCGATGGCGCTCTTCTCGTTCGCCCAGGATGGTCCCTCCCAGGCGGCCCCGCCCGCGGCGGTGCCCTCGCACCGCCAGGCCGACAACGTCGCGATCATCACCATCGACGAGGAGATCAGCGCGGTCACGGCGTACAGCTTCCTGCGCCGCCTCGAGGTGGCTCAGAAGGCCGGCGCCAACGCGATCGTGATCGAGCTTCACACTCCCGGGGGGGAGGTGGGGGCGGTGCTGGAGATCTGCGACGCGATCCGCGGCTCCGGCATCACCAACTCGGTGGCGTGGATCCACAACCAAGCCTTCTCCGGCGGAGCGATCATCGCCCTCGCGTGCAAGGAGATCGTGACCTCGAGCTCCGGCAAGATGGGCGATGCGCTGCCCATCCGGCCCGACCAGGTGGCCCGGTTCATGTCGATGTCGCAGGCCGAGCGGCAGAAGTTCACCGCGCCTCTCGTCGCGGAGGTCGTTGCGTCGGCGCGCCTGCGCGGGTGGGACGAGTACCTCGTCCAGGGCTTCGTCGCCCTCGGCGTCGAGCTGTGGTGGGTGAGCGACGCGCAGACCGGCGAGGGGTTCGCGATCAACGAGGAGGAGTTCCGCCTGCTCTTCGACGGCGAGCCACCGAGGACGCGCCCCCTCATCGCGTCCGCCCCCGAGGCCGCGCCGCCGCCGGCGCCCGACGAGACACCCCCGCCCGAGGGAGAGGGCGCGCCGCCCGCCCGCCCGGCTGGCGACGGCGCGGGGGCGTACCGGCCCGCGACCCCGGCGCTGGCGGGGCTGGGGGTGACCGCGGAGCAGATCGGCCAATCGAGCACGCGTCGCCGGATCTCCGCCGCCGACAAGGGGCGCTACGAGCTGGTCGGCTATGTCAGCTCCGGCGACGGTCCGCTGGTGCTCTACGGCGACGAGATGGCGATGCTCGGATTCGCGGCGAACCTCGGCCCGACCGGCGCGCTCGACCCGATCCAGAACGACGCGGACCTCGCCGCGTTCTTCGGGGCCCAGAACGTGCGCCGCCTCGAGCCGACGTGGTCGGAGTCCCTCGTCCGCATCATGAGCCACAATGTGGCGCGCGGCGTGCTCATCGTCATCTTCTTCGTCGCACTGTTCCTCGAGATGTCCCACCCCGGCATCGGCCTGCCCGGGGCGATCGCGGCGGTCGCGATGATCGCCCTGCTGGCCCCACCGGCCCTGATGGGCATGGCCAGCTGGTGGGAGATCGGGGCGATCGTTGTCGGGATCGTGCTCATCGGGCTGGAGATCTTCGTCATCCCCGGATTCGGCGTTCCGGGCGTCGTCGGGTTGCTCCTGCTCTTCGGCGGGCTGCTGGGCACGTTCGTCGGCGACACGCCGGGCGGGCTCTTTCCCGACAGCCCGCAGGCGACGTCGGACCTCGTCTCCGGCCTCGTCACGATCTTCCTGAGCACGGCCACCGCGGGCCTGCTGATGTACTTCGCCGCCAAGCACTTCGGCTCGATCCCCCTGATCGGCGCGCTGGTGCTCAAGACCGTGTCGGGCGAGGCCTCCGAGGAGGGGGACCTGCTCGCCGACATTCCCGTGCGCGACACGATGCTGCCGAAGATCGGCGCCGTCGGCGAGACGGTGTCCCCGCTGCGCCCGTCGGGTCGCGCGCAGATCGCCGACCGCGTGATCGATGTCGTCGCCGACCTAGGCTACATCGAGGCCGGCCGGCCCGTGCGGGTCGTCTCCGCCGACACGTTCCGCGTCGTCGTCGAGGAGGTGCCGCCCGGGGACGGCACGGGCGCAGCCTAGGGAAGGGATAGGGGAGGATGGCCGAGCAAAGCTATCTGCTGCTGGGGCTGGGGCTGATCGCCGCGGGCGTGCTTCTGATGGTCGCCGAGGTCTTCATCCCCAGCGGCGGAATCCTGGCGGTGTGCGCGGGCCTGACGACCGTCGCCGGCCTTATCGCGCTCTTCCTCGAGGACGTGACATGGGGGCTCGTGGGCACCCTGGCGGTGCTCGTGCTCGGCCCGGTGGCGTTCAGCTTCGCCCTGAAGGTGTGGCCGCACACGCCCATCGGCAGGCGCATGCTCCTCGGCGATCTGTCCGAGGAGGAGATCGCCAGGCAGAAGCTGGCGGAGAGGGACGAGCGAGACCGGCGCATGGCGCTCCTGGGCGCCGAGGGGGTCGTGGTCACCCCGCTGCGCCCCGTCGGGGTCGTGCGGATCGGCGATACCCGCTACGACGCCCTCGCCGAGACCGGGCTGATCGAGGCGGGCCACAAGGTCCGCGTCACCGCGGTCTACGACAACCAGATCAAGGTCCGCTCGATCTAGCGCCCGCCCCTCGGGAGGCCGCGCCGGCGGCCCATCGGGCGCGCCGGGGCACGTATACTGCCCGCGGATTCCGCACGCTCCAACGCGAGGGATAGACCGCCATGCTGCCCAACCCGTTCCTGACGATCCCGACACCCGGCGCGACCGGCGCTCTCCCCTCGCCCGTGCTCGCCCAGGCGGGCGGCATGTTCGACAAGGCCATCATCGTCATCATCGTCGTCTCGATCCTTGTCGTGATCATCATCCTGTTCCTGGTCGGACAGTTCATCAACCTCTACATCCAGGCCCTGCTCTCGAACGCCAGGGTGCGTCTGCTCGACCTGATCGGCATGCGCCTCCGCAAGGTGGACATCCGCACCGTCGTCTTCTCCCGCATCCGCGCGGTGAAGGCGGGCCTGGACATCTCCACCGCGCAGCTCGAGACCCACTACCTCTCCGGCGGGCGCGTGCCCAACGTCATCTCCGCGATGATCGCGGCCCGCAACGCCCGCATCGAGCTGCCCTGGAACGTCGCCACCGCCATCGATCTCGCGGGGCGCGACATCCTCGACGCGGTGAACACGAGCGTGAACCCAAAGGTCATCGACTGCCCGAACCCCGCGCAGGGCCGCACCACCATCGACGCGGTCTCCAAGGACGGCATCCAGCTCAAGGCCCGCGCCCGGGTGACGGTGCGGACCAACCTCGCCAGGCTGGTCGGCGGCGCCACGGAGGAGACAATCATCGCCCGCGTCGGCGAGGGCATCGTCTCGGCCATCGGTTCGGCCGACACGCACAAGCAGGTGCTCGAGAACCCGGACCGCATCTCCAAGGCCGTGATGGCCAAGGGTCTCGACGCCGGCACCGCCTTCGAGATCCTCTCGATCGACATCGCCGACGTGGACGTCGGCGAGAACATCGGCGCCAAGCTCCAGGCCGACCAGGCCGAGGCCGACAAGCGCCGCTTCCAGGCCGAGGCCGAGAAGCGCCGCGCGATGGCGGTCGCCCAAGAGCAGGAGAACCGGGCCAAGATCCAGGAGAACCAGGCGATGGTCGTCCTCGCCCAGGCGGAGGTTCCCAAGGCGATCGCCGAGGCGTTCAAGGCGGGCCGGCTCGGCGTGATGGATTACTACAGGCTCCAGAACATCCAGGCCGACACGGGCATGCGCTCCGCCATCGCCGGCGACGGCACGGAGAAGGGCAAGCCCGCGCCCTGAGCGCTCACAGACCGCGCTCGCCGGGCCGTTCACGCCGCTCCGGATCCTCCCCGGCGCGCTCGGTGGTGTCGCCGTCCGGGGCCTCCTGCGCCCGGGACTCGCGCAGCTTCCACGCCACGCCGCGCAGGATCTCGCCCACGCGCGCCTGACGCGCCGGCTCGCTCGCCCACACCGTCGCCGGGCTCCGCCCCGACGGCGCGCCCGTCGGCGGGACCGCCACCCGCGGCACGCGCAGATCGATCGGACGCGTCTGCCCGCGCCCCGCCGAGGTGTCCACGAAGTTCCACGCCGGCTCCCGACCCGCCGGGCGCGACGCGGGAGCCAGGACGCCGGGCCGCCCCAGGTCCACGGGGAGATCGCCGACGTAGAAGACGGTCCCGGGGGGGATCGCCACGGTGCTGTCCGCCTCGTACACGCTCCGCTCGAAGACCGCCGTGACCGAACCGGCCCGCCGGGCCAGGAGCCCCGGCGCATCGACAATCTCGTAGACCGTCGAGAAGCCGAAGGGCACGCGCATGTCCACGGGGTAGAGACGCAGACTCTCGGCCTGCGGGCTGAGATCCTCGTAGCCCTGCTCGATCGCGCGGAGGCGCGCGTCGATCTCGTCCTGCGCCGCAGCGCTCGGAGCAAGGCCGCAGAGGGGCAGCAGCATGGCGAGCAGGAGCATTCGTTGCACGGCGATCCCCTCTAGCGGACGGACGAGCTGCGCTGGATCGGGCCGCGGGGTGCGACCAGGACGATCTCGACGGGCAGGAACACCGCCGCCTCCGGGTCATCGGCCGGAAGGGCCTCGAGCGCTTCACCCTTGGCCGTCCACCGGTACAGCGCGTCGAGCAGCGGCCCGTCAACTTCCCGGTAGCCGGTGCTCTTCCCGGGCAGGAACTCGGCCTTCCTGACCTTCCCGTCCCTGCCGAAGCCGATCCGGACGACGGGGTTCCTCGGGAAGGCGGAGACCCGGGTGGAGATGTTCCAACGCGGCTGCACCGTGGTGATCTCGAGCCCCTCGGCCGCAACCGGCTGCCCGGGCGCCCACTTCACCGGCTCCTCCCGGGACGTCGCGGGCGCTTCGCTCTCGGAGGGCAGCGCATCGCGCACGTCGCCGGACGCCGCCGAAGACGCTGGGCTCGCGCTCTGCTCGGGCGCGGAGTGCTCCGGGAGGCTCTGCGCCGCTGCCCGCTCAACCGCCGCCTCCAGCTCGCTCGCCTCCTCCAGCGTGCGCTTGACGATCTGCACCAACTGCCCCGCGAGGAAGCCGGCCCCCTCCTCCACAATCTCCGGGAGGGTGGGCGCCGACGGGTCGCGCGCGGACTCCGGCGACAGGGTCGCCGGCGCCGCGGCGACCGCGAGCTCGGCGTCAACCTCTGCCGGGCTCTCCGTCACCGTCTCGAGGGTCACCTCGCTCGGCGCCGGCTCGGCGGGCTCGGTCTCGGCCTCGGTCAGGCCTGGCTCGAGCGGCGAGAGCGCGGCCTGGTCGATCTCGGCGGGCCTCGCCTGGTGCTCCGTCGGGGACTCGAACCCCAGCCAGTTGATCGTGACCGCCTGCGAGCGGCTGATGCCCGGACGCACGATCGGCTCCTCGGGCGTCGGCGGCGGGAGGGCTGCGGTCATCAACGGAAATCTGGTAGAATCGCTGGTATAGCCGATGAGCGCCAGGCCTGCCATCAGGTGGACCACGAGGCTAAGCACCAGGCCGGTCGCCAGCCGGGACCGGAAATCGGGGTCGAACGGGGTGTAGGCGGGGCTGCACATCGGGCCGGATCTCACCGGAGCCAGTGCCGGTATCGTCTCCGGGAAGGGTACGCTCGCGGCGAACCCAGGGGTTCGGGGGATGGTCGAGCGGGAGGTGCGCGATGAGGTGCTGGTGCGCGGCGTTCGCGGCGGGGATCCTGGCTCCGGGCGTCTGCATTTCCCAGCCCGCCGAGCCGCCCGGCGAGGCCGCGCCGGAGCTGGCGATCGGGGAGAAGGCGCCCCCGCTGCGGATCAAGAAGTGGATCAAGGGGGAGGCGGTGGGATCGTTCGCACCGGGGCGCGTCTACGTGGTCGAGTTCTGGGCGACCTGGTGCGGGCCGTGCATCGCCGGGATCCCCCACCTCACCCAGCTGCAGAAGCGGTTCAGGGAGCATGCCGATTTCATCAGCGTGACGGCGGAGGACCCGAGCAACATGCTCGACGCGGTCGAGGGCTTCGTCGCCTCGCAGGGAGACGCGATGGGCTACCGCGTCGCCTTCGACGACGGGCGGCGGACATTCGCGGCCTACATGGAGGCGGCCGGTCAGAACGGCATCCCCTGCGCGTTCATCGTTGACAAGCAGGGGCGCGTGGCGTGGATAGGGCACCCCGCGATCGAGGAGTTCGAGCGGACGATCGAGCGGATCATCGCGGACGAGTTCGACATCGAAGCCGCGAAGCGGGCGGACGCGGACCGCGCCGCCAAGGCGCACCGGATCGCCGAGGCGCAGGCGGAGCTGCACAAGGCGTGGGGCGCCGGGGACCACGAGCGTGCGCTGGCGCTGGCCGACGAGATCGTCGAGGCCGACCCCGGGGCCGCGTTCCAGTGGGCGTGGTGGAAGTTCGAGGCGCTCATGATCGGGATCGGGGAGCCTGAGCGGGCGTACGCCTACGTGCGTGCGCTGACGGACGGGCCATACAAGGACGACGCCGCGCTGCTGCTGCGGTTCGCGTACGGGATCGCCGATTCGCTGGGGATCGAGAGCCCCGACCTGGATCTTGCGCTCGCGCTGGCAAAGCGCGCCGTTGAGATGACCGACGGGCAGGACTACCGCTCGCTCGCGGGCCTGGCCATGGTGCACATGCGCCGGCGGGAGTACGACGAGGGCATCGCGGCGCAGCAGCGCGCGGTGGATATCGCGCCCACGCCGTCCATCAAGCACTATCTCCAGAACGAGCTCGAGTTCTACAAGCTCGACAAGGAGTACGACAAGGGCGGCTGAGCCGGCTCAGGGCGGCCCCGGGGCCGCTTCGCCCTCCGGCAGGCCGAAGAGCTGGAAGTTCGCGAATCCGTTGCGGCTGAGCAGATCGATCACCGCGAGCAGATCTCCAGACGAGCTGCCGGTGTCCGCGGCCAGGTAGAGCCTGGCCCCGGGACGATCCGCCAGGAGCGAGCGGAGCGTGCCGATCAGCGCGCCCCGATCGACGAGCTCGCCCTCGACGAAGATCGCACCGGCGTCGTCGATCGAGATCGTCACCGCGTCCACGTCCTCCGCGGGCTCGCCGGCGCCGAGCGTGGGGAGCGAGACGTCGAGCACCTGCGCGCGGACCATCAGGAGCATCGCGAAGACGAAGAAGGTCAAGAGGAGAAAGACCACGTCGATGAGCGGCGTCATCTCGACGCGGACCTCGGGGGCTGTGCGACGGATCTTCCGCACCGCGGAAGGGTATCAGCGGACGGCCCGGTTGTACGCCCGCCCGCCCCACTCCGTCGGGCGATCGTTCTCCAGGTCGTGCGCCGCCTCACGCAGGATGGACGAGACCCGCCACGCCGCGAGCGGATGGAGCGGCGCCGACCAGAGCGGCCAGCCGCCCGTCCGGTAGATCAGCCCCAGGCCGAGGAGCCACGCGAGCAGCGCATAGGCGCACAGCCCCGTCGCCGCGGCCCCCAGGACCTCCGACGGCGGCGGGAAGGCGATCGAGACGATCAGGCCCGCGAGGGCGACCGGCGGGAGGACGGCGCCGACCGTCCGCAGTCTCCTCGCCTCTCGCCTCAGCCGGTGCGGCTTGCGGTTGGCGCACTCGGTGTAGATCCGCTTCCACCCCCGGCGGAACTCCGCCCAGGAGTGGTACATGCGGCAGATGAGGATCCCGTCGGCGTTGAGCAGGCACGCGGCGAGGCCCTCGGCGGCGGCGACGCGCGAGAGCCCCAGGTCCTCGAGAAGATGGTCCTTCACGGCCCCGTGCCCCCCGAACGCCCAGTAGGGCTTCGCGCGGAAGAGCATGAACTGGCCGTTGGCGAACGCGCGTCGTCGCTCGGCGCGGCTCGCGCGGAGCGGCGGGTACTGCTGCATGAGCTCGAGCGCCGCGCCCGGCTGGATCAGCTTCTCGAACCACGTGTCCGTGGTGAGCGTGCTCATAAGGCTGAGCAGGTCGAGCCGGCGCGTCTCCATCAGGGCCGCGCTCGCGCGGACGCACCCGGGGTGGAAGGTGGTGTCCGCGTCGGCGAACAGGAGCATGTCGGCCTCGCGCGCGTGCGCCGAGCGATGGAGCGCCGCCCACACGGCGTTGACCTTTCCCGCCCAGTCCTCGGGGCACTCGGAGATCTCGAAGATCTCGAACCGCTCGTCGGGGCCGACGGCCCCGCGGGCAATGGCGGCGGTGTCGTCCGTGCATCGGTCCAGCGCCAGAACGAACCGGACGCGCGGGTGGTCCTGCTGGCGGAGCGAGTGGATCAGGTTGCCGATGACCTGGCTCTCGTTGTGGGCGGGGATGACCACGCACACGGACACGTCCGGCGCCGGCAGGCCGAGCCCCTGCCGGCCCGTCGGGAGGAGGACCGCCGTCCGCACGACCCTCCAGATCCCCACGGTCCAGAAGACAGCCAGGACCGCGCCCGCGGCAATGCCCATGATGACGATCGCGGTCGAGAGGGCTCCCATGCGGAGGGTGCTAGGGTAGCGTCCGGATAGACTCCCGGCATGCACCGGCCCGGTGAGCACGAGACGGACGGAACGCCCCCCGCGCCGGACGCGTGGGTGCTCACCCGCGACGCAGTCCGCCGGCTGGACCGCCTCGCCGTCGAGCGGTACGGGATCCCCTCGATCGTGCTGATGGAGAACGCCGCGATCGGCCTGCGCGAACGCGCGCGGGAGATGCTCGAGGAGCTGGGCACGCGGAGCGTGGTGATCCTCGCGGGCCTGGGGAACAACGGCGGCGACGGGTTCGCGCTCGCGCGCCACCTCCACAACCTGGGGTGCGCAGTCAGGCTGCTCACGACCGGGGATCCGGGCGCCTGCTCCGGTGACGCCGCGACGAATCTCGCGATCGCGGCCGCGATGGGGATGACCCCGGAGCGACTGGACCGCTCCGCCGGCGCCGAGACGCTCGAGAAGGCGGTCCTGGAGCCCGTGCTCCTCGTGGACGCGATCCTGGGCACGGGCGTGCGAGAGAGCGCGCGGGGCGCCGCTCGCGACGCGATCCTCCAGCTGAACCGGCTGCGCGCGCCGACCGCCCGGGTGCTCGCCGTGGACCTCCCCAGCGGGCTGGACTGCGACACCGGGGAGCCGGCCGGCCGCGGCGAGGCGGTGGAGGCCGACGCGACCGTCACCTTCGCCGCGCTCAAGCCGGGGTTTCTCCGGCTGGGGGCCCAGCGGTGGACGGGCGAGGTCAGCGTCGCCGGCATCGGGGCGCCGGAGTCGCTCGTGCGCGAGCTCGGCGAGCGGATCGAGGACGCCCGGCGGGGCCTGCCGAGCGAACGGAATGCGTCCCCCCCGCCGGAGGAGCCCCCCCGCACGCATGCCCGGCGCGCGGGCCGCTGAGACATCGGTTTGACTGGCCTCCTCGGGACCGCGACGATGAACCAGGGCCCAAGGAGGCGCGATGCTCGTCCGCATGGAACTGTCCAGAATCCTCATCCGCGAGCTCAACGACTTCCAGGTCATCGAGCTCCGCGAGGTCCGCGAGGAGGGCCACGAGGCCAACGGCGAGCCCCAGGCGCTCCGATCCTTCCCGATCGTGATCGGCCTGCCCGAGGCGCAGGCGATCGAGCGGCGGCTCAAGGGCGTGCCGATCAAGCGCCCACAGACGCACGACCTGCTGGCGAACATGCTCGAGGCGCTCGGCGCCTCGCTGGAGTCGATCTCGATCACCGACCTCACCGACCACACGTACTTTGCGACATTGGACGTGAGAACTCGCGACGGAGAGACGCTCCACGTCGATTCCCGTCCCAGCGACGCGATCGCTCTCGGGATCGCCCGCGACGTACCGATCTATGTGGACGAGAGCGTCATCGAGGCGGCCCAGGAGCCCGAGTGAGTCGGGACCGGCGTCAAGCGGCGTGAGCGGGGGGAGCCAGATGGGGGGGTTCGAGCCGGGATTCGCGGGTCCCAAGGGTGCCCGGGACGACACCATCGGCGGGCGCCTGCGCGAACGCACCGAGGACTTCCTCGTCGAGGAGATCCCCCTCTACGAGCCGGCCGGCGAGGGCGAGCACATCTACCTGTTCGTCGAGAAGCGGGGCATGTCCACGCTCGAGCTTGTGGGCGTGCTCGCCGAGCACTTCGGCGTGCGTCGGCGCGATGTCGGGTACGCCGGGCTCAAGGATAAAAAGGCGATCACCCGGCAGGTCGTCTCGATCTGGGCGCCCGGGCGCAAGCTCGAGGACTTCCCCATGCTCAGGCACGACCGCGTCGGCGTGCTCTGGGCGGATCGCCACGTGAACAAGCTGCGCCCCGGGCACCTCAAGGGCAACCGGTTCTCCATCCGCGTGCGCGGCGTGGGATTCCAGGCGGCGCTCTCGGCGCAGCGGACCCTCGAGCGGCTCGCCCGCGAGGGCCTGCCCAACCGCATCGGAGAGCAGCGCTTCGGGTTCCTCGGGAACAACCACCTGATCGGCCGGGCGATCATCCTCGGCCGCTGGCAGGACGCGGCGGACCTGCTGCTCGGGCCGAGCGCCGAGCACCCCTCCGCGCAGCCCGAGGGCCGGCGGCTCTACGCCGCGGGCCGCCCCGGGGAGGCGCTGCCGGAGTTCCACCCCTCGCTGAGGACGGAGCGCGAGGCGCTCCGCGCCCTCGCTTCCGGAGCCAGCCCGGAGGAAGCGCTGGGCCGGATGGACCGGTCGGTGATGTCGTACTACGTCACGGCGTTCCAGTCGGCGGTCTTCAACGCCGTGCTGAACGCCCGCGAGGCCGAGGGAGCGCTCGGCTCGCTCAAGGAGGGCGATATCGCGTTCATGCACGCGAGCCTGGCCACCTTCGCCGTCGGCCCCGCCGAGCTGGAGCAGCCCGAGATGCCCGGCCGGCTCTCACGCTTCGAGGTCAGCCCGTCGGGGCCGATGTGGGGCACCTCGATGCGCCGCGCAACGGGCGAGCCGGGCGATCGCGAGCGGGAAGCGCTGGCGTCGTCGGGCGTGACCGAGGCCGACCTCGAGCAGTTCGCCGCACGCGGGGGCGCGATCGAAGGGGCCCGCCGTCCACTGAGGGTGCCCGTCATCGATCCGGAGGTCGAGGGCGGGGCCGACGAGCACGGGACCTACGTGCGCTGCGCCTTCGAGCTGCCCCGTGGCTGCTTCGCGACCAGCGTCATGCGCCTGGTCATGGGCGCCGACGAGCACCTCGCTCCCGAGGATGAGGAGTAACGGACGATGGTCAGGGTGCGCCCGCGGATGGTGTGCTTCGATGCCGGCGGCGTGCTCGTCCGCATCTGCCGCTCGTGGCGCGAGGGGTGCGAGGCCGCGGGCGTGCGCCACCGCTGGAACGAGGAGGCGGAGGCCGGCGAGGCACGCCGCCGGGCGATCAACGAGGAGTACCAGCAGGGGCGGATCTCTTGCGACGAGTTCTTCGCGCGGATGGCCGCCACGAGCGGGGGGCTCTACGCGCCCGAGGACATCCGCAGGGTGCACGACGCGTGGATCCTCGACGAGTACCCGCGGGCGGACACGCTCGTGCGCCGTCTCAACGCGGTGGCGGGTCTGGAGACGGGCCTGCTGAGCAACACCAGCGCGTCGCACTGGGCCCACCGCCTGATGCTCGGGGGACGGGGCGTGTCCGCGGTCGGCCTCGTGAAGCACCCGCACGCGAGCCACGTGCTGGGGCTGGTCAAGCCGCGGCCCGAGATCTACGCCGCCTTCGAGCGAGAGACGGGCGTCCGCGCCGGAGAGATCCTCTTCTTCGACGATCTGGCGGAGAACGTCGCCTCCGCGAGAGCCGCGGGCTGGCGGGCGGAGCTGGTCGACTACCTCGGCGACACCTGCGCGCAGATCGAGCGCCACCTGCACGCGCACGGGGTGCTCGGCGATCCCGACATCGCACAGGGACGGAACACGTACAATCCCGGCCGATGACGCCGACGCTCGCCGACGCCTGGGTGCACGATCTCAGCCCGTACGCGCTGCGATTCACCGAGAGTCTCGGCGTCCGCTGGTACGGACTCGCCTACGCGATGGGCTTCCTCCTCGCCTACCTGGTCCTCCGGTTCCTCGCGCGCCGGCGGCTGGTGCTCGTCCCCGCGCACCGGTGCGGCGACGTCATGCTCGCCGTGATCGTCGGCGTGGTCGTCGGGGGCAGGCTGGGGTACGTGCTGCTCTACGAGCCGTCGCTCCTCTGGGACTTCTCCGGCTCCCCCCCGTGGTGGGGCGTCCTCGCGATCCAGCGCGGGGGGATGGCGAGCCACGGGGGCATCGTCGGCGTCGTGGTCGCCGCGTGGTGGGTCAGCCGCGGATGGAAGCTCCCCGACGGATCGGTCGAGGGCCGCTGCCCGCCGCTCCATGTGATGGACGTCTTCGCGCTGCTCGCCCCCCTCGGGCTCTTCCTCGGACGCCTCGCGAATTTCATCAACGGCGAGCTGCTTGGGCGCATCGCGGCCCGGCCCGGCGAGCCGGCCCCGTGGTGGAGCGTCAAGTTCCCGCAGGAGGTGCTCAGCGGGCACGATTCGTTCCGGACCCCCGCCCAGGACGCCCTGCTGGACGGGCTCGTGCAGCGGCACGCGCTGCCCGGCGAGCCGTGGGGCACGGGATACCAGCGGCTCGTGGACGCGATCCAGGGCGGCGGCGCCGAGGGCGAGCGCCTCGCGCAGGAACTCGCGCCCCTGCTCTCGGCGAGGTATCCCTCGCAGCTCCTCCAGGCGGGGGCGGAGGGCCTGGTGCTCGGGGCCGCGCTGTGGCTGATCTGGGCCCGTCCTCGGAGGCCGGGCGTTGTCGGTGCGTGGTTTCTCATCATCTACGGGCTGCTGCGCGTGGCGACGGAGTTCGTGCGCCTTCCGGACTCCCACCTCGGGATTCAGCGGGTGCTCGGCCTGAGCCGCGGGCAATGGTTCAGCACGCTCATGGTGGTGATCGGCGTCGTCGCGCTGGTGCAGATCGGGCGTGGCGCCCGCGCCTCGGTGGGCGGCTGGGCCCGGAAGCCCTCCTCCCCAGGGCCGGATTGACCGATACAGTCCCCGCCGCATGACCGAGCCGACGACCCAACCCGCGACGGAGCCGCCCGCCGGACGTGTGCCGTGGTGGCACGTGCACCGGCGGATGTACGACTGGGTGCTCTCGCTGGCGCACCACAAGCACGCGACGACGTCGCTGTTCGCGCTGAGCTTCGCGGAGTCGAGCTTCTTCCCAATCCCGCCGGACGTGCTGCAGATCGCGCTCACGCTGGAGCGGCGCGACAGGGCGTGGTGGTTCGCGGGCGTGAGCACCTTCGCGTCCGTGCTCGGCGGAATCGCAGGATACCTCATCGGCATGTGGGGCTGGGACGCGCTCAGCCCGTTCTTCTTCCAGCACGTGAAGGGCTTCACGCCGGAGAACTTCGCGGCGCTGCAGACCCAGTACGAGGAGTTCGCGTTCCTCGCGATCCTCACGGCGGCGTTCACACCCATCCCGTACAAGGTGTTCACCATCACCGCAGGGGTGTTCGGCGTACCGATCTGGGTCCTGGTGGTGGCGTCGGTGCTCGGTCGCGGGGGCCGCTTCTACGCGGTGGCCGCCGTCATGTGGCTCTTCGGGCCGCCGGCCAAGCGCTTCATCGACCGGTACTTCAACCTGCTGACGCTGGCGTGCATGGCGCTGCTCGTCGTGGCGGTGGTGCTCTACAAAGCGCTCAGCGGCCACAACGCCCCCGCCGGCCCGCCCGACGGCGGCGAGGGTGCGGCCGTTGCCCCGGAGTAGCGGTCACTCGTCCGTACGCCGCGGCGAGATCGTGCTGACCAGGCGCAGGCTCTCCGAGGGCAGCCCCGCGGCGATCGCCGCGTCCTTGAGGTCGTCGGGGCGGATCGTCAGGTCCACGGTCGCGGCCTTGAGGCGGGGGCCGACGTCGTAGTAGAGCGTAAACGTGACGCTCTGCACGTTCGTCAGCAGCGGGTACTCCTCAGGCTCGCCCTGGGGGATGTCGTCGAGCACCTGCGTCTGGACATACCACAGCTCGTACGCGGTCGGGGCGCCGTCGGGCGCGTCCCGGCGCTCGATGCGCACCACCGTCGCCTCCCCGGTGACGGGGTCGCGGTCCGTGACGAACTCGAGCGCCGGTGGGTCGGGCACCAGCACCGGATCGAGGATCGGGTTCAGCGGGTAGGGGCCGAACTCCTCCCCGGTGCGGATCATCGTGGTGAGCCGGTGCATCACCATCCTGGCGACCACGTGGGAGGAGGCCGACTCGGTCGTCGCCTTGTAGCTCTTGAAGCTGGCGTCGAGCGCGGCGAGGGTCGCGGTCAGGAGCATCGAGCTGATCAGCAGGGCCACCAGCAGCTCGACGATGCTGAAGCCCGGGCGTGGGGCCCGGGCGCGGGCGCGGGGGTTCAAAGCTTGCCCTCCTTATAGGTGTCGGTGAGCGGGACGGCCTTCACCGGGAGCATCAGGCCGTCCGGCAGCGCCGTGTCCGGCTTGAACTCCAGACGGATGCGCCCGAAGCCGTTGAAGGGGATCGGCGTCGCCCCGTTGTCCATCTGATCCTGCGTGGGCGTCTCGTCCGGGCCCAGGTCGGCGATGCCGTCGCCGTTGAGGTCCCATCCGACGATCTTGACGCCGTCGTACTCGGGCAGCGTCCACGGGTCGAGCGACTCCTCGTCGCCGTCCTCGGGGCCGAAGTAGCCGAGGCTGGCGTTGAACCCCGCGGGGTTGCCGATCGGCTGACCGTTCACGTCCTTGAGAGGCCCCTCGCCGTGCACGGGGGCGAAGGTCAGAAGGAGCGAGCCCTCGATCTCCGCGTTGCCGCGCACGTCGAGCACGCCGGCGACGATCGTGCCGTGCAGCTTGACCTCCTGCTCGGGCGGGCTGTTGAAGGTGCCCACGTCCACGGAGAAGTTCGGGAGCATCATCGAGCTCTTGATCAGCTCCGGGAGGTCCCACTCCTCGGGGTTGAGCGAGTCGTCCGTCGGGTGCTGCTCCAGGAAGCGGGTCTTCCCGGTGAACTGGAGCTTGTTGCGGACGTGCGTGTACTCGTGCGGCACGTCGCTCACGATGGAGCCCACAAAGAGCGAGTCGTGGAAGCGGATGTTGTTCGAGTAGGCGCGCGTGTCGGTGACCCGCGTGGGCAGCAGCTGCGGGCCGCCCCCGATGTCGCGGTACGCCAAGATGACCAGGGGGTCGGGGAGGGCGGCGTAGTCGTCGGGGCTGTAGCTGCTCACCTGGCTGGCGGGGATGTCCGCCTTGTCGATGGGGCTCGTCGCCATGAGGAGCAGCTGGTTCGGCGGGCGCGCCTCCGGCGGGAGCACCGTGTCGTCGAGCGGCGGGCAGTCGCACATGCCGGTGCCCGGGTCGTACTCGCTCGGCTCGTCGCCGAAGATCCAACGCGAGCGCGCGGGGGCCGGGCGGCCCGTCCCCGAGTCGTAGACCAGCTTGCCGTACTCGTTCCAGGCGATCTGGGGCTTGGCCTGGTCGAGCGCGTTGAAGTTCGAGACCTCCGAGCGAACGTACGTCGCGCCGACGAACGTGCAGTCGACGAACAGCGCGTTGAGGCCCATGGGGACCTGCACGTCGCGGAAGACCATGTGCTCGAACACGGGCCGGTAGTACCAGTCCACGGGCGCCGGTGCGTTGAAGGGCATCGGCTCGAAGTAGGCCGTGTCCGCGTTGTCGGGGAGCCCGTCCAGGTCCGCGTCAGGATCCAGACGCAGGTACCGGGGATAGAAAATCTCGTTGCCGCTCCCGTCGGTGTAGGAGTCGCCCGGCCCGTGGATCTCGACGTAGGTCGGCAGGTCCTCCAACCCCACGCCGAGGTTGTCGGCGACCTGCTGCCAGAAGTCCAGCCCGTCCGCCGCGCCCTGCAGGGCCAGCTCCGACTCCGTGAAGCTCCCGGCGGTGATGAGCGGGAGATCGCTCTCGCTCGCCTCGAAGATGCGCGGCGCGTCCCCGCCGTCGGGGCGCACGGCGCCGAGCAGCGCCTGGTTGTAGTCCGGGTTCGCCGCGGCCCAGGCCGATTCGCTCGTGTTGAAGACAAGGCGGCCGTTCACCTTCACGTAGCGGTCCATCAGGTCGAGATAGCCGTCGAGGTACCCCAGCGCGTTGTCCAGGTACACCTTGTACGTATCGCCGGCGTCGTCGGTGTACCACTCCCAGTCGAGGAACTCCTCCCCGATGTCGGGGTCGTAGCGCCCGTTGCGGTTGATGTCCTCGAAGCCGTAGACCCCGTTGCGGTTCCGGTCCGGCGTGCCCGAGTCGATCATGTAGGCCAGGTCGGCGTCCACGACGGCCCCGCCCCCGTCCACGAACTCCGTCTCGATGTGGACGCGCAGGTCCCCGTTCTGATCGAAGTGGTTGATGAGCAGGTCGAACTCGTCGACGTAGCCGTCGCCGGTCGCGTCGAAGAACGCCGAGGCGGGGTCCGGGTCGCCCCCGTCCTGTGAGTAGCCGCTCGGGATGTTCGGACCCTCGATCGGGTGGTCCGGACGCAGCCGGTTGTCGCCGTCGATATCGATCGCCGGGTCCGTCGCGGCGAGGTAGAAGGACTCGATCTTCGAATCCAGGATGGGGTCGATGTGATAGAAGTCGGACTTGGTGACCAGGGGATCACCGTGCTCGAACTCCACGGCGTTGAAGCGCGCGCCCAGGTCGCCCACGACCTGGACGTTCTTGCCGATGAGGATGCGGCTCGGGCTGATCACCGCCTGGTCCAGACGCTTGGAGATGCGGAAGTCCTGCATGATCGTCCGCGTCATGGGCGGACGATTCTCCTGGTAGTCGTAGCCGATCACGATGACGCGGACGTCGGTGCCGTTGGCGAGCGGCGCGTACACGACCTGGTAGCCGGCCGGGGGCGGTCCGCCGTCCACCGGCGCCTCGATCGCCACGATCGGCGTGACGACCCAGTCCGTCGACTTGTAGATGGCGGGGTCCGCGTCCGGCCACGCGCTGGTCATCATCGGAGCGGAGATGTCCGAGTCGGACGCGACGATGATGTTCGCGTCGAGGCTGTGCATGAAGAGCAGCGCCTCGGCCACGCTCGCCGGGATGTCCGGGTAGCCGTCGGGGTTGTCCATCACCGCGTAGTCGCCCCATCCGCCGAGGCCCCCCAGCCACAGCGCCTCGACGAACGCCGCGGACATGTCGCTCTCCTCCACGACGAACCGCGAGGTGGCCGAGGCGAGCCGGTTCCTCGCGACGATGAGCCCCGTCTCGGCCGCCCCGAGGGCGCGCGTGACCTGGAGATGGGTGCTGGCGGTTCGGATGTTCCCGCGGCTGGTGATCGCCATCGCCGCGACCAGCGAGCCGAAGAGAACCAGAAACATCATCGCGAGAACGGAAACCACGCCGCGGCGCGAGCGGGGTGTCCGGCCCCGCCCGGATCGGCGCATTGCATGCCTTCGCCTGGCCACGTGCCTTCTCCTCTCCCCACTCGCCGCTACGGGACGATCCAGCTCACCCGCGCCATCTCCATCGGCTGCCCGCCGGCGGGCGTGAACGAGACGACGACCGTGACCCGCGCCGGGAACGCCTCGAGCCCCAGCGGGGGGAGCCCGTCCGTCTCCACCTCGCGCCAGTAGCTGTCGTCGCGGACCACCGACGTGTCGAACGGCTCGATCTTCTCGACCGTGATCTGCTGCGCCCACCCCACCATCGGGACCGGGTTGCCCTCCCCGTCCAGCTCGATCTCGCCGTCGAGGCCGATCTCGGGGATCACGGCCCCCGTCGCGCTGATCGGGCCGGGCATGTTGCCCTCGTGCCCGAACACCAGGCCGTCCAGATCGTCCACGTCGTCGATGTCACCCGCCGTCACCTCGCCGGGGTCGAGCCCGAAGACGATCTGCCCGCTCCCGTCCGGGGCGAGCCCCCGCGTCGGGTCGTGACGGGACAGGCGCCGGGAGAACTCGCGGATCTCCTGCGCGAGGAAGGTGCCGGTCGCGGCGTGGGACGACCAGAGGTTGCTCTGGATGAACGCGGTCTGCGCGTCCACCATCGCCAGCACGCCCACCCCCAGGATCACCAGAGCCAGCGCGGCCTCGAGGAGCGTGAACGCGCCGGACCTCCGCACCGCACGGCGCCGGGCATGGAGTCGCTTGGGAGTCATCGGACGGCCCTCCGCGGTCGCGGCCGCGTCCGAGGCTCCCAGGCGTGGGGCGTGCGCGGCCCGACCCCCTGTGAAGATCGGTCACTGCACGAGCTGGCTCATCTTGAAGATCGGCAGAATGATCGCCATCGCGATGAAGCCGACGACTGAGCCCATTAGAACGATCATGAGGGGCTCGATCATGCTCGTGACCGCCTTGATCTGGTCCTTTAACTGCTTGGCGTAGTAGACGCTGATCTCGTCGAGCACCTCGCCGAGCTTACCGGACTCCTCGCCCGCGGAGATCATCTGGACCACGCTCTTGGGGAGCAGCCCGTCCTTGATGAGGGGGGCGGCGATCTTCCGGCCCTGCTTCACGCTCGAGTGCACGCGGTGCCACATGCCCTTGTAGAGCTGGTTGCCCGAGATGTCGCCGGTGATGGCGAGGGTGTCGAGCATCGGGACGCCGGCGTTGATGAGCTGCCCCATGGTCTGGAGCGATCTGCTGATGTAGAGCGAGTTGAACATGCCCTTGAGCACCGGCAGAGTGATCTTGAGCTTGTCGATCCAGAACGAGCCCACGTCCGTCTTGGCCACGATGAAGAGCAGACCGCCCGCCGCCGCCACCCCGCCGAGCACGAACGGCCACTGGGCCGTCAGGAAGTGGCTGAGGCTCATCAGGAACCTGGTCGCCCACGGGAGGACGTCCTCCTTGCCCTCGAAGACGGTGTAGAAGCGCGGGAGCACGAAGGCGAGCAGGAAGACCGTGACGGCGATCGCGAGCGAGCCGATGATCGCCGGGTAGATCGAGGCCCCGATCACCATCTTCCGCGTCTCGAGCTGCTGGGCGATGTACCCCGCGATGCGGTCGAGCATCTCCGCGAACGAGCCCGACATCTCCGAGGCCCGCACCATGGAGACGTAGAGGGGCCCGAAGAGCTTCGGGTGCTTCGAGATCGCCTCGGAGAACTGCTTGCCGCTCTCCACGTCCTCCTTGAGGCCGACGACCACCTTGCGAAAGGTCGCGTGCGTGGTCTGGTCCGCGATGCCGTCGAGCGCCGCACGCAGGTTGATGCCCGCCCGGATCATCACCGCCAGCTGCGTCGTGAAGTCGAGGACGTTCTTCGTCGTCGGCTTCCGCGAGTTCATCCGCTTGAGCAGCTCGACGAGCCCCGCCGCGGCCTCCGTGCCCGCGGGCGAGAGCGACATCACGTGCATGCCCTGGTTGCGCAGGATCGTCGCGGCGCTCGTCGCCGAGTCGGCGGCGAGCACACCGGCCTGCACCTGTCCCGCGCCGTTGCGCGCCTGGTAGCGGTACTGCGGCATGGATCACCCTCTCCGTTCAGGCGGCCAGCTGACGCGCCAGCTTGTCGGGATGGACCGCCTGGGCGATGGCGTCCTCCTTGCTGACCAGGCCGTTGAAGTACAGCTCCGCGATCGCCGTGTCCAGGCTGCACATGCCGATCGCCCGGTTCGTCTCGATGACGTTGGGGATCTCGAACGTGCGGCTCTCGCGGATCAGGTTGCGCACGGCAGGGGTGCACAGCAGCACCTCCACCGCGGGCACCATGCCCGGCTTGTCCTGACGCGTGAAGAGCGTCTGGCTGACCACCGCCTGCAGCGTGCCCGCCAGCATCGCGCGGATCTGGTTCTGCTGGCCCGCCGGGTACATGTCGATGATTCGCTCCACCGTCTGCGAGGCGTTCACCGTGTGCAGCGTCGAGAGCACCAGGTGGCCCGTCTCGGCGGCCGAGATCGCCAGCGCCGTCGTCTCCAGATCGCGCATCTCGCCCACGAGCACGATGTCCGGGTCCTGACGCAGGGCGTGCTTGAGGCCCGAGGCGAAGGTGGGCATGTCCTGCCCGAGCTCGCGCTGCTCGATCAGGCACTTGTCGCTCTGGAAGGCGTACTCGACGGGGTCCTCGAGCGTGATGATGTGCTTGGCGTACCGCTCGTTCATCGCCTGGATCATCGCCGCGAGCGTGGTGGACTTGCCCGAGCCCGTGTCCCCCGTCACGAGCACCAGGCCGCGCGGCAGGTACGTCAGCCGCGCGATCACCTCCGGGAGGCTCAGCGCCGGGAGCGGCGGCACCTTCGTCTTGATCGTTCGCAGCGCCATCGCCACGGCGCCCCGCTGCATGTGCGCGTTCACGCGGTAACGCCCGTACTTCTCGTTCGAGAACGAGAAGTCCGCGTCCTTCTGACGCTCGAAGATCGACTGCGCCTCGTCCGAGGCGATCTGCTTGAAGAAGGACTGCGCCAGCTCGGGGCTGATCTCCGGCAGGTCCATCCGCTGCACGATCTGGTGCACGCGCATCGTCGGCTGGTGGCCGGCCACGATGTGGATGTCCGACGCGTCGGACTCGTGCGCGAACTGCAGGATCTTTTCGAGGTCCACGGCGCAGCCTCCTCAGCCCGCGGCGCCCGGGTCGGTCCGGACGCGGAGTCAGCGGGTGGCACCTTCATCGGCGAACCGAAGGGGACCGTCCAGACCCGCCGGCGCCCCGGCAGACATCATGCCCCTTGCCGCGCCCACGAAGCCCGCGCAGCGCACCCAGACCCGACCATCCGGACAGCCGTCACCACCGCCACAGGTTCACTGCCCCGCCGCCGCCCGGTCCCGCGCCGCGACCGCAAGGGCGTCGCACCGCTCGTTCTCCGGGTGCTCGCTGTGCCCTCGCACCCAGTGGAAGCGGACCTCGTGCTCCTGCAGCAGCTCGTCCAGACGCATCCAGAGGTCCTGGTTCTTCACCGGCTTCTTATCGGCCGTCTTCCACCCCCGCCGCTTCCACGACGCCATCCACTCCTTCAGCCCGTGGAGCACGTACTGCGAGTCAGAGTACAGATCGACCACGCTCCGCCGGGTCAGCGCCTCCAGCCCCCGGATGACCGCCGTCAGCTCCATGCGGTTGTTCGTCGTCGGGGACTCGCCGCCCGAGGTCTCCCGCTCCTTCCCCGTCGCCGGATGGCGAAGGATGTACGCCCAGCCCCCCGGCCCGGGGTTGCCCGAGCAGGCGCCGTCGGTGTAGAGCTCGACCCGGGGCGGCTTGGCGGCGGTCATGGGCGGGACTGTACCCCGCGCCGATCGCGCCGTGGGCGCCGCGGTTCTCGGTCGTATCATCGCCCATGCCCACCGCCGCCAACCCCGCGCTCGTGCACCGATTCGAGGTCGCCCCCGGTCCGGGGCGGGCGGACCCTCGCGGCGAGCGGATCAGGCGCGAGGCCGAGTCGCTGGGGATCCGCCTCGACGCCGTCGAGGCCACACGGGTCTACCTCGTCGAGGCGCCGCTCGAGCCCCGACAGGCGCGCACGCTCGGCGAGCGGCTGCTGGCCAACCCCGTCGTCGAAGGCTGGCGACAGGGCGCGAGCCCCGCGCCGGCGGGGGCCTCGAGCGTCGAGGTCCATCCGCTCCCGGGCGTCATGGACCCCGCGGCCCAATCGGTGCGAGACGCCGCGGCCGAACTTCTCGGGCTCGACCCCGAAGAGATCAAAGTCTCGACGGGCTGGCGCTATGACCTCCACGGGCCCGACGCCGGGCGCGCGAGCGAGGTGGCGCTCCGCCTCCTGGCCAACCCGGTCGTCCACGCGATCCACGCCGAGCCGTACCTCCCGGAGCGTCTGCCGGTCGGTCGCCCGGCCGAGTTCGGCCTCAGGCACGTCCCGCTCCGCGAGCTCGACGAGGCCGGCCTGGCACGGCTCTCGCGCGAGGCGCACCTGTTCCTCAGCCCGGAGGAGATGCGGGCAATCCGCGACGAGTACCGGCGCCTCGGGCGCGAGCCCACCGACATCGAGCTCGAGACGCTCGCCCAGACCTGGAGCGAGCACTGCGTGCACAAGACGCTCAAGAGCAGGATTAGATACAGGAGCGACGGAGCGACGAAGCGACGAAGTGACGAAGACAAGAGTGATGGAGCCGCTTCCACCCCTTCGTCGCTCCGTCGCTCTGTCGCTCCGTCGCTCGATCCCATCGACTGGTCCGAGCGTCCCGGGCACACGGTGCACGAGGACGGCTCGGTCACGATCGACAACCTCCTCAAGAGCACCGTCGCCGCAGCCACGCACGAGCTGATCGCCGAGGGCGTGGACTGGACGCTCAGCGTCTTCAAGGACAACGCCGGCATCATCGCGCTCGACAACGAGACGGCGGTGTGCATCAAGGTGGAGACGCACAACCACCCCTCCGCCCTCGAGCCCTACGGCGGCTCGGCCACGGGCATCGGTGGGTGCATCCGCGACGTCATCGGCACCGGACTGGCCGCCAAGCCCATCGCGAACACGGATGTGTTCTGCGTGGCGTTTCCTGATCACTATCAAAGCGACGGAGCGACGGAGCGACGAAGCGACGGAGGGTCGGAGCCGGCCGACATCACGCCCCCTTCGTCGCTTGGTCACTTCGTCGCTCCGTCGCTTCCTTCCGGCTGTCTCCACCCCAGGCGCATCCTCACCGACGTCGTCGCCGGCGTGCGCGACTACGGCAACCGCATGGGCATCCCCACCCTGAACGGGGCCGTCTACTTCGACGACCGCTACGTCGGCAACCCGCTCGTCTTCTGCGGCTGCATCGGCGTCATGCCGCGGGACAAGATCGAGGGCGCCGCCAGGCCCGGCGACCTCATCGTCGCCCTCGGCGGGCGCACCGGGCGCGACGGCATCCACGGGGCCACCTTCAGCTCCGCCGAGCTCACCGACACCCACGCCGACGAGTTCAGCCACGCCGTCCAGATCGGCAACGCCATCGAGGAGAAGCGCCTGCTGGACGCGATCCTGAGGGCGCGGGACTTCGTCCCGGAGAGCGACGAAGAAGAACACCGCAGGTCTCCTTCTGGCCCTTCGTCGCTCCGTCACTCCGTGGCTCCGTCGCTCTGCCTCTTCCACGCCATCACCGACTGCGGCGCCGGCGGCTTCTCCTCCGCCGTGGGCGAGATGGGCGCCGAGATCGGCGCGACCGTGCAGCTCGAGAACGCCCCGCTCAAGTACGACGGCCTCACCTACACCGAGATCTGGATCAGCGAGGCCCAGGAGCGGATGGTGCTCGCCGTCCCGGCGCAGAACCTCGACGCCCTCCGGCGCATCTGCGACGAGGAGCACGTCGAGCTCGCCGTCCTCGGCACGTTCGGCACGCCCGGCGCCGACCTCGTCCTCACCTACCGCGGCACGGAGGTCGGCCGCCTCCCCATGCACTTCCTGCACGAGGGCATCCCGCAGCCGACCCGTGAGGCGGTCTGGTCCAGCGAGGGAGCGAGCCAGCGAAACAGCGAATCGGGGCAGGGCACGACGGCGCAGGGTTCTCGCCCTGCCTCGCTGTCTCGCTCATTCGCTGACTCGCTGCTTGCCCTCTTGGCCCACCCCAACATCGCCAGCAAGCACTGGATCATCCGCCAGTACGACCACGAGGTGCAGGGCAACACCATCCTCCGCCCGCTCGTCGGTCCCGCCGGGCGCGGCCCGGGCGACGCGAGCGTCGTCGAGCCCGTGCCGGGCAGCGGACGCGGCATCGCCGTCGGGTGCGGCCTTGCCACGAGCCTCGGCGATCCCGCGATCGGCGGCGACCCATATCTCATGGCCCTCGCGGGCATCGACGAGTGCGTGCGCAACCTCGTCTGCGTCGGCGCCGATCCCGAGCGCATCGCCATCCTCGACAACTTCTGCTGGCCCAGCTGCAACAAGCCCGAGAATCTCGGCTCCCTCGTCCGGGCCGCCGAGGGCTGCTACGACGGAGCGAAGATCTACCGCACGCCCTTCGTCTCCGGCAAGGACTCGCTCAACAACCAGTTCACCACCGAGAGCGGGCGCACCATCGAGATCCCCCCCACGCTGCTCATCACCGGCATGGGGATCGTGCCCGACGTCGGCCGATGCGTCACGTCCGACGCCAAGCGTGCGGGCAACGTCCTGCTGCTCGTCGGCGAGACCACAGGCGCCATGGGCGGGTCGCACTACGCGCAGATCCTCGGCGTCGCCCGCGCGAGCCTCGCGTCGAACCCCGAGTCGATGCTCGCCGACATCGAACGCCGTGCCGCCGGAGTCCTCGCCGGCATTCCCGAGGGCGCCCGCGCGCAGGCCCAGTCGCTGCTGCGCTCGCTCGCCCCCACCGCCCTGGCCAGGCTCGACCAGCTCGTTGTGGCCTACGGGCCGCGCGCCAGCGACACCGCCAGGCGTCTCGCCGCGCGCCTCGGCAACCCCGCCGTCGAGAAGCTCGCCGCCGAGATCGGCCCCGAGCGCGTGCAGGAGCTCCTCCGCGCCGTCGCCGCGGCCGCGGAGTCGCAGGGACTCACGCTCGGCATGCCCTCGTTCGACCCCGCGCTCGGCGCGAGCACCGCCCGCGCCGTCGCGGCGTGCATCGCCGAGGGCCTCGTCGCGACAGCCCACGACTGCTCCGACGGCGGCCTGGCCGTGGCCGTCGCCGAGATGCTCATCGGGGGCTACTCGGCGCGCCAGCCCATCGGCGCGCAGCTCGTGGCCCCGCCCGCCGACATCCACCCCACCGCGTGGATGTTCGCCGAGAACCCCGGGCGCTACGTGCTCGAGGTCCCCGCGCTCAAGGTCGAGCAGGCGCGGAAGACCGCCTCCCGGCACGCCCGCGCCGTGAGCGTGCTCGAGATCGGCGTGCTCGACCCCTCCGGACGCCTCCGGTGCCCCGAGCTCGACGTGGACATCGCCGTCGACGAGCTCACCAAAGCCTGGCGCGGCACGCTCGACTGGTGAGAGGGCGCCGTGTGCAGGCTGGGTCCCGTGGTCTGGGCGCGGCTTTGCGGGCGAAGACCACGCCGGCGGTACAGACGCGCGGCCTTCGCGGTCAAAGCACCGCTCAGACCACAGCGCCCATCCGGACCCGCCTCGACGCACACAGCGCGATCGCGATCGCGTCGGCGATGTCGGGTGGGCTCGGCGGCTCGGCAAGGTTGAACGCCTGCTGCACCGCGGCCTGCATCTGCGGCTTGCTCGCGTGCCCGTGCCCGGTGAGCGACTTCTTCACCTCGTTGGGCTTGAGCTCGACGAGCCCGCACCCAGCCTGGCGGATGGCCAGCAGCAGCACGCCCCGGGCGTGGCCCATCACGATCGCCGTCGCGGGGTGCTTGTAGTGGGCAAAGAGCGACTCGACAGCGACGAGCTCGGGCTTGAGCCGGTCGAGCGCATCGCGGAAGTCCCGATCCAGCTCGAGCAGCCGCGCCGACACGCTCGCGGCCGACATGGTGACCGCGCCCGCGGCATCCTCCGTCCGGGTCCGCTGCGCCAGGCGGAAGACGCCGGCCTCGACGATGGCCGGCGCTTCGGGCGGGCCGTCGAGGCAGGCGTAGCCGGTCAGGCGGAGGCCAGGATCGACGCCGAGGATGCGCACGGCCGGAGTGTAACGGATGCCGGCGGGTGGCGTGGTCTGGGCCGTGCTTTGACCGCGAAGGCCACGACTCCGGCCGCCCGCGTGGCCTTCGCTCGTCCGCCGCGGTGAAGGCCCAGACCACACGGCGCCCGAGCACTCCCGAGCTTGCGCTCGGGGCTCGTACAGGCGCCACCCACCCTCACCGCAGCCCGTACTCCTTGAGCTTGCGGTAGAGCGTGCGCTCGCCGATCCCCAGCAGCTTCGCGGCGTGCTCGCGGTTGCCGCCGGTGAGCTTGAGCGTCTCGCGGATCGCCCGCTTCTCGAGCTGCTCGAGGCTCGTGCCCGCGAGGGAGCCGATGCCGGCGGCCTCGCCGGGCTCGATGGCGCTCTCCTCGGCGCGGATGTCCTCGGGGATGTGGCGGGTGTCGAGCGTGATCTGCCCGGCGCCCGCGGCCTCGCCGATCGCCATCACGGTCATGTTCTGCACCACGTTGAGCAGCTGGCGCACGTTGCCCGGCCAGTCGAAGGCGGTCAGGCGCATGAGCGCCGCGTCGGTGATGCCCGGCACCGGCGCCTCGGGCATCAGCTCGCCGGCGAACTTCGCGATCGCGTGGCGCACGATCCGCGGGATGTCCTCCCGCCGGTCGCGCAGCGGCGGCAGGTGGATGTGCGAGCCGTTGATGCGGAAGAAGAGGTCCTCGCGGAAGTCCCCGCGCCGGGCCAGCGCCTTGAGGTCCTGGTTGGTCGCGCTCACGAAACGCACATCGGTCGTCCGCGAGGCGTTCGACCCCAGGCGCACCACCTCGCCGGTCTCGAGCACCCGCAGCAGCTTGGCCTGCATCGCCAGCGGCATGTCCCCGATCTCGTCGAGGAACAGTGTGCCCTTGTCGGCGTATTCGAAGACGCCCTCGCGGTCCTTGTCCGCCCCCGTGAATGCCCCGCGCACGTGGCCGAAGAGGCCGTCCTCGAGCAGACTCTCGGCCTGCCCGGCGCAGTTGAAGGCGACGAAGCGGCGCTGCGCCCGCTTGGAGTTGTCGTGGATCGCCCGGGCGATCAGCTCCTTGCCCGTCCCGCTCTCGCCGGTGATGAGCACCGGGATGTTGCTCGGGGCGACCGTCCGCACGGTGCTCAGGATGCGGCGCATCGGCTCCGAGCCGGCGATGATCCCCTCGAACCCGTCGTGCTGGACGAGATCGCCCACCTCCGGCGCCTCGTGGCGGAGCAGCACAGCCTCGGCCGCGCGGTTGACGACCGACCGGAACAGCTCCAGGTCCAGCGGCTTCTCGACGAAGTCGAACGCCCCCTCCTTGAACGCGGCGCGGGCGGTGGGCACGTCGCCGTGGGCGGTGACCATGATCGCCTCGGCGTGGGGCTGCAGGCGCTTGGCCTCGCGGAGCACGACGAGCCCGGCGTCGCCGCCGTCGCCCGCGACCCCGTCGCCCGAGGGGGTGTGGACCCCGCCGGATTCGGGCATGCGCAGGTCGGTGATCACCACGTCGAAGGTGCCGCTGGTGAGCTCCGCGACCGCGCCGGGGACATCGTTGACGATGGTGCAGACGTGCCCGGGCTTGCGCAGCGCGGCCGCCATGACCTCGGCGTGGTCGGGCTCGTCTTCCACGATCAGGACCTGGGCTGCAAGCGGCTTGTCCGACATCGGGGCAAGTGTATGGTCGAAGGTCAGCGAGCCGGGCCGTGCCGGCCCGGTGTAGTGCCAGCGGTGAGAGGGGTGAGCGCGGGGCCCGGCAACGTGGCCTTCGCCCTCAGGGCAGGGCTCAGACCACGCCGCCCGGCTCAGCACGCCACCCGCTCACCGCAACTCATCCGCCAGATACGCCTCGATCAACGCCCCCGCCGCCTCGTCGCAGGCCTGCGCCCCCACGTCGCCCGGCCGGTTGGTCGCAACCAGCACGGCGAACCCCTTCTCCGGCGACGCCCACACCACGCAGTACCACATCGTGTTGCTCCCCGCGTGGGCGATCACCGTGCCGCCCCACTCGCGTCGCACGACCGACCACCCCAGCCCGTACTCGTCCCCGAACGGGTCGCTGTGCAGGCGCTCCCAAACCTCCCGCGGCAGCAGCTCCGAGCGGCCCTGCCGGCCGCGCAGGTGCTCGCGCACGTAGCGGCCCCAGTCCTCCATGCTCATGTGCGCCCGCCCCGACGGGCTGATCGCCGGCGGGTTGTCCGCCCCGGGCCCGGGCGCCACGGGACGGAGCCCGAGGCCGGGGATCAGGGGCGGCTTGTGCCCCCGCGGCTGATCGATCGCCTCAGCCGACCCGGGCGCCCCGAACCCCGCCGTGCTCATGCCGAGCGGCCCGAAGAGAAGGTCCCGGGCGAGCTGCTCCCAGCTCGTCCCTTCCCCGCCCCACGCCCGCTCGAGCATCGCCCCCGCGACGGCGAACCCCTGGTTGGAGTACTCCCGCTTCGTCCCCGGCTCGTACGCCGGCGGGAGCGCGAGCACGGCCCGGACGAACGCGTCCCGCTGGTCGCGCACGCTCCCCCGCTGCTTCCACGCCTCCGCCCACGCCGCCGGCGGCGCCTCGGTCGCGCACCCGCCCCGATGGCGGAGCATCTGCTCCAGCGTGGCTGCGCGATAGCCCTCGTGCAGGTCGGGAAACTCGTCCCCGAAGATCTCCGCGACCGTCGTGCCCCACCCGATCTTCCCCCGCTCGACCATGACCGCGGCCACCGTCGCCGTCATCGACTTCGTGCACGAGCCCAGGTGCCACAGATCATCGGTGGTGACCGGCGTCTCGTCGCCGACCTGTCGCACGCCGACCGCTCCGATCGCGACGGTCTCGTCGGCGGTTGTCACGAGCGCGGTGAGCGCGGGGAGGTCGTGCTTCGCGCGAATTGGCTCGAGGCGGCGGGCAAGATCGGCCGGTTGCGCGGGGGCAAGGGTGGCGAGGACGGCGATCAGGCAGAGGGATAGGTGCGTGAGCATATTGGGCGCAGTGTAAAGGGGGTCGCTGCCGCTGCGCGGAGAGGCGCGACTGGTTGGGCGCTGGTGGTTGTGTGGTTAGGGCGGATTGACCCTGACCTTCGAAGGCTGAGGTCAGGCGTCGGAGGCTACGTGGTGTCGAGCGGGGCGGCGCCGGCGGCGAGGGCGAGGGATTGGGTGCGCGAACGCCGCGGGAGGCGGTCGAGGCGGGTGCGCTGAGCGCGGCGGTTGAGAGTGCGCGAGGGTGATAGGTCGGATGAGTCGAATGCGACGGATGGGACGGATGGAGGTGAGGGGGCCGGCGCGGGATCGGGCGCGGGGAGACTTGGCGAGGGCGCGGCGGCGTTGAACGGGGGCGGCGTGCAGGGCAAGGTCTCGCTCGATCTGCCCCCGATGGACTCGGGGAAGCGCGGGGGCGCTGCAGACCGCTCCGCGGCGAGGGCGTGCGGGACCTCGCGACGGGACGACGTAGGAGGGGAAGGAGAAGGAGCCGCACCGGAGGGGCGGGGCGCCCGGGCGGGGAAGAGGAGGCGGATGGCGGCCGTCGCGGCGCGCCGCCTTTCGGCGGGGTCGGCGGCGGCGTGGGCGAGTTGGATCAACAGATCGGCGAGCTGGGCGACGCGGTGCTCGCGCTCGATCTCGGCGCGGAAGGCGCGGTAGGTCTGGAGGGCCTCGAGGTGGGGCTGGATGTCGGGGCGGGCAAGGAAGTGAGCGCGGGCGAGGGCGTCCGGCGAGTCGGCCCCAGGGTATGGCAGCGGGGGTGACGGATCGGTCAGCTCCAGGAGGAGCGCCCGATCGGTGGGGCTGAGGGGCGTGATGTCAGATCGCGAAACCATCACATAAGGATTCTATTCGGGCTCGTGCAATCGTGTCAATAATTTGTTCGGTAATTTTGCTGGACTGGCTGCCAGGCCAATCATTGCCATGAATTGGCCGAATCCGTATGATTCGGCCCTGTCCGACCCGACCACAATCACGATGAACGTGTCGCTCCCCGAACCCCTCAAGCGGTATGTGGACGGCAAGGTCTCTTCGGGCCTGTATGGCTCGGCCAGCGAGTTCGTTCGCGAGGCGATCCGCGAGAAGCTGATGCGCGAGCAGGAGCGGGAACGGGCCGAGGCGATCCTGGCGTCCAGGCTGATCGAGGGCTTGGACAGCGGACAGGCGATTCCGTTCTCCGACGACTACACCCGCAAGAAGAAGGCCGCGTTTCTTGATCGCCTGCGGGCGAGCAACCCGCAGCCATGAGGTTCGATCTGCGCATTCTTCCAGCGGCCGACGCCGATCTTGACGAGGCCGCGCACTACATCGCGCACGACAGCAGAGAGCAGGCATTGCGGCTGTACGACGCCGCAGACTCGACCTTTCGGCTGATCTGGTAGCACCCGGAGCGAGTCCCGAAGTACGGATTAGACGACCCTCGCCTGCAAGGAATGCGTCGTTGCACCGTCGTGGGATTCCGAAATCACCTGGTCTTCTATGGGATCGAGGGCGATGTCGTGGAGGTCGTCCGAATTCTGCACGGCGCAAGAGACATCCCCGTGGTGCTGATCGACCCACTGGGCGGCGACTCGGAATAGAGCCTCGCGCAGAAACCTCGCGGGTAGACCGCCCCGTCGGGGCTCGGATCTGGCGCGCGGGTGGGGGTGTTGCATACCCGGGGCCGTGCCCCGGGCTGCGGCTATGGCGCCCCTTTGGGACTCGGCCCGAAGGTCCCGGGGGTGAGCGAATCGGCGAGCGGCTTCGCACTGGCGGGCAAGCCGCCAGTGGCACCAACTCGTGCTCGGCGAGCACGACCGTCGCGGAGGAGGAGAGGAAAGGGAGATCAAGAGTTGCGACAGTCGTGGCACTTCAGAGCTCTTCGAACTTGGCGGTGAAGTGCCGCAGCGCCTCGGGCTCTTCGGTGATGCGCAGGCCGCGGAGGGAGGATCGCTTCTCGCGGAGTTGGCCGAACACCTCGATCACGTAGTCGATGTGGCTCTGGGTGTAGACGCGGCGGGGGATGGCCAGGCGCACCAGCTCCATCGCCGGCTTGGCGTGCTTGCCGAACATGACCGAGCCGATCTCGCACGCGCGCACGCCGCCCTCGCGGTAGAGGGCGCAGACGAGCGCCTGGCCTGGGAACTGCGCGGCCGGGATGTGCGGGCAGAACGCGCCGGCGTCCACGTAGACGGCGTGCCCGCCGGGGGGCTCGATGATCTGGATGCCCATGGCGAGCAGCTTCTCGCCGAGATACTCGGTCGAGCGGATGCGGTACTGGAGGTAGTCCTCGTGGAGCACCTCCTCGAAGCCCTGGGCCATGGCCTCGAGGTCGCGCCCGGCGAGGCCACCGTAGGTGATGTAGCCCTCGGTGAGGATGAGGAGGCTGCTGGCGCGCCTAAAGAGCTGCTCGTCGCGCATGAGCAGCACGCCGCCGATGTTGACCAGGCCGTCCTTCTTGGCGCTGATCGTCGCGCCGTCGGCGAGGTCGAACATCTCGCGGACGATCTCCTTCACGGGCCGGTCGCGCTGTCCGGGCTCGCGCTGCTTGATGAACCAGGCGTTCTCCGCGAAGCGGCAGGCGTCGAGGAAGAGAGGGAGCTTGTGCCTGTCGCACACGGCGCGGACGGCGCGGATGTTCTCGAGGCTCACCGGCTGCCCGCCGCCGGAGTTGTTGGTGACGGTGATCATCACCACGGGGATGCGCTCGGGCCCGACCTCGTCGATGAGCTTCTCGAGGGCGGCGACGTCCATGTTGCCCTTGAATGGGTGGCGGGACCGCGGGTCGCGCCCCTCGGCGATGGGCAGGTTGACGGCCTTTGCCCCCGAGTGCTCGATGTTCGCGAGCGTTGTGTCGAAGTGCGTGTTGTTGGGGACGACCTTTCCCTCGCCGCCGACGAGCTCGAAGAGGATGCGCTCGCTCGCCCGCCCCTGGTGCGTCGGCAGCACGTGGGCGAAGCCGGTCATCTCTTGCAGCCGGCTCTCGAAGCGGAAGAACGACTCCGCGCCGGCATACGACTCGTCCCCGCGCATCACGCCCGCCCACTGCTCGCTGGACATCGCGCCGGTGCCCGAGTCGGTGAGCAGGTCGATGAGGACGTTGCGGGCCCTGATGAGGAAGACGTTGAAGTGGGCCTCGCGGAGATATCGCTCGCGCTCGTCGGCCGTGGTCATGCTGATGGGCTCGACCGATTTGATGCGGAACGGCTCGATGATGGTCTTCATTGGGAACTCTCCGAGGGGATGGTAGGGAAAGGGCTCGAGGCTTGAGGACAAGCAAGCTGCTCACCCGCGCGTCGCTTCTGCTCTCCATCACCCACTCACCCACTGATCCTCGCCTAGGCTTGCCCACAGGAGGTCCCGATGCCGCCCAGCCTGGAAGACCGGATCGCGCAGTTCGAGAAGATGTGCCGGGAGGACCCCGAGAACGACATGGCCCACTTCTCGCTCGCGGGGGCGTACAACCAGGCGGGGCGGTTCGCCGATGCGGCGCGGGAGTACACCCGCTGCTTTGAGCTGAACCCGGGGTTCTCCAAGGCCTACCAGCTCGCGGGCGCGGCCCTCATGGCGACGCAGGACACCGAGGGGGCCAAGAGGGTGCTGCTCGACGGGTACCACGTCGCCTCGACCAAGGGCGACTTGATGCCGAAGAAGGCGATCGTGGAGCTGCTCACCCAGCTCGGCGAGCCGCTGCCGCAGGTGGAGTCGGCGGGCCCCGCGGCCCCGGCGGGGAGCTTCGTCTGCCAAGTGACCGGGCGCGCGGGGACGCAGATGGCGCGGGCGCCCTTCAAGGGGCCGGTGGGCGAGTGGATCCGGGAGAACGTCGCCAACGAGACGTTCCAGGCGTGGATCGCGCAGGGGACGAAGGTGATCAACGAGCTGCGCCTGGACCTCTCGCGCGACGAGGACGCCGAGACGTACGACCGGCACATGCGCGAGTACCTCGGCATCGACGACGCGCTCTACGAGCGGCTCGCGGGGCACAGGCCGCACTGAGGGCCGGAAGCTCGCCTCACTCCTCCTCCTCCGCGGCGATCGCGTGACGGCGGGGGTGGGCGGTGCGCGTCGAGTCGACGATGTAGATCACCCTCGCCTCGGTGTCGCCGAGGTTGTAGGCGCTGTGGACCACGTCCGCGGCGTAGGTGACGGTGTCGCCCTCGGCGAGCTCGATCGACTCTGAGCCGATCTCCATGCGCACGCGCCCCTTGACGACGATCGCCGTCTCGAACGTGCCGTGGTGGTGCGGCGGGAAGCCGCCCAGTTCGGCGCCGGGCGGGTAGGTGTACTGGATGATCTCGATGCCGCGCCGGACGAGGGCGGAGCTGAGCAGGCGGCGCTCCATGCCGTTCTCGGGGTCGACGAGCACTCGCTGCTGGTCGCGGCGCTCCGGGACGAAGCGGGGCGTCTCCTCGAGGTCGATCAACTCGGAGATCGAGCAGTCGAGGCCGGCGGCGATCTGGCCGAGGAGGCGGATCGTCGGGTTCTTCTTTCCGGCCTCGACGTCGCAGATCATGGCCTTGCTGACATTCGAGCGGTCGGCCAGGTCGGTCTGGGTCAGGCCCAGGGCCTTCCGCCTGGCCTTGATGTGCTCGCCGATCTCCATGATTCGTTCGCCTCCGTGAACGGGGCCCGGGTGGGCGGGCGGTCGCCGCGAAAAAATTCTCTATCGCGAACATTGATTCCCTATCGCGAGTATGTACACTATAGCGAATAGTGTCTCCCGTGACAAAGCGAAACACGGGAGAAAAGCCCCGGAGGGTACTCGCCATGATGAACAGCACCGCCTGCACCCTGACCCGCACGCCCCACCGCGAGCTGAAGTTCGGCTCCTGGACGGTCTCCGTGGATCGTTCGCCACAGCGAATCGGCGAACAGCTCACGGACTTCGCCGTCGGGATGCGCTGGGGCGCGATCGGCGCCATCGTGGGGCTGTTCGCGATCCTCGCCGCGGCCCTCTGACGCTCGCAGACCAATACGAAGAGAACGACGCCCGGTGGCGAACCGCCGGGCGTCTTTACGTTGTGGCGTCACCCCCCCCTTTCAGTCCGTCCAGGCGCGGGCGAGGTCCGAGACGAGCCGGGCGGCCGCACCCTCGGCGAGGTCGGCGAGGATCTCGTTGACCTCTTCGGCGTCGGCGCGGTCGTCCACCTCGACGGCCGCGGGGGCGACGGCGAGCACCTCGCCGGACTCGAGCTCGACGGCGCGGAGGGTGTAGCGGACGGTGGTGTAGCCGTCCTCGCGCTCGAGGCGGCCGGCGCCGAGGACGGCGATATCGGCCAACCCGGTCTCGCGGACGAGCTCGATGAGCTCGGCCTCGCGGAAGACGAATCGGGGGTTCTCGGCGAGCGCGCGTTCGCGGAGGGTCACGGCGTCGACCATGCGCAGGCCGAGGCCGCCTTGGCCGAGGCGGTCCACGAGCAGGTCCTCGAGGCGGCGGGATTCGAGGAGGCCCTGCTCGGCCTCGCGGGGCTCGTAGTTGGGCGTGACGACGCCGCCCCACCAGTCGGGGGCGTTGTTGACGCGGCTCTCGATCTGCTCGGCGATGGTGATGAAGACGTTGCTCCCGCCGCGGTCGGCGTGGGCGCTCACGCCGGGGGCGCACCACTCCCGCCCGAAATCGTTCCAGAACCAGGGCTGCTCGATCTCCCAGGGGGAGAGGGATCGGCCGATGAGCATGGCGATGCGGGGCTCGCCCGCGGCGGCGTAGGCCTCGCGGAGGGCTTCCTGGTCGATGTCCGGCGCGCGGTCGGCGCCGAGCAGACGCCAGCCCCGCGTCGGCTCCATCCGGCCCTCGCCGTCGATGGCGCGGAGGACGATGGCGCCGGCGGTCATGTCGAGGCTGTCGAGCTCGAGGTGCGCGGCGACGTCGCCGGCGTCCATGAGCTCGCCGGCGAGATCGAAGGCGGTGCCCTCGTAGCGGACGCGGAGCTCGGCGGTGGAGGTGTCGCGTGCCTGCTGGCGCTGGGTGACCCTGGCGCTCTCGACGCCGGGAATGCGCTTCAGCTCGTCGGCGAGCTCGCGCATGCTGCGCATGTCGGCGCCGAGCACGCGGACGGTGAAGGGCATGGCGTCGCCGGTCTCGCTCGCGACGCGGCGCTCGTAGCCATCGAGGAAGTCGTTGGCGAGAAGCCGGGCATAGCGCTTGATGGAGCGGGCGTCGTCGCCGCCCTGCCAGTCGAAGGCGACGGTGCTGAGCGTGCGTGCGCGGGAGACGTCGATCGCCTCGAAGGTGACGCGGTACTTGGCGCCCGAGTCGGCCGTGCGCTGGAGTCGGGCGACGAGGACGAGGGGGGCGTCGAGCGCGGTGGAGAGCAGGTCCACGGCGTCGCGCTCGCGGGACTGGAGGAGCAGCTCGGCGTCGCGCCGGTCCATGTCGGAGAGGGCGTCGAGGTTGGCGATCTCGACGTTCTCGCCCTCGAGGAGCGTGCGCTCGATCTCGCTCTTGAGCAGGAATGCGTCGCCCTCGGCGTCCATGGACATGAGGGAGGCGCCCACGCCGCGCCCGGCGCGCTCGGCGGTGGCCGGCCCGGCGAGCACGAGGATCGTGGGCTCGCCGCCGGCCTCGTAGACGCGCGACCAGCGGTCGGCGTCGAACGCGTACTCGTCCTGGGTCTGGACGGGGGCGACGTCGGGCTTGCGCGTGACCTGGGCGTGTGCGATGGCGGCCACGCCGCCGACGACCAGCGCCAGCACCGCCGCGCTCGCAGTTCTGCCATGCCGTGCGTTCATGACTCCGCTCCTTGCTCTGCCCATTGGACGGGCCTTGGTCCCGTGGCGCGATCCGCGGCGACGGTCAGCCGCGGCACCTGCACGCACGCACGCGCTGGCGGCGAGCCGCCAGCGGCGCCGTGAGACATCATCCGGCCGGCCTGACGGTCAGGCGCCAGTCCTTGGCCCTGCTCGAGAGGGCGTTGGCCTCGAGGAAGACCTGCGTGCGCGCCGGGATGATGACATACTTCCAGCCGCTCGCGTCCAGCGGGCGCCCGGCGTCGTCGAACCACTCGTACTGGTACTGAACGCGGGTGGTGCCGTCCTGCGTCGAGCGGCAGGCGGTCACGACGTAGAGCGGGCGGTCGCCCTCGCCGGGCGTGACGCGCGGCTCCTCGAAGGCGACCAGCTCGTAGATGGGCGGGGCGACCGACACCTTCGGATACGGCTGCGCCGGGTCGAGCCGGCCGCCGTAGGGCTTGGCGGTGGTGTCGCACCCGGACGCGAGCCCGATCATCGTGACGCCGATCGCGCCCGCAACGGCGTTCCTCAACCTCCGCGTGCTCATCGCGTGTTCTCCTCTGCGTGTGCGCCTGCCCGCGTCGCCGCGGCCTCGAGCCGTGCGATCAGCTCGCGCGTTGCCTCGCTCATCGGCTGGTAGCGCGCCTGCTCGCGTCCGAACAGCCTCGTGAAGCCCGTCGTTCCCGGGAGCGGCGTGAAGAGCGAGTGGCCGCCCTCGAAGATGTGCCCGCTCACGAGCCGCTGGTCGTCCATCGGGAACAGTCTGATCCCCTCCAGCCTGTAGAGTTCCCTGAGCTCTCCCGGGGTGTCGCCGAGATCGAGCCCGGCGCGCTCGTAGTCGAGCGCGGCGGCGTGGTCGGGGTAGCGGGCGTCGCGCCCGCCGAGGATCCACGGGAGCGTCGGCGCCTCCAGCGGGCCGGTCGCGTCGTTGCCGTACGCCACCGCTTCCGCGTCGGCCCAGGCCACCGGGTTGAGCGGCAGGCGCACGTACCGCACGACGTGCTCACCGGGCTCGCGCACCCAGAGGCCATGGAGCGTCATCCTCGAGCCCGGATGCCCCTCGATCTCCACACGCACGGGATCGCGCGAGCCGCCGAGCTCGAGCGGGGCGATGTAGACCCGCTGGGGCAGCAGCTCGTTGTGGCGGGTGTCGGCCCGGGCGTTGCTCTGCGCGACCGCGCCCAGGGCGACCAGCCCAGCCCCGGCCGCGAGACGCGCGATGTCGTCGTCCTCGTCGGTGCCGCCGGTGGAGGCGAGCACCGCGCCGCCGAGCATGAGCCCCTGGCCGAGGCCCTGCTTGAAGCGCCTGATGCTCTCGCGGCTCTGCCAGCGGGCGTCGGCGGACATCGCGTTCACGTCGGCCGCGAGGGGCCAGCTCGTCTCGCCTCCGCTCCAGCTCACCCGCACCGGGGCGTCGTCGGAGGGCGTCCGCGCCCGGTAGGCGATGCCCACGCCGCCGGGCCCGACCGCCTCGCGGCGCGGGCCGAGGCCGTAGTCGATGAAGAGGACCGTGTCGTACCGCCCCGAGAGGAGCCTCTCAACCACCGGCCTCAGAGCGCCGTGCGCCTCGACGGCCCTCGCGAACGACTCCTCGGCCTCCTCGCGCCGCTGCATCTCGAGCGCCGCGATGCCGCGGATCATGTACCCCAGCGCGAACGTGGACTCCACCGACCGGTAGCGGATGTCCCCGCTCTCCGACTCGGAGTAGTCGCGCAGGTGGAACAGCGCGTTCTCCGCCGCAGCTCTCGCGTTGCCCCAGTCGCCGCGCGACGCGTCGTTCTCGGCGATCGCGGCGTACGCCATCGCCTGCTCGAAGGGCTCGCCCTTCCAGACCCGCACCCCCTCCTCGTTGACGAAGATCGACTCGGTCGTGCGGTCCTCGTTGACCCCCTGTGTGCGCAGCATGTCGAACACCGCCTCGAAGTCGCGGTCGGCGGCATCGGGCAGGCCGTCGGCGAGCGACATCATGCCCTTCTTGGTAGCGTCGAGCAGATCCGTCAGCCCGGGGTTCGGGCGTTCCTGCATATAGAGCGCCTCCCGGGCCCGTCCGAACTCGGCCCGGGCCACGAGGTTGATCACCCTCGCGTCCGCGATGTATCCCGATGTGCACCCGACGAGGAGCGTCGCGCCCCCGATCAGCGGCAGCGCGATCGCCCGCGCCCGGACGCTCCTGACGCCGCGGCGGCGCGTCCCGCGGAGATGTCGGGCCGGCTCAGTCAACGACGCTGCCCTCCGCCTCGCGCGCCAGCTCGGCGTCGCCCTGCCAGAGCACCTCCCGCCCCTGCAGGTCCTCGATGACGAACGTGATGAGGTAGTACTCCTTGCGGATGTCGGCGTCGCGCCCCCCGGCGAGCGACGCCGCACGCGTCCCCGACGCGATCTGCGCCCGCAGCAGGTGCGTCGGCCGGTCCTCGGGCTCCAGCGCCGGGAACTCGAGCCCGCCCCGCTCGAGGAGCGCGGCCTTCTCCGGCGGCAATTGCACGGAGACGTTTCTGGCCCGCAGCAACTCCTGCATCCCCGGGTGCGAGATGACGCGGGCGGGCAGCGCCCACTGCTCGGCGACGGGGATGCGGTCGGTGGAGACGTTCTCCACGCGCCGGAGCACCAGGCGGGCCTCTGGGGAATCCTCCCCGCGCCCGGCGAGGAACCGGCTCTCGGCCAGCTCCCCTCTCACCTCCAGCACCGCCTGCTCGAGATCGGCGCCGGCCAGCCGCGTGGAACGCGCGTGCCGGGCTGATACGCACCCGGGCATCGATGCGCAGAGTACCGCGCCCGCGCACGCCCCGATCGCCGCCACCCAGGTGCTCCGATGTCGCGCCAAATGAACCTCCCAGGCAAGCGACCGACGCCGGAGAGCGCGGGTGACGCATCGCCGGCGCACCAAAGCCGACACGGACCCCAGCCCCGGCCCCGCCCCTTCCACTACTGCTGCTGCTGCGCCAGGTCGAAGGGCTCGTTGAAGACGATGTCGCGCGTCTGCAGGTTCACCAGGTTGAACTCGAAGTAGAACCGCCTCGTGTCGTAGCGGACCGACTCGAAGAATGCGCCGCGGAGGACGTACGTGTGGCTGGGGTCGTAGCGGTCGGTCCGGCCGCGCTCGTAGTCGCGCTGGAGCGGGTCCGTCTCGTCCCCCATCACCCTGCGCTGCTCCGCGTCCATCGCCGCCACGCTCTCCACGAACCGCACGTTGGCCGTCACGATGTCGCTCGAGAGCAGCCGCCCGCGGAGGCGGCGCTGGATCAGCTCGAAGTCGGTGCGCGGCGTATTGGTCTGGTTCTCGATCGCGCCGAGCTCGACCACGACGCGGGTGGGCGAGCCGGCGATCTCGGGGATTCCGCCGATGCGCCGGGCGAGGGCCTCGGCCACCTGGTCGCTGTACTCGAGCATGGCGGGCATGCTCGCGTCGGTCGAGGCGGCGTCCGCCCCGGTGGAGGCGTACGGGTTGATCCGCCCGCCCGAGTCGCCGACGTCGCGGTTGTGCGTGCACGCCTGCATGAGCCCACCGGCCAGCAGGGAAGTCGCCGTCAGAGCCGTGACCCGTCGCATACGTCCATCTCCTTGGGGAACCTGGTGGCCGTCCCCGCACAGTTGAACGACCGGGATGCCACAGAAGTTCCGTAACCACTAACTTTCGGGGGGGTTCCCCGGAAGTCCTCTCCCCCCCTGATGTCTTCAGGGGATCATGGTAATCCGATCATTTTCCGAACCATAACGCACCCCGCGCGAGGCCCCCGCGCCGGCCCGGCTGCCGGAGAGGCGTGAACGCCGGCGTCGGCGCGTGGGGAAGCGAAGGGCCCCGCACCGCGGGGCCCTTCCGGAGCAGCGGAGAAGTATCGGTCGCGTGCTGGGTCAGCAGCCGTGTGTCCAGATGTTGAGGAACGCAAGGACGTCGCGCGTGTCGATGATCAGGTTGTAGTCCATGTCGGCGGTGAGCCGTCCGGCGCTCCACGCGTTGAGGAACGCCAGCACGTCGCGGGTGTCCACGACGCCGTCGCCGTTGAAGTCCGCGAAGCACGGGCGGGCCGGGTTGATGCACCAGGCCTGGTCGACCTCGTGGCAGACCTCCTGGGCATTATCGACGAGGTCGTAGGACCAGGAGGTGAAGCCGTACACCGCGTCGGTGCCGCCCCAGCAGAAGAGGTCGTCGCTGTCGGGGTTGACGGGGATGCCGTAGGCGCCGAGCATGTACCTGCCGCCGGCGCTGAGCGTGAATCCGGCCGGCATCTCGATCGTGAACGTGTAGTGGCTGATCCCGAAGATGTCGGTGCAGTCGTAGCGCGGGAAGGTCTCGCCGAGCGGCACCTGGTGCGCCCCCAGGAAGCCGGAGACGAAGTTGCCGCAGGGGTAGTTGTCGCTGGCGATCGCGCCGTAGACCTCGATGTAGAGGCCGGCGATGTTGCGGAAGTCCGTCCCTGTGCCGCTGCCGCCGTCCCACACGCCGCCCGTGATCTGGATGCGTCGCAGATCGCCCGAGAACGCCGCGGTGAAATCGTCCAGCACGATGTAGGGGTTGACGTTGCTGTAGTAGTTGCTGAAGTAGCACGTGGTCTGGCAGTCGTTGTACTGGCACGTGGGAACCTGGGCGTTGGTCCTGAACGCCATGTCCGGGCTGCACCGGACGTACTCCTGAGAGCTCCTGTTCCACGACGTGGCCTGGTTGTAGTGCGGGCTGAGGGTGTCGCACCAGACGAACAGCTCGCCCCCGTCGGGGTTCACGAGTGTCGCGTAGATCGTGATCATGTAGTTGCGCCCCGAGGTCAGGGGGATCGGGCTGTCGAACCAGGCCGAGAACTTGTACGCGTCGAACAGGCCGTTGGACACATCGCACTCGAACGCGGGATAGAGCTCGGCGAGCGTGAATGTGTCGCGTGCGACGAGCCCGTCGTACACCCAGCCGCACAACCCGCCCGAGCCGATCGTCCAGATCTCGATGCCGATCGACGAGATGGCGCCGAGGCTGTAGCTCCCGCCGTAGACGCCGCCGTAGAACTCCACGTTGCGCAGCGGCGCGCTGCTGGCCACGAAGTCGTCGAACACCAGGTACGGGTTGTTGTTGCTGTTGTTGTTGCTGAACCAGCCGTTCCCGTCGCAGTTGATCGGCTGGTTGATGTACCTGGTCCCGCCACCGGGCGCGACCGCGCCGGAGGCGTCGGGCCAGCGGATGGCCGGGCTCAGGTTCGTGAAGCCGCCGGGCGGGGCTGCGTTCTCCTGCAGCAGCGCCGAACCGGACGGATCGGGCCGCGCGCGCGGCGGGAGCGCCGGGACGCCGAGCTGGTCCGCCGGCCCGACGGGCTCGCTCCAGCCCCGCTCCTGGGCCACCCTTGGGCCGAACGACTCTGCCTCGCGAACGAGCTGCGCCGACGACCACGGCGCGAGCACACCGACCGCCGTCGCCGCGAAGAGCGGCATGAACCCCTTTCGAGCAATCATGATTTCTCTCCCTGAAGGGGGGCGCCGCGCGCCCCGCCGCGATGCGCGCGCGCCCACATTCGGACGTGCGCATCCAGATTTTACGGCCTCGCTCGAGAACGGGCCAGCGAGAACGCGGGGATCAGGGAGGAATCCCCTATTGCCGCGGGATAGCGGAGCGCAGGCTGGTACCGGCGCGCGGGTGAGCATCACCCAGATGACGGCCGGATCACGAACCAGGGAAAGAACGCCGACCTCAGCCGCGGAAAAGCGCCGCGTCCGGGTCCTTGTTCATCGTCTCGGCGAGCTCGAACGCGGCCTCGCGGCAGTCGCACCGGCGCAGCGTTGCCCAGCCGTACTTGCTCAGCTTGCGCCACACATACCAGTCCCCGTTCTGGTCCGTGTCGGCCCGGAACAACAGCTTCGCCTCGGTGGTCGAGGTGCCGGGTGCTGGAGCGGGAGTCTCAGGCATGCTGCACCTCCTTGCGCCTCCGGGGACGGGGCTCTCCGGGACGGCCCCACCGCCGTCCTCCAGGACACATTTCGACGTATGTGGGCCGCGAAGTCAAGCCCCGGAAAGTACGAAAGAGTCGATACTTGTTAGTGTTCGCAAGTGATTAGGGATATAAAGGGCCGATTTCGCGCCGGGTAGGTCCGTTTCCCACGGCGCAGCCCCGGCCACGCCGCCCGGTCGCAACTCGTTATCGTGCATCGCTCTACCCCCTTGGAGCGACGAGTGATGCGAACGCGACGAGCGATCGGACTCCTGGCAGCGGGCGCAGCCGGCGCCTCCACCGCCCTGGCCCAGCCGCTCTCGCCCCTCGCAGGACCGGTCGAGGTCTTTCAGCTTGGCCGGAGCCAGGAGGGGCACGCGCTCAGCGGCTGGCGGCTCGCGCGGCCGGAGCCGGACGCGCTCGGGCGCGGCCCCGACGAGCGCCCCGCCCTGCTCATCGTGGCCGGGCTCGACGGCCGGCACGATTTCGGCACGCGCCTGGCGCTCACGCTCATCGACCGGCTCGTCACCGAGCACGCCGAGCTGCTCGAGAGCCGCACCGTGTACATCGTCCCGGACCTCAACCCGGACAACGACGCGCTCTTCGACCGGCCCGGCGCCCCCCGGGCCGCCTTCGGGCGCGCGCCGCGCCCGCTCGACGCCGACGCCGACGGACGCGTCGCCGAGGACCCGGGCGAGGACCTCAACGGCGACAGCATGATCACGATGATGCGCGTGAGGCGGCCCGCGCCCGGCACAGGCCTTACCGCGACGCTCGTCGCCGATCCCGATGAGCCCCGCCTGCTCCGTGCGCCCGATGGATCCAAGGGCGAGATCGCAGAGTACGCGCTCCTCGTGGAGGGGATCGACAACGACGGCGACGGGAAGTTCAACGAGGACGGCGTCGCGGGCAGCGCCGGGGGAGGGGTCGATCTCGACCGCAACTTCCCCGCGCTCTGGCCGGAGCACGAGGACGGGGCGGGGCGTTACCAGCTCTCCGAGCCCGAGACGCGCAGGCTCGTCGAGTGGATGCTCGAGCGCGACAACATCGTCTGCGTGCTCGCCTTCACCAGCGCGGACAACATCATCAACACGCCGGGCGCCGGCAAGTTCGCCCCCGACGGGCGCGAGCCGAGCGGCATCGAGGAGGGCGACAGGGACGCGTACGAGAAGGTGCGGGAGACCTTCAAGGAGATCACCGGCCAGACCGGCGCCCCCGGGCGCGACTGGGCCGGCTCCTTCACGCAGTGGGCGTACGGCCACTTCGGCGTCTACAGCTTCGCCACGCCCGGCTGGGTCCGTCCGGACCTGGTGCAGAGGGCCGAGGACGGCGGGGAGAGGGCGGAGAAGCCCGACGGAGAGGGCGGCGGTCCCGCGCCCCCGCCCGATCCCGACGCCGAACGCCGCGCCCTGCAGGAGCGCGGCGTGCCGCAGTTCCTGATCGATTTCATCGTCGCCACGCCCGAGGAGCGCGGCGCCATGGTCGCCGAGTTCGGCAGCCTCACCGAGCAGGAGCAGGGCGAGCGCATGGCCGCCGTCGCGGCCCTGCCGCAGGACCTCCAGCTGCGCGTCCGGGCGCTGATCTCCGGACAGCCCGACCCTGCGCGGGCCGGCGGCGGCGGCGGGCGGCGCGATCGTGCCTCGCGTCCCGGCGCGGGCGGGGAGAGCGACGAGGCCGCGTGGATCAGGTACAGCGACGAGCACCTCGGCGGACGCGGCTTCGCCGCGTGGACGCCCTTCGACCACCCGCAGCTGGGCGGGGTCGAGATCGGCGGGCTGGTGCCGGGCGTCACACACGAGCCGCCCGAGGGCGAGTGGGGGCGGGTCGCGGACGAGCAGACCGAGTTCGTGTCCCGGCTTCTCGGCCTGCTCCCCGAGCTTCGGGTCGAGGCGCTCCCGCCGGAGCGTCTGGCGCGGGGGGTGTGGCGCGTGCGCGTGCGCGGGAGCAACCCCGGCGGGCTGCCCACCGCCGGCGCGATCGGCGTCAAGGCGCGTCGCGTGGCGCCGATCGTCGTCTCGATCGGCGTCGCGGTGGAGGACATCGTCGCGGGCCAGCGCGTGGAGCGCTGGGACGCCATCGGCGCCCACGGGGCCCACGTGGACGCCGAGTGGGTCATCCGTGCCCCTGACGGCGCCACGGTCCCTGTCGAGGTCCGCTCCGGCGTGTTCGGGGATCGCGTGATCGAGGTCGTCCTCGAGGAGGCTGAGTGATGCGGAGCAGGATTCCCGCCGTGCTCGGCGCAGCGGGCGCGTGCCTCGCGCCCCCCGCCGCCACGGCGCAGGAGCACATCCCCGGTCGGGTCGACATCGCGTTCAACCGCTACTACAACTATGGCGAGCTCGTGGCCTGGACGCAGCGGATCGCGGAGGCGTACCCGCGCCTCGTCACGCTCGAGCGGATCGGCGTCAGCGGGCTGGGCAAGCCGATGTACGTGGCGATCGTGACCGCCCCCGACAGCGGGCCGGACACCTCCAAGCCCGCCATGTGGATCGACGGCAACGTCCACGGGAACGAGATCCAGTCGAGCGAGGTCGTGCTCTACTCCCTCTGGTATCTGACCAAGGCCTACGGGCACAACGAAGACCTGACCGAACTGCTGAACAGCTACTCGTTCTACTTCCTCGTCAGCCAGAACCCCGACGGGCGCGACTACTGGTTCGAGCACGCCAACGATCCCAGCTCCTCGCGCTCCAACCAGCGCCCCGTGGACGATGACCGCGACGGGCTGGTCGACGAGGACCCCGACGACGATCTCGACGGAGATGGTTCCATCACGACGATGTGGATCGCCGACCCCGACGGCGAGTGGGTGCGTGACACGGTGGACCCTCGCATCTTCCGGCGCGTGCGCGAGGGGGAGCCGGGCCGATGGACGAGGCTCGGCCAGGAGGGGATCGACAACGACGGGGACGGACGCACCAACGAGGACGGGCCGGGCGGCGACGACATGAACCGCAACTGGCCCACCGACTGGAAGCCCGGCTACGTCCAGTGGGGCGCCGGCGAATTCCCCCTCTCCAACCCCGAGACGAGGGCCGTCGCCGAGTTCATCCTCGCGCGCCCGAACATCACCGCGGGCCAGAGCTATCACAACGCGGGGGGCATGATCCTCCGCGGCCCGGGGGCGCAGTACCAGGAGAGCGCATACCCGCGCGAGGACGTCGCCGTCTACGACCGCATCGGCCGGACCGGCGAGGACATCCTCCCCTACTACCGCTACATGATCACCTACAAGGATCTCTACGGCGTGCACGGCGGCTTCATCAACTGGCTCAGCGAGGGCCTCGGCGTCTTCGCGTTCACCAATGAGATGTGGACCAGCGCGAAGTATTTCCAGCGCGACGTGACGAGCCCGGACGAGGAGAGGATGTGGCTCTTCCGCGACCGGCTGCTCTTCGGGCAGGCGTTCAAGGAGTACGAGGAGTTCGACCACCCCGAGCACGGCACGGTGCTCATCGGCGGGCTGAACAAGTGGGCCAGCCGCAACACGCCGACGTTCATGCTCGAGGAGGAGTGCCACCGCAACTTCGCCTTCACGATGTACCACGCCGACCAGATGCCGCTCCTGGAGTGGGGCGCGATCGAGGTGGAGCGCGTGGGCGACGCCGGCTTGTGGATGGCGACGGTCGAGGTGAAGAACACGAAGCTGATCCCGACGCGCGCGGCGATCCAGGCGCGCGAGGGGATCGGGACCAGCGACCTGCTGGTCTGCGAGCCCGCGGAGGGTGCCCGGGTGGTGACGTCCGGCTCTCTCCGCGACAGGCGGGACCGGACGATCGACGAGGTGCGCTTCGAGCCGGGGCGCGTGCAGTTGCCGCGGGGCGTGCCGGGGAAGGGCGGCGTCCTGCACCGGTTCTACATCGAGGGGGCGGAGGGGACGCCGGTGAAGCTCACCTACCGGAGCGAGCACGCGAGGGACATCGAGACCCAGCTCCTTCTCCAGCAGCGGAATCGTGACGAATGAGCTCGGCTCGCAACGCGACCACGGACGCCGGTCCCCACGTCACCTCCCGACGCGAAAACGCCCCGGCTCTCGAGGCCGGGGCGCCGGTTGGTGCGATGTGCCGCGCGGATCACTCCGCCAGGCGCGGCCCGTCGCCGCCGTGGCCGGCGGGGCGCTGGAGCTGGATCTCGCCGTTGCGCTCCTCGTAGGAGCGGATCACCTGGCCCAGGCTGATCGCCAGGCGCTTGGCGCCGGCCCAGTTCATGATGACGCGCGAGCCGACGCTGAAGAGCAGCACCGGCTCGTTGTTCTGCCCCTGGATCGGCAGGTTCATGCCGAAGTCGAGCACCACCTCGTCCTGCGTCGAGGACGTGCGGATCGTGTTGGCGTACGTCGAGTGCATCTTCGACTCGTCGATGCGGAGCTGGATCTGACGCTGCTGCTGGTCCTGGTCGGCCATGGTGCTGCTGCCTTTCGCTGGAAGGATGGTCTCTGCCGTCGGGGGCGCTCCCCACCGCCGCGCCGGGGGCACCGCGGCCGCCCGCGCCCCACACGGTAGCGCGCCCGTCCCCACCCAGCGAGCCCGCGCCGGCGGCCCCGTCCCCGCCGATCCCCCCCGTTCGCCCGCCGCCCCGGCGCCGGCCTACGTCCCCGCGCCGGCGCTCGCGCGATCGCGCGGGGCGATGCGCACGGCCGGCCCCGGCCCCTGGTCGGCCCGACCCTCGTACGCCTCCCGCTCCGTGGGCCACCCGGCCGCCTGGAACAGCTCCCGCATCGCCGGGTGCGCCAGGTACGCCTCCACGATCGACTCCGGCACCGCCCATGCCCGCTCGCTCCGCACGCTCGCCGGGTCGTCCCCCTCGTGCCTCTCCTTCGACGAGCTGTGGTACGAGGTCGCCTGGTATGCGACCGCTCGCTGCACCATCCCCTCGTCGGGCCCGAAGCCCCACGCCGCGAAGAGCTTCCGGAAGTACGCCGCGGGATCCCGACGCAGGTCCTCGTAGAGCAGCCGGTCCGTGGAGGCGAGCCAGCGCTGCGCGATCGTCGTGAAGTAGTCGATCATGCTCCCGCCGCCCGCGGCCTCCTCCCACCCACGCACGAAGAGGCTGTTGATCGCCGCGAGCGGGTTCCGCATGAGCACCGCCACGCGGTGGCGGGGCCAGTATTCACGGATCTCCTCCGGCCCGATCGAGGCGTGCGGGTGCTTGCAGATCACCAGGCCGTCGCCCCCGCCCATCTCCGTGAAGACCCCGCCGGCCAGCGCCGCGACCCCCTTGGTCAGCCGCTCCCCGGCCGCGCCGAAGGCGTCGCGAAGGCGCCGCTGGGAGGGCGGGAAGTTGTGGGGCGGGCCGGTGCGGTCCCACGGGCCGAAGATCTCGTCCGCCACGGGGCAGCCCAGCGCATCGCCGGCCGCGTACACGGTCACCGACGACCCGCTGCGGATCGGCGAGAGCAGCCAGCAGACCTCGACCTGCGACGCCATGGACCAAGCATAACCCTCCGCGCGAGCCCGGCGCGGGCGCCGGCCGGCCCGTCGCCGCCACCGACTTGCCCGACCCGCCCGGGAGGGCCACACTGTGGGCTCACGGAGGAACCCCGCATGCCGCCACGCCTCGCCGCACGGATCGCCATGGCTCTGCTCTCCGCCGCGTGCGCGCTCGCGGGCGCGCAGGACCGAATCCCGCTCCGCAACGGGCTGACGATCGGGCCCATGGGCTCGGGGGGCAGGCAGCCCTTCTTCACCGACCCGGTCACCCTCTCGATCGTGCGGGGCCAGTGGACCACGCCGAGCGAGGGAGACGCGCCCGGGCCGGCCGCCGACGCCCGCGCATGGGCCCCGATCGAGGCGGGCGAGGACGGGTGGTTCCGCGGGCGCGGGCTCGCCGGCGGGCACGTGCTCTTCGTCTTCCACCGCGAGGAGCCCGGGGTGATGATCCTGGAGGCCCGGGGCCACGCGGTCGTGTACGTCAACGGCGAGCCGCGCGCGGGCGACCCCTACGCCAACGGGCTGCTCCGCCTTCCGGTCGCGCTCCGCGCGGGCGCGAACGAGCTGCTCTTCCGCTGCGCCCGCGGCCAGCTGCTCGCCGAGCTGGCGCCCCCGGAGGCCCCCGTCGCGCTCGACACCGTCGACTGGACTCTCCCCGACCAGATCGAGGGCGAGGAGGGCGAGCTGTGGGCCGGCGTGCCGATCCTCAACGCCACCGAGGCGGACGCCGCCGTCACCGTCCGAGCCGTCAGCCTCGACGCCCACGGCGCGGAGGTCGCCGTCGAGACCGGCGTCGCCGTCCCGCCCCTGAGCGTCCACAAGGCGCCGGTGCGCCTGCGCCGTGGCGCGGCCGACAGCGAGCGACGCGTCCCCATCCGCGTCGAGATCGTGCGCGACGGCCAAGTCCTGCACGCGCGAGACATCACCCTGCGGAGCCTCGCGCCGCACGAGAAGCACGTGCGCACCTTCGTCTCGCGGATCGACGGGAGCGTGCAGTACTTCGCCGTCACCCCGCAGCGGGAGCGCGCCCAGGGCGAGTTCCGCGACGAGCGGCCAGCGCTCTTCCTCACGCTCCACGGCGCATCGGTCGAGGCCAGCGGCCAGGCCGCGGCGTATGACCACAAGAACTGGGGGCACATCATCGCCCCCACCAACCGCCGTCCCTTCGGCTTCGACTGGGAGGACTGGGGGCGCCTCGACGCCGTCGAGGTGCTCGACATCGCCGCCGGGCTCTTCGACGCCGATCCCGACCGCGTCTACCTCACGGGCCACTCCATGGGCGGGCACGGCACGTGGAATCTCGCGGCCCAGTTCCCCGATCGGTTCGCCGCGATCGGCCCCAGCGCCGGCTGGATCAGCTTCTGGTCCTACGGCGGGCTGGAGACCTTCGGCTCCGACACGCCCGTGCGGGACGCCTTCTCCCGCGCGGCGAGCCCGAGCGACACGCTCGCTCTCCTCCCCAACTACGCCGGCCTGGGCGTCTACATCCTCCACGGCGACGCGGACGACAACGTGCCGGTGCAGCAGGCGCGGGAGATGCGCTCGCACCTCGCCGCCTTCCACCGCAACTTCGCCTACTACGAGCGGCCGGGCGCCGGCCACTGGTGGGGCAACGAGTGCGTGGACTGGCCGCCCATGTTCGAGTTCTTCCGCGCGAACGTCCGGGCGCCGAGCGCCGACCAGGTTCGCTTCGTCACCTCGAGCCCCGGCGTCTCCGCGACCAGCCGCTGGGCCACCGTGCTCGAGCAGACCGAGGCGATGCGGCCCAGCCGCGTCGACCTCTCCCTCGATGCGGGCGCGGGCCGGATCGAGGGAACGACGGAGAACGTCGCCCGCCTCGCGCTCGACCCGCGGGGCATGCGGCGGACCGTCACGCGGACGGGCGCGCAGGGCGGGACCGTCGAGGCCACGGCGCCCGCGCCGGGCGAGCCGCTCTCGATCCTGCTCGACGGCGAGACCGTCGCCCTCGTGCCCGAGTCGCTCGACCGGCCGATCTACCTCAGCCGCCTGGGCGGCGCCTGGAGACTCGACGACGGGCCGCGCCCCGGGCGCAAGGGCCCCCACCGCGACGGCCCCTTCAAGAGCGCCTTCGGCAACCGGACGCTGCTCGTCTACGCCACAGGGGGGACAGAAGATGAGAACGCCTGGGCGTTCGCCAAAGCCCGCTTCGACGCCGAGACGTTCAAGTACCGCGGCAACGGCGCGTTCCAGGTCGTCAGCGACCGTGCGTTCCTCGACGCCCCCGCCGGGAGCCCCCTCGCCGATCCCGCCCGCAACGTCGTCCTCTACGGGAACGCCTCGACCAACGCCGCGTGGGGCGCGCTGCTGGAGGGGCGCGCGATCGACCTCACGCGCGACATCCTCCGCGTCGGCGGCGCCGTGCTGCGCGGCGGCGACCACGGGCTGCTCGCCGTCCGCCCCCGCGCCGGATCCGACACCGCTCTGGTGGGAATCGTCGGGGGCACGACGCCCGCCGGCTGCCGCGCGACCGACCGCCTCCCCTACTTCGTCTCCGGCGTCGCGTACCCCGACTACACGGTCCTCTCGCCCGAGGTCTACGAGCGCGGCATCGAGGGCGTGATCGACGCCGGCTTCTTCGCCGGCGACTGGTCCGCGCCGGGCGCGCCGACCAGCCCCGCCGAGGACGCGCCCCCGGGCGTGCTCGAGCGGGTGGCCCGCATCGAGGCCACCTCGGGCGGCGCCGAGATCGTCGCGTTCGACCACGTGCACGCCCGCCTCTACGCCACACACGCGACCGGCATCGATGTCTACAGCGTCGGCCCCGGCGGGGAGCTGTCCGCCGCGGGCCTCATCGACTGCCGTCCCTACGTCCCCGCCATCGGCTCGGTGTCGGGCGTGGCCATCGACCCCGCCGGGCGCGGTCTGGGCGCCGCGTGCATCATCCCCGAGCCCAGAGACGCGATGCCGGGCGTCCTGGCGGTGTTCGACACGGCGTCCGGAGACGTCATCGCCACCTTCGCGGCGGGCTACGGCCCCGATGCGGTCTGCTTCTCGCCCGACGGCGGCCGCGTCGTCGTCGCGAACGAGGGCGAGCCCGGCGCGGCCGACCCGCCCGGATCGATCACCGTCCTCGACCTCGCCGGCGTCCGCCGCCCCGCCGACGCCGCCGGCCTCGACGGCTCGCGCCTCGAGACCGTGACGCTCGCGCCGGGCATGCTCGCCCGCGCTGTCGCGTACGACGGGCTGCGCATCGCCCCGCGCCTCCGCGAACAGCCTTGGCTCGATCTCGAGCCCGAGTCGATCGCCGCCGACGCCGACGGAGCATGGGTCTCGCTCCAGGACAACAACGCCCTCGCCCGCTTCGACTTCAAGGCCCGCGCCTGGACGCGCATCATGCCGCTCGGCACGATCCGCCGGACGATCGACGCGTCCGACCTCGACGGCGGCGTGCACATCGACGACACCGTCCTCACGCTGCCGATGCCCGACGGCGTCGCGAGCTACGAGGCGGGCGGGCGCCGCTACCTCGTCACCGCCAATCAGGGCTCCGCGCGCACGGATGACCAAGTCCGGCTCGCCGAGGCGCGACTGGACCCGATCGCCCTCGCCACCATGCTCGCCACCTCGACCGATCCGCGCGCCGATGACGCGCTGGGCCGCCTCCACATCTCGACGATCGACGGCGATGCCGACGGGGACGGCGACATCGACACGCCGGTCGCGCTCGGATCGCGCTCGTTCTCCATCCTCGACGCCGAGACCGGCGAGCGCGTGTACGACTCGGGGTCCGCCCTCGAGGTCCTCACCGCCGCGCTCACGCCCGATCTCTTCAACTCTGACGGCGACCCGTCCACCTTCGACACACGGTCCGACGATCGCGGCCCGGAGCCGGAGGGAGTCACGATCGCCTGGATCGCCGGGCGCACCTACGCGTTCATCGGCCTGGAACGCGCCGGGTCGGTCATGATGTTCGATGTCACCGACCCTCGCTCGGTGCGCTTCGTCGACCACGCGTCCCCCGATGCCGCCGGGTCGCTCCCCCGAGGGCCCGAGGGGCTCGCCATCGTGAAGACCGCCGGCAGCGTCTTCCTCGCGGTCGGCTACGAGCAGAGCGGCACGATCGACCTCTACCGGATCGACCTCACGGCGCTCGAACCCCAGCCCGGCCGCTAGGCCCGCGCCGCCGGCAGGCGCCCGGGGTATGAGCCCCGGAGAGAACCCCCCGCCCGCGCCTGCTGCATGAACGCGGTTTCATGCATGCGCGCAACAATCAACGCCGCCGGGCACGGTACGCTCTCCAGGTTCAGGAGCAGCGGACAGCCCGGGGACGATCCGCCACGACCCGCCATGACCGAGATCGAGCAGGCCAAGACGAGCGGTGCTGACCCCGCGGTACCCGGCACGATCTCCGGGAGCGCCGGCGGGGTCACCGAGCTTGAGGCGCTCGCCTCGATCGCACCCGTGCTCTCGACCGAGCTCGATCTCCGCTCGCTCCTTCAGAAGGCCACCGAGGTTGCGACGCGGGCCATCGATGCCGCGATGGGCGCGTTCTTCTACGACGAGCAGCCCGGCGCGGGCGGGCCCTCGCCGCTGTGCGCCCATTCGGGCGCATCACCATCGGTGTTCCGGGCGCTCGGGGGGCCCGGCGGCAACCCGCTGGTTGCACCTTTCTTCCGCGCCGACGGCCCGGTGCGCATCGACGACCTCGCCAGCGACCCCCGCCACGCCGGCGCTCGCGCGCGCGGGCCCGGCGCCGAGAGCAGCGAGCCCGTGCGGAGCTATCTCTCCGTGCCGGTCGCCACGCGAGCCGGCGAGCCCCTCGGCGGGCTGTTCTTCGGGCATCCCCAGCCGGGCCGATTCGACGAGCGGGCGGAGCGCCTCGCCGTCGCGATCGCGGCCCAGGCCGCGTTGGCGATCGAGAACGCGAGGCTGTACGCGCGGGCGCGGCGCGAGATCGCGAAGCGCGCCCACGCGGAGGCGGCGCTCGACGAGAGCAGACTCCGGCTCCAGCTGACCCTCGAGGCCGGACGGATGGGCGTGTGGGAGTGGGACATCCGGACCGGCGCGGTGACCGGGTCGGCCAGCCTCTCCCGGCTGCACGGACGCGCGCCGGGCGCCTTCGAGGCCACGCTCGAGAGCGCGCTCGCCGACGTGCATCCCGAGGACCGGGAACGCGTCAGGGGCGCGCTCCGCGCCGTCATCGACTCCGGGGCCGAGCACCAGGTCGAGTACCGCGTCGTCGCGCCCGAGGGTCAGGAGCGGTGGCTCGAGGCCCGGGGCTCGCTCTTCCGAGGCCCGGACGGGGCCCCGCAGAAGATGGTCGGCGTCTGCACCGACATCACCGCGCGCAAGCTCGCCGAGCAGGCCCTGCGCGAGAGCGAGCTCCGTTTCTCCCGGTTCATGGAGCACCTTCCCGGCCTCGCCTGGATCAAGGATGCCCAGGGACGCTACCTCTTCGCCAACGAGGCGACCGAACGAGCGATCGGCGCCCCGCGCGCGAGCGTGCTCGGGAAGACGGATCAAGAGCTCGCGATGGTCCAGGGCGGGGTCGGCATCTCCGACGGCGACCGCCGCGCCCTCGAGCGCGGCGGCAAGACCGAGGCCGTCGAGACCCGCGTCGACGAGGAGGGCGTGCACTACTCCATCGTGACCAGGTTCCCCATCCCCGGCGGCAACGGGGGGCCCGCCATGATCGGGGGCATGGCCATCGATATCACGGACCGCGTCAAGGCCGAGGAGGCGCGGGCGCACCTGGCGGCCATCGTCGAGTCCTCCGACGACGCGATCATCAGCAAGACGCTCGACGGCGTCATCACCTCCTGGAACGCGGGGGCCGAGCGCATCTACGGCTACACCGCCGCGGAGGCCGTCGGGCGTCCGGTGATGATGCTCATCCCGCCGGACCGCTGCGCCGAGGAGACCCAGATCCTGGCCCGCCTCAATCGCGGCGAGCGGATCGAGCACTTCGAGACGGTGCGCCGCACCAAGAACGGCAGGCTCATCGACGTCTCGCTCACGGTGTCCCCGGTGCGAGATCCGTCGGGGCGGGTCATCGGCGCCTCCAAGATCGCCCGCGACGTCACCGGGACCAAGCGGGCCGAGGCCGCGCTCCGCGCGAGCGAGCGCCGCTACCGGCAACTGGTCGAGGGCCTCCCCGCCGCCGTCTACACCTGCGACGCCGAGGGGCGCATCACCCTCTTCAACGAGGCCGCCGAAGAGCTCTGGGGCAGACCGCCCCGCATCGGCGTGGACGGCTGGCACAGCTTCTGGAAGATGTTCCGGCCCGACGGGCGCCCGCTCCCCTTGGAAGAGAGCCCCATCGCGCGCGTGCTCCGCGGGTGCGCCATCGCCGGCGGCGAGGAGTTCATCGTCGAGCGGCCCGATGGCTCCCGGCGCCACGTTCTCCCGCACCCGCAGCCCATCCTCGACGAGTCGGGCGTCCAGCACGGCGCCGTGAACATGCTCGTCGACATCACGCCCATCCGGGAGGCCGAGCGCGCCCTCGCCCGCAGCGAGGCACGCTTCCACAGCCTCGCCCTCAACGCGCCCGTCGCCGTCTTCATCAAGGATCTCGACGGGCGCTACACCGTCGCGAACCCCATCGCCTGCGCGGCCCTCGGGACCGAGACCGTCGTGGGCCTGACCGACCACGACCTCCTCCCCCGCGAACTCGCCGACGAGGTTCGACGCAACGATCTCGAGGTCGTCGCGACCGGCCAGACGATCGAACGCGAGCAGAGGATCGGGCCCGACGCAGACGGAAAGGAGTACCTCTCCGTCACGTTCCCGCTCCGCGGCGGCGACGGACGCATCGAGGGGGTCTGCGGCGTGGCCCTCGACGTGACCGAGCGCACTCGCTCGGAGCGGGCGCTCCGCGAGAGCCAGGAACGCCTCGCCCTCACCGCCGACGCCGCCGACCTGGGCGCGTGGGACTACGACCTCGTTGCCCGCACGGGCAGCTGGGACGACCGGTGCCGGCGGCACTTCGGGGCCTCTGGGCGCACCTCGATCTCCTACGACCTCGTGCTCCGCGCGATCCACCCCGACGATTTCGAGCGGGTGCAGGAGGCGTCGGCGCGCGCCCTGGATCCGGGCGGGGACGGCTCGTACCGCGTCGAGTACCGCACGATCGGCATCGATGACGGCGTCGAGCGATGGATCCGCGCCACCGGGCAGGCCTTCTTCGAGGACAACGCCCCCGTCCGCTTCATCGGCGCCACGCAGGACATCACCGAGCGCCGGCGCGCCGAGGACGCCCTGCGCGAGAGCGAGGAGAGATTCCGCGCCCTCGCCGACAATATCTCCCAGCTCGCGTGGATGACCGATGCGCAGGGCCGGGTTCTCTGGTACAACCGGCGCTGGTTCGACTTCACCGGCACCACGCTCGAGGAGGTCCGGGGCTGGGGATGGACCAAGGTCCACCACCCCGAGCACGTCGAGCGCGTCGTCCGCAAGATCCGCGCCTGCTTCGAGGCCGGGGAGACATGGGAGGACACATTCCCCCTCCGCGGCAGGGACGGCCGGTACAGGTGGTTCCTCTCCCGCGCCGTCCCCATCCGCGACGCCTCCGGACGCATCCTCCGCTGGTTCGGCACCAACACCGACATCACCGAGCTGCGCGAGGCCGACGCGGCGCTCCGCGAGAGCGAGGCCCGCTTCCGCGCCATGGCCGACTCGGCCCCCGTGCTCATCTGGCTCGCCGACACCGACCGCCGCTGCACCTGGTTCAACCGGCCGTGGCTCGATTTCACCGGGCGCACCATGGAGCAGCAGCTCGGCGAGGGCTGGATGGCGGCCATCCACGCCGCCGACGTCGACCGATGCCTCCGGACCTTCTCCGAGGCCTCCGACCGCCGGCGGGAGTTCCGCACCGAATACCGTCTCCGGCGCCACGACGGCGAATACCGATGGATGCTCGACCACGGCGTGCCCCTCTTCGGCCCGACCGGACGCTTCGCCGGCTACGTCGGCTCGTGCATCGACATCACCGACATGGTCGCGGCCCGCACCGCCCTCGAGCACCAGCAGGCCAGGCTCGAGGAGGCCGTCCGACTCCGCACCGAGCAGCTCGAGGAGTCCCACAGGCGTCTGCGCATCTCCGAGCGCATGGCCTCCATCGGCACGCTCTCGGCCGGCCTCGGGCACGACATGGCCAACATCCTCCTCCCGATCCGCCTGCGCCTGGACGCGATCGAGCCGCTCGTGTCGCGCGACGAGCTCCGGGCCGAGCTCCGCGAGATCCGCTCCTCCATCGAGTACCTCCAGAACCTCTCCAGCGGGCTGCGCATGCTCGTCGTCGATCCCTCCGAGCGGACCTCCGGCGACGCGACCGAGCTCCAGGGATGGTGGCGGAAGGCCTCCACCGTCCTCAAGACCGCCATCCCCCCGGGCATCACGCTCCGGAGCGACCTGCCCGAGACCGAGACGTGGGTCCACTTCGCCCCGACGGCCCTCACCCAGTCCGTGTTCAACCTCGTGCAGAACGCCATCGACGCCCTGCGCCGCAGCGACGGGGGCCTCGTCGAGATCGCCGCGATCGTCCGCGCCGATGCCGTCATGCTCTCGGTGCGCGACAACGGCCCGGGCATGCCCCCCGAGGTCCGCGAGCGCTGCACGCAGCCCTTCTTCACGACCAAGACGCGTGGGATGTCCACAGGGCTGGGGCTCGCCCTCGTCTACGGCATGGTCAAGGAAGCGGGCGGCGCACTCGAGATCGAGAGCGCCCCCGGACAGGGCACGACCGTCACCCTGGTCCTCCGGCCCGCGGCCGCGCCCAGCAGCGATGCGCCCCGCCCCGAGCACACGGCCGTCGTCGAGGTGCGCGACCCCCGGATCGGTGCGATCATCCGCGCGGAGCTGCAAGATCTGGGTTTCAAAGTCAGCCGCGCCCCCACATCTCGTGCTCCATCGCTCCGCGTGACCGATGTGCCACACCCGGCGCAGCGCGAGGGATGCCTCACGCTCGCGATCGAGACGGAGCAGCTCTCAGGCCCGGGGGCCTCGGGGGCGAACGTCACCGCGCTGCGCCGCAGCGTGCGCGAAGCCGCGGCCAGGGTCTTCGCCGGCGAGGCGGGCCGGCCCGGGAACACCCCCGAGAGCCGCGAGCAGGATCCCCGGCCGGAAGCGCAGCCTGCGCCGGAGCCGAGGGACGTGCGTGCGCCATGATGGCCATGTACAATGCGAGTCTCGGCCCCTGCGTTCGCGGGGCCCCTCTGGAGACTTCCATGTCGCCCATAGGAGTGTTGAGCGTCGAGGATAACCAGCTCGTCGCCGACGTTCTGGCGCGCCGCCTGGCCACCGACAGCCGCTTCCGCTGGCTCGGGTGCGTGAGCGACGTGAACGGGCTCCTCGCGGCGGTCTCGGCGGACCCGCCGGACGTAGTCTGCATGGACGTGGACGTCCCCGGACAGGACCCCTTCGCGATGATCCGCGCGCTGGCCGAGCACTGCCCGAGCGCACGCGTGCTCATGCTGAGCGGACATACCCAGACCAGGCTCATCGAGGAAGCGATGGAGGCCGGCGCCTGGGGCTATCTCTCCAAGGCCGACCAGCCCGCCGTCATCGTGGACAACATCTGCCGGGTCGCCAGGGGCGAGCTCGCCTTCTCCGAGCAGACGCTCATCGAGTACAAGCGCATCCTCGAGCGCCGCAACGGGTCCGATGAGGAAGAGGCCCCGAGCCGCCACGGACCCAAGAGCATCTTCCGCTTCCTCAGCGGCGAGCGGGGCTGAGCGGGAAGGACGGGGCGGCGATCCGGAGGCGGTGGTTCGGCTCGCGCGGGGCCCCGAGGCCGCGTGGGTGTCTGCGCTGCCCGTTGCCGCCCACTCTGCCGAAATGCCGGAGGAGGGACTTGAACCCACACCTGGTTTCACCCAGAGCGGATTTTGAATCCGCCGCGTCTGCCAGTTCCGCCACTCCGGCGTGGGGGGCAATGCTAGGGGCCGCGCCGCCGGCGATCACGCCTCCGAGGCCGGGTGCTCCGGGGGCGGGACGGGGGCCTCCCCGAGGGCGTGCAGCTCCATCGGCCTGTACCCCCCCTTGGACTTGAAGTAGAGGAACAGGCCCACGTAGCACACGAGCATGATGCCCGGGAACAGGGCCATGTGCGCCAGCGCGCCCTGCTTGCTCCTCGCCGTGACGTCCGCGATCTCGGCGCGGACCGAGTCGCGCGTCGGCTCGTCCAGCCCCGCGAGCCTCGCCTCGAGCGCCGCCTCCGAGACCGCCGGGTACTCGATGATCTCGTAGATCCGCCGCTCCTCGACCACCGTGAGCCGGCCGCCCTCGACGAGCCCCGGCACGGCCGCCGCGAGCTGCGCATCCTCCTCGATCGCCTCGATCCGCTGGTCGGCCTGGAGGGCTCCGATGTACGGCGCCCCCAGCGTCCCCACCGCGATCATGCCCACGCCGCCGAGGGCGTTGAGCGTGAGCGCCCCGCCCCGCGGCGTCTGCTCGGCCGCGATCCCCAGCATCGTCGGCCAGAAGAAGGTCTTGCCCACGCCGTAGAGCGTCGCGGCCGCGAAGATCATCAGCCCGCTCGTCACCGAGAGCGAGTAGAGCCCCACCACCGCCAGCGCCGAGCTCGCGATCAGCAGCCCCAGCGGGCTCAGCCGGTGCACGATCGGCCCGGCGAAGAACCGCAGCACCATCATGATCGCCGCCGTGTAGACCAGCACCAGCCCCGAGTGGAACTTGCCCGACGCCACGCCCTTGAGAATCTCCTCGATCCACGCGTCGGTCCCGATCTCCGTCGTCGCCAGCGGCATCATGATGAGGGCCAGCAGGAAGAGCAGCGGGTTGCCCAGCGAGCGCGTGTACACCCCGAAGGCCGCCACGAACGCCACCCCCACCCCGATGCACAGCCCGTAGCCCACCGCCGTCTGCGGCTTGAAGAAGTCCATGAGTTGCAGCGAGAGCAGGAAACCGACCACCAGCGCCGTGAGCACGCCGAACTCCGAGAGCATCTGCCGGTACGTCACGCCCGAGGCCACGCGCTCGTGCACGGGGAACTTCTCCGGCAGCAGCATGAGCAGGAACACCACCGCCGGCGGGGCGATGATCGCGATCTTGATCCACCACTCCACGCCGGTCTCGCCGACCGAGTCGAGCCCGATCGTCAGCAGCCCCGCGATCACCAGCCCGCCCGGCCAGCCCGCGTGCAGGATGTTGAGCCACTGCGTCTTGTTCCTGCTGAAGATCGTCGCCACGATCGGGTTGATGTACGCTTCGACCGTGCCGTTGGAGAGCCCGAGGATCAGGCTGCCCCAGTAGAGCAGGCTGTACGCCGCGTCGGGGTTGCCCTCGCCCCCGCGCGAGACGAAGTACGCCGAGACGCCCATCACCGACCAGACCATGTAGCCCGCGAAGGAGATGAGCATCGCGACCTTGTAGCCGATCCTGTCGATCACGAAGCTGAAGAGGATGATGCTCACCGCGAAGGGCCAGATGCCGATCCCGGCCAGCCGCCCCGCCTGCGCCTCGTCGAGCCCGAACTCCCCCGCCCACTCCCCGATCAGGAACAGGCGCGAGATGAACCCGAACGCCGTCGTGATCAGCGCGATGAAGCACCCCCAGAAGAGCCTCTGGTGGTGCGCCTCGAGAGAGTTGGCCATGTGTCGGGGCTCCGGTGGGGCGAACGCCCCAGGGCCTCGAAGCTACGGGAGCGGGCGGGGGGTGTCAAACAGGCGGAACGGAGTGATGCGGGTGAGAGGGCCCCCTCACCCCCCACCCCTCACTCCCCACCCCTCACCCCTCACCCCTCATCCCTCATCCCTCATCCCTCATCCCTCATCCCTCATCCCTCATCCCTCA
>CAYTAH010000018.1:0-75775 GCA_964435785.1 uncultured Phycisphaeraceae bacterium | reverse complement strand
CCCGCCTCCACCCGCTTCTTCTCCAGGGTGATGTTCATGCCCAGGCCCTTGAGCTCGTTGCACAGCACGTCGAACGCCACGGGCATGCCGGCCTCGAGGGTGTTGGTGCCCTTGACCATCGCCTCGTAGATCTTGGTGCGGCCCTCGACGTCGTCGCTCTTGACGGTGAGGAGCTCCTGCAGGATGTACGCGGCCCCGTAGGCCTCGAGCGCCCACACCTCCATCTCGCCGAACCGCTGGCCGCCGGTGCGGGCCTTGCCGCCCAGGGGTTGCTGGGTGATGAGCGAGTAGGGCCCTGTGGCGCGGGCGTGGATCTTGTCGTCGACGAGGTGGTGGAGCTTGAGGATGTACATGTAGCCGACGGAGGTTTTCTGGTTGAAGGGCTCGCCGGTGCGCCCGTCGAAGAGCTGGATCTTGCCGCCCTGGGGCATGTGGGCGAGGAGCTCGCGGGGGTGGGGCCAGGTGCCGGTCTGCTCGTAGTGCTTGAGGCGGTCGGCGACGTGGCGGTTGGCCTCGTCGATCGCCTGGTGGATCTCCTCCTCGGTGGCGCCGTCGAAGACGGGCGTGACGGCCTGGAAGCCGAGCACCTGGGCCGCCCAGCCGAGGTGGAGCTCGAGGATCTGGCCGACGTTCATGCGGCTGGGGACGCCGAGGGGGTTGAGGAGGAAGTCGACGGGGGTGCCGTCCTCCATGAAGGGCATGTCCTCCTCGGGGACGATGCGGCTGATGACGCCCTTGTTGCCGTGGCGTCCGGCCATCTTGTCGCCGACGGAGAGGGCCCGCTTGGTGGCGAGGTAGACCTTGACCATCTCGAGGACGCCGGTGGGCAGCTCGTCGCCCCGCTTCATGTGGGCGACCTTGCGCTGCTTCTCGGTGTCGATGGCGAGGACGCGGGGCCAGAACTGGCGGTAGACGACCTCGGCCTTCTCCTTGGCCTCCTTGGAGCCCTTGATCCACTTGAGCTCGAAGGTCTTGATCTGCTCGAGGATGACCTCGCGGATGTCGCTGGCGCCGACCTTCTGGCGGGTCATCGGGTCCACCATCTCGGTGCCGATGATGTCGTTGATCATCTGCACCATCTCGCGGAACAGCTCGATGGCCTGGTCGTCCATGGAGAGCTCGTAGGCCTCGATCTCCTTCTTGAGGGCCTTCTTCTGGGCCTCGGTCATGTGCATGCGCCGGCTGAAGCGGCGGGCGCCGATGACGACGCCCTCGACGCCGGCGGGGACCTCGAGCGAGTCGTTCTTCACGTCCTCGCCCGCGCGCCCGAAGATGGCGTGGAGGAGCTTCTCCTCGGGGGTGAGCTCGGTCTTGCTCTTGGGGCTGACCTTGCCGACGAGGATGTCGCCGGGTCCGACGCGGGCGCCGAGACGGATGATGCCCGCCTCGTCGAGGTTGCGGAGCATCTTCTCGCTGACGTTGGGGATGTCGCGGGTGAACTCCTCGCGTCCGAGCTTGGTCTCGCGGATCTCGACGTCGAAGGCGTCGATGTGGATGCTGGTGAAGGTGTCGTCCTTGACGAGGCGCTCGTTGATGACGATGGCGTCCTCGAAGTTGGACCCGTCAAAGGTGTTGAAGGCGACGAGGACGTTGCGCCCGATGGAGAGCTCCCCGTGGAGGGTGCTGGCGCCGTCGGCGATGACCTCGCCGGCCGCGACCTTCTGGCCGGGGCGGACGATGGGGCGCTGGTTCTGGCAGGTGCGCTCGTTGAGGCCGACGAACTTGCGGAGGACGTACTCGTCGGCGTTGTCGATGATGATGCGCTTGGCGTCGACGAAGGTGATGGTGCCGGCGCGCTTGGCGCGGACGACCATGCCGGAGTTGACCCCGACGTGCTTCTCCATGCCGGTGGCGATGCAGGGCGGCTCGACGCGGATGAGCGGGACGGCCTGGCGCTGCATGTTGGAGCCCATCAGGGCTCGGTTGGCGTCGTCGTGCTCGAGGAAGGGGATGAGGGCGGCGGAGATGCCGACGATCTGCTTGGGGGAGATGTCGAGGTAGTCGACCTCGGAGGCGGAGACCTCCTTGAGCTCGCCGTCCACGCGGGCGACGAGCATGCCGTCCTTGAGGCGCCCGTCGGAGCCGATGGCGTCGGCGGGGGCGAGGACGGCCTTCATCTCCTCGTCGGCGCGGAGGTGGACGGTCGCGCCGGTGGGCTTGCCCTCCTTGATGGGGCGGTAGGGCGTGCGCAGGAAGCCGTAGTCGTCCACGGTGGCGAAGATGCCGAGGGAGGCGATGAGACCGATGTTGGTGCCCTCGGGCGTCTCGATGGGGCAGATGCGCCCGTAGTGGGAGATGTGGACGTCGCGGACCTCGAAGCCGGCGCGTTTGCGGTTGAGGCCGCCGGGGCCGAGGGCCGAGAGGCGCCGCTCGTGGACGAGCGAGCTGAGCGGGTTGGTCTGGTCGACGACCTGGCTGAGCTCGGAGCGTCCGAAGAAGAAATCGATGGCGCTGGAGATGCTCTTGGAGTTGACGAGGTCGGCGATCTTGGCGACCTCGTCGGGGTCCTTGACGCTCATGCGCTCCTGGACGGTGCGCCGGAGCTTCAAGAAGCCCTTGCGGAGCTCCTCGACGCCGAGCTCATCGAGCGTGCGCAGGCGGCGGTTGCCGAGGTGGTCGATGTCGTCGGTCTGGGCCGCGGCCCGCCCGGTGTGGGGGTCCTGGCGGTTGGAGCGCAGGTCGAGCAGGTACTGGATGACGCGGAGGAAGTCCTCCGCGGAGAGGAACATCTGGTCCTCGGGGACGTTCAGGTCGAACTTGCGGTTGATGCGGAATCGCCCGACGCGTCCGAGGCGGTAGCGGTTCTCGTCGTAGAACTTCTCGAGGAAGAGCTGGCGGGCCTTCTCGACCTGGGGCGGGTTGCCCGGGCGGAGCTTGGAGTAGACGCGGAGGAGGGCGCGCTCGTAATCGGTCTCGGCGTCGAACTGGTCGAGCCGCTCCTCGGCGACGGTGTTGAGGATGAGCGAGTCGGAGGGGTTGACGATGACCCGGACCTTCTTGAGGCTCGAGTTCAAGATCGCGGCGGCGCCCTCCTCGCCGAGGGCGCGCCCGACGTGGATGAGCTCCTCGCCGGTCTCGGTGTCGATGATCGACTGGGCGGCGTAGTGCTCGGGGCGGACGTCCTCCTTCTTGACCTCGCTGACCTCGTAGAAGACGGAGATGAGGGCGTCGGTGGTGGCGTACTGGGCGGCGTGGGCGACCGCCTGGGCCTTGAGCTCCTTGCTCGGATCGCCGCCCTCGGTGTTGTGCTCGGCGATGTACTGGCGCTCGACGGCGAGGCCGGCGAGGCAGCGGAGGAAGGTGGTCGCGGCGAGCTTGGTGGACTGGTCGATGCGCATCGCCAGCGCATCCTTCTTGGTGACCTCGAGCTCGATCCACGAGCCCCGCTCGGGGATGACGCGGGCGGAGTGGAGCGGCCGGTCACCCTCGCTGGAGACGATGGAGAAGTCCACGCCCGGGGAGCGGTGGAGCTGGCTGACGATGACGCGCTCTGCGCCGTTCACGATGAACTCGCCGCCGCCGAGCATGATCGGGAACTCGCCGAGGTAGATGTCCTCCTCGGGGAGGCCGGGATGGTTCTCCCGGAGGAGGCGGATCGTGATGCGGAAGGGCATCCCGTAGGTGAGGCGCAGCTCGCGGCACTCGTCGGGCGTGTAGCGGGGCTCGTCGAGCTGGTACGAGATGTACTCCAGGCGCATCGTCCCGTCGTAGCTCTCGATGGGGAAGACCTCGCGCAGGAGCGACTCGAGCCCGAAGGTGGGGTCCCGGTCGTCCGGCGAGGAAACCGACAACTGCAGGAACCGCTCGTAGCCGTCCCGCTGCAGCTGGGTCAGATCGGGAACCTCGATCGCGTCCCCTCTTTTGGAATAATCACGAATACGCTTGTCGCGCACGATCTTTGCGGTCATCAGCTTCCTCGCGATGATGCAACATCACCCGCGTTCGATCATGTCAAACGCTTGGACCTGTTCGGATTGTCGTTTACGCCGCGCTCACCCGCATCCCGAACCGGGCTCCCACCCCACAGTTTCGGCCCGTGTCGAACCAAGCAGTCTAGCCCCCGCGGACCTGTGACGCCAGCCGAAAAATGGGCGAAATATTTTTCGAGGGGAAACCCCGAAAAAAGGAGCCCGAGGTCGGGGACCCCGGGCTCCAGGGGGTTTCTTTGGTTTTGTGGCGGGATGGGTCTACTTCAGCTCCACGTCGGCACCGGCCTCCTTGAAGGCGGCGGCGAGCTTCTCGGCCTCCTCCTTGCTGAGGCCTTCCTTGATCGCCTTGGGGGCGGCGTCGACGAGGTCCTTGGCCTCCTTGAGGCCGAGGCCGGTAGCCTCGCGGACGACCTTGATGACCTTGATCTTCTCGGCGCCGGCGCTCTTGAGGACGACGTCGAAGGAGGTCTTCTCCTCCTCGACGGGGGCCGCGGCGCCGCCGCCGCCGGCGGCCATCATGACCGCGCCGCCCGCGGCGGGCTCGATGCCGTAGGTCTCCTTGAGGTAGTCGCCCAGGTCGACCGCCTCCTTGAGGGAGAGGCCGGCGAGCTTGTCGCCCAGGTCACTGATCTTCGCGTCGAACGTCTTGGTCTCGGACATGCTGTTCCTCACATTTCCAACGCCCCGGGGGGGCTCAGCGGACGAGCGAGAGGGGCCGAACCTGTTTCAGCTCTTTAACCCCGCCGTCTCCGGCGCTCGGGCCAGTCGCTCGTCAATGCTCTGAATCTGCTCTCTGCTCTCTGCTTCAGCCGACCTTGGCGATGGTCTCGCCCTTCTCGAGCTTCTCCTCGATGGCCTTGACGAGGCTGGCGAGCTTGCGGCCGGGGCCGAGGATGCTCGCGGCGAGGTTGCGTCCGGGGCTGAGGATGAGGGTGACGGTCTTGGCGATCGCCTCCTCGCGTGTCGGGAACCTGCTCAGGGCCTTGACGCCCTCCTCGCCGGCGTAGAGCTGGCCGTCGAGGACGGCGCCCTTGAGCTCGATGCCGGGGAAGGTCTTGACAAGCTCGACGAGCTCGCGCGCAACCTCGACGACGGACGCGCCGCCGTAGGCCAGGGCGCTGGGGCCCGTGAGGACCGGCGCGAGGGCGCTGAGGTCACCCTCGGCGAACTGGCGCTTGGCGAGGGAGTTCCGCACGATCGTGACGCGGATGTCCTTCTTGCGGAGATCGGCGCGGATCTTGTTGGTGTCGTTGGAGCTGATGCCGCGGATGCTGATCACGGCCAGGTCCGACTCGCTCCCGAAGCGGGCCCGGTAGTCTCGGAGGATCATGCTCTTGACGGACTTCGACATGGGATTCCTCCAGCCCGCCTCAGGCGGGGACGGCGCTGGTGTAGGCGACCTGGACGCCGGGTGTCATGGTGCCGCTGACGGAGATCTTCTTGATGTACACGCCCTTGACGGTGGCGGGCTTGGCCTTCTCGATGGTCTGGATGAAGTGCTCGAGGTTGGCCACGAGATCGGCCTCGGGGAAGCTCATCTTGCCGATGACGGCGTGGACGTTCCCGGCCTTGTCGGCGCGGTACTCGACCTTGCCGGCGGCGAACTCCTTGACGGCCTCGGCGACCTTCGGTGTGACGGTGCCGTTCTTGGGCGAGGGCATGAGGCCCTTGGGGCCAAGCACCTTGCCGAGCTTGGAGGCGACGCGCATCATGTCGGGGCTGGCGATGGCGACGTCGAAGTCCATCCAGCCGCCCTCGATCTCGGCGACCAGCTCCTCGCCGCCGGCCTTGACGGCGCCCGCGCCGAGCGCGTCCTTGGCGACGTCGCTCTGGCAGAAGGCGATGACGCGCTTCGACTTGCCGATGCCCTTGGGTAGGCTGACCGAGCCGCGGAGGTTCTGATCGGCCTGGCGGGTGTCGAGGCCCAGGAACATCGCGACCTCGACGGTCTGGTCGAACTTGGGGGCCTTGAACTTCTTGATCGCGGCGATGGCCTCGGGCGCGGGGAGCGCGCTCGTGGGTGCGATCGCCTCGTTGGCCTTACGGCGCTTTCCGATCTTGACAGCCATCGCTCTCAGCCCTCCACCGTGACGCCCATGGAGCGGGCCGTGCCTTCGACGATTCGCATGGCGGCCTCGACGCTCCCGGCGTTGAGGTCGGCCATCTTCTCCTGCGCGATCTTGCGGACCTGGTCGGCGTTGATCTTCCCGACCTTCTCCTTGTTGGGCACGCCGGAGCCCTTCTCGATGCCCGCGGCCTCCTTGATGAGCACCGAGGCGGGCGAGCTCTTGACCTCGAAGGTGAAGGAGCGGTCGGAGTAGGTCGTGACCACGACGCCGACGAGCTTGCCCTTGAGGGCCGCGGTGGCGGCGTTGAACTGCTGGATGAACTGGCCGGGGTTGACCTGGTTGGCGCCCAGCACGGGGCCCAGAGGCGGCGCGGGCGTTGCCGTGCCCCCAGGGGCCATCAGCTTGAACTGCTTGACAACTTCTTTCTTGGCCATCGGTCTCCACCTCCCACGCCGGCCCCGGGCGGTTCGCCCGGCTGGACCGCCCCGGCCAAGGGGTACGGTCGGCCTGGTGGTGCATTCGGTTCGCGATGTCGCCCGCACGGCGCGGGGGCAGAGATACTAGGCCGGGCCACGCGCGGGGCAAGGCGCGACGCGGGCACGCCCGGGTGGGGCGGGCTCAGCTGGCTCGCGATGGAGGGGGCATTCAGCCCCGGATGGGCATGCCCAGCTCCCGGCGCAGGGCGTCCAGAATCTCGGCGGCGAGACCGGCCTTCTCGGCGCGCTGGAGGACGCGGATGGCGCCGCGGACCTCTCCCTCGGCCTGGAGGAGCACGGACCTGGCGAGATGGGCGGAGGCCGAGTCGGTCCGCGCGGCGAAGTTGAGGACGCGGCTGTGGAGGTTGTCGTAGCGGCGTCCGTCGATGCCGAGGGAGGCGAGGTTGAGCGGGACCCGGGCGAGGAGCGGGTCGGTGCGGTAGGCCAGGGCGATCATGGCGACGCCGTCCTCGAAGCGGTTGTCCTCGAGCATGGCCAGGCCGAGCGCCCGCATCGATTCGACGTCCTCAGGGTCGTTCTCGAGGTGGTCGCGGTAGGCCTCGATCGCGGCGTCGAGCGCGTCGGCCTGCATGAAGAGCTGGGCCCTCTGGAGGGAGGTCAGCTCCGGGGCGGGCTCCTGCGGCTGGGGCTGCGGCTGGGTGAGCTGGGGGTAGAGCAGCGAGTAGTCGGCGGTCTGGGTGTAGTAGCCGTCGATCGGGTAGGTGTTGAGGTAGCTGCCGTAGCTGTAGTACCAGGGGTAATACGGCCAGTAGCGGTGATAGTACGGCGGATCGCAGCGGTCGATCGTCGGGCTGCCGAGGTGGAAGCGGAGCTTCCAGTGGTCGTCGGAGTACTTGCCGTCGATCGTCAGGCCGCCGTCAACCTCGCACCCGTCGTGCCAGCCGTGCCAATCGGGCCGCCCCACCGCCCCAGGGACCGGGAAGGGCTGAGGGCCCGGATCGTCGGGGTAGAGGCCGGGAAGGGTGATTCGGCGCTCAAGGGGGAGGGAGCGGTCGCGTCCGAGGACGTTGGGCAGGCGCGCGGGCACGCCCATGAGCCCCCCACGAGAGGGGGTGGGCGGGGGCGCGACGCGCCTGGGCGCCGGACCGCTCTTGGTGAGGTCGACGTGGCGCACGTGCTGGCCCGCGGAGCCGCGGCTGCCGCTCGTGGTCGCCTTCGAGCGATCGACGTGGACGACATGCTGGGCGGCCGCGCCGGCGGCCAAGCCGGCGAGGGTCAGGGCGGCGATCATCGCGGTACGGCGGGAGCGGTCCATCGCGACCTCCTTCGGGCGAGTCCCCGGGGTTGCCGCACCCCTGGGGCGTCCGGTCGGGGCATCGGCTGCCGCGCGGGCAATCCGCCCGGGCTGCCGGCCACCTCGCTCACTTCTCTATTGTATCGACGCGGCGGCAAAAGGATCCGTCAATCGCGGGGAAAGTCGGTGCGATATCCTGCCCGGATGCCGCAGAACGCCTCCCGAATGGTCCGTATTCTCTGCCTCGAGCTCGCCGTGCTGGCGTCGGCGCCGGGCTGCTCGCAGGTGATGACGCAGTCCGGCGTGCGGATCCGGTCGATCGACGAGCCGGTGGTGCTCGAGCCGCGGGTGGTGTCGTCGGGGTACCGCTGGCGCGACGCCTCGACGGCGGACATCTTCGTGTCGGACATCCCGGCGCAGCGGCTGGCGAGCGCGGACTCGCTTGAGGAGCTGAGCGGGAGCATCGTGCACATCCACATGTTCCTGCGTCCCAAGCCTGGGAAGACACCGATCGAGACGACGGCCTCGACGGTGACGATCCAGTGCGCGGTGCTGGCGCGGGGCGAGGTGGGGATCTACGGCGGGGGCGGGTTCATGTTCCCGTCGGGGGCGCCGGGGGACAAGAGCTTCGGCGGGTCGATCAGGAACGCTTCGGTGAAGCTGCTCGCCTCGACGCCCGGCTTTGCGGACCGGCTCGGGGCGGCGGAGCTGGGCGCGGGGATCAAGGCGCCGGAGGACGAGGGCGCGGCGGCGGTGATGGAGCACCTCTTCGAGTACGCGAGCAGGGTGGCGCGGGGGGAGGCGAGGGCGGGCGGTTGATCGAGCACGCGGGGCCGTGCAGGCCAGATGGCGCAGCACGAGGCGGCCGCGCGCGGGCACGGGCCCACATGCCGGCGGCGTGCGGTTCCCCCGGCCAAGGGCGCCGTCGTCAGTTCCATGAGGAAAGCGACGAGTCTCGTGAGTCGATGGATCCGCTCCGGTTCCGGTCGGCGAGAGGGCCCCGTGAAATCCATGCGTCTGGGAAGAGGGTGAAGTCCGCGAAATGGAGGGCTCCATCTCTGGAGATTCCACGACGCGGTCGCAGTCGCTCACATTGCTGATGCGCGGCCCGCCGCGATTGTGGCCTCATGCACCGAGCACCGCGTGCGCTGCGTCGCGGTAGAGCATGCGCAGGAGATCGGGCGCGAGCGCGACGCCGCGGAGCGGCGGGGCGCTCATCGCGTCGTAGCGGTCGGGGTCGGCGAGCTTGAGGTCCGGATCGGCGATGGGGCTCTCGCCCTGCCACTCGGTCTCGAGCATGGTGCGGAGGGCCCAGTAGCGGCTGGCGTAGAGGTCGAAGGCCTCGGGCTCGCTGGAGGCCTGCTCGGCCTTGATGCTGACGGCGCTCTCCTTCACGGGCGTGAGGTGGGCGTCCATGGTGACGATATCGGAGCCGAAGAGGATGCGCCCGCGCCAGCGCTCGAAGAAGGTCACGACGCGCTCGCGGGGCTGGGCCGAGAGCTCGCGCACCACCCACTTGGTGGCGCTGGTGTCGAGGTAGAGGTTGCCGTGGCGCGCGAGGAGGCCGGAGAGGAACTCGAGGTTCTCCGGCCACCCGCCCATGTGCGCAGCGATGACGGGCACGGCTACCCTGGTGAGCATCCGCTCGAAGGACTCGTACTGCTGGATCTTCGAGCCGTAGCGGGCGGCGTCGGCGTACTTGGTGCGGAACCAGATGTCGGGGTCGGCGACGTGGACCATGAAGATCATGCCCAGGCTCATGGCCAGCTCCGCGGCCTGCATCCGCCAGGGGCTCTCGAAGCCGGCGACGTCGTCGGGCCCCTCGCCGATCCAATCGCGCAGGGAGGGGGCGGACCAGAGCTTGACGACGCGGGCGCCGTGCTCCCCGTGCCAGCGGCGGATGGCCTCGAGAAAGCCGGCGCGGTGGACGGACGACCTGTCGGGGGCGGCCCAATCGGGGAAGGCGATGAAGCGCACACGGTCTCCGAGCACCTCGCGGACGGCGTCCGCGTCGGCCAGGCGGCTCATGGAGTAGACACGCTCGACACCATAGAGATCCGCGGCCCGGGCCCACACGGCGGCGGCGCGCCGGCCGTTGATGTGGGCGTGGGCGTCGGTGATCGGGACCACGGGGTCACCCAGCAGGCCCGCCTCGGTGCGATAATCCAGCCCGGGGCGGTTGGCCTCGCCCCGAGCCACGCCGTCTGCTGACGAACCAACCCTTGGCAACATCCGCCGATGATAGACAGGGCGCAGATCAACACACCCCGCTTCGCGCTGGCGCACGACTGGCTCTGCGGCTTCCGCGGCGGGGAGGCGGTGCTCGAGCGGATCGCGCTGGTGGCCGGAGCCCTCGGCGAGGTCGATTGTCTGTACACGATGTTCGACGACGGGCGCCCGCTCGCGCCCGCGGTCGATGCGCTGCGGCACGAGGTCTCGGGCCTGCGCCTGCTCCCGGGCCGGGCGAGGCGCTGGCTCCTCCCGCTCTACCCGGGCGCGGTGGGCGGCCTCTCGCGGCGCATCGTGCGCCGGCAACGCACGCGTCCGATCGATCTGCTGATCTCGACCAGCTCGGCGGCGATCAAAGGGATGCGTGCGCCCCCGGGCATCCCCCACCTCTGCTATTGCCACGCGCCGGCCCGCTACGTGTGGTCGGTGCGTGAGGAATACTCGGGGGGGGGCGGCGCGGGAGCGGGCCTTCGGGGATTGGGCCTGGCGGCGATCTCGCCGTGGTACCGCGCGTGGGACCGGCGGAGCGCGGCGAACGTGACGCGCTTCCTCGCCAACTCCTCGCACACGGCGGGCGAGATCGCGAGGTGCTTCGGTCGCGAGGCGGCGGTCGTGCCCCCCCCGGTGAGGACGGTCTTCTTCACGCCCGACGCGTCGGTGGAGCGCGAGGACTTCTGGCTCTTCGTCGGCGCGCTGGAGCCCTACAAGCGCGCGGACCTCGCGATCGCGTCGGCGCGGGCGGCCGGCGCGCATCTCAAGATCGTGGGAGCGGGCTCGGTCGCGCGGAGGCTGCGGCGCTCGTGGGGAAGATCGGGCGTCGAGTTCCTGGGGCGCGTGCCCGACGAGGCCCTGCTCGGGCTCTATCGGCGGGCGCGGCTGCTGGTCTTCCCGCAGATCGAGGACTTCGGGATCGCGGCCGTGGAGGCCCAGGCGTGCGGGTGCCCGGTCGTTGCGCGCCGCGCCGGCGGGGCGCTGGACACGGTCATCGAGGGGCGCACGGGCTCGTTCTTCGACGCGGCGCTCCCGGGGGCGGTCGCCGCCGCCGCGGCGCGGTGCCCGTCGGACACCCGCGCGTGCCGCGAGAACGCCGAGCGATTCGGCGAGAGCGCGTTCGACTCGGCGATCCGCGCGGAGATCGCGGCGGCACTGGCGCGGGTCATTCCTGAGAGACCCGTGCCGGCTCGGGTGTAGCGGCGCGTGCGCCCGAGATGCGCTCGCGGGCGATCTCGTCGGGCGGGCGATCGAGGGACGCCCGCCCGCCCAGCAGCGAGACGCCTCCCTCGAAGAAGGCGCTCTCCCCGGCGGAAAGAGTGATGCTGCGGGTCGCCGCCGAGCGCCGCTGCACGCGGACGAGGTGCTCGCCCGGCGGGACGATCGCCGCGACGTACTGGCCGGGGGCGAGCCTCGCGATCTCGGTCTGATCGACGACCACGAGGATGGGGCCGGGGCTGATGGGCGCGCCGCGCCGGTAGACGTAGATCACCGAGTCGCCCCGGGCGATCTGCTCGGGACGGAAGCGATCGCCGCCGGCGCATCCGCCGACGACGCTCACCGACGCGAGCAGGAGCAGCGCCCCCGCGGCGCGTGCGCGCAGGGCGGCACCGCTTGTCCGGACCGTGGGCCAGCGTCGCCGGCTCATGGGCGCGGCGCCCGGGCCGCGACCACCTGGCCGACGTAGAGCTCGTGGTCGCTCTCGAGGTCGTAGTGGCGGACGACCTCGCAGTCGAAGACGAGGGGCGAGGCGCACAGGACTGGGGATCCCGTCACGAGGGTCTGGATCTGGATCGCGTCGAACGGGTCGGCGCGATCGCGCCCGCCGTCGGGGTCAAACTTGCGCAGCGCAAGCTTGTTGTTCGGGTCGAGGAGGCAGATTGCGAAACACCGACTGTCACGGATGAGGGGCTCGATCCGGTGTCCGGTGCGGGCGGCGACGCAGATCAAGGGCGGCTCGCTGCCGCAGGGCTGCACGGAGCGCACGAGGATGCCGGCGCGCTCGTCCTCGTAGCTCGACGTCATAACGAACAGCCCTACAGGCAGTTGCGCCATGGCGTCGAGCGGGTTGGTGCGCCCCTGCACCTGCATTGGCGAGCGACCTCCTCCCACCGCGTGTTCGGACGAGTTTATCGACCGACGAGGAGGGCGTCTTGGCTCAGAGCCAAGGCTTCCACCGTCGGTCGGCGCGGGCGAGGCCGGGGCGCGTTTGGTGGGGTCCGTGGGGGAGTGTATAAATCGCGCGTCGGATTGTGTCGAATGGTGTTGACACGAGGGGCAAAGTGGGGCATGATCCCACGCATGCTCCAGGAGGCGTCGCGTCTTGAGCTTCATTGGCCAGGCCGAGGTCACGATCGACAAGAAATCGCGGCTGGCGGTGCCCGCGAAGTTCCGGTCGGAGTTGGAGACCTCGGGGCTTGGGCCGGGTTGGGTGAGCATGCCTCGCGAGCAGGGGATGCTGTGGCTGATCCCCGAGAAGGGCTTCGCCAATCTCTCGGAAGGCTGGGGCGATTCGTTGATCCCGGACGAGGACACCGCCGCGCTGCAGCGGGCGTTGTTCAGCTTCTCGGAGAAGGTGGAGATGGACGCGACCGGGCGTGTGACCCTGCCTCGGAATCATCTCGACTTAACAGGGCTGGATGGGGAGGTGGCGGTCGTCGGTGCGATGAGCCATCTGGAGATCCACGACCGGGCCGCCTGGCTGGCGACGGAGAAGCAGCGTCTGGCGCAGCTGCCGGCGCTGATCGCGAAGATCTCGTCGCGGCGTGCTCAGGGGTGAGCCGCCGGGGCGCGGACAGCGTGTGCGGCCGCCAAGGACGGCGGTCCATCGGGGGAGGAATCACCCGATCGATGACATGGATGTCGGGGCGGGAAACCGTCCCGGCGAGCGAGGGAGCCGGAAACTGAAGGGACTCGACTGTTCGGCCCGATGCACGCATGGACGCGGACGCACGGCCGACGGCTCTTCTTGCTCGCGACATGAGAGTCCGGCCGCAGCGTCAGCCCAGGCCGGGCATTGCATCGCCGGAGCCACGGCGATGAGAGAGCATCCCACCACCGGGCGACGGGGCGACCCACCACCGCCTCCCAACCGTCGCCAAGTCAGTGCGCCCGTTCCTCCATGGAGCGGGTGTGCTGCTTTTAGGGGCGACGCCTGCGCCCGACGGCCGCGAGCGCGAGCGAGGCGGCGGCGAGCGTCGATGGCGCGGGGATTCTGCCGGGGGGCTTCTCCAGGTTCACCTCGCCCTCGGGCCCGTCTTCTCCGAGGAACTTGAAGATCCGAGGGATCTGACCGCGCAGCTCGCCGTTGGGGTAGTTCGTCGTGAACAGCTGCACGTAGAGCGACCCTTCGGCGAGCCACTGGTCGTTCTCGAAGAGATTGCTGAAGAGGTTGCCCTGCTGCCCGCCGAGGGGGAGCGTCTCGACGAAGAGGCGGATGCCGTCGCCTTCCTCGACAAAGTCGCCGTAGAAGGAGGGATCGAGGACGAGATCGCCGATCTGCCCGGGGCGGCCGTGGAAGATCTGGAGCGGCGTGCCGTTGGGACCGGTGGGGAGCAGTTCGTCGAGCGTCACACCGTTGATAAAGACATCTAAGTCGTATTTGAACGTGTGGTGGTTGTAGAAGAGGGTGCCGTGGCCCTTGGCGGTGCTGTCGTTGGGGGGGACGACACCCCCGCCGGTCAGTCCGAAGGAGTAGTTGAAGATGTGTCCGCTGGCGGCGGAGCTGAGGAGCGCGGCTCCAGCAGCCCCAACAAATGCGGATAATTTCATCTTATTTCTCCCATCGTGCTCGGGTCTCTCCGGGTGCGGAGACCGTCTTGCACAGTGTACCCTGCGGGTGTAGACTGCCCACCAGGGTTTGTCGCAAACCCCGCCGCGGCGAGAGGATATCGGGCGCTCCCCCGGGTTCGGAGACCGGGTCGGGTTTCTCGCTACGCACGTTCCGCCGATGACGAGAGGATCCTGGCAATGAAGTCCATCCGCGCATTCACGCTCATCGAGCTCCTCGTGGTGATCGCGATCATCGCGCTCCTCATCGGCATCCTTCTCCCGGCGCTGGGCAAGGCGAGGGAGGCCGCTCGGGCGGTGCTCTGCGGCTCCAACAGCCGACAGATGGGCCAGGGCGTGCTGGGGTATCTCAACGACAACAAGGAGTACTACCCGGGCGACCACGCGCAGTCGGCCGGCAAGCTCCAGGTGGCGTCGTGGGTCCCGCGGGCGCGTGGGTACCTCGAGTTGAACCAGGAGGTGTTCTATTGCCCGACGACGTCGAAGGACGCGCAGTGGGACGTTGAGTGGCGGAACTCGAACGAGGTGCACACGCTGCGCCCCGGGGTCACGCAGGAGGCCTTCGGGCATCTCGAGGGCGAGGCCGTGCTGGACGGGGCTCCGACGGGCGATCCCTACGCGAGGATTCATCGCGGGAAGTTCTGGTTCTTCTCCTACGGCTTCAACGGCTGGGGGATCAAGGACTTTCCGGACAAGGACTCCGGCGAGCCGATGCTGGGGCTGGGCGGGCACGCGGCCTTCCCGGGCGGCACGAACGTCGGTCAGCAGCACTACTGGGAGCAGCCGGAGAGCAAGATCGTCATGCCGGCGGAGATGATCGTGATCGCCGACTCGAACGCCGACGGCTTCCAGGACCAGTGGGTCACGGCGCAATGGAGCGCCGACATCGCGCATCCCGGCGAGCGGCACAGCTTCGGATCCCAGGTCTTCTTTGCCGACGGGCACGTGAAGGTCATCAAGAAGGAGGATCTGATCGCCCGCACGCCGGAGGCGATGCGCCGGTGGAACAACGACTTCAAGCCGCACGAGGAGTTCTGGTACGACTGAGCCCCCGACGCGGGCCGAGCCGGGCGGACGGATGGACCGAGCCGAGGAACCGAGTGAACAAGCCAATCCAGATCGCGATCATCGTGCTGTGCATCGGGGGCGCGGGATACCTCCTCTACGGGTTTTTCAGCAAGCCCGGCCCGACGGCCAACGAGGGCATCCCGGAGTACCTGCACTACAAGTGCGCCAACCGGTCGTGCGGCCACGAGTACACCTGGCAGCGGGGGACCGAGATCGCCGACGGGGGCAGCGTCGACACGTGCCCCAAGTGCGGCACGATCGAGGCGCTGCGCTCGGCCAAGTGCCAGGAGTGCGGCCTCTTCCAGCCGCTGCAGGGGCACGGCTCGTTCGAGAAGACGTGCCCGGGCTGCGGGGCGTCGCTCCCGACGCTGCGCGAGCAGAAGTAGCCCGGGCCCGCGTCCTGGCCGCGGCGAAGCGGCGCACCATGGCTCCGTGATCAGCTCGACGGCGCCACGCCGGGACCCGTTATGCGCGGGCGATGACCTCGGGGTGCACGCGGAGATCGACGGTGCAGCTGCCCTCAGCGCTGAGCGACCCGAGGATCAGCCTCTGTCCCCCTTGTTGATGGGCATGAGCGGGTGGGCCGCTCTTCTGTCGCCCCCGACGCTGCCCGTGCGCTGCCATGTCCGCCAGCATCGCGTCGAGTGCGCGGCGGTGCTCGGCCGGTCCGTAGCCGATGGGATACATCATGATTTCTCTCCCGCTGCCGGTGTCGTGCGGTCGCCCGCCGACACCCGCTAGTCTACGCCGCTCCCCTCCGCGAGTTGCGGGCCAGCGGCGGCGCAAGAGAGAAAAACCCGAGAGATGCGTTGCGCTGCGCAGCGCGTGCGCGGTGCGCGCCCGAAGTTGCGCGACTCGGCGCGCGCGTGCGCGGCGCTGTCGGGAACTATCCACAGCGTTCCCACGCGCGCCCCACACCGCCCGTGCCGTCGCACGTCCGGCGACGGGTTATCGATTGCCGGTGGGGCTGTCGGGGACGCACCAGAGCCTTCCCGGCTTCTTGGCGAGCTCCTCGTCGTATTCGGTGCGCTCGAGCCACTCGGCGTGCCCGTCGGGGCACGTGACGGTGGCGCCGCGCCCGTGGCGCTCGTTGAGGCCCTCGGTCGGAAAGCTCGAGCCGTCGTTCCAGCCGTCGCCCTGGGTCTCCCAGAAAAGGATCGCCATGGGGTTGAACTGGTCGATGCGGTAAGTGCTGAATCGCTTGGGGTTCGGGTTGGGCTTCCAGCGCCCGTACGCGACGACCGCGCCGTTCATGAGGTAGCTGGTGGTGAAGGCCGAGCCGTGCTCGATGTCCCTGTGCGCGGGGCAGCGGTACACGCCGTCGTTCTCGAGATACGGCCAGAGGCTGCCGGCGCGGTGCGTTTCCCACTCCCAGGTGATGCGAGACTCGGGCGGCACGTAGAGCCAGCCGGGTTCGGTGTACATCGGGCTGTTGACGGCCCAGTTGGGGCGGGGGAGCCAGTCCTGCCAGTCGTTGCAGTACATCATCACGGCGGTGATGATCTGCTTGTGGTTGTTCTCGCACTCGACCTTCTGCGCGGTTGCTCGCGCCTTGCCGAGCGCGGGCAGGAGGATGCCGATGAGGAGCGCGATGATCGCGATCACCACCAGCAGCTCGATCAGGGTAAAGGCGGCGCGTCTCACGCCTTCTTTATAGCCGAACGGCGCGCCCGCCCCAAGCGGGGCCGATCAGATCGCCCGCCCGATCAGCGGGGCGCCCCCGCCCGCGGGCTCCTGGACGGGCACCGCGAGCGCGGCGGGGAGCGGCGGCGCCGCCCGGGCGGCCCACCGGGCCAGGCCCGAGCCGGTGACGGCGTGCCAGATGATCGCGGCGGCGCCGAGCGCGAAGCCGGAGTCGTCGGGGAACATCGCCAGGGCGCCGGCCAGGAGCGAGACGAACCCGACCTGGACGAGCAGGCCGCCTGACCATGTGAGCGCAAAGAGCCCGACGGTGATCGTGAGCCCGGCGGTGGCGAGCCCGATGCCCAGCGGCAGCTGGGCGGCGACGGCCTCGGGGAGCGTCCCCACGGGGAGCGACCAGGTCGTCAGCGCCTGCTCGACGGCGCGGAGCCACAGCGGGAACCACCAGCCGAAGGAGGTGCCGATGAGTCCGATGACGATCGCGGGGGGATCGAAGAGCTTGCCCGCGATCCCGTGGGATCCGAAGAAGTAGGCGGCGAAGGCCAGGCCGAGGAGCACGGGCACCTGCACGGCGTCGCCCTGCATGGCCGCGAGCCCCGCGGACCCGAGCGTGAGGGCGACGCAGACCCAGGTGAGCGTCGAGGCGATGGCTCGCCGGACGCGGACGCCCCGCTGGCGCTTGACCTGGTTGCGGTAGATGCGGGCGGGGAGGTTGCGCTCGACCTCCTGGACGCGCTGCCTGCTGCCCTGGAGCTCCTTGCGGACGACATCGCACTCGCCGGCGAGCTCCTTGCAGCGCTTCTCGAGCTCCAGGGTGCGCTGCTGGGCTTCGTGGGATCGCCTCTCGGCCTCCTCGGCGCGCTGGTGGGCAAGCTTCTGGGCCTCGGCGAGCTGCGCGGCGAGCTCGGTGATCTCCGGTGAGGATTGCCCCTGCGCCCGGGCGTGGGCGGCGAGCTCGGCCTCGCGCTGGGCCAGCTCGGCCTGCTCGAGGCGGAACTGCTCGGCCTCGCGCTCGCGCCGCTCGCGCTCGGTCCGGAGGGCGGCCTCCGCGGCCTCGAGCTTGGCGCGCATCTCGTCGACGTTGGAGAAGCGGTCGGTGATCTCCCGCTCCTTGGCCTCCAGCTCGGCGCGGCGGCGCTCCATGGCCGACTGCTGCTCGGCGAGGGCCCGGCGCTGGGCCTCGACGGCCTCGCGCTCTGAGCGGATCTCGATGGAAGATTCGCTGAGGAGTTGCTCGCGCTCCTCCATTTCGGCCTGGCGGGCCTCGAGGTCGGCCCGGAGCCTGTCGAGCTCATCCTCGAGGTCCTGCTGCTCCTGATGGAGCTCGCGCACGTCGCCGAGGCGCGCCTCGAGCGAGGAGATCATGTCGAGCAGGTCGTCCTCGGTGGTCTCCAGACCCTCGAGCGCGAGACCGGCCGCCTGGGGCTTGAGCTCGGCCTGTTCGGGATGATGGCTGTTCATGGCGCCGCCTTTCTCCCCCTCCCCGAGACCTCGGCGTGCGCGAACACGCCCGAACGGATATCGGTTCCTGGCGGGAATGCTCCAGCGCGGCTTGCGGCGGGGTGGGCGAGGGCGGCAGTTTGTGCCGATCACAGGCCTATCGGACCATCGATCAGGCGCGGGCGTGCCCGAGAACCGAGGCGGCGCGCGACGCGGCCTCCGCCACCTGCTCGCGCGTCACGTCGAGGTGTGTCACCGCGCGGATGCGGTGCGGGCCCGTCGAGAAGACGAGGACCCCCGCCGCTCCGAGCCGCCGGGCGACGGCCTCGGCCCCGCCGTGCCGGGGGTCGAGGTCGAAGAGCACGATATTGGTCTGCACGCCGGCCGGATCGACCGTCACGCCCGGGATCGCCGCCAGGCGCTCGGCGAGCATGCGTGCGTTGGCGTGGTCGTCAGCGAGCCGCTCGACGTGGTGATCGAGGGCGTGGAGCGCGGCCGCGGCGAGGATGCCGACCTGACGCATCGCGCCGCCGAACATCTTTCGGAATCTCCGGGCCCTGCGGATGGTGATCGCGTCGGAGGCGAGGGCCGAGCCGATGGGAGCGCCGAGCCCCTTGCTGAAGCATGCGCTCACGCTGTCGGCATCGCCGACGATCCTCTCGACGGGGTCGCCGCTGGCGACGCTGGCGTTCCAGATACGCGCCCCGTCGATGTGGACGCGCAGCCCGAGATCGTGGGCGGCCGCCACGACGGCGTGGAGGCGGGCGAGGGGCCAGACGCTCCCGCCGCCGCGGTTGTGCGTGTTCTCCACCGTGACGAGGCGGGTGACGCAACAGTGGACGTCCGGGGGCGAGACCAGGGGGCCGATCTGCTCGGGACCGAAGATGCCTCGGGGCCCGGGGGCGAAGCGGGTCGTGACGCCGGCGAGGGCGGCGGGGGCGCCGGACTCGTAGTGGATGATGTGGCTGTCCGGATGGGTGATCAGCTCGTCGCCCGGCTCGGTCTGGGCGCGGATCGCCAGCTGGTTGGCCATGGTGCCGCTGGGGACGAAGACGGCGGCCTCCTTGCCGGTGAGCTCGCAGAACCGCTCCTCGAGCCGGCGGACGGTCGGGTCCTCGTCGAACATGTCGTCGCCGACTTCGGCCGCGGCCATGGCGCGGCGCATCGCCTCGGTGGGGCGGGTGATGGTGTCGGAGCGGAGATCGATGACCTCGTGCATCTACACCCTCTCGGCGGCCGCGGGCTCGAAGAGCCCCGCAGCGCGGGGGATCGCCCCCTCGTGCTCGAGCAGCCAGCGTTTGCGGGCGAGGCCCCCGCCGTAGCCGCGGAGGCCGCCGCCGGACTCGATCACACGGTGGCAGGGGATGACGACGGCGATACGGTTGGCGCCGTTGGCGGCCCCCACCGCCCGCTGGGCGCCGGGGGCTGCGATCGCCTGGGCGAGTTCTCCGTAGGAGCGTGTGTGGCCGAAGGGGATGGTGCGCAGGGCGTCCCACACCCGCCGCTGGAACGGGGTGCCGGGCGCCTCGAGCGGGAGGTCGAACTCGCGGAGATCGCCGGCGAAGTAGGCGGCGAGCTGGCGCTCGACCTCGTCGTGCAGCGCGGCGCGCCCGTCGTGGGGCGCACCGCCGAGGGCGCGGACGAGTTCGGGGACTTCGAGGGCCAGCGCCCGGCGGTCGTGAAACTCGAGCAGGCAGAGCCGCTCCGACCGGCCGTCGGCGGCGACGATCGCGACCAGAGTCCCGAGCGGTGAGGAGAATTCCTGGCGGAGCAGGCGTGTCGGGGCGGCCATGAGGGGATGATAACCGGGGTGATGGCCGCTTCATGGGGCATGGCCGTTGACACCCGCGCCCCCGCGGGCGAAGCTTCCCCGATGCACCGCCTCCGCACCGCCCTCGTGCTGCCGCTTCTCGCGGCGGCGATCCTCCTCCAGGCGTGCGGGCAGACGGCGCACGTGTCGGGCGCGGCGGCGATCGCCGTGGCTCCCAGCGCGGGCGAAGTGATGGCGTCTCGGTTCGAGGGCGCCGGGGGCCTGCTCTCGGGGATCGATGTCGCGGGCGAGGGCGGGGGATGGCGCGCGGGCGACAGGGTGCTGCTGGGGCTGTCGTTCGGGAAGAACGGGTCGCGCACCGATCGCATGCTGCTGGTGGACGTGCTCGAGGAGCCGGGGCGGCGGCCCCGGTATCGCCGGAGCGTCGGCGTGTTCGGCGACTCGGTGGAGATCGACTCGCCGACGAGGGCGACGCGGCTCGGGGTCTTCAGCGCCGCGGGGGAGAAGATCTCCGAGAGCAGCGGACAGCTCGCGGAGATCTTCCTCGAGCACGGTCCGTGGGAGGTCGCCCGGATCGGCGGCGGGTACGCGATCGCGACGGGGTCGAACGGCAAGACGCCGGAGAACCCCAGGCCCGAGATCACGCTGGAGGATCTGCGCCCCGGCGTCTACGGGATGATGAGCCTGCTGGCCTTCGGGGAGGGGGCCGGCGAGAACGCCACGCTGGCCTCGCTGATCGAGCGGGCGTTCACCACGGGGCAGAAGCTCGGGCTGCTCTTCTCGATGGGGCGCTTCGAGATCCGGATCGGGTCGGTGACGCCTGTGCCGCCGGACTCGCCGGTCCGCGAGGGGCTCGGGGGGCTGGAGTGCTACGACTGCGAGGTGCTCATCTCGGTGAACGGGCGTCTGGCGCTCTCGGGACGCGCCGTGCTGGCGCCGAGCGCGGCGCCGCTGGGCGCGTGCGGCGGGGTGGTGCTCGCCGACCTGACGAACGCGGCGGACCCGGACACGCGTGTGGGCGTCGTGCTGCTCGCGGCCGCGCGGGGTCCGGCGCCGGCGGAGGGGGCCGCAGCACGGCCGGACGAGGGGACGCCGGAACCGAACAGCACGGGAACGGGTGCGAATCCGAGCGGGTGAGGGTCTACATTTCCTCGAGACCTGGGCGGGGGCCCAGCGTCCGTGAGGAGGCTCCATGACCGCCGCAAGCCCGTTCAACGCCCGCAAGCAGCTCACGACCCCGTCCGGCACGTACACCTACTTCGACCTCGGCGCTCTGGACCGCGCGAGGATCGGCGTGGGGGTCTCCAAGCTCCCGTACTCGATCCGGGTGCTGCTGGAGGGGATGCTGCGCACGTGCGACGGGTTCACGGTGACGCAGGACGACGTGGTGGGGCTGGCGGGGTACAACGCGCGCCGGGTCGGCGCGGTCGAGATGCCGTTCGTGCCGGGGCGCGTGGTGCTGCAGGACTTCACGGGGGTCCCGTGCGTGGTGGACCTGGCGGCGATGCGCGACGCGATGAAGCGTCTGGGCGGCGATCCGGCGCAGATCAACCCGGCGGTGCCGTGCGATCTGGTGATCGACCACTCGGTGCAGGTGGACGATTTTGCGACGCGGGTGGCGCTGACGGTGAACGCGCAGAAGGAGTTCGAGCGGAACAACGAGCGGTACGTGTTCCTCAAGTGGGGGCAGGAGAGCCTGGACAACTTCCGCGCGGTGCCCCCCGCGACCGGCATCGTGCACCAGGTGAACCTGGAGTATCTCGCTCGGGGCGTGCTCACGCGGACGGTTGACGGCGAGGCGCAGATCTTCCCCGACTCCCTGGTGGGGACCGACAGCCACACGACGATGATCAACGCGCTCGGCGTGGTCGGCTGGGGCGTGGGCGGCATCGAGGCCGAGGCGGTGATGCTCGGGCAGCCGGTCTACATGCTCACGCCGGAGGTGATCGGGTTCAAGCTCACCGGCAAGCTCCCCGAGGGCGCGACGGCGACGGACCTGGTGCTGACGATCACGCAGATCCTTCGGGCGCACGGGGTAGTGGAGAAGTTCGTGGAGTTCTTCGGCCCGGGGATGGCGGCGTTGAGCCTGCCGGACCGCGCGACGATCGCGAACATGGCGCCGGAGTACGGCGCGACGATGGGGTACTTCCCCATCGACGAGGTGGCGATCGAGTACCTGCGCTTCACCGGGCGCGAGGAGGGCGCGGCGCTGTGCGAGGCCTACGCGAAGGCGAACCACCTGTTCTGGACGGCCGACGCGCCCGAGCCGGTCTTCACCGAGGTGCTCGGGCTCGATCTCTCGACGGTCGTGCCCTCGCTGGCGGGCCCGAAGCGCCCGCAGGACCGCATCGCGCTCTCGGATATGAAGCCGCAGTGGCACAAGGACCTCGCCGACGGCTTCGGCAAGAAGGTGCCCAGCGAGACGGTGAACACCTCGCGCCTCGCGGGCGAGGGCGGGCGGCCGGGCAACGCCGAGACCGTGCCCGGCGGCGCCGAGGCGCCGGGAGTGGCCGTGAAGCTGACCGAGGCCGCGCACCCCCAGACGGTCGGGCAGGAGGTCACGCTCCGCCACGGGTCGGTGGTCATCGCGGCGATCACGAGCTGCACCAACACGAGCAACCCGGACGTGATGATCGCCGCGGGGCTGGTGGCGCGCAAGGCCCGGGCGCTGGGGCTGACGCGCAGACCGTGGGTCAAGACGAGCCTGGCGCCCGGGTCGAAGGTCGTGACCGACTACTTCGAGCGTGCGGGGCTCACGGAGGACCTCGAGGCGCTGGGCTTCGCGACGGTGGGCTACGGGTGCACGACGTGCATCGGCAACTCGGGCCCCCTTCCGCCGGAGATCGAGGCGGGGATCAAGCAGGGGGACCTCGTGTGCGCCTCGGTGCTCAGCGGCAACCGCAACTTCGAGGGTCGCGTGCACCCGGCGGTGAAGGCGAACTACCTGGCCTCGCCGCCCCTGGTCGTGGCCTACGCGCTGGCGGGGACGGTGGACATCGACCTGATGCACGACCCGATCGCGACCGGGCGCGACGGGAAGAACGTGTACCTGCGGGACATCTGGCCCACGCACGCGGAGGTGCAGGCCCTGCGGGCCTCGTGCGTGACGCCGGAGCAGTTCAAGAGCAAGTATGCCGACGTCTACACCGGCAACGAGACGTGGAACAAGGTCCCCGTCTCGCAGAGCGAGCTGTACCCGTGGGATGAGAAGAGCACGTACATCCAGAACCCGCCCTTCTTCACGGACATGACGGACGAGGCGCCCGGCTTCGCGACGATCAACGGGGCCCGGTGCCTGGCGCTGCTCGGCGACAGCGTGACGACCGACCACATCTCGCCGGCGGGCGGGATCGCGGAGAACAGCCCGGCGGGGCAGTACCTTCTCTCGCTGGGCATCGCGAAGAAGGACTTCAACAGCTACGGGGCGCGGCGCGGCAACGACCGGGTGATGACCCGCGGCACGTTCGCGAACGTGCGGATCAAGAACAGGGTGGCGCGCGATCCGGCGACGGGGGAGATCCCCGAGGGCGGGTGGACGCGCGACTTCACGAAGGGCGACACGCTGGAGAGCGCGCCGCGCGCGTGGATCTACGACGCGGCGATGGCCTCCAAGGAGGCGGGGGTGCCGCTGGTCGTCGTCGCGGGCAAGGACTACGGCATGGGGTCCAGCCGTGACTGGGCGGCCAAGGGGGCGTACCTGCTCGGCGTCAAGGCGGTGATCGCCGAGAGCTTCGAACGGATCCACCGGAGCAACCTGGTCTTCATGGGCGTGCTCCCCCTGGTCTTCAGGAAGGGCGAGAGCGCGCAGACGCTGGGGCTCGTCGGCGACGAGGTCTTCGACCTCCAGCTCCCCGAGACGGTCGAGCCGCGGATGGACGTGACGGTGCGGGCGACCTCGCCGGCGGGCACGTCGAAGGAGTTCACGTGCACGCTCCGGCTGGACACGCCGGTCGAGATCGAGTACTCGCGGAACGGCGGGATTCTCCAGGCCGTGATACGCAAGAAGCTCAACGAGGCGAAGCAGCCGGCGTAAAGGCGCGGGCGACCCCGGCCGATTGGCGGTATGCTGCCCCGCACCCGACCCACGGGGGACCGCCATGACCACGCTCCCGGAAGCCCCGCCGATCATCCGAGCCTGCCCGAACTGCCAGTACAACCCCGGGAGCCTGGGGGTGGAGGCGTGCCCCGAGTGCGGCACGTCGCTGGTGCCGGCGTGCATCATCTGCGGGTACGACTTGAAGGGCCTGCCGCAGGAGGGCGTGTGCCCCGAGTGCGGCACGCCGGTGGCCCAGTCGTACCTGCCCGACCTGCTGCAGAACCGCTCGCCGGACTATCTGCGCCAGCTGAGGTCGGGGCTCTCGTTCGTGCTCAACGGCATCCTCGTATGGGTGTGCGTGATGGTCGGGGGCGTGTTCGTGGCGCTCGCGGGCGTCACGGGGGCCGAGCTGCTCCTGGCGCTCGCGGGGGCGGGCTGCTCGCTGGCCATTCTCTTCGGCTGGTGGAGACTCACGACCCCCGACCCTGGGCGCCCGGACGCGACGCTCGACCTCAAATCGCGGCGCATCATCCGAGTCGCGGTGGTCATCCAGGCGGGCGCGTCGGTGTTCAACGTCGGCGTGCAGGCGATGGTGTGGAGCGCGGCCGGCGCGAGCGCGGCCGCCTCGCAGATGGCGATGCTCGTCGGCTTGCTTGCGCTGGCCCTGGGGCTGGCGTCGATGGTGGCGTGGGTGGTGCAGTTCTTCGCGGCCATGCACTACGTGCGCTGGCTGGCGCGGCGCGTTCCCGATCAGAAGCTGCACAACCAGGCGAAGCGGTTCATGTGGCTGGGCCCGGTGCTCTACACCGTGGGTGCATTGGCGGTGGGCCTCGGGCCGCTGATCGCGCTGGTGATGTACTGGAACATGCTCGACAAGCTGAGGAAGCACATAAAGTCGATGCTGCGCGGCGCGGCCTGAGCCGACGGCGGCTCGCCACCGTCGATGCGCGGCGGGAGGCGGGAGGTGGTGTCCCCTCCTACCCTCCCCGCATGGCATCACGCGCCCTCACCACGCTTCTCACAGAGCTGTTCGACTACGCCGGGCTCTACCCGCCGGCCAGGCTGGACATGCCCGCGGCCGCGGAGGCGTACGCGCGGGCGCGGATGGGGGAGCACGCGTTCATGCTCGCGCGTTTCGTGTGCCCGGTGTCGAAGCTGCACAAGCTTTCGGAGGCGGCGTCGATGCTCATGCCGGGGACGCACGCGACGAGCGGGTACCGCGAGCACGCGGACGTGCTGGAGCCGTGGAGCGTTTCGGCGGTGATGGACGTGGAGCTGGGCGAGGCGCTGGAGCTGATCGACGCGTTCGACGAGCACCACGGCGAGGAGGACCACGGGCTGGCGCGGGTGGACGCGATCGAGCTGAAGGCCGAGACGCCGGGGTTCATCGACGAGGCGCTGGAGCGGATTCCCGACGACATCGCGCCCTTCTTCGAGGTGACTCTCGGGGGCGACTGCCGCGGCTTTGTCGCGGCGTTGGCGGGGAGCGAGGCGAGCGCGAAGGTGCGCTGCGGCGGGGTGACGCCGGAGGCGATCCCGGGGAGCGGGCAGATCGCGGACTTCCTGCTGGCGTGCCGCAGCGCGGGCGTGCCCTTCAAGGCGACGGCGGGGCTGCACCACCCGATCCGGGCGGAGCATCGGCTGACGTACGAGGAGGGCGGGCCGCGCGGAGTGATGCACGGGTTCATCAACCTGTGGATGGCGGCCTCGCTGGTGCGGGCGCGGGAGGTCTCGCGCGAGACGGCGGTCGAGGTGCTCGAGGAGCGGGACGCGCGGGCGTTCGCGTTCGGGGAGGAGTCGGCCCGGTGGCGCGGGCACGAGCTGGGCATCGTGGACCTGGCGCGGGCGCGGGAGACCTTCGCGATCTCGATCGGGTCGTGCTCGTTTGACGAGCCGGTGGAGGATCTGAGGGGATTGGGGTGGTTCTGAGTGACGCGAGTTTCTGGTGATCCGGACCGGCGTAGGTAGTGAGGGCTCTTGCGCACTCTGCCCCGGAGGGGCAGCGGGGTGTAGCCACGGGTGGAGCGCAGTCCGCCAGGGGCGGACGGAGCGGAACCCGTGGACGAGCGTCCTCCACGTGACGAGCCCCGGAGGGGCGATGGAATCGCTTATCACAACGAACCGAGCATTTCCTTCGCCCCTCCGGGGCTCTGCCGCAACACATCACCTGACCACGGGTTCCGTCCGCCTGCGGCGGACTCCACCCGTGGCTACATCCCGTCGCCCCTCTCGGGGCTGAAGAAGCCGCACGCTCGCGCGTGCGGAAAAGGAGCAATTGATGCCCTACGACGTCAACGAGACCCACGACCCGAAGCTCGAGAGCTGGGTGGAGTCGGCGAACGATCCTGAGACGGACTTTCCGATTCAGAGCTTGCCGTTCTGCCTGATCGCTCCGCCGCACGACGAGGGCTCGGCCGAGCATATCGCAGTCCGCATCGGCAACCGCATCCTTGATCTCTTCGAACTCAGTTCTTCGGTGGAGATCCTCGGCAACACGCCTGACGGAGAGGAACTCTTCCACATCGACAGCCTGGAGGACTTCCTCTCCGGATCGGGAGATGCATGGCTACCAATGGTGCGCCGTCGGGTGCAAAGCATACTGGCGTCCGGTGTATCGCGCCACGAACGAAATGCTATATCGAAGTATCTCCATGATGCGGAGGAGTGTTTCATCGAGGCCATTCCGCCTCGCAACTACACCGACTTCTACGCCTCCCTCCACCACGCCACCAACGTCGGCTCCATGTTCCGGCCCGACAACCCGCTGCTCCCGAATTACAAGCACATGCCCATCGGGTATCACGGGCGTGCTTCCTCCATCGTTCCCAGCGGCACGCCGATCCGCCGGCCCGTCGGCCAGCAGGAGCCGCCGGAGCCGGGCAGCCAGCCGAACTTCGGCCCGTGCAAGATGCTCGACTACGAGCTGGAGCTCGGCGCTGTGATCGGGCGCGGCAACGAGCTGGGCCAGCCGATCGATATCGAGAGCGCCGAGGACCACATCTTCGGCATGTGCATCGTCAACGACTGGTCGGCGAGGGACATCCAGCGCTGGGAGTACCAGCCGCTGGGGCCGTTCCTTTCAAAAAACTTCGCGACCACCGTCTCGCCCTACATCGTCACGATGGAGGCCCTCGCGCCCTTCCGCTGCCCGCCCTACGAGCGCCCGGAGGGCGACCCGCGACCGCTCCCCTACCTCGACGGCGAGCACAACCGCGCCCGGGGCGGGATCGACATCACGTGCGAGGTCCTCCTCGCCTCCGCCGAGATGCGCAAGCGCGGCCTCGCCCCGGTCCGCCTCTCCAAGGGCTCCTTCAAGCACATGTATTGGACGCTCGCCCAGATGGTCGCCCACCACACCGTCAACGGGTGCAACCTGCAGAGCGGCGACCTGCTCGCCAGCGGCACCATCAGCGGCCCCACCCGCGACAGCCGCGGGTGCCTGCTCGAACTCACGTGGGACGGCGACCCCTGGGGTAATCCTGCAAAGATTGTCCCCGGCTCGCAGCGGACGCCGATCCGCCTGCCGACAAACGAGGAACGTAAGTTCCTGGCTGACGGGGACGAGGTGATCATCCGGGCTTACTGCGAGCGCGACGGGTTCCGGCGGATCGGCTTCGGCGAGTGCCGCGGGGTCGTCGAGCCGGCCGCCACGCCGACCGAGAAGACGGCGTGGTGACCACGATCACCGCCGCTTGCACGGCGGGAGCGGACTGGGTAGATTGTCCCGACCATGAGGGACACCATTTCTATTCTCGTGACCGTGCTTCTCACATTGGCCGCCGCGCTGCTCCCCGCCTGCGAGGAGTCGGGTGGCTCGGAGGAGGAAGAAGCGATTCTCGCCTGCCTCCGGCAGCTCGACGAGGCGACGACGGGCTGCGACGGCCCGGGCGCGGTGGCGGTGATGTCGCAGCGCGCCCTCGACGAGTACACGAACATCGTAAAGATCGCGCTGGACGGCACGAAGGCGGACGTCCAGAGCCTCTCGCCGCTGGAGATGCTCCAGGTGATCCAACTCCGGCACCGGCTGACCCGCCAGCAGCTCGAGCAGATGGACGGGCGGGCGTACCAGGAGTACGCCACCGGGGAGTGCTGGTACGCGGGCGGGCAGGCGACGTGGGAGGAGAGCATCGGGAAGATCTACGTCTCGGGGGACACCGCGTACGCGGAGGTGCGGGGGATCGACGGCGAGGCGAGCGGCGTCCAGGGTCACTTCGAGCGCGAGGAAGGCGTGTGGAAGGTGAACCAGTTCAGCTTCATGCGCGTCTGGGACGACGAGTTGCGCAGGCTGGCGGCACAGTTCAATATCTCCGTCCCCGACATGATCGTGCGCTTCGAGGAGATGGCGACGCTCGACAACATCCGCAGCCGCATCTGGGAGCCGATGCGATAGGGCGGCGGTGGGCGCGTCGCTCCGGCCGCCTCGCACGGCCAAGCGCCGGCTCGGCCGCGGGTGGCGAGTGAGGCGCCGTCAGCGGAAGATCGCGGCGCAGGCGGAGTGGCCGTGCAGGTAGCTCGCGTCGCCCACGGGCCCGATCTCCCCGGCGGCGAAGAAGCCGGCCAGGGGGACCTCGCGCTCGCCGGACTCGAGCAGCGTCCCGCCCTTGGCCTTCACCTCGCCCGGCTCTGGCCGGCGGAACGCCCCCTGCACGGCGGAGGCATCGTGGTGTCGCTCCCGGAAGAGGTTGCGCCCGCGACCGGTGCAGGAGATGAGCAGCACGCCCGCCGGGGGGTCGTTGATGCGCTGGCCGTCGAGGAGCAGCTCCAGGTCCTCCGCGGCGGTCTGGGCGTCGCGCACATGAAAGCGCACGGTCTGCCCGACGCGCACGAGGTCCTGCACGGCGATGATGTTCGTGTTGGGGTTGACGCCGGCCACGTTGCGGATCAGGTAGTCGCCCCGGCCGAACCGGTCCTTGTACTCGGTGACGACGCGCCCGACGAAGAGCCCCTGGCGCAGCAGCCGCCGGTCGTGATCGCCGAGCGAGTCGAGCAGGCCGCGGACCACCTCGAGGGCCGGGTGGCCACCCAGCTCGTAGATCACGTTGGCCTTGGCCTTGGTGATGACCATGTTCTCGCCGATGGGCCGGCAGCCCTGGCTCACGATCGTGTCGACGGAGACCGGGCCGCTCAGGCTCACGCCGGCGAAGCCGCTGCGCAGAACGCGGTCGTCCACGACGAGCACATTCTGCTCGGCCTTGGCGCCGCCCGAGGCCATGCCGCCGATCAGGGAGCCCACCGGACGGCCCTCGCGGTCGAGGGAGCGGGCCTCGTTGAGCAGCGGGAGCAAGCGGTTCATCGGGGTGCTGAAGGGGTCGGCGAAGACCAGCGCCGCGCGCAGGTGCTCCCCGGCGGCGATGAGGGTGCGCACCGCGGCCGCGCCCTCGTCGCCCGCCCCCGTCGAGTGCTCGAGCGAGGGGCTGGCGAACGGGTGGAGCGCGACCCCGGGGAGCCGCCCGGCCAGCGCCGCGACGCCGGGTGAGCGCTCGAACTCACGCCCGCCGGCGATCACGGCGTCGGCGGTGACCGCGACGAGCGTGCGGGGGGAGAGCTCGCGGCGCAGCGAGGCGGCGATCGTCTCTGTGTCCTCGCCCAGGTGGGCGGAGACGAAGAGGAGCAGCAGGTCGAACCGCCCGAAGGGGCCGAGCGCCTCGAGCAGCTCGCTCGTGGCGGCGCCGGCCTCGGCGGAGGTGGAGACGGCGTGCGCGAACTCGGGCCGGGCCTGGTCTCGCTCCGTCGTCACCATGCAGCGACCGCCCGTGGTTCAGCCGTCCGAATCGGGGACTCCGCCCGCGGTGGCCGGCGGCGGGGCCCCGACGGTCTCGGCGTGCAGCACGTCGATGCGCGTGGGCGTGACGATGCGGAGCTGGAGGGCCTCGTCGAGCTGGGAAGTTCCCAGGACGCCGACGATCTCCCCGAGCTTCCGGGAGGTCTCGAGGCTCTCGTCGCCGGGCTTGAGATAGCCGATGGTGCGCGGCATACTCTCGTTGACGCTCACGATGCGGTACATCAGCGGGAGGCGGGAGCCGTCGTAGACCGAGCTTCGCACGAGCCGGCCGACGAACTGGTAGCCGCGCGTGCGCTCGAGCTCTCTCACGCGACGGGTGACGGCCTGCGACGAGGCATCGATGGCCTCCCGCTTCGCGGCGAGCTCCCGGAGCGCGTCGCGGTGGGCGATGCGCAGCTCGACGAGCTGGAGGCGCTGCCGGAGAGCCTCGCGGATGCGGCGGCCGGCGGGGTCGTCGCCCTGCGCCTCGATCGTGCGCTTGAACTCGCTGGCGAGCTCGTCGAGCTCGGCGGTCTCGCCGGGCTGGCCCTGCACCTCGGCGAAGGCCTCCTGGAGGTTGTGGAGCGTGGCGAGCTGACGCTGCTCGGGGGTCGCCTCGCCCTGGTGGATGACGGTGACGTCCTCCACGGGCTGGGGCGTCTGGGTCTCGCTCTCGCCCGGAACGGCGCCGGGCTCGGCGCCGGGGACGCCGGTCGGCTGCATGGGCTCGAGGAGTGAGTCGTCCTGCTCTGCGCCGGGTCGCGCCTGGGGCTGCGTCTCCGGCTCAGGCGCGGGCGCCTGCTCCGGCGTCGGCGGGGCCGGCCGGGGCTCGGGCTCGGTCCGCTCGGAGGGGGCCGCGTCGGGCGCGGGCATCGACGCCTTGTAGTCGGCGATCTCCGCCTCGGTGGCGACGCGGAGGCTGTCGGCCTTGACGTAGCCCCGAGCTTGCCTGGGCGGCTCGACGAGGTAGCCGATCGGTCGGCCGTCGGGGCCGTTGACGGCCTCGATCACCCGGAGACGGGTGCCGATGGGCAGCTCCGAGCCGCGGGGCACGGCGCGCTGCCAGCTCTGGGCGAAGCCCGCGGCGGCGTTGCGAGACTTGAGCGCGCTGACGCGGGTGAGCACGGCCTCGCCGCCCTCGGTCTCCACCTCGACCTCCGCGGCGCCGACGTAGACGGCCAGGCCGGGCGGGTAGGCCACGCGGGCCCACCCAGCTCCCTCGGCGTCCACCTCGAGCACCTGTCCCTGCGGCAGGAGCGTGACGTGGTAGTAGCCGTCCATGTCGCCGCTCTTGAGCGGGACGTCCGCCCGGGTTGTCGCGGCGTAGTAGGGCTCGACGGGCGCCGTCTGCCCGATCGCGGCGGGGGCGAGGAACGCGAGCGCCAGGACGATCGGCGATAGCAGTCTCGGTCGGAGAGAGGATCGCAGCATCAGCGTCGCCTCCTGGGAATCCGGCCCGCCGACGTGCCGCAAGCGGCCCCACGGAGGCTCCGTCGCTCCGCGGCCGGCGCTTCCGTGCGTCCGCCGGGTCGGTGGATAGTGTATCCTTACCGCCCGGCGCGTGGGTGTCGGGATGGACCGAGAGGGCTCGACTCGACGCTCCCCCCGACGGGGCTCCGCGTCCCGGAGTCGGGCGGCCGAGCCAAGGAAACCGCCGATGACTGCCGACCGACGTGCGCAGGGGGCCGTTCTCATCGCTGGGGCTGCCGGGCTCGCGGTGGGGATGTGGGGATGCGCTTCGCCGCTGGAGCGCGACCGGGAGCACGACCTTCGCCGGGCGGTGGTGGAGACGATCCGGAGCGAGCTGAGCGATGCGGAGACACACCCCCAGAGCCGCCAGTCGGAGCGGACGGCGGACCCGCTCCCGATCGACCCCCGCTTCATGGACGAGCTGGAGACGATGGCCGGGCCCGCCTCCCGGGACTTCAGGGCGGTGGAGTACGGACCGGACCTGATGGGGATCGAGCCGCGCGCGGTGTGGATCTCGCTGGAGCGGGCGGTGCGCTCGGCGGTGCAGAACAACCTGGAGGTGCAGTTCGCGAGCCTGGCGCCGGCGATCAGCGAGGCGGACGTGGTGAGCGCCGAGGCGGCGTTCGACTGGGTCTTCTTCAACAACTTCGAGTGGAGCGAGAACGACCAGGTGCGTCCCTCGACCTCGTTCGGCCTCTCGTCAGGGTTCGACCAGCGCCAGGTCGTGGAGAACACGACCGGCATCCGCCGGGGTCTGGAGTCGGGCGGGCAGTTCTCGGTGCAGAACGAGCTGATCTACAGCGACTTTGAGACCGACGGTCTGACATATACGCCCGACCCGGCGACACAGGCGGCCGTCTCCCTCCAGTTCGACCAGCCCCTGCTGCGCAACTTCGGGTCGGACGTGGCGCTGGCGCAGGTGCGGATCAGCCGCAACGCCGAGCGCGACGCGATCGCGCGGCTGCGGGTGCAGCTCATAGAGAAGGTCAACCAGACGGAGCAGACGTACTGGGAGCTGGTGGCGGCGTACCACGACCTGGCGATCCTGGAGCGTCACCTGGGGCGGGGGATCATCACGCGGGACCAGCTCCAGGCGCGCCTCGATGCGCAGCTCGACGTGCCGCCCTCGCAGCTGGCCGACGCGGTGGCGCGGGTCGAGCGCCGCCGGATCGACGTGATCCAGGCTCGCGACGCGGTGCGGGACATCAGCGACCGGCTGAAGGTGCTGATGAACGACCCGGCGATCCCCGTCGGGTCGGAGATGCAGCTGGCGCCGCTGGACCGGCCCGTGGACGAGGCGGTGACCTACAGCCTGCTCGACGCGCTCACCACTGCGGTGCAGCACCGGCCGGAGGTGGACCAGGCGATCCTCTCGATCGACAACACCTCGATCCGGCAGACCGTCGCGGCGAACCAGCGCATGCCGCAGCTGGACCTGCGGGTGCAGACGCGCTTCCAGGGCCTCGAGGAGGACCTGAGCGTGTACGACGAGACGTTCGACGGCAGCTTCGTCGACTATCTCGTGGGGCTTGTGTTCGAGCAGCCGATCGGGAACAGGCGGGCGGAGTCGGAGTACGTCCGCCGGCGGCTGGAGCGGGAGCAGGCGATCATCTCCTACCAGAACACGGTGCAGCAGATCGTGCGCGACGTGAAGTCGTCGCTGCGGGCGGTGCTCCGCAACTACCAGATCGTGCTGCAGAGCCGCCAGTCGCGCCTCGCCGCGACGGAGTCGCTGCGCACGCTGGAGATCGAGAACCGGCAGATCCGGGAGAAGTCGTCCGAGCGGCTGGAGCTGGAGTTCAACCGGCAGGACGCTCTGGCGAGCGCCGAACGCACCGAGGTGCGAGCGATCGCGGACTTCAACTCCTCGGTCGCGCAGCTCTACGCGGCGACGGGGACGGCCCTGGAGCGGAACAGGATCCTGCTCGCGGTGCCGACGGCCGAGGACGTGCTCGCGGGCCGGCGCTCCCGCGACTGGTACGACGGGGGCGGCGAGGCGGGGGCGGCGCCGGCGCAGGACGGGACGGCCGAGCCCGGCGACGCCGGCGGGGCGCCCCAGGATTCGCCGGAGACGCCGCCCAACGGGTGAGCCGATGCACGCGAGCCCTGAGGACATCGCCCGCGCCATCGTGGAACTGAGGGCCGGCCGGCTCGTGGCCTTCCCGACCGAGACGGTCTACGGGCTCGGCGCCGACGCCCTGCGAGCCGACGCGGTCGAGGCGGTCTTCCGCGCCAAAGGTCGCCCCGCGACCAATCCGCTGATCGTGCACGTCTCCGACGAGGCGATGGCGCGGCGCGTCTGCGCCGTCTGGCCCGCGGAGGCCTCGAGTCTGGCCCAGGCGTTCTGGCCGGGGCCGCTGACGCTCGTGCTCCCGAAGAGGCCCGAGGTGCCCGACATCGTGACCGCGGGCGGGAAGACGGTCGCCGTGCGCTGCCCGAGCCACCCGCTCACGCTCGCGCTGCTCGAGACACTGGGCTCGCCGCTTGTGGGCCCGAGCGCCAACCGCTCCGGGCACGTCTCGCCGACGTGCGCAGCGCACGTGCGCGACTCGTTCACGGAGCCGGAGGTGTTCGTGCTGGACGGGGGGCCGTGCGTCGGCGGCATCGAATCGACAGTGCTCGATCTCACGACCGACCCGCCGCGCATCCTGCGCCCGGGGATCGTGACGCGGGAGGAGGTCGAGACCGTGCTCGGGCGCGCGATCATGGTCGGCGCCGCGCCGGCGGGAGCGGACGAGCCGGTGCGCTCGCCCGGGCAGATGCGCTCGCATTACGCACCCCTCGCTCCGGTTGTTCTGGTATCGGCGGGGGAGTTGGACGCATCGCTCGGCGCCTGGCCCCAGGGGGCGGTGGTGCTGGGGCGCGAGGGGCGCGAGGTCCGGCCCCCCCACCGCTTCATCGCGATGCCGGGGGCTGCCCGTGAGTACGCGGCGAGGCTCTATGCGGCGCTGCGGGAGGCGGACGCCGCGGGGCCGGCGGCGATCGTGGTTGTGCGCCCGTGGCCGGGCGAGCGCGCCGAGGGCGTGTGGGCGGCGATCGCCGACCGGCTGGAGCGGGCGGCCGCGCCGCGCGGCGCGGGCTGATCGCCGACGCTGCGCCGCGGGCGCGCTACCGTTGCTGCCCCGCCGCACCGAAGGAGCGCCGCCGGATGTCGAAGCTTCGCATCGCTGTCTCGCCCGGCGACGGGATCGGCCCCGAGATCATGGACGCCGTCATGCTGGTCTTTCGGGCCGCGGGCGTTGAGGGGCACGTCGAGTTCGTCCCGGCCGAGATGGGCGAGCGGGTCTTCGCCACCGACTCCCGCGGCATGACCGACGAGGCCGTGGCGACGATCGAGGACTGCGGGCTGCTCTTCAAGGGCCCGATGGGCACTCCGGTCGGAGGGGGAGGCAAGTCGATCAACGTGACGCTCCGGAAGATGTACGGCGCGTTCGCGAACATCCGGCACTTCCAGGCGCTGCCCGGCGTGGAGACGGTCTACTCCAAGGCGGGCGTGCCGGTCGATTTCTACGTGGTGCGCGAGAACATCGAGGACACGTACGGCGGCGTGGAGTACCGCATCACGCCGGACGTGTACGAGTGCAAGCGGATCATCACGGCACCGGGGTGCGACCAGGTGCACCGCGAGGCGTTCGAGACGGCCCGCCGGCTGGGCATCCGCGAGGTGCACTGCGGGCACAAGGCCAACATCATGAAGATGACCGACGGCATCTTCCGCGAGCGGTTCTACGAGACGGCCCGCGACTACCCGGACATCCAGGCGCACGACGTGATCATCGACGCGCTGTGCATGCACCTGGTGCTCAAGCCCCAGCGGTACCGGATGGTGGTGCTGCCCAACCTGCAGGGCGACATCGTGTCGGACCTCGCGGCCGGACTCGTGGGGGGGCTGGGCTTTGCGCCCAGCGCAAACATCGGGCACCACATCTCGATCTTCGAAGCGGTGCACGGGACGGCCCCGGACATCGCCGGGCGGGGGGTGGCCAACCCGACCAGCCTGCTGCTCTCGGGCATCATGATGCTGCGCCACGTGGGGCTGCTGGAGCAGGCGGCGACGATCGAGAACGCGCTTTTCGTCTCGCTCGAGTCGGGCGTGCACACGGCGGACTTCGGCGCCGGCCCGGGGAGCGCGCTCGGGACGCTCCGGTACGCCGAGTCGATCGCGAGGAACCTGGGGCGGAACCCGAGCAGCCGCGAGGCGGCCGCGGTTCCGCCGAACGCCCCGTCGTTCGAGCGTCCGCCCCGCCCGCGCGCGAACACCCTGCTGCGGACGTTCGAGACGACGCGCGGCGTGTACGTCGGGTGCGACATCTACATCAACACGGTGCTGAACCAGCAGGAGCTGGCGCAGAAGCTGAGGGGCTTGGCGACGCACACGCCCTTCGAGCTGACGATGATGTCCAGCCGCGGCACGCAGATCTGGCCGCTCGGCTCGGTCTACACGGAGGTCGTGGACTACTGCCGGGCGCGGTTCGAGCTGCGGGACATGTCGATGGCCGAGTCGATCGGGCAGGGGGCGATCGTGAACCTGGTGCGGAAGGTGGGCGAGAAGTTCGAGATCGCGAGCTATTCGCCTCTGAAGCTCTACGACGGGCAGCGCGGCTACAGCCTGGCGCAGGGGCAGTAGCTCGGTGGCGCGAGCCTACCGCTCGCGCACCCGCCGCTCGATGTTGCCCGCGTCGCGCTCGATCAGGACCTCGTCGGCCTCGGTGAGGAACAGGCCGTGGTCGATGACGCCGGGGATGTCGTTGAGCGCGGCCGCGAGCTCGGAAAGATCCTGCTCGGCCATGGCGACGTCGATGATGAGATTGCCGTTGTCGGTGAGAAAGAGCTCGCCCTTGATGGTGCGCCGGCACACGCCGTTCAGGCCGAGGTTGCGCAGCTCGGCGCGGATGGCCGCCAGGCCGAACGCGAGCACCGCAATCGGCAGGGTGGTGCGCTCGCCCAGGCGGGAGACGAGCTTGGACTCGTCCACCATGTAGACGCACCTGTCCGCGGCCCAGGCGACGATCCGCTCGCGCGTCATGGCGCCGCCGGAGCCCTTGAGCATGTTCATGTGCGGGTCGACCTCGTCGGCGCCGTCGAAGAGGTAGTCCACCTTCTCGACGAGGGCGAAGTCCATCACGGGGAGCCCGTGGAACCTTGCGAGCGTCTCGGCGGCGTGGCTGGTGGCCACGCAGCGGATCTCGAGGTTCTCCATCTTGACGCGCTCGGCCAGGGCGATCACACCGCGAGAGGCGGTCCGCCCCGTCCCCAGACCGACCAACATCCCGCTCCGGATCTCCGCCACCGCCGCCTCGGCCAAGGGGTCCGCGACACGCTGCTCGGTCATTGTGATGCTCCGAATTCGATGCCCTGCGCCAGACGCATGGACGCCCCGAAATTGATCGTCACCGTCTGGCGACGCATGTACTGCTTCCAGGAATCGCTGCCGGACTCTCGTCCGCCCCCGGTGTCCTTCTCGCCGCCGAAAGCCCCGCCGATCTCGGCGCCGCTGGTGCCGAGGTTGACGTACGCGAGGCCGCAGTCGCTCCCGGTCCCGGCGGGGCTCAGGAATCGCTCGGCGGCGCGGACGGAGGTCGTGAAGATGGACGAGCTGAGGCCCTGGTCCACGCGGTTGTGCATGGCGATGGCCTGGTCGAGGTCGCGGTACGTGAAGACGTAGAGGATCGGGGCGAAGGTCTCCTCCTGGGCGATCGGGAAGGCGCCCGAGGCGGGGGCGCGGATGATCGTCGGCTGCACGAAGTGGCCGGCGCCGGCGTCGGACCTGGCCCCACCGACGAGCACCTCGCCGCCCTGCTGCCGGGCGGCGGCGACGGCGCGTTCGAACTGCTCGACGGCGCGGGCGTTGATGAGCGGGCCGACGAGGGTCCCTTTGGCGAGCGGATCGCCGATCGCCACCTTCTGGTACGCGGCGACGAGCCTGTCGGTGAGGGCGTCGGCGATCGACTCGTGAACGAGCAGACGCCTCGTCGTGGTGCACCGCTGGCCCGCGGTGCCCACTGCGCCGAAGAAGATGCCCTCGGCGGCCAGGCCGAGGTCGGCGTCGGCCTCGACGATGATGGCGTTGTTGCCCCCGAGCTCGAGCAGGCAGCGCCCGAGCCGCTCGGCAACGGCGGCCCCCACATGCCGGCCCATGCGGCAGGAGCCTGTGGCGCTCACGAGCGGGAGGCGCTTGTCGCGGATCAGCCGCTCTCCGATCTCCCCGTCGGTGCCGATGAGGAGGTGGAAGACGCCCGGGTGCCCCATGCCGGCCGCGACGCGGTCGGCGATGGCGTTGGTGGCCAGCGCGGTAAGCGGCGCCAGGAGGCTGGGTTTCCAGACCATGACGTCGCCGCAGACGGCGCCGAGCATCGCGTTCCAGCCCCACACGGCGTTGGGGAAGTTGAAGGCGGTGATGACGCCGATGGGCCCGAGCGGGAGCCACTGCTCGTACATGCGGTGCTCGGGGCGTTCGCTGGGCATGGTCAGGCCGTAGAGCTGGCGGGAGAGCCCGACGGCGAAGTCGGCGATGTCGATCGTCTCCTGCACCTCGCCCACGCCCTCGGCCCGGATCTTGCCGACCTCAAGGGACACGAGCTCGCCGAGCGCCTCGCGGTGACGCCGGAACTCGTCGCCGATGGCGCGGACGACCTGGCCGCGAACGGGCGCCGGCACGCGGCGCCACCGATCGAAGGCCTCGGTCGCGCCCGCGAGAGTTCCCTCGTAGCTCTCCGCGTCATCGAGGCGTACGCCGGCGATCGGACGGCCGGTCGCTGGGTTCTCGCTGAGCACGACGCCGTCGCCGGGGGTCTCGTCGCCGCGCGGCTCGACCACGACACGGGGGTGCTTGTCAAGGCCGAGGCGTCGGAGGAGGTCGGGAGGCATGGCGGAGTGTAGGGGCCGGTGACGGCGTGGGTTGCGGCGCCCCCACGCCCCAGCGCGGCGTGCAAGCCCTGGGCCCTGGGGTGCAGACTCGCCCCGGCGGCTCTCCGGCGGTCCGGCGCCGGCGCGGGGCACTCCATCCCCGACCCGCGCGCAGGGGCGGGAGCCGGGTCGATCCAGCGCGTGGGCGCGATCTCACGGCTCGCCGGGCGGGAGCTCGCCGAGAAACGCCGTAAGCCGGGCGAGATCGGGCGAGAGCGCGTCGCGCACGTACGCGCCGCTGACGCCGGTCCCGACGGCGAGGCACTGCTCGATGGGCAGCCCGAGCGTCTGGGCAAAGGAGAACCCGGCGCCGAAGTGATCGCCGGCGCCGGTGGAGAGGCGGGGCCGGCGGGTGAAGGGCCCGTCGAACCACGCGCTCTCCCCCGCGTCATTCGCCGCCCCCGCGCCCTCGCGCGGGTGGATCACCAGGCAGGCAAGCCCGGCCCGCTCGCGCACGCGCTCGGCCGCGACGCGCACGCTCGCACCGACTGAAGTCGCATCACCGAACGCCTCGACGCCGAGGACGGAGGCGATCCTCTCGCCCTCGGCGAGGTTGAGACCGAGCGTGACGGGGACGAGATCGTTCATCCGCCGGAGGATCGCCAGGGCTTCGCGGAGGTCCTCGTCGGTGCGCTTCGCCGGGTCGGAGAGGTCGATGAACACGCGCCGGTTGACACCGTCGCCGGCCAGCCCCGGGAGCACCTCACGGATCAGCCCCTCCCAGATCCCCGGGACACCGCCGCACAGCGTCCAGTTGACCATGCCGATGAGCCTGCTGCGGGCGAAGCGCCGGCGGAGGCCGTCGAGACCGACCCGCTCGAGGACGCGCTCCCACGTGACCGCCTGCACGTTCGCGGTCTTGCCGAACATGATCTTGCCGTCCTCGAACTCCAGCGCGTCGGTGTGGGCGGGGGGGGCGATGGGGATCACCTCCTCGCACCGGGCCGCGAAGGGCTCGTAGAGCGGCATGAGCTCCGGGCCGTCCGCCGCGGCGACAGCCCCGATGTACGTCGTCGGCATGCCGAGACGGCCCAGCGCCCCCGCGTAGAGCGGGCCGTTGCCCCCGAAGCGGTCTTCTTCGACGACGAGCTCGATGTTTGCGCTCTTCCCCGCCGCGGCGGCGACGCGCCCGGCGAAGCCGGGAATCGTCGCGATGGCCTCGAAGTCGTCCATCCTCATGCTGCGTCGCCGATCGACGACGCGGATGATCGAGTCGACGAAGCCGTCGAAGCCGGCGAGCGCGGGCGCGGAGGCAACCAGGCCCTCCGCCGCGGCTCGCCGGATCGCCGCGGCGGCCCGGGACGCCACCTCGTTCCTGTCCGCCGAGAGAGTCATGGGCGGAGCGTACACTCGCGGCGGCATGGGCGAGACCACGCAACAGATCGTGATCGCGACGGGCAATCCGCACAAGGTGGCCGAGCTGCGGGCGCTGCTCGCGCTGCCGGGGCTCGAGTTCGTCGGGCTCTCGGACCTGCCGGGGCCGTTCGCCGAGCCGGTGGAGAGCGGGAAGACGTTCGAGGAGAACGCGACGATCAAGGCGCTCTCCTACGCCCGGCAGACGGGGCTGCCGTGCCTGGCCGACGACTCGGGACTGGAGGTGGACGCGCTGGGCGGAGCGCCGGGCGTGATCAGCAGCCACTACTGCACCGACGGGCGTGACGCGCCCATGAGCCGGGAGGCGCGGGACGAGGCGAACAACGAGCGCCTGCTGCGGGAGCTGGACGGCGTGCCGCCCGAGCGGCGGTCGGCGCGCTTCGTCTGCGCAATGGTGCTGGCAGAGCCGGGGGGGGGGCGAACCGCCAGGATTGCTGCGCGAGCACGCGGCACGTTCGAGGGGCGGATCGGGTTGCCCGGCGAGGTGCCGCGGGGCTCCAACGGGTTCGGCTACGACCCGTTGTTTCTCGTCGCTGAGGAGTTCACCCAGACGAGCGCCGAGCTGGCGCCCGCCGAAAAGAACCGGCGGAGTCACCGGGGGCGCGCGGCGCGGGCGATGCTGGAGAACCTGCGCCATTTGTTGAGCGGCAACTAACCCGCGCGGCGTGGTCGGGGGAAACTACGAAACAAAGACGGCCACGAGCTTTCGCCCGCGGCCGCCTGGAGGAGAGAGAGAGTCCGTTTCCGCCCTTCTATACGGGCGGGGGTGCGTCCTGGTTCGTTATTGGTCGTCCTTCACCTTGTACTCGGCATCGATGACGTCGTCGCCACCTTGCGGCTCGGGCCGCTCCTTGGGCGCGCCCGCCGGTCCGGCCTTGGCGGCTTCTTCGTACACCGCCTTGCCGAGCTCCATCGACGCGTTCTCGAGGTCGCGGATCGCGGCCTCGATCGCGGCCTTGTCGTCGCTCTTGAGCTTGGGCTCCAGGTCGGCGATGGCGCTCTCGATGCGGGCGCGCACGTCGGAGGAGACCTTGCCGCCGTGCTCCTCGAGGGCCTTGCGGGTCTGGTAGACGAGCTGGTCGCCCTTGTTCTTGGCCTCGATGAGATCGCGGCGCCTGCGGTCCTCCTCGGCGTGAGACTCCGCGTCCCGCTGCATGCGCGCGATGTCGTCCTTGGACAGGCCGCCGGAGTTGGTGATCTTGATATCGGCGCTCTTGCCGGTCTTCTTCTCCGTCGCCGTCACGGTGAGGATGCCGTTGGCGTCGAGGTTGAACTCCACCTCGATCTGCGGCATGCCGCGGGGGGCCGGCGGGATGCCCTCGAGGTCGAACTGGCCGAGCAGGCGGTTGTCGGCCGCCATCTGCCGCTCGCCCTGGTAGACCTTGATGGTCACGCTGGGCTGGTTGTCCGCGGCGGTGGAGAAGATCTCCTTCTTGCTCGTCGGGATCGTCGTGTTCTTCTCGATGAGCTTGGTCATCACGCCGCCGAGGGTCTCGACGCCCAGGCTGAGCGGGGTGACGTCGAGCAGGAGCACGTCCTTGACCTCGCCCTGGAGCACGCCGCCCTGGATCGCGGCGCCGACCGCCACGACCTCGTCGGGGTTCACGGAGCGGTTGGGCTCCTTGCCGAAGATCTCTCGGGCGATCTGCTGGGCCTTGGGCATGCGGGTCGAGCCGCCGACCAGCACGACCTCGTCGATCTTGGAGGGGTCGAGCTTGGCGTCCTTGAGGGCCTGGAAGCAGGGCTCGCGAAGGCGCTTCCAGAGATCCTCGCAGAGGCTCTCGAACTTGCTGCGGGTAATGGTCACCTGCAGGTGCTTGGGCCCGCTCTGGTCGGCGGTGATGAAGGGCAGGTTGACCGTGGTCTCCTGCATGGTGGAGAGCTCGATCTTGGCTCGCTCCGCGGCCTCCTTGAGGCGCTGCATCGCCATGGCGTCGCCGCGCAGGTCGATCCCCTCGCGCGACTTGAAGTCGTTCGCGAGGAAGTCGATCAGGCGCTGGTCCCAGTCGTCGCCGCCGAGGTGCGTGTCACCGTTGGTCGAGAGCACCTCGAAGACGCCGTCGCCGACGTCGAGGATCGAGATGTCGAAGGTGCCGCCGCCGAGGTCGAAGACCGCGATCTTCTCGTTCTTCTTCTTGTCCAGGCCGTAGGCCAGCGCGGCCGCGGTAGGCTCGTTGATGATGCGCTCGACCTTGAGCCCGGCGATCTCGCCGGCGTCCTTGGTCGCCTGGCGCTGCGAGTCGTTGAAGTAGGCGGGGACGGTGATGACCGCGCGATCGACCTTCTCGCCGAGGTAATCCTCCGCGACCTTCTTGAGATCCTGGAGGATGAACGCGGAGATCTGCTGGGGGGTGTACTCCTTGTCGCGCACCCGCACCTTCACGAAGTCGCCGGGGGCGCCGGTGACCCCGTAGGGCACCAGCTTCTCCTCCGCGCTGACCTCTTCGTGCCGGCGGCCCATGAATCGCTTGATGGAGTAGACCGTGTTCTTGGGGTTGGTCACCTGCTGGTGCTTGGCCTGCTTGCCCACCAGGCGCTCGCCCTTGTCGGTGAACGCCACCACCGACGGCGTCGTGCGGTCGCCCGCGCTGTTGATCAGCACCTTGGGCTGGCCGCCCTCCATGATGGCAACGACCGAGTTGGTCGTGCCCAGGTCGATTCCGATGATCCTCGACATAGCCGCGTCTCCTGATGCGGATTTCTCTCCGGGAGGAGCCGCTCAGGGCCTCCCCGGCAAGGTATTGCAAGGCAGGTGCCAGCCGGGCGAACCGACAGGCCATCCACCGGGAGGCCCCGGCCCCGCCGCGCGGGCAGGCAGCGGGCCAAGGCTGCCGAATCGGCAGGAGAACGCGAGGAGCGCGCCCGGAGGCAGTTCAATCCCGAACAGAGTTCGAGCGGAAGGAAACGGGCACGGCCCTGCCCGTTTCGAGGCTGCGGCGCTCGGCCTCCAGGACCGCCAGGGCCGCGACGGCGTCCTCCACGGTGACGTCCGCCTCCCGGGCGCCGGCCGCGATGCGCTGGATCAGGTGCCGTATCTCGGCGTCGTAGCCCGTGAGCGGCCCAAGGTCCACCTCTTCGCACGCCTGTCCCCGCGAGAGCGTGAGAGGGGGCTCGCGCCCGAGATCGAACTCGGCGGTGGCTCGCTCGAAGCAGACGACGAATCGCATCCGGAAGCCGAAGCCGGGCTCGTGGCCCCAGCCCCCCTCGGCGACGACCATCGGCGGACCCGGCGCGAAGCGGTAGATCGTGGTGAGGTGGTTCGGCGAGCCGGCGCTGACGACCTCGGCCGGGTCGCCGAAGCAGAAGCGGATGAAGTCCGTGTCGTGGATGTGGAGATCGACGAGCGCGTCGCCGCTGCGCGCGGGGTCCGCGTAGAAATCGGCCCACTGGGGGCGCGAGCCGAGGCGGTGGAACGTGGCCGCGCGGACCGCGCCGAACTCTCCCGAGGCGACGGCGCGCTCGAGCCACGCGTACGCGGGCCAGAAGCGGATGCACATGCCGGGCATGACGATCTTGTCGGTGCGCCTCGCGGCATCGGCGACGGCCCGGCCATCGGCGCTGGAGACGGCGAGCGGCTTCTCGATCAGCACGTGCTTGCCCGCGCCGATCGCGGCGAGGGCGATCTCGACGTGCGTGTGCGTGGGCGTGCAGATCGAGACGAGGTCCACCGCGGGGTCGGCAAGCAACTCGCGCCAGTCGGCGTAGGCCCGCACCTCGCGCGGGTCGAAGATCTGCTCGGCCTGCGCGCCGGTGCGGATGTTGCCGGCGCCCTCGCCGCGCCCGGAGCGGCGCTGCGCGTCGGGATCGGCGACGGCGGCGAGGCGGCAGGGGAGGCCCGCGGCCGCGGCGTCGCGGTAGCACGCCACGTGCGTCCGTCCCATGAAGCCGAGACCGATGACGCCGACATGGATCACGCGGTCCCCCTCCGGAAGCGGCGCCGGATCGCGCCCGAGATGTCACGTTCACTCGACATGAGCCGGAGCATACCGGAAGGCGCCTCCCCTCGGACCTCGCGGCTCTGCCGCCTTCTCCAGGGCGGGGCGGCTAGGCGCGCACCGCGCCGGCCTTCGCGCCGACCGCTCCGCGCGAGGCCAGCGATCCGTCCGCCTCGCTCGGCGTCCACTTCACGAACCCCTCGATCGCCTGGTACTCGGGCAGCCCGAGCTTGTCGTAGGTCTGCGCGGTGGCCCGGTTGCGGTCCTCGGCGCGCTGCCAGAACTCCCGCGTGTCCCAGGCGCCGGGGAAGAGCGCCTTGTCCTTCTGGCTCTCGTGCTTGAAGATCGCCATCCGCTTGCGCTCCACCTCGTCCACCGAGAGCGGCACGGCCATCTCGATCTCCTCCGGCCCCCACTCCTGCCACGCGCCCCGATACAGCCAAAGCTCACACCCCGCCATCCAGGCCCGGTCCTGCATCCGGTGGAAGGCCGTCGTGATCGCGGCAAGGCACGTGCGGTGGGTGCCGTGCGGGTCGGAGAGGTCGCCCGCGGCGTAGACGATCTGGGGCCGGACGCGGTCCATCAGCTCGACGATGATCGCGATGTCCTGCTCCCCGAGCGGCTTCTTCTTCACCTTCCCTGTCTCGTAGAAGGGCAGATCGAGGAAATGGATGTTCTCCGGCTTCACGCCGCTGAACTTCGCCCCCGCCCGGGCCTCGGTGCGCCGGATCAGCCCCTTGATCGTGCGCAGCTCCGGCGTGTCAACCTCGCCGGGGTGCTTCGAGCGCACGAACTGCTGGATCGCCTGGGCGATGCGGCTGGAGCGCTCGGCCCCCTCGCCGATGCCGAAGGCGGCGCAGAACTCCTGCACGAAGTCCGCGTGCCGCTCGGCCGCGGCGTCGAACACGGCGATGTTCCCGGAGGTCTGGTAGGCGACGTGCACGTCGTGCCCCTGGTCGCACAGGCGGATGAAGGTGCCGCCCATCGAGATCACGTCGTCGTCGGGGTGCGGGCTGAAGACCAGGACCCGCTTGGGGAAGACGTCGGGGCCGTTGGCCTCATCGACCCCCCTGCCCACCACGAACCTGGGCCGGCCGGGCTTGCCTCCCGGCCAGCCGGTGATCGTCTTCTGGAGCGACTTGAAGACCTCGATGTTGATCTCGTACGCCGTTCCCCGCGCCGAGAGCAGCTCCTGCAGGCCGTGCTCGTTGTACTCCTCCTCGGTGAGCTTGAGGATGGGCTTGTCCAGCTCGCGCGCGAGCCAGATCACCGCCTTCTTCGTCAGCGACGCGTCCCACTCGCGCCCCATGTCGGCGACGGGGCCGAGCAGCCAGGGCGTCTTGAACCGCGTCAGCTCCGCGGCGGCGGCCGGATCGAGCACCACGCGGGCGTCCGGGTGCTGCTGGAGGAAGCTCGCCGCGACGCTGGGGGTGATCTCGCCCTCCACGGCGCGACGGATGATGGGGGCCTTGTGCTCGCCGAAGGCGAGCATGATCACCCGCCGCGCGTCGAGGATCGTCCCGACACCCATCGTGACCGCCTTCCGCGGCACGTTCCACTCGCCGAAGAAGTCGCTCGCGGCGTCCATCCGGGTGACGCGGTCGAGGGTGATCAGCCTCGTGCGGCTGTCGCGCCCCGAGCCGGGCTCGTTGAAGCCGATGTGCCCGGTTCGCCCGATGCCGAGCAGCTGGATGTCAATCCCCCCGGCCGCGCGGATCCGCTCCTCGTAGGAGGCGCAGTACTCCCGCACCCGCTCGAGCGGGAGCGTGCCGTCGGGCACGTGGACGTTCGCCGGGTCGATATCCACGTGGTCGAAGAGGTATTCCCGCATGAACCGGCGGTAGCTCTGGAGGCTCTCGGGGTGCATCGGCCAGTACTCGTCGAGGTTGAACGTGACGACGTTGGCGAAGCTCAGACTTTCCTCGCGGTGGAGGCGGACGAGCTCTTCGTACACGCCGCACGGCGTCGAGCCCGTGGCGAGCCCCAGCACCGCCCGACCTCCCGTGCCGGCCCGCTCGCGGATGAGCGCGGCGATCTCGGCTGCCACGGCGCGGCTGGCGGTAGCGCTCGAGAGGTGCACCGTGACCGCCATCTTCTCCGCCCCGCCCCGCGCCCCGCCGTGCTCCGTCATCCGCCGACTCCTTCCCCGCCGACCGGTCTGCTCCGGCAAGCCTAGCCGCGCCCGCCCCCGATCCGGCCTGCTCCCGGGCGCGCCACGCAGATTCCCGGCGGAGAAGGTATCCTCTCGGGCCGACGCGAAACCCACGGATCGGGAACCCGCCATGCCACGCCACGCCATCGCTCCGCCCACCACGCCCGCGCTGCTCCTCGCCACGCTGATCGTCGCCGCCGCGCTGCTCGCGGCCTCGCTGATCCAGGGGTGCGAGAGCCAGAACCCGTTCCAGGCGCTGGGGGGGACCAAGCAGCCGGAGACGCTCCGGGGCGTCTGGGTGACGCGCTGGGACTACCGCTCGGCGGTGGACGTGGAGCGGGCGATCGACGATGTCGCGGCCACCGGGTTCACCGACGTGTTCTGGCAGGTGCGGGGGCAGGCCGACGCGTACTACCGCTCGAGCCTCGAGCCGTGGGGTGAGGACCTGTTCCGCGACCGGCCCGCCGTGACCGACCCCGGCTTCGACCCCCTCGCGGTGGCCGTAGCCCGCGCGCGGCAGCGAGGGCTCCGCATCCACGCCTGGGTGAATGTCTATCCCCTCTGGAAGGGCAAGGCCCAGCCGAAAAACCCGATGCACCCGCTCGTCCGCCGGCCGGAGTGGCGCCTGTTCGACCAGAACGGCGAGCCCCAGCCCATGGGCGACTCGTACATCGTGGTGGACCCCACCAACCCCGAGGCGCAGGCGCACATCGCCGCGGTGTGCCGCGACATCGCGATGCGGTACACGATCGACGGGCTCCACTTCGACTACGTGCGGTTCGTCAACGACGGGATGGGCGGCGACAAGATCTACCCGGCCGGCCCGGAGGCCATGGCCCGCTTCAAGGCCGCCACCGGGCGCAGCGCGCTGGCGACGGTCGAGGACAGGGCGGCCCACGCGGCGTGGGTGCGGGGCGAGATCACCTCGCTCGTCGAGCGCATCAGCCGCGACGCACGGCGCATGCGTCCGGGGATCGAGATCTCCGCGGCGGTGTGGCGCGACCCGGCCCGGGCGAGGGAGGAAGTGCTCCAGGACGCCGTGGCATGGCTCAAGGACGGCACCATCGACCGCGCGATCCCGATGATCTACACGGACAGCAACGCCGACTACGCCCGGGACCTGGACGCGTGGCTGGCGGCGGCGGGCAAGAAGCCCGTGACGCCGGGGATCGGCTCCTACAAGCACCAGCCGGCGCAGACGCTGGAGCAGATCCGCCTCTCGGAGCGTGCCGACGGCTACTGCCTCTTCGCGTTCGCGACCTTCTTCGAGAGCGTCAACCCGTTCGAGCCCAAGGACGAGACAGCGGTGGCGCTGCGGACCAGCCGCCGCCGGGCGATCGAGCCGATCCAGACCGTCCCGCAGCACGCACGCGCGGCCCCGTGACATGCTCACGCTCGGACTGGACATCGGCGGTTCCTCGGTCAAAGCGGCGCTCGTCGCGGACGGCAGGGCCGGCGCTGTCGCCCGCAGCGACCTGTACGACCAGCCGGACCGGGAGACGCTTGCGCTGGCGATCGGGCAGGCCGCGGCGTCGGCGCTCGAGGGGATCGCGCCGGCGGTGGACGCGATCGGGCTGTGCGCCCCGGGGCTGCTCGAGCGGGCGAGCATGACGATCACCAGGTCGGTCAACGTGCCCGGGATCGTGGGGGTGCCGCTCGGAGAGCTGGCGGCCCGGGCGATCGAGGAAGCGGGGCACGTGCACGCGCCCCGCCGGCTGGCCCTCGTCACGAGCGACGCGCACGCGACGGCCTTCGACATCTATTCGACCGAGCGGCTCGAAGGGCGGCTGCTGTGTCTGGCGATGGGCACGGGCGTGGGCGCGGCCGTGCTCGACGACGGTGTGCCGCTCCACGTCTCGGGCGAGACGCCGGGGCACATCGGGCACATCGACGTCTCGCTCGGGGAGCAGCCGCCCAAGGGGGCGGACGGAGCACGGGGAACCCTGGAGAGCTACATCGGGCTGCCGTCGCTGCTGCGCACCAGAGCGATCATGCTGCCCGAGGCGCCGCCCTCCGTGCACGGCGCGGCCCCGGGCGCAGCGGGCGAGCCAAGGTTCGATGCATCGGCGATGGAGCAGCCGCTGCGGGCGCTCGCGCGGGCGATCCGGATCTGCCACGCCTTGTACCGGCCTCACCACGTGCGCCTCGCGGGCGGCGTCGGGGTGAGGCTCGGGCCGTTCCTCGGGCGGCTCGGGGAACTCGTCGAGCCGGGGCTCACGTCGCTGGCGAGGGCGGGCTGGACGCTGGCGTGCGGGGCCGACGATTTCCACGCGGCGCGCGGCGTTGCGAGGTTGGCCTCAACCATGCCCGAGTAGCGAGCCGGGCCGTGTCGGCCCGATCCGCGCTGCAATGCCACACCGGCCCAACACGTGCCGGCTCGCATGGGCACACGCGGGAATCGGCCGGCGGCGGCCCGGTATGCTGCCGACCACCGAGGAGCAATCCATGTTTCCACTTCGTGCCGGAATCGCGTGCGGTCTACTCGCCTGCTGGGGTGTGCCCGCCCCCGGGCAATCGAACAACCTCCCCACCACTCCCGAATCCGTTGCGCTCGTGGACATGCTCAACGACTACGAGGCCGATCGCCGCTCGCTCGGCGAGTTCTACCCCATGTCGTTCGACGAGCCCTCGCTCGAGCGGCTGGGGCGGCTGCAGCGGCACTACCAGGAGCAGCTCGGCGCCGTCGAGTTCGGCGCACTCGATCAGCAGGGTAAGGTCGACTACCTCCTCTTCCGCACGCATCTCGATGCGCGGCTGGAGGAGCTTGCCCTCTCCCGCCGGCGGCTGGAGGAGATGCGCCCCCTCGTCCCCTTCGCGGAGACGGTCGCGGCGCTCGAGCGCGCGCGGGTCGCCATGGAGCCGCTGGACTACGCGGCCGCGGCGGCGGCGCTGGACGGGCTCGGGTCCGAGATCGCGGCGGTGAGGGAGCGGATCGAGGAAGGCCGCAAGAAGGTCGGCGACACCGGGTCGCAGGGCCACGGACCGGAGAGTGATTCCGGGGCGAGCGGAGCGATTGCCGTCTCGCCCGTGCTCGCCAACCGCAGCGCGGGGCTCGTGCGCGAGATCCGGAGGACGCTCGACCGCTGGTACGAGCACCGCGAGGGGTTCGAGCCCGAGTTCGGCTGGTGGATGCGCTCGCCGCACGAGAAGGCTTCGAGGGCGCTGGACGAGTACGCCAAGTACCTGGCCGAGACGGTGGCCGGAATCAAGGGGGCCGACGACGACCCGATGATCGGCGACCCGATCGGGCGGGAGAAGCTGCTGGCCGACCTCCGCTCCGAGTGGATCCCCTACTCGCCCGAGGAGCTGATCGGGATCGCCGAGCGCGAGTTCGCCTGGTGCGAGGCGGTGATGCGCGACGCCGCGGCGGAGATGGGCTTCGGCGACGACTGGAAGGGCGCGCTCGAGAAGGTCAAGCAGAGCTACGTGCCGCCGGGCGAGCAGGACGATCTCGTGTCGGAGTTGGCGCAGGAGGCTATCGACTTCCTCAAGGAGAGCGACCTCGTGACGATCCCGCCCCTGTGCGAGGAGCTGTGGCGGCTCGAGATGATCCCGCCGCGCAACCAGCGATTCTGGCCCTTCGCCTTCTACGGCGGCAACCACATGGCCGTGGCCTACCCGACGCCGGAGATGAGCCACGGGGACAAGCTCATGAGCATGCGCGGCAACAACCGCCACTTCACCCGCGCGATCGTGCACCACGAGCTGATCCCCGGCCACCACCTCCAGGGCTTCATGGCGGCCCGCGAGAGGCCCTACCGACGGATGTTCTCGACCCCCTTCCTCGTCGAGGGGTGGGCGCTCTACTGGGAGATGGTGCTCTACGACAAGGGGTTCGCGCGCTCGCCGGAGGACCGCGTCGGCATGCTCTTCTGGCGGATGCACCGCTGCGCCCGGATCATCGTGAGCCTGAAGTTCCACCTCGGCGAGATGACGCCGGAGGAGATGGTGGACTTCCTCGTCGAGCGCGTCGGGCACGAGCGGTTCGGGGCGACGAGCGAAGTCCGCCGGTACGTCGGCGAGCAGTACTCACCGCTCTACCAGTGCGCCTACATGATCGGCGGGCTGCAGCTAAGGGCCCTGAGGGCTGAGATGGTCTTCCCGGGAGGAATGGGCGAGCGCGAGTTCCACGACGGGATCCTGGAGCAGGGCCCGATCCCCGCAGCGCTCATCCGCGCGGCGATGAAGGACCTGCCGTTGCAGCCGCAGGAGCGCCCGTCGTGGCGTTTCGACGCGCCGGGGTAAGCCTGGCCGCGTGATTTCCGTACCCCTGTTCGGGGCGACCGAGGGATCGTTGCCAAACACAAGGCAAATAATGTCGGGTTTAGATTATGGGAAATTTATCCCATGTTCCCAGGTGAAACTCTTGATCGCAGGAATCCGGCCGTGGATGATCTGACCCATGCGGCCTGATGGGAAGACCGCAAGGGAATTCGGGAGGGATGCGCGATGAGGACTATTGGGAGGGTGATTGCTGCAGGCGCTCTCACCGCGGCCGTGCCGGCCGCGTGGGCGTCGCAGACGTTCTATTTCTCGATATACGAGAACGCAGACGGCGCCGATCTGACAGGTCTGAGCCTCTGGGTCAAGGTGACTGACCAAACGAGCTATGCGGATCTTGAGTTCGGCAACAGCTCCGTCAATCCCAACGATGAAGCTGTGGTCACGAAGATCATGTTCGAGAAGACCGCGTTCAGTTCCATGTACCTTGGCGCGTTCGGCGGTATCGTGGGCGGGGAGGAAGCACCCGGCGTGGACTTCTCGGTGGGAGGCTTCACGGGCATCGGCGGCGACCTCTGGAATCACAACACCGACACACTCTGGCAGGTTGATGCCAATCCACCGCCGGTTCAGAAGGGTATCGATCCAGGCGAGTACCTCCCCTTGAGGGTGCAGTACGCGAACGGCGGCACGTACAACGACTTGGTTGCCGCTCTCGGAGATGGCAGCTTCCGAATCGTAATGCATATTCAAGCTGTGGGGAGCGACAGCGACAGTGTGTGGGGCGTAACGCATGTCATCCCTCTCCCCTCGGCGGCCGGGTTGGGATTGGCTGGGCTCCTGCTCGTTGGGGCTCACCGCCGTCGCTGAACAACCACGACAGGACTTTGCAGACCGCACCCCTCGGTGCGGTCTTTTCTTGCGCGCTCGTGCTGCGTCGTGCGCTCCCGCCGCTCGCTCGGCCGGGGCTTCGCTGTCGCCCGCCGCGCCGTCCGCTAACCGCACGGTGCACGCCCTTATCCGGTGGAAAAACCGACACAGTCGGGTGAGATCCCGACCGAACCCGGGGCGCGCGTTCGGCGGATCCTTGCCCCCGGCGGGGAACCGGGCTAGATTCCACGCGGACGGACGAGGGCCCGAGGGGCCTCACGCTTGCATCCCGATTCGTGAAAGAGAGAGCAGACCATGCCGCGACGTTTGTGCATGATCGTGTTGGCCGGTGTCGCCCCGCTCGCGGCGGCCGAGCGGATCGACCTGTTCGTCTTCGAGAACGCCGATAACGCCGACGTCTCGGGCCTCGACCTGTGGGTCGACGTGGTGGACCAGGGGGCGTACGCCGACTTCGTCTTCCACAACGACTCCTCCGTGGCTTGCTTCATCCGCTCGATCTACGTCGAGTCCACTGGCTTCTCGGGCGCGTCGCTCGCGGATGGGCGGATCGAGAGTCCGCAGCCGGTTGGGGTCAACTTCGAGCCGGGAGCGACCCCCGGCAACCCGCCCGGCTCGATCTCGAGCTTCGGGGGGCCCTGGGGGGGCAACCTCTTCGATGTCGGCGCGGTGAAACCGGGAGCGAACAAGGACGGCGTCGACCCCGGCCAGACGCTCGTCCTCCAGTTCGACTACGACGGGATCACCTACCAGCAGCTCATCGACGCCCTGACCGGCGACGAGCCGGCCTTCCGAATCGCCCAGCACGTGCAGGGGGTCGGCGGCGTCTCCAGCATCTGGGCCGTCAACGAGGGCGGGGCGTCGGTGGTCCCGCTCCCCGGGGCCGCGGCCATGACGCTCGCGGGCCTGGCCCTCGTCGCGGGCCGGCGCCGGCGCTGAGTCGCCGGTCCCACCGCCCTGCGCTACTCCCCGAACGCCCCCTCGATCTCGTCGAGGCCCACACCGAGCACGCGCCGCGCGACGGCGTCGAGGTGGTCACGATCGCCCTCGAGGTGGATCGTGCGGCTGGTGTGCGTGCCGCTCTCTCCCGGCGCGAGGGCCAGGGCCGGGCTCGAGGTCTCGATCTCGTAGAAGCCGCCGAGGGCCTTCCCGCCCGGCACGGTCGGGCCGTCGTTGTAGCTGTTGATCACGTCGCCCCCGAAGGGGTGCTCCTGGATCTCCCACATGGAGTTGACGTAGTCGGTCACCCCCGGGCCCGGGAAGGAGAAGTGCACGATCGTGAGCACCCCGAGGTCCGGGTCCCATGAGCCGGCGACGGGCGTGGCCCGGCGCGGGCCGAGTCCGATCTTGCCGCGGTGCTGCGAGTCGGCCCTGAAGTAGATCACGCCGTCGGTCACCTTGAGCCGGTCGGCGGGCACCGTCCCGAAGTACTCGTCGTTGACCACCCGGCCCAGCGTGGCCTCGTCTCCCCGGCGGAACGGGATCACGACGGTGGTGCGCTCGCCGGGCTTGAACATCCCGAGCAGCCAGATGGAGACGAGCCCGGTGTCCCTGGTCCAGGCGTTGTCTCCGGTATTCGTGACGCGGTTGCGCGTCTCGTAGCCGACGGCGCTGAGCTGCCCGACCGGCGCATGGAGCAGCGAGGCGATGCGCCCCTGATCGAGGAGCTCGACCTCGCGGTCGATGCGGAGATCGAACGTCGTTCCCGAGTAGTTCTGGAGTCTGGCGTCGCGCCGATAGCTCGCGCTCGTCGGCGTCGCCTCGACCAGCTCGAAGGGCTCGGAGTCGATGACGGCCGGCGTCTGCCAGTCCTCGAACACGAACTCGGCTCCCGGCGGGAAGTAGAGCCCGAACTGTCCCCCTTCCGGCCCGAGCCAGAAGCGCTCCTCGCCCCCGAAGGCGTTCATGTGCGGCTCGAGCCTGCCGGAGGCGATGAGGTCGTAGTTCATCCAGCCGTAGCTGGTCCCCGCGTCGCCGGTCGCTGAGGAGGTCATCACCCGGCCCTGGTACTCGCCGACCAGCGCCACGCGCGGCCCAACCGCGCTCTCGCCGAGCACCACCGTCGAGTCCGTGTGATTCTCGAGGAACGCGACATCGTCTCCAAAGGAGCGGGAGGCGCCTGCGCAGCCGCCGAGCGAGTGTGCCATGAGAAGGAGCCCCGTCACGGTCAAAGAGCCCTGGAGGCGGGAAGATCGGATCATGCGCATGGACGTTCCCTCACGTGCGGACCCAGAGCGTATCAAGAGCGGGGCGGGCGTGTCCTGGGGCCACGCCTGGGGGCGCGCGGCGGGGAATAGAGTTCCGCCGGATTCTGTTTGCATCAGCCATGACCACCGCACCGACCGGCACAGACCGTACGGCACGCCTCCGCATCGAGGGCATGCACTGCGCCTCGTGCGTCGGGAGGGTCGAGCAGGCGTTGCGCCAGGCCGAGGGCGTGCGTTCGGCCGAGGTCAGCCTCGCGGGCGGGACGGCCGTAGTTCGCGGCTCGGAACTCGATCCCGAGGCGCTGGCGCGGGCCGTCGAGACCACCGGGTTCCACGCCGAGCCGGTGCTCCGGCGTGAGTCGCTGGCCGAGCGGCGCGAGGCGCTCGAGCGCCGCCAGCGGGACGCGGCGAGGCGGTGGCGGTCGCGGGTGATCGTCGGGGCCTCCATCTGGCTGCCGCTGGAGCTGCTCCACTGGCTCGGCCCCGTCCTGGGCGTGCACGCGCACGGGGGGGCGTGGCTGTGGATCACCGTGATCGGCGCCACGGTCGCGCTCGCGTACGTGGGGAGCGAGTTCTACCGCTCGGCGTTCCGAGCCGCGAGGGCCCGCTCGACCAACATGGACACGCTCGTGGCGATCGGTGCCACGGCCGCCTTCGCCCTCTCGATCGCGAACCTGATCAGGATGCGCCTCGGGCACGCCGATGCGCCGCTGTACTTCACCGAGGCGGCCGGCCTTCTGACGCTCATCGGCTTTGGGCACTGGCTCGAGGCCAACATGACCGCCAAGGCGGGCGTCGCGCTGCGCGATCTGCTCTCGCTCCAGCCCGACGAGGTGACGCGACTCGCCTCGGTCGATGACCACACCGGCGAGCGCCTCCGCTCCGAGGACGTCGCGCCGGGCGACCTCGTCCTGGTCAGGCCCGGCGAGCGGGTGGCGATCGACGGCGAGATCGCGGCGGGCAGGTCCTCGCTCGATGAATCGGTGGTGACCGGCGAATCGATCCCCGTGGATCGCGCCGAGGGGCATCCCGTCGTCGCCGGGAGCATGAACCTGACCGGCGCCCTGGTCGTCCGCGCCACCACCGACGGCGCGAGCACGACGGTGGCGCGGATCGCCGAGATCGTGCTCAACGCCCAGGCGAGCAAGACGCGGATCCAGCGCCTGGCCGACAGGGTCTCCTCGATCTTCGTCCCCGCCGTGCTCGGCGTCGCGCTGCTGACGCTGGCGGGCTGGATCCTCGCGGGCGACTGGATGACGGGTGTCATCAGCGCGACGACGGTGCTGGTGATCTCCTGCCCCTGCGCCCTGGGCCTCGCGACGCCGACCGCGGTCATGGTCGGGTCGGGCGCCGCGAGCCGGCGCGGCATCCTCGTGCGCACGGCCGCCTCGCTCGAGCGCACCGCCTCGCTCAAGGCCGTCGCTTTCGACAAGACCGGCACCCTCACCCTCGGCAATCCGAGGGTCGTCGAGGCCCCGGACGAGGCGCTGCGTCTGGCCGCGCCCCTCGCCGCGGCGAGCACGCACCCCCTCTCGGCCGCGATCACGCAGGCCGCCCGGGAGCGAGGGCTCGAGTGGCCCGGCGCGTCGGAGATCGAGGAGCGTCCCGGCGTCGGGCTGGTCGGCCGGGTGGGCGGCCGATCGATCGAGATCGTCTCGGCGACGGAGGCCGGCGAGCGCGGGCTCGATCTGCCGCCCTCCCCGGAGGACGCGAGCGTCAGCGCCGTGGTCGCCGACGGCTCGCTTCTCGGCGTGATCGCGTTCCGCGACGAGCCGCGTGAGGAGGCGGCCTCGCTCCTGGGCTGGCTGCGCGGAGAGGGCCTCGAGGCGCACCTGCTCTCCGGCGACCGGCCCGCGGTGGCGCGGAGCATCGGCGCGAGGCTGGGGATCGACCCCCAGCGCGTGCACGGCGGCCTGAGCCCGGAGGCGAAGGTGGAGCGCGTGCGCTCGCTCGCGGCCGGCGTCGGGCCCGTCGCCATGGTCGGCGACGGCATCAACGACGCGGCCGCGCTCGCCGAGGCGGGCGCCGCCGGCGGCATCGGCATCGCGATCGGCACCGGGGCCAACGTGGCCATCGAGAGCGCCGACGTGGTCATCCCCGGCGACCACATCGGCTCGCTCGGCGAGTTTCTGCGCATCGGCCGCCTGACGCTCCGCACGATCCGGCAGAACCTTGCGCTGAGCTTCGGCTACAACACGCTTGCGATCCCGGCGGCCGCGTTCGGCCTCCTCGGCGTGCACGGCCCGATCATCGCCGCCCTCGCGATGGCGCTCAGCGACGTCTCGGTGATCGGCAATTCGCTGCGCCTTGCGGCGCGCCTGCGCCGGCGCGGCCCCGCCGCCTGATCCCCGCCTACCGCTCCGGGAGCGGGACCACGCGGTAGACGCCGCCGACGTGGGTCTCGAACGCGGCGACGCCCTCCCCGTCCGTCGCGGAGACCTGCTCGCCCCCCTTGTTGAACACGGCCGAGGGGCGCGGGCACCACAGTCGGCACCGGCTCCCGGCGAGCGATCGCAGCTCGGCCGCGGCGAGCCGGCCCTCGGTCCAGACGATGTCCGCCTCGAAGGCCCCGCGGGCGCGGAGCCCCCGCACGGCGCCGGACCGCCACGCCGCCGGGAGCGCCGGGAGCAGGCGAAGCAGCGGCTCGTCGATGTCGCCCTCGTGGCTCTGGAGGAGCATCTCGGCGATCCCCGCCGTGCCCCCGAAGTTGCCGTCGATCTGGAAGGGCGGGTGGTTGTCGAGGAGGTTCGGGAGCGTGCTCTTGGCCAGGAGCTGGGTGAGGTGCTCGTGCGCGGCCTCGCCGTCGTGCAGCCGGGCGAAGAAGTTGATGATCCACGCCCGGCTCCAGCCGGTGTGCCCGCCGCCGCCGCCGAGACGGTGCTCGAGCACCCTCCGCGCGGCCTCCATGAACTCGGGCGTCCCGCTGAAGGTGAACTGGCGCCCGGGGTGCAGCGCGAACAGGTGGGAGATGTGACGGTGCCCGGGCTCGGGCTCCCCGTGGGGCCGGTCCCACTCGAGGATGCGCCCGTCCGGCCCGATGCGCGACGGCGCCAGCCTCGCCAGCGCCGCCTCGGCTCGCCGGGCCAGCTCGTCGTCGACGCCGAGCGCCCGCGCGGCCTCGACGGCGTTCGTGAGGTTGTCCCACGCGATCTGCTGGTCCATCGCCGGCCCCATGCTCGCGTGGAGCACCCGCCCCTGTGCGTCGCGGTAGGCGTTCTCGGGCGAGGTCGTCGGTCCGGAGACGAGCAGCCCGCTCGCGGGATCCTCGACGAGCCAGTCCAGGATGAACCGCGCCGACTCGCCGATGACCGGGTAGGCCGTCTGCGCGAGGAAGCCCCGGTCGAGCGTGAAGCGGTAGTGCTCCATGAGGTGCTGGGTGCTCCACGCGCCGCCCATCACCCACATGCCCCAGACGACGCGCCCGTTCGGCGCTGTCCACAGCCACGCGTCGCTGGTGTGCCCCGCCGCCCAGCCGGCGCACCCGAGCGAGGCCGCGGTGCGCCTCCCGTCTCGGCGCAGCCGGTCGATGAACGCGAGGAAGGGCTCGTGGCATTCGGAGAGGTTTGCGACCTCGGCGGGCCAGTAGTTCATCTGGAGGTTGATGTTGATGTGGTAGTCGGCGTTCCAGGGCGCCTCCACGTGCTCGTTCCAGAGCCCCTGGAGGTTGGCGGGCATGTCGCCGGGGCGCGAGGACGCGATCATGAGATAGCGCCCGAACTGGAAGTAGATCGCCTCCAGCGCGGGGTCGGCGCGTCCCGTGCCGACCAGGGCCAGGCGCACGTCGGTCGGCAGCCAGTGGTTGCTCCCGCCGAGATCGAGCGACACGCGCCGGAACAATCGCTTGTGGTCCCGCTCGTGGCCCCGCAGCAGCGCACGCGGGCCTCGCGCGGCCGCGCGCGCGAGCGTCGAGACGCACGCGGCCGCGCGGTCGCGCGCCAGCGGCTCGAACGGATCCTCGATGTTGTAGTCGGTCGCCGCCGCAACCAGGAGCGTCACGGACCGCTGGCCCTCGACGCGGATCCCTTCCTCGCTCGCGCGGACCGACCCGCCGGGGCACAGGGCCCGAAGCTGCGCCTCGAACCGGACGCCCGCGTGCTCGCCGCGGTGGTGCGCCTGCCCGCGGATGGCGATGTGGTCCTCGCCGAGCACGACGAGCTCGTAGTCGGCGGGGCGGTCGAGCGTCGCCGTCAGGGTGAGGCCGCGCGGTGAGTCGGTCTCCACCTGCACCACGATCACTCCGTCGGGATGGCTGGCGAACACGCGGCGCACGTGCAGGTCGCCCCCGGCCACGAACGCCGTCGTCGCGACCCCGTCGGCGAGGTCGAGCGACCGGCGGTAGGTGGTGCACTCGCCCATCCCCTCGAAGCGCAGGCGCAGATCGCCGAGCGGCTGGTAGCTCCGCGGCGCGATGTCCTCGGAGAGCACTTCCTGCTGCAGGAGTCGCTCTCCCTCCTCGGGGTCGCCGGCGAAGAAGAGCTCCCGCGCGCGGGCCACGGCGACGCCCGCCCCTTCCCGCTGGACGGGGAAGGGCGGGCCCGCCCACACGGTCTCCTCGTTCAGCGCGATCCGCTCGGCCTCGACCCCGCCGAAGACCATCGCGCCGAGCCGGCCGTTGCCGACTGGGAGCGCCTCGGTCCACGCGCCCGCCGGCTCGCCGTACCAGAGTGTCAGCTCGCCGATGCTCGCGGCGTGGCTCACCCGCGGGTCGGGGTCGCGCGGCCGGCTCCGATCGGCGAGCGCCGCGAGCGACGCGTCGATCGCCGGCGCAGCCCACGCGGGCTCGTCGCCGGCGCGGACCCGCCACTCCCTCAGCTCGCGCGCGACGCCGCCCGGCCCGAGCAGGATCGGCGCCGAGCCGGTCAGCCCGCCCGCGCCGCCGCTGTCAAAGACCCGGACCGCGAGCGTGTTGATCCCGCCGGCGCGCACCGCCGAGGCGGGCACCGTGTAGGCCCGCGGCGTGCTCCACGCGCTCGACGCCTCGGGCGGGAAGCTCCCCGCGTCGCCGATGCGTTCGCCGTTGAAGAACGTCTCGTCCGCGTCGTCGATGCCCCGGACCAGGAACGTCAGGTCGGCTCCCCCCCACTCCTCGGGGATCCGCACGGCGGTCTGGTACCACGCGAGCCCGTCGAGGTCTTCGAAGCCGCCGCCGAGCGACTCCCAGGGCGCGGGCGCAACGATCCGCGACCAGCCGTCGTCCTGGGCGTGGGCCGCGAGGGTCGTCGAGAGGACGATTGCGAGAAGCCAGCGCGCACGGGCGGGGAGCGTCATCGGCCCACGATAGCACGCCCGCGCGCGCACACGACCCGCCGTGATCCCCCTCGCCTACCGGCCGCCGCCGTCCCCGTCGTCCCTGTCTCCCGCCGGAAGGAACGGGGGCGGCAGCGCTTCGCCGGAGTCATCCTCCGGGGCGGCCTCCTCGGGCGCCTGGGGCTCCTCGGTGAGGTCGGCGGTGCGCTTCCGCAGCGAGGTCGCCTGGTAGTCCGGGATCGCGTAGAGCCAGCCGGAGACCTTGGCGTTGATCTCCGCCGCCTCGGTCCGCGCGGCATCGCCGTCCTCGGCGGGCTCGGCGGGGGCGGCATCCGACCCCGAGTCGCCCGCCTGCTCCGGAGGCGCAGCGTCCTGCCCGGCGGGCGTCCCGGGCGCGGCCGCCGCCTCGGGGGGCGCTTCGGCGCTGATCGATGCCCAGACCGTGCCGTCGGCCTCCCAGCTCCGCACGGTGATCTTGAGCCCGCTGGTCGTCTCGTAGAGCGCCGTGGTCGGCTCGCCGAGCTCGAGCCCGCTCTCTGCCACGTCGCGCACGTCGTCGAGCCGGAGGTAGCTGAGGGCCGAGGCGGGCGCGCCGATCTCGCCGGCGGGCTTGGGCGCGCGCCCCTCGGGGACCGACTCGAGCGTGTAGTTGGTCCCGCCCTGCTCGCGCACGATCGAGACGACCTCCCCGTCGGGGTGCGTGATCGTGACGCGCGTGACACGGTCGCGCGCGATGCGCAGGATGTCGCGGTCGATCCACTGGAGCGGGTCGGTCGGCACGGTGACCCGTCCCTCGGCGAGCCAGGCCTGATCGTCGCCCACGGCCCGGACGTACCGCATCGAGGCGCCGCCCTCGCTCACCTCGTCGCCGAGCACGGCCCCGCCCACGTCGGTCCCGGAGGCGTCGCGCAGCACGACGCGAACCGCGTCGCTCCCCTCGGACGGGTCCTCGAGGCCCAGACGCCCGTACCGGGCCGGGTCCGACGTCTTGCGCTCGCGCGGCGTGAGCTCCGACAGCGCGACCAGCGCCTGCTTGACCGTCTCGAACTTGGCGGGGTAGCCGGCCTTGCTCTCGACCACCCAGGCGCCGTCGCGACGCGCGAGCGTCACCGTCTCGCTCCCGCCCGCGACCTCGATCGAGGCGACCTCGTTGATGCGCTCGGCGAGCGCCGGGAGGACGCCCTCGGGGAGCGGCTCGGGGGCGGCGCCCCCGCCCGAGAGCCGCTGCACCGCGACGGCGGCGAGCACGACGAGGAGCGTCACGACGGCGAGGATCTTCAGCGTCTTGGCGTTCATGTCACGGCACCTCCCGCGCGCACGGGTCTCACGATGTCCGCCTCTGGCTCATCGCCGCACGCTGCGTCCGCAGCCTGTGGACGCGGAACGCGGCGAGGCCGATGGCGGCGAGGAACACGGCCAGCGGCGCGCCCCCGATGTTGAGGATCTTCAGCTGCAGCCCCAGCCGCTCGACGTCCTTGCGCAGGTTGTAGTTCACGTCGCGGAGCTGCCGGTTGGTCGTGACCAGCTCCTCGCGGAACTTCTCGATCTCGGCCTGCTGCTCGGGCGTGAGGATCATCTCGCCCTGGTCGGGGCGGGTCCGCTGCAGCTCCGAGATCCGCTGCTGCGCCTGGCGGCGCTTCTCCTCGAGGTCCTGCTGCTGCTGGCTGTACTTCTGCTCGGCCTCGGAGCGGATCTCCTCGACGAGCGTGAAGGGCCGGCGGAAGGAGCCTCGGGCGCGCACGCTGATGAGGTCGCTCGAGCCGGTCATGTTGTCCACGGCGTTGACGAGGAAGCTGCCGTTGTCGGAGATCTGCTGGTAGCCGATGGTCATGCCGCCGAGGTTGACCTCCCGCACCCACATCGGGTCGCTGAGCATGTCCACGTCGGCGACGACGATCACGTTGATCTCGCCTGTGCGTCCGTCGGCGCCCGCGTCCTCCGGCGTGGGCGGCCCGGCCTCTCCCCTGGGCGTCGCCGGCTCGCGGTAGGCGCTCGTGGCGGGACCGGTAAGCCTCGCGGCGAGCGTGAGCGGCTCGCCCCGCGGCGCGAAGTCGGCCATGAGCTGGCGGGGGTCGGCGAAGAAGGAGACCCGCTCGGCCTCGAGCAGCATCGACGCCTCGGTGGTCTCGATGAGGGGCGTGAAGGTCGAGGAAGCGCCCTCCACCTGCGTCAGCGCGCCGGCGATACCGACCTGGAGCTGCCCGAGCGACCCGGTCACCGCGTCCTCGCCGCTCATCGTCTCGCCGGTGACGCCGAGGTACTGCACGTACGAGGCGATCTGCCCGTCGCGCCCCTGGCCCTGCAGCGCCAGCTGCCGGTCCGCCGCGACCTGCCCGGGCTCCATCCGCGCGCCCCAGGCCTCGAGCAGCGTGTCGAGGTTCGAGGAGCGATCCGCCTGCATCGCCGCGAGGGGGTTCTGCTCGGCGCCGGGCGGGATATCCGCCTCGCAGACAGGGTCGACGAAGACGATCGCCCGCCCGCCGCCGATCACGTACCCGTCGATCGCGCGGAGCGTCTCCTCGTCGAGGTTCTTGGGGTGGATGACCAGCAGGACGTCGGTGTCTTCGGGGATCGATCCGGCACCGGGGAAGACCGTCTCGACCTCGAAGAGCGAGCGCAGCTCGGTCATGATCTGCCACGGGCGCGGCGGGCGCTGCCCGGGGAGCGGCTGGCCCCCGTCCACCGGGAGCGAGCTGAGCACGGACACCTTCTTCTTCTCGGGGTGGTCGAGGTTGTAGACCACGCGGCTGAGGGTGTACTCGAGGAACCGCTCGTCGCGCGGGTCGAAGAAGGGCACCGTCTCGCGCCCGTCGGTCGAGTTGACGCCGAGCAGACCGAAGTAGAACTGACCGCCAGCCCCCGTCGAGAGGCCCGAGATGCCGGCCCGCTGGGCCTGCTCCTCGCCCTCGGAGAATGGCTCGGGGTTCACGACCTCCAGCTTGATCTTGCCCCCCGAGGCCAGGGCGTACTCCTCGAGGAGCTCGCGCACGCGCTTGCCATAGCTCTGCAGCTGCGGCTGGCCCGCGGCGAGGTCCTCCGAGAAGAACAGGGTCAGCGTGATGGGCTCCTCGACGCTCTTGAGGATGCTCCGCGTGCCGCTGCTCAGGGTGTAGAGCTTGTTCTCGGTCAGGTCGACCCTCGCCCCCCGCAGCGCCCGATCGCCGGCGATGTTCACCGCGAAGAAGAGCACCACGAGCAGGAGGACGCTGACGGCGGCGGTCTTGCGTGTGTCCATGGCGGGGTCCTCTCAGCCGGCCTTCTTGACGTCGATCACGATGCCGTTGATCGCCAGGGCCGCCGCGATCAGCGACAGGAAGTAGACCAGGTCGCGCATCGCCACGACCCCCTTGGAGATCGAGTCGAACCGCGTGAGGAAGCTCAGCCCCGCGACCGTGTCGCTCACCAGCGGCGGGGCCCAGCCCTTGAAGAACCCCTGCACCAGCGGGAAGCCGGTGAGCAGGAGCAGGAAGCAGGCGACCGCCGTGATGACGAAGGCGATCACCTGGCTCTTGGTGAGCGCCGAGATGCACGAGCCCACCGCAAGGAACCCGCCGGCCATGAGCAGGCTGCCGATGTACGCGGTCACGATCGCCCCGTTGTCGGGGTCGCCGAGCACGTTGACCGTGATCCAGATCGGGAACGTGAGCGCCAGGGCGATGCCCGCGAACGCCCACGCCGCAAGGAACTTGCCCGCCACCGCCGCCCACGTCGGCACCGGGAGGGTGAGCAGAAGCTCGATGGTCCCGCCGCGGCGCTCCTCCGCCCAGAGGCGCATCGAGACCGCGGGGATCAGGAACAGGTAGAGCCACGGGTGGAATCCGAAGAAGGGCTGCAGGTCCGCCTGGCCCCGCTCGTAGAAGGCCCCCAGCTCCTGCGCGAAGGTGAACACGCCGGTGAGCACCAGGAAGATGACGATGAAGACGTAGGCGACGGGCGTGACGAAGTAGCCCGTCAACTCGCGCTTGAAGACCGACCACATGGCGCCCATCAGGCGTTTCCTCCCTTCGCGCCGGGGGCGGCCCCGGTCGTGATCGTGCGGAACACCTCGTCGAGCCTGCCCGCCTCGACGCTCAGGCCGTCCACCTCGACCCCGCGCTGCTGGAGCAGCCGGCTCACATCCCCCACGATCGCCTGCCCGCTGCGCGGCAGGATCGTGCAGGTGACGAAGCCGTCGTCGCCCGCTTCGCGCTCCACGCCCGCGACCTGGCGGATGGCCTTCACCTCCTCGAGCACGCCCGCCGAGGCCTTCGGGATCCGCAGGCGGACCGCGTTGTGCACCCGCGAGCGCGCCTGGAGCCCCGCGGGCGTCTCGTCGGCGACGATCTTGCCGCGGGCGATGATCACCGCCCGCGTGCAGACCGCCTCGACCTCCTCGAGGATGTGCGTGCTGAGCACGACCACCTTCTCGCTCCCGAGGTTGCGGATCAGCTCGCGCACCTCGTGCTTCTGGTTGGGGTCGAGCCCGTCGGTCGGCTCGTCGAGGATCAGCACGTCGGGGTCGTGCAGCAGCGCCTGGGCGAGGCCCACGCGCCGCTTGAACCCCTTGCTCAGCGTCTCGATCGACTGGTGCAGCACGCCCTCGAGGTGCACGCGCTCGACCACGCTCTGCACACGCCTCGCACGCTCGGCCCCCTTGAAGCCCCGCACCTCGGCGACCCAGCGCAGGAACCCGTGCGGCGTCATGTCCGGGTAGGCCGGCGCGCCCTCGGGCAGGTAGCCGAGCACCTTGCGCACCGCGAGCGAGTCCTCGCCCACGTCGTGCCCGCCGACCACCGCCGTGCCAGAGGTCGGCGTGAGGAAGCCGGTCACCATCTTCATGGTCGTCGACTTGCCCGCGCCGTTCGGCCCGAGAAACCCCAGCACCTCACCCCGCTCGACCCTGAGCGAGACCCCGTCCACGGCCACCACCGGGCCGAATACCTTCCGGAGATCGCGGAGTTCGATCATCTACGACTCCCCTGTGCGACAGCTCGATGGACTTCCCCGCCCCACGCCCATGAAACCCCTCGACGGGGCCGGAACGGGAGAGAATACTACCCCGGACCGCCCCGTTGGCGACCTCCGGAGGACCGGATGCGCCGAACCGCCCGGCCCGTCACGCGCCGGCCGCCCCAGCCCGGCGCCCCGGCCCGATGCTTCAGCCGGGCGCGCCCGGTCGCGGCGTGGCCTCGGGCGCGGCGCGCCGGCGCGCCTCGCCCCCGCCCGGGGGCAGGGGCGCCCGCGGCTCGATCACCAGCAGCGCCGAGTCGTACGTGAGGACGCCCAGCAGGATCGCCCCGATCAGCCGCTCGAACTTCACGTGGTAGATATGCGACCCGAAGGGCTGCTCCTCGCCGAGCGGGTCGGCGATCGAGACGTACCGCCGGTCCTCGTCGAGCCCGAAGATGATCACGAAATGCGCCGAGGGTTCGCCCCGCACATCATCGGGGGCGCCGGTCGCCCAGATCTCCCGCGGCTCCATGTAGAGGTAGGTCGCGCTGAGCGTCGTCAGCACGGGCAGCCCGCGCTTGAGGTAGCCCCGCAGAAGCCGCGCAGTGAGCTCCTCGAAGCGGATCTTGCCGCCCAGCTCGATGAAATCGATGTAGCGCTTGCTCACGAAGCGGAAGGTCTCGTCGGGCTCGAACTCCATCTGCGCCCGCAGCTTCGCCGCCAGGTCCACCTCGCCCTGGAACCACGTCGGATCCCAGATGTCGAGGTTGTAGGGGTGGATCGTCGCGTGATAGCCCCGCTTGATCGCGTGGATCCCCAGGAGCGAGGCGAGGGTGCCGCCCTCGCGGAGCATCCGCGTCTCGTTGAGCACCTCGTCGAGCGCAACCTGGTCGCCGAAGTGCTGGTAGACCGCCTGCAGGCACGTCGGACCGCAGGTCGTGTCGTCCGGCTGCGCCAGGATCTGGAACTCGTGCGCACGGTCGTTCTCGGCGCGGTTCGGCATGCCGCGGAACTATACTCACGCGGCCTCTCCGCCAGAGCCCCCCGGAGCGCCGCGCATGCAGGAGGACGCCGCAAGCCCGACCGCCGCCACGCCCCGCGTCGCCGGCGCCTGCTACGTCTACTTTGCCTACGACATCGGTCTCTCGGTGGACCTCGACCGCGCCGCCACGCTCGTGCGCGAGGCGTCGCACCGCCAGCAGCTGCCCGTGCAGCGCCGGCGCGGCGCCCCGTGGCTCGCCTACGAGCCCCCGCCCCTGCGCATCACGCTCCGGCCGGGCACCGTGGCGATCGGCGAGCGCGAGACCGACCCGGCGATCGAGTGCACCGTCTTCGACTTCGGCGGCATCTCCATCCGCTACCGCATCGGGATCGACGGCCCGCTCGGCGCCCTCCCGCCCCTCTCCGACGCGCTCTACGAGAACCGGGCGCTGCTCGAGGACTCGCGCCGGCGGGTCGAGGAGATCTGCCGCGCCCTCGCCCCGGCGATCGGCCAGCACGCCATCGCCCCCCTCGTCGAGGACTACGCCGTCTTCGCCCTCGAGCGCTGGGAGTGCGCGGGGTCGCTCGAGGAGCTGCTCGCATCCCAGGCCCAGCCCATCGCCCAGATCCTCCGCGCCGAGGCCGGCGCGATCTCCCAGCGCCAGGCCCTCGACCTCGCCGCCGACCGCGTGAGCTTCGGCCCCGGCGACGCGGTCCTCGCCAGCTGGGAGTGCGCCCTGGTCTTCGACCCCGAGCCCGCCGACGTCCTCACCGTCCTCGAGCACGTCAACGTCGAGCTCGCCGAGATGCGCCTGCTCGACCGCCAGCTCGACGGCGTCCTCGAGCGCGCCTACTCGCTCCTCCAGCAGCGCTCGGGACGCTCGCTCTGGCCCCGGGCGCCCAGCCAGGCCGGCCTCCGCGGCATCGCCGTCGCCCAGGCGGACGCGGCCATGCTCTTCGAGAGCGTCAACAACGCCATCAAGCTCGTCGGCGACCAGCACCTCGCCCGCGTGTACAACCTCGCCGCCGCCCGCGTCCACCTCGCCGAGTGGGACGCCGCCATCCTCCGCAAGCTCGACACCGCCGAGAGCATCTACGGCAAGCTCAGCCAGTTCGAGAGCGGCCGGCGCATGGAGTTCCTCGAGATCGTCATCATCATCCTCATCGCCCTCTCGATCGTGCTGACGTTCGTGCCGGGGGGGCACTGAGGGGTGAAAGGGGTGACAGGGGTGAGTGGGTGAAGGGGTGAGGCGCGGGGGTCGCGCGGCTGGATCTGGTCCTGATCCGGCCTGATCTGCTCCTTGTCCAGACGGATCTGCACCTGAACCGGATGGATGTGCTCCCGCTCCGGACGGATGCGTCCCCGCGACGGCCGTCTCTGGCGTTGACGCATCCGGCTTCGCTCCCGCCACGTTGCCGGTGTCGTCGGCGCGGCCGTCCGAGAACCCCGCCCCTCACCCACTCACCCACTCACCCCTGTCACTCCTCCCCCTCCTTCCTCCACTACCCTCCCCCCGTGGCCAAGCTCAGCCCCGCCATGCAGCAGTACCAGCGGTTCAAGGAGCGGCACCCCGGCTGCCTGCTCTTCTTCCGCATGGGCGACTTCTACGAGCTCTTCCACGAGGACGCGGTGCTCGCCTCGAAAGCCCTCGGCCTGACCCTGACCCAGCGGACCGAGGGGGTGCCCATGGCCGGCGTCCCCTTCCACCAGCTCGAGAACTACCTCCGCAAGGCCCTCGCGGCCGGGCTGCGGGTGGCGGTGGCCGACCAGATCCAGGACCCCAAGGACGCCAAGGGCGTCGTCGACCGGGCCGTCACCCGCGTGGTCACCAGCGGCACGCTCGTGGACGACTCGCTGCTCGAGGACGGGGCCCCCAACCGCCTCGCGGCCTTGGCCTTCGTCGAGACCGCGCGAGGGCTGCGCGCGGGGATCGCGATCGCCGAGGCCTCGACGGGGGATTTCCTGGTCCTCGACGCCCCCCCCGAGCGGGCCGGGGACGAGCTGGCCCGGCGGGGCGTGCGCGAGCTGCTCTACCCCGAGGTCCACGCCGACAAACCCCCCGAGCGGGTGCGGGCCGCCCTCGAGGCCCTCGGCGTCCCCGGCACCCCTCGCCCCGGTTGGCAGTTCCGGCGCGAGGAGGCCCTCGAGGCGATCACCGGCGCCTTCGGCGTCTCGACGCTCGATGGCTTCGGCTTGGGCGAGGACGACCCGGCGATCCCCGCGGCGGGGGCGGTGCTGCGGTATCTCAGAGAGACGCAGACGCCGATGGACGGCGAATCGGGCGACGTGCGCCCGGATGCACGCCCCCACGCGATGGCCGCGACGCTCGCCCACCTCCGCCCCCCGCGCCGGGAGCGCGAGGAGGGCCGCTGCGTCGTCGACTCGATCAGCCTGCGGGCGCTGGAGGTCGAGCGGACGATCCGGCCGACCGGGGGGAGCGTGCTGGACGGGTCGCTCCTGGGCGTCTTCCTCCGCGCCCGCGCGGGCGCCGGTGCCCCGCGCACCGCCATGGGCCGCCGCCTGCTGCGCGACTGGCTCTGCGCGCCGCTCGGCGATGCCGCGGCCATCGAGGCCCGCCAACGGTGCGTGGCCGCGCTCTGCGAGGACCGCCGCTCGGCCGCGGAGCTGGGCGGAGCGCTCGACCCGGTGCAGGACGTGGCCCGCATCGCGGGGCGGATCGCCCTCGCCCGGGCCACGCCGCGAGACGTGGTGGCCCTCGGGCGCTCGCTGGACGCCCTCACCCGCGTGCAGGAGGTGGTCGGCCCCGCCGAGGCGTTCGCGGGCTACGCCGCGCGCCTGGAAGCGGTGCGCGAGGCGCTCGCCCCGCTCGCCGCCGACATCCTGGCCAGATGCGTCGAGGACCCGCCGAGCCACCTGCGCGAGGGAGGCCTGTTCCGCGAGGGCTTCGACGCCGAGCTCGACGAGGCGCGGACGCTCCAGCGCGATGCGGGCGAGTGGCTGGCGGCCTATCAGCGCCGGCTCGTCGAGGAGCAGCGCCTCGCCGGGTGCAAGGTCGGGTACAATTCCGTCTTCGGCTACTACATCGAGCTGACCCGGGCGCAGGTGCGCGACCTCGAGCACGCGATCGAGGCCGCGGGGCTCGCCCGCAAGCAGACCCTCCGCAACGCGGAGCGTTACGTGACTCCCGAGCTCAAGGAGTTCGAGGAAAGGGTCACCACCGCCGAGGCGCGGGCCGTCTCGAGGGAGCAGGCGCTCTTCAAGCAGCTCTGCGACGCCGCGGCGGCCCGGCTCGGCGCGATCACCTCGTTCGCCGATACCGTCGCGGAGCTCGACGCGCTCCTGGCCTTCGCCGACAAGGCGGCGCAGCGCGGCTGGCGGCGCCCGGAGATCGTCGGGGCGCGGACGCTCACGATCCACGGCGGACGCCACCCCGTGCTCGACGAATTGCTCGGCTCGGACTTCGTGCCCAACGACGTCGAGCTGGGCGAGGCGGCCGCCACCAACGGCGCCGACCGCCCGGCGCTCGCCCTCCTCACCGGGCCCAACATGGCGGGCAAGAGCACGTTCATCCGCCAGGTCGCGCTGCTCACGCTGCTCGCCCACACCGGCAGCTTCATCCCCGCTGACCGGGCGACCATCGGCCTCTGCGACCGGATCTTCACCCGCGTCGGCGCCGACGACGCCCTGCACCGAGGCCAGTCCACCTTCATGGTGGAGATGACCGAGACGGCGAACATCCTCAACCACGCCACCGGGCGCTCGCTCGTCATCCTTGACGAGATCGGCCGCGGCACCAGCACGCTCGACGGGCTGAGCCTGGCGTGGGCGATCGCGGAGCACCTGGCGGAGGGATCGAGGCATCAAGGCACCAAGGCATCAAGGGAAGAAGAGGCGCCCGAAGGCGAACCCTCGATGCCTCGATGCCTCGATGCCTCGGTGCCTTCCTCCCCCCGCACCCTCTTCGCCACCCACTACCACGAGCTAACCGAGTTGGAGGAGCAGCTCCCCGGGCGGGTGGCCAACCTCCAGGTCGCGGTGCGCGAGTGGACCGCGCCCGAAGGCCACCAGGAAATTGTGTTTCTCCACCGAATCGTCTCCGGGCGGGCCGACCAGTCGTACGGGCTGCACGTCGCCAAGCTCGCCGGGCTGCCGCGGGAGGTGATCGAGCGCGCCCGCGAGGTGCTCGGCTCGCTCAGCGTACAGCGCGAGGGCGAGCGTCACGCCCCCGGCGTCCCTCCGCCCGCGCGCCGCGCCGAGCCGCCGGGCGGCCAGCTCTCCCTCTTCACCGAGTACCTCGAGCACCCCGCGCTCACCCAATTGCGCGAACTCAAGCTCGACGCGATGACGCCCATGCAGGCCTTCGACACGCTCCGCCGCCTGCTCGACCTCGCCGACGGCGAGCGCTAGCTGGTCAGGCACTTGGCGGCACGGCTGTCCCAGCCGTGCGTCTCGATGACTGGCCAGACTCTCGGCGGTAGGGAGTGGCGATTCGATGGCTGCGGGCGTGCGCGTGATCTCGATCGAAGGCCTGGAAGGCAAAGCACGGCCGGGACAGCCGTGCCACCGGCTTGGCGCGCACCGGCGTGCGCGGTAGGCTGCCAGCGGACACCCGGGGGCTCCACTCGATGGAAGGCAAGATCTGCGGCATCTGCGGCGAGGATTGCAGCGACAGGGCGCGCGTGAAGGACGCCAGGGGCCGCTACTTCTGCAAGCCGTGCGCGGACGCCCGGACCGCGGCGAAGCGCGTGGCCGCCCTGCCGGCGCCCGAGCCGCTGGCGATGCCCCCCGAGATCGAGGCCGACCCCTACGAGATCGACCCCGGGGCGAACCCTTTCCCCGTCGAGATGCTCAAGACGGTCGAGCCCGCCAGGTCCTGCCCCGTCTGCATGCGCTCCATGGGCCCGGGGGCGAAGATCTGCGTCTCCTGCGGCTACGACGCCGACAAGGGCATCCAGACCTCCACACGCGTCGAGAAGACCACGCGCAAGGGCAAGCGCGGCCACTTCTGCCGCGAGTGCGGCTACGACCTCAAGGGCCTGCGCGAACCGGTGTGCCCCGAGTGCGGCACGCGGATCAAGGCCAACAAGCACGCCGACTGGGACCGCGAGACGGAGCGCCAGGTCATCCGCAACGAGTGGACCAAGCCGGCGGTGACGCTCGGGATCGGCCTGGTCGCACTCTGCGCGATCCTCGGCGCGATGGGCCGCCTCGAGATCCTGCCCGTCTACGGCATGCTCCTGGGCGGCGAGATCGTCGTCGGCTACGTCGTGCTCTGGATCAGCTTCACCTTCCTCGGCGACATCGGCACGCCCCTGCTCAACCTGCTGCGCCTCGCGGCCCTCTACACCGTGGTGGACGCGCTGTGGTTCCTGGTCAGCCCCATCCCCTCCTTCTGGGTGCGCACCGGCGTGCCGGCACTCGCGTACATCGGCCTCTTCATGAACTACTTCGACGTCGACTGGGAGGACGCCTGGATGGTCATGATCATCAACTGGATCACCAAGATGGCCATCATCGTCGCCATCGTGATGTACTTCGCGCAGCAATAGCGCGCCGCCATACGCCCAGCTCAGACGATCGTCCCGTCCGCGAGCACCGCGTGCACGCCCACCACCCCGTTGACCATCTGCGTGATCCGCAGATCGACCACCACTCCCGCGAGGGCCGCCGCTGTCACCCGGTCCACGCCGAGGCGCGCACAGAGCAGATCGATCGCCCCGCCCAGCGCCATGTGCGACGCCTCCTCCAGCGTCGCGCCGAAGCCGAGCGTCAGCCACGCGTCCGCCGTGCGCACCCGCGGCCCCGATACGGGCGGGCCTTCCTCCAGCGAGAGGCGCAGCGTCAGCGGCTCGAGCCTGCACTCGATCGCGGTGCCGCCGGCCTCGCCGTCGCCCTGGGCCGCGTGCCCGTCGCCGGCCGAGAGCAGCGCGCCCTCGGCCTCGATCGGCAGGTAGAGCGTCGAGCCGGCAACGATCTCGCGGCAGTCCATGTTCCCGCCGGTGCGCCGAGGCTGCCATCCGGAGTGCAGCCCGCCCTCTCCCGGAGCGACGCCGATCGTGCCCGGGAACGCGCGGACGCGCACGCGGCGGCCGTGATCGCTCGTCGCGACGCCCCGCTCGCGGTCGATATCCCACAGGAGCATCGTCGGCGGCTCGTCGGCCACTCCGATCGCCCGATTCACCGCCGCGTTGAACGTCCCCGGCCCACCCGCGTAGGTCCACCCCCACGGCCCGGGTGTCACTCCCAGGATGTCGATCCGCAGCGTCATGCCCGCGCGCGCCCCGCGCACCGCGACCGGACCGAGCAGGGCGGGCCCGTCGTAGCGCTCGTCGCCCGGCGGCCGGTGCACGCGCGGGCGCTCGAGCCCGACGCCGCGGTGGTTCTCGAGCCCCCACGTCACGTCGAGCGTGTGCATGCGCACCACGTCGCCGGGGTCCACGACGAGCGCGGGCTCCAGGTCACGCGAGAACCGCCCGTGCAGCGTCGCGAGGCTGGGGAGCAGCTCGTGCGTGGCGCCCGGTCGCGCGCTCATTCAGCCCTGCATGGCCTTCACGACCGTGCCCTCCTCGCCCCACGCCAGGCGCGCGCCCGCCTCGCGGCGCACGCCCTCGACGAACCGGTCGAGCCCCATCGCTCCCAGGTCGTGCTGCACGCCGCGGGCGCGGACCGAGACGTTCCCCCCCTCCTCGTCCCGCGGGCCGACGACGGCCATGTACGGGATCTTCTCCTCGGCCGCGTGCTTGATCTTCGCCTGCACGCGCTCGTTGCCGAGGTCCACGCTCGCGCGCACGCCCGCGGCCTTGAGCTGCGCCGCCACGCGCTCGGCGTACTCATTGGTCTTCTCGCTGATCGGGAGCACCCGCACCTGCTCGGGGGCGAGCCACGTCGGGAACGCACCCGCGAAGTGCTCGATCAGGACGCCGCAGAACCGCTCCATGCTCCCGAAGGGCGCGCGGTGGATCATCACCGGCCTGTGCGGCTTGTTGTCCGGCCCAATGTACGAAAGGTCGAACCGCTCGGGCAGGTTGTAATCGACCTGCACGGTGCCGAGCTGCCACTCGCGACCGATCACGTCCTTGACGACGAAGTCGATCTTCGGGCCGTAGAACGCCGCCTCGCCCGGCTCCTCCGTGAACGCGACGCCCAGACTCTTCGCCGCCTCGCGGCACGCGGCCTCGGCCTTGTCCCAGTTCTCCGGGCGTCCGACGTACTTGCCCGAGTCGGCGCTCCGCAGTCCGACGCGCACGCGGTAGTCCTTCATCCCCAGCGTGCCGAAGATGATCTTCACCAGCGAGAGGCACCCGAGCAGCTCGGCCTGCACCTGCTCGGGCGTGCAGAAGAGATGGGCGTCGTCCTGCGTGAAGCCGCGGACGCGCGTCATCCCGTTCAGCTCGCCCGATTGCTCCCAGCGGTAGACCGTGCCGAACTCGGCGAGGCGGACGGGCATGTCGCGATAGCTGTGCGGCTGGCTGTCGAAGATCTTGATGTGGAACGGACAGTTCATCGGCTTGAGCAGGTAGCCGTCGATGTCGCCCTCGCTCAGCTTGCTCGCGAGCTGGGCGCAGCTCACGCCCTCGCCCGCGAGCGATGAGAGAGATTCGCGCTCGATCACCGGCGGGTACTGGCTCTCGGCGTAGTACGGGAAGTGCCCGCTGGTGCGGAACAGCTCCAACCGCCCGATGTTGGGCGTGAACACCTCGAGATACCCCTGCTTCTTCAGCTCCTCGCTGATGAAGACCTGAAGCTCCTTGCGGATGATCGCACCGTTGGGGGTCCAGAGGATGAGCCCCTGTCCGACCGTCTCGTCGATGTGGAAGAGCTTGAGCTGCTTGCCGATCACGCGGTGGTCGCGGGCCTTCGCCTGCTCCAGCCGCTCCAGGTGCTCGTCGAGCTCCTTCTTGCTGAAGAAGGCCGTGCCGTAGACGCGCGTCAGCCGGTCGGAGCTCTCGTCACCGTGCCAGTAGCTGCTGGCGAGGCTCATCACCTTGAACCCGCCGATCCGCCCCGTGCTCGGCACGTGCGGCCCGCGGCAGAGGTCCTCCCAGTTCTTCCCGGGCTCGCCCGTCGAGTACCACGAGAGCATCACGGGGCTGTCGGGGCGGGGCCTTTCAGGCCCCGCGCCCGCCGCCGCGATCGCCCGCTCCGCGTTGTCCAGCTTGTACTTGCTCCCCTCCGCGCGCAGCTTCTCCAGGCCCTGCGGCGCCGGCAGCTCGTACCGCGTGAACCGCCGGTCCTCCTTCACGATCCTGGCCATCTCCGCCTCGATCGCCCCGAAGTCGCCCTCCTTCAGCGGCCGGTCCTCGGGGAAGCGGATGTCGTAGTAGAACCCGGTCTCCAGGGGCGGGCCGTAGACCAGCTGCGCTCCCGGCACGACGCGCTGGATCGCCTCGGCCATCACGTGGGCCGCGGAGTGCCGCAGCAGGAAGAGCGCGTCGGGATCGGGGTTCCCTTCCCTGGTCTTCTCGGTCACGATCGCGAGCCGGCAGTCCCGCGCGATCGGCGCGTGCAGATCGGCCAGCTCGCCGTCGATCTTGGCCCCGACGGCCGCCCTCGCGAGGCGCGAGCCGATGCTCTCGGCCACCTGGTACGCAGTCACCGGCCCCTCGAACTCCTTGACGGAGCCGTCGGGGAGCGTGACGCGGATCGTGCTGGACGCGGCTGCGGGGCTCATCGCGGGCTTCTCCAATCCGGTGGGTCTTCGGGCAAGGGTACTCGTCGGACTCGTGAACAGGGGGCAAACAAAAAACCCGGCTCGGGGCCGGGTCGTGATCAGTCCTTAGCTCGCGCGCCGATCACCTCCCGGCCGGGGGCGGGGTCTCCGTGGTGGTCGTGGTGGTCCGGTGGGCGAGCATGGCAGAGTATACGGCCGATCCGGGGGGCGACTTCAAGCTATTCCGCCGATCTCCTTCGCCGGAGCCCGATCGCGCCGGCGAGGGCGAGCGCGCCCAGCGTCGCGGGCGCGGGGATCGCCTCCGGGAAGTACTCGAACCCGTTGTGGAACGAGGGGCCGAACCCCTCCAGCACGATCTCGGAGACGAGGTCCCCGTCGCGGTCGTACCTCCTGACGAAGCCGTGCCCGCTGAAGAGGAACTCGTCCGTGCCCGGGTCGTAGTCGAACCCGTCGGGGATCGCCATGAAGCCGGTCACCGGGATCGTGTCGAGCACGTTGCCCTCCGCGTCGGCCTCGAAGATCGTGTCGATCTGCTCGTCGTAATAGAAGAACGAGCCGCGGTGCACCGCGAGCAGGCCGCCGCCGGTGAAGCTGTCGGGCTTGGGGAACATGTTCAGCAGGTCGCCGTCGGGCGAGTACTCCGCCGTCCAGTCCGTGAAGCCGTTCACGAACAGGTGGTCCTGGTCGGAATCGAGGCCGATGACGATCTCGCCCGGATCGGCCGGGAAGCTCGCGATCTGCTCGCCGGTCATCGGGTCGAACTCGACGACGGTGCGGTAGTCGTAGGTCGACGCGAACGCCCGCCCGTCCATGACGGCGAACCCCGTGTACGTCGGGAGGCGCCCGACATCGAGCGCAACCTCGGAGTACATGTTCCCGCTCTCGTCGAACGCCCTCAGGTAATGCACGGCGTCGCGCGTGTCCTGGAGCAGGAACACGTACGAGCGCGAGCGCAGATGCAACTGGCCGAAGCACGCGCTCCCGAGCGCGCCCAGCACGCACACCCCCGCCGCCAACGCTGTCCTCATCGATGCACCCTCCTGCCTGGGGTCGGCCGAGGCCCCGGTTTCCCCGCCGGGGCGGCCCCCGCGGGTCGATACCGGCCCGGTTCGTCCGGAGTTGCACGCGCGAAGCCAGGCGCCGAGATTCTGCTTGACAGATATATCGGATGCAGATATGTTTGCACGGGAGCGGCCATGCCAAAGCGACCCGACAGAGCACTCTCCGAACTCGTCGTCCTCTCCGTCCTCGCCGACGAGCCCCTCTACGGCTACGCCATCGCCAAGCGCGTCGCGGCCAGGTCCGACGACCGCCTCCGCCTCACCCCGGGCGTCCTCTACCCCCTCCTCAAGAAGCTCGAGACGGCTGGCCTGGTCACCGCCGCCTGGGACGCCGTCCGCTCCGACAGGGCCGAGGAGGGCTCCGAAGGCCGCCGGCGCAAGTGGTACCGCCTCTCCGCGAAGGGGCGCAAGCGCCTCATCCAGCACGCCCAGGCACACCGCGAGCACCTGAGGCTCGTCGCGGCCTTTCTACCCCCGGAGGACACCGGCTCGGAGGCGGTCGCATGAAGCTCGCCGACGGCCAGAGCCGACCGGCGGCCGCGCCACCCCGGCCCTCCGACGCGATCGGGGCTTGGCTCGACAGTCTGCTCCGGATCGCTCGGCTCCCGGCCCGCCAGAGCGCGGAGGTCCGCGAGGAGCTCGACGCCCACCTGCGCGATCGAGTGCGCGACCTCATGCTCGCCGGCGACGACGAGCCCGCAGCCATCCACAAGGCCATCGCGGAGCTGGGCGACCTCGCCCTGCTCGCCCACCGGTACCGGGATGCAAGCCGATCACCAACTCGGAGGCTCATCATGAACGTCGCGATCATCACGGCCGCCAGCGCGGCGCTGGGTCTGAGCGCGCTCGCCCTGCAGCAGAGCGGGCAAGCGCCGACGACACCGGGACTGCCCCAGCCGGGCGAGAACCCGCCGGCCGCCCTCGGGGCCGGCGCACCCCCGGCCGGCGGCGACACTCGTCTCCTCGCACGCTATCTCGCCGGGGTCGAGGGACCGTCGCTGCCCGTCCAAGCCGACGTCGTCGATGCGACGCTCGAGAGCGTGCTCAAGATGCTCGCGGAATCCCAGGATTCCCGCCCCTACATCCACTGGTCGGGCCTCGAGGCCCAGCCGGCGGACATCATCCCCGAGCTCCCGCTGGAAGGTCAGTCGCTGGAGCGCGCGCTCGAGATGATCAACGACGCGCTGGGGCTCGAGGGTGGCTCGGAGATCGCGTTCCGGCTCGATGGCGGGCTCTTCGAGGTCGCGAGCCTCAGGTTTTTCGACAGGCGCGAGCGCGAGCTCGTGACCTACGACGTCTCCGCCCTGCTCGAGGCCGACAGCCCGCTCCAGGTCACGACCGAGTCTCAGGTGCTCCGCGAGCTCATCACGAGCATCGTGGAGCCCGACGCGTGGCCCGAGGGAGGGGGAGATGTCGCGAGCGTGTTCGCGGCGGGCTCCAAGCTCTTCATCTCGGCGCCCCCGCGCGTCCACGAGCGCGTCGCGTGGCTCCTGGCGCAGCTCATGGAGAACGGCGAAGACCACGCCGGGCGAGCGAAGGTGCTCGAGAGCTTCGTCACGTCTATGCTCGCGCAGCAGGACCCGGCGCCGCACCCGGCGCTGCTCGGTCAGCTGTTGAACGGGACGGCCGGCGGCGTGCCTCCCACGCCCGAGCTGCTGCTGGAGGGCACCATCCGCAACTCCCTAACCCAGCTCACCGGGCCTTGGATCTTCATGCTCGGCCACGCGGACGCGACGGAGCTCGCGCCGATCGTCCACGGGGCCGTGGAGCGGATGGGAGGCTCGGCCGAGCCCGACCCCACGCGCAACGCCGTCGTGGTGACCGGGGGCCAGAGGGTCCACGCCGTCGCCGCCGCGATACTCCAGGCCCTCGACCGCCCGGCCTGCGACGAGGCGGCTCCCCCTGCCCCCGATGAGCAGATCCCGCACGCCGATGAAGCTGTCACGCCCGTCTCGCTCCAGCTCACGGCCGAGGACGGCCTGGTCCGGGCCGAAATCGCCTCGGGCGAGCAACTTCTCCGCCTCGACGCGTCCCGCCTCCAGCTCTCCGTTGGGGTGATCCACTCTCTGTTCGCGGACGGCGAAGCTGTTCGAAGCGCGGCGATCGACCGGCGGGGGGATGCCTTGACGCCCGCCGGCGTTCTCCCCGAGTGACGGGGCAACCCCCGGCTCCCATCCGGCGGGCGCGCCCCTCGAGCCCCGCTTTGACGCCGGGCACAGACATCGTCAAGATGTGCCTGCCGCGGAGGATGCCGCCGCGCAGGGGTGCCCGAGCCGTGATCTGCCCGTTCTGCGAGAAGGACAACGACAAGGTCAT
>CAYTAH010000017.1:73315-77252 GCA_964435785.1 uncultured Phycisphaeraceae bacterium | reverse complement strand
AAGATTCGTCGCTGCAGCCTCCCGTAGGAGTCCGGACAGTGTCTCAGTTCCGATGCGGCGGGTCATGCTCTCACACCCGCTACCCGTCTTCGGCTTGGTGAGCCATTACCTCACCAACTACCTGATAGGACGATCGCCGCTCCCGAGGCGGTAAACCTTTCCTCCGTAGAGCACATGGGGTATTACCGCCAGTTTCCCGACGCTATCCCCCACCTCGGGGCACGTTCGATCGTATTACTCGCCCTTTCGCCACTTTCACCCCGAAGGGTTCTCGTTCGACTTGCATGCTTTAGCCATGCCGCCAGCGTTCAATCTGAGCCAGGATCAAACTCTTCAATTGAAAGCCATTGATCCGCCCGGAGGCGGATGTCTTCAAGTTGAAGCTTGACCTTGGAAACCCCGTCCCCCAAGGTGCGGGAAGACGGGGCCGGTCTGCGCCGCCGAGCCGAGGCTCGCCGACGCCGTCGGTTGGCAAAACCGACGCTCTTAGCTGACACTCTTCGATTGGTTCGACCGAGCTTGATCTGGACCAAGACTCGGCCGAGGGCTTCGATCCACGAGAATGTCAACGCCGCGTGCGCTGTGACGCCGCGGGGGGATTTTCAAGGTCGGTGCATGGCCCTCCCCAAGGCCCCGGCGTGAACCGGCAGCACCGCCTCGCATTCTCGCGATGGATCCCAACTGCTCACTTTTCAAAGAGGCTGCCCCCGGCTCCGCGTCACGCGGTCGGCGGGCGATGACGCCGTCTCGCCTGGGCGATTCGGCAAGGGATATCGTAACCCGCGCCCCTCGACCGTCAAGAACGCGGACCACCAATTTTCGCGCTCTCCGTCCTTTCCCTCACCCCCGCGCAACCACCGCCGCGACCGCCGCCCAAATCTCCCGCTCGCGCCCGCGGCGGGCCCGCACCCCCTCGCGCAGGGCACGTCCGGCCGCCGTAAGCGTCGCCCCCGTGGTTCGTACGTCGTCCACCAGGACGATGACCCGCCCGTCCAGCCGCGCGCAGACCCGTCCCCTGGCCCGGAACGACCCCGAAACGTTGCGACGCCGGGCCTCCTGGGACAGCCCCTGCTGGGGCGGCCGGTGCCGACGGCGCAGCCCCTGGACCAGCCTCCCGCCGGTCTCCCTGGCCACCTCCCGGGCGAGGACGAGGGTGTGGTCCACCCCCCGGGCCAGCCGCCGCCGGGCGCTCGTCGCGACCGGACACACGACGACCGACGCCGGGGGAATCCCCGCCTCGTGGAGCGCGGCGGCCACCGCCAGACCCAGCTCCCGGCCGAGGTCCTGGCAGGTGCGGCGCCAAGCCGTGTATTTACCCAGCAGAATCGCGTCGCGGAGCGAGCCCTCGTACGGCCCGAGCCTCACACACCGCTCCCACACGAGCCGCTTGCCCCGGCAGGCCGAGCATCCGGAGACATCCGCCTCGAACGGCCCGACGCTCGTGCCGCAGCGAGGGCAGTACGGGGTCTCCTGGCCGAACTCGGACGCGTCCTTGCGGGCGCCACGCCAAGACCTGGCCGCCACGCCGAGCCAGGCGTGCTCCAGCTCACGGACGAACTGGGAGACCCCTCCATCCGCGGGCCGGAGGCTCGTGCGCGGGTCGGCCTCGGTCGCCAAGACCCCCGGGGCCTCGGGTCCCTCCTCCGGGTGGGTCCTCGGCGGCCATGTGAAGACCTCCGCGCGGCAGCTGGGCGTGGCGTGCTCGCTGGTCCCGGCTGCTCCCGGCCTCATGAGTCCCCCTGCGTCGGCCCTCAGCGTGCAAGCCTCGCCCGCACCAAGTCGGCGCGGGCCCGGCGCCGCTCATCCTGCGTGAGATCGCGCCCTACCGCGTGCTGCAGGTGCGCCGGCTGCACGAGCAGCATGAGCCCGTGTAGCGCCGCCGTGTCCACGTCCTCCAGGATCTTCAGGGCAAGTCCAAATCGCACCACGCTCAGCAGCTTGACGGACTCCTCGGTTCCCAGCAGCCTCGCGTACCGGAGCAGGCCGTAGGCGCGGTGCACCGTGTCCTCGATCTGCCACCGCCGCTTGGCGAGGAGCGACTGGCGGCTCTGCCGCTCGTACTCGAGCACCTCGGGGATGATCCGCGCGTCGAGCTCCTCCAGCAGCGCGAGCTCGGACTTGCCGAGCGTCGTCTGGTTGGAGAGCTGGTAGAAGTCGCCCGAGGCCTCCGACCCCTCGCCGTAGAACCCCCGGACCGCGAGGGACATGTCCGCGGCCGCGCGCTTCACCTTCTCGATCTCTCCGGTCATGCGCAGGCCCGGCAGGTGGAGCATGACGCTGAAGCGCACGCCGGTGCCGACGTTCGTGGGGCAGGCGGTCAGGTAGCCGAGCCGCGGGCTGTAGGCATAGTCGAGCGCGCCCTCGAATCGGTCGTCGACGTCGTTGGCCTCGGCCCACGCGTCGCGCAGGGCCAGCCCGCTGCGGATCACCTGGAGGCGCAGGTGGTCCTCCTCGTTGACCATGAGCCCGGCCCGCTCGCCCGGGAGGGCGAAGGCCACGGCGCGGGGCCAGTCGGGGCTCGCCCGTTTGGGACCCAGCTTGCCCTTGGCCAGGTGGGAGGAGATGAGCCGCCGCTCCAGGAGGAGCGACCGTTCGAGCTCGGGCGCCTCGTGGAGGTTGATCCAGATCGTCCGCTCGCCGAGCCGCGCGCCGGCGATCGCCTCGCGGCAGACCTCGAGCACGTGCAGTTGGTCCGCCGCGGTCGCCTTGTGCACGAAGGGAATTCCGGCCAGGTTGCGGGCGAGGCGCACGCGCGAGGACACCACCACGTCCGTCGCCTCGCCCTCACCCCGCAGCCACTCGGTGCCGGCCTCGAACATCCGTTCGGGCAGCTCTCCCGGCGCCTCGGCGTGGCCGTTGGAGGGCGTCAACGGGGTTCCTCCGTGCGCTCGGCGCCGTGCTGGAGCCTGCGGAGGCGGTCGCGCAGCTGGGCCGCGCGTTCGTACGCCTCCGCCTTGATCGCGCGATCGAGGTCGGCGCGGATCCGCCGAATCTCCTCGGCGCGGGCCTCCGCGGCGGCCAGCGCCGCGGCCGTGGCCTGCAGGTCGGCCGCATCGGGCGATTCCTGAAGGAGCCTGCGCGGGATCTTGCCCACGTGGTGGGTGGCGCCCTGGTGCGCCCTGTCGAGGATCGGCCCGAGCTGCTCCTCGAAGGCCGCGTAGCACGAGGGGCACCCGAGCCTGCCCGACTGCTTGAACTCGGCGAAGGTCGTGCCGCAGTCCGGGCACGCGGGCGACTTGGTCTGCGTCGGGCCGATGGCGCCCGACGCGATCTTCTGGATGAGCTCGGAGACCGGCGCGGGCGCGCCGACGACGAGGCCCTGCTCGCGCGCGCAGGCCTCGCACAGGTGGCGTTCGGTGGGGACGCCGCCGGACACCGTCAGCTCGTGAACCGTCGCCTCGTTATTGCAGAGTTCGCACTTCACGGCTCGTGCGCAGTCTATGTCCCCCCCGGGATGGGGCCAACGCGCGCCCCCGATCCCCCCGCGCGCGGCGCTCAGCCCTGCTTTTGGGCCCGGGTGTAGCCGTACTTGCGCTTCAGCGGCTTGACGACCAGGCCCATGCGGATGGCCTTGGCCGAGGCCTTCACCCGCCTGGCCCTGGTCACGCCCCCCTCCTCGATCAGCGCGGAGACCGTCTGGAGGTTCGGCTTGAACGTGCGCCGGGTGATCCCCGTGGGCTTGAGACCGAACCCGCCCTTGCTGATCTTCTGGCCGCGGAACGTCCGCCGCTTGCCGAAGGTCGTCTTCTTCCCTGTGAAATGGCACTGGTTGGGCATGGCTCGGTCCTCGTTCTTGGGCGGAAGTCTACGCCGGTGAGCCGGTCGGGCAAGGAGGGGCCAAAGAGAGGCGGGGGGCCCCCACGGGCCGCCCCCCCCGGGGCACCAGGCGGCTGGGGCGACGCCCGCCGCCCGGAGCCCCCCCGTACAACCCCCCCCC
>CAYTAH010000017.1:52709-73305 GCA_964435785.1 uncultured Phycisphaeraceae bacterium | reverse complement strand
CCGCGTGTGGGGGCGGACTCCTCCGGGGGGGCGCGGCGCGGCCAGGGGGGGCCCCCCGCGCGGCGGCGGGCGCGGGGCCCCCCCCGCCGGTGGCTACGAAGGCGGATGGGGCTCAGCGACGGCGGCGGAGCCCGAGGATCCCGGCCGCGCCGAGGAGGCCGAGCGCTCCGGGCGCCGGCACGAAGCGGGCGTACACGCCCCAGTCACCATTGGGGATGCCGCCGGACCAGCTGTTGCCCAGGTCGTTGGACCAGTCCATGTTCCCGTCGGGGATGGTGTTGGACCCGTTGTCCCAGGTGCTGCTGTAGGAGCCCTGCGAGTTCTGGTCATGCAGCCCGTTGATGGTGATCCAGTAGCGCTGGCCCGGGATGAGCGCGATGTTGGTGAAGGTGTCGATCCGGGTCAGGTTGGCGAGCACGCCCTGGTGCTGCGTTCCGGAGACGAGGACGTTGTTCTCGTCGGGATGGTTGGACCCGTCGTCGGCCCAGAGGTCGATGCTCACGAGCGGCGCGCCGCCGTCGCCGCCTTGGAGCCACATGCCGAACTCGACCAGCACGTTGTCGGTCGGGCAGAGGAAGCTCTGGCCGTAGATGTCCGAGCCGAACGCCCCGCCGACGGAGCCGATGTTCACGCCGAATTGCCCGTTGTCAATGATCGTGTCCGCGCACGCGGCGCCGGCCATCATGGCGAGCGCAGCCACACCAATTGCGATCTTCATGTCTCGTCTCCCTGTGGTTTCCAAGCCTCTCTCAGCGCCGTGGTCCGATCACGACGCACGCCTCCTCCTTCGAGGCGATTCTCCATTGTAAAGGGTCTGCCTCTCATCCACCAGTCAAAAGACGCGCCCTCAAAAGGAAAATCCGGGTCCGGCCTCGGTTACCGCCTGCCCAGGTTCTCACGCTCGAGCATGAGGTCCAGCGTCTGGACCACGAACCCGATCTCGCGGTCGGTCATCCGGTTGTAAAAGGGCAGGGCGATCGTGCGCTGGCTGACGCTCTCAGCGATTGGGAACGACCCCTCCCGATACCCGAACAGCTCGCGATAGAAGGGCTGGAGGTGGATGCAAGGGAAGTAGTCGGCCGCCCCGACGTCGTGCCGGCGCAGACTCGCGATGATCCGATCCCGCTCGTCGCGCCCCCACGTCGTCTCCAGCCGGACGACGAACACGAACCAGCTCATCTCGCTCGAGCCGTCCACGGTGGGGAGGATCAGCTCCGGGCGATGGATCAGGCGCGTGAGGTAGCTCCGCGCCACCCGCTGCCTGGCCGCGACGATGTCGTCGAGGCGCTCCATCTGCGCCACGCCGAGCGCGGCGCTCAGCTCGTCGAGGCGGCAGTTGTACCCGAGCCGTTCGTGCTGGAGCCACGAGCCGAGCCCGCCGCCCGGGCCGGGGCGCGGCGCCGGACGGCCCTGGTTGCGGAGCGAGCGGCAGATCTCGGCCAGGCGGGCGTCGTCGGTCACGATCATCCCGCCCTCGCCGGTGGTGATCTGCTTGTTCGGGTAGAACCCGAAGACTCCCGCCCGCCCGAAGTGGCCGCAGGGCCGGCCGCGGTACCGAGCGCCCAGCGCCTCGCAGCAATCCTCGACGAGCGGGATCTCGTGCCGGGCGGCGATCGAGGCGTAGGCGTCCATGTGGGTCGGGTTGCCGAAGGCCTCGACCGCGAGGATGGCGCGGGTGCGCGGCCCGATGGCGGCCTCCACCCGCGACGGGTCCATGTTCAGGCTCGAGGGGCAGATGTCGACGAACTTCGGCGTCGCGCCCACCATGAGGATCGCGTTCGAGGAGGCGACGAAGGAGAAGGGCGTCGTGACGACCTCGTCGCCGGGGCCCACGCCCAGGGCACGCAGCACCAGGTGCAGCCCGTCGGTGCCGGAGGAGACGGCCACGCCGTGCCGCGACCCCGCCCGCTCGGCGACCAGGCGCTCGAACTCCTCCACCATCGGGCCCTGCGAGAGCCTGCCCGAGCGGAGCGCGCGCAGCACGTACTCCTCCTCAAGGCCCGTGATGTCGGGACGGCTCAGCGGGATTTCGTCAACCATGCGCGTTCCTTCGCTCGCCCGGCCACGCCCTCCGCGCGGCCGAATCCGCGGAAGCCTATCGCCCCGAGGCCTCGAGCACCCGCCCGCGAACCCTGGCGAGGAGGTCCCCGAGGGTGAGGCCCGCCAGGTCGGCGCCGAGCGCGAGTTCCCCGCCCCGCGAGAGCTGCGCGATGATGCGCTTGTGAGCCGTGATCACCGTCGAGTGGTTCGGGCGCTTCAGGCCGCGGGCGATCTCCGGGAAGCTCAGGGCGGTCAGCTCACGGGCGAGATGCACGATGAGCCCCCGCGCCAGCACGACCCTCGCGTGCCGCCCGGAGCCCAGCAGGTCGGAGGCCTCGACGCGCAGCGCGCGGCAGACCTCGTCCCTGATCGACTCGAGGCGGACGGGCCGGCGCGCGGATGCGGGGGCGCGCGTCGTGTTGCCCTCGGCCAGCCCGAGCGAGCGGCGCACTGCCGCGCCGTCCCAGGCCGCCCCGGGAGCGCACACGCCGGGGATCAGGCGCTGCACCGCCTCGAGCTGCGTGAGCATGCCCTCGATCTCCCGCACGCTCGGCGAGGCGGACCTTGCGACGCGCTGGAGCAGGATGGAGACGGCGTCCTCGGTGAGCTTCACGCCCCGGCGCGAGGCCAGATCGATGATCAGGCGCCTGCTGAGCTCCTCGTCCGGCGGGTCGATGCGGATCACCGCGCCGGACATGAACCGCGAGACCAGCTGACCCGCGAGCTGGCCGATCCGGCGCGGGTGCTCGTCGGACGCGAGCACGATGCGCGCCTCGTGCAGGCCGATCGCGTCGAGCGTGTGGAGCAGCTCGACCTGCGTCGACTGCTTGCCACTCAGGAAGTGGACATCGTCGAGGCAGAGGAGCCGGACGTTCCTCCACGCCCGCCGGAAGCGGTCGGTCGCGTTGGCCCGGATGGCGCTGATGTACTCGTTGGTGAACGCCTCGGCCGTGATGTACCGCACGCGGGCCCCCCGGTGCGCCTCGACATGCTCGGTCGCGATCCCCTGGAGCAGGTGCGTCTTCCCGACGCCCGACGGTCCGTGCAGGAAGAGCGGGCTGAAGGCGGCGTCGTTGACCCCGGCGCCGATCCGCACCGCCGCGGCGTGCGCCAGCCGGTTCGATTCACCGACGACGAAGCTGTCCAGCCGGTGTCTGAACGGCGCCCGGGGCCGGATCTGGCGCTTGGCCTCGCGCGTCGGGGTTGGTGGGGGAGGGGCGGGCGTGCCCGCACGCTCGACGCGGACGCGCACATCGGGCGATCCCGCCTCCGCCGCCGCGCGCTGCAGCGAGGCGCCGAAGCGCCGGGTGATCAGATCGGCCATGAAGGTGCTGGGCACGACGACCTCGACGCGCCCTCGCTCGACGCCGACGCGCGTGCCGTCCCCGAAGTACCGGGCGAAGCGCTCCCTCCCCACCTCGTCGCGGAGCCGCTCGCGCAGGGCGCTCGCCGTGCCGCCCGCGCCCCCGGGATCCGTGCTTCCTGCACCACGTCCGGCCAACCTCCGTGCCTCCCGGGTTTCCACTGGAAACTCCCCCCTGCGCCGTGGGAGCGCACGTGCATGCGCGCCGCCACGACCGGACGGCCTCAACCGTCCTCACAAGCTTCGGGGCGTGCGATACGTGCGCCGGTCTTTCGCGAACGAGTCCGTTCCCCCGGGACAGACCGAGAGCGCGACGGCGAGTGCGCCTCGCCGCCCGCACCGGTTCGAAGATCAGGAGCGAAGAACCCCGATTTCCGATCTCTGCCCGCTCGCCCATCCATGGCCAGCGGGCCAAAGGTATCGGACTCCGCGTGCGCCGACAACGGGGTGCGCGCCTTGGTTTCCCGGGGGTGCGCCACACCCCGTGGCGTCGCAACGGCTTGGGAGATGAAGAAAAACTTTTGAACAACAATTCGCGCGGCGCGGGCAACGTGTGGAAAGGCACGGGAAAAAAGCGCAAGTGCTCATCTCGCCGACGTGTTCGGCCCAAGGAGATCGTCGACGAGTGCGACGAACGCGTGCCGCTCACCGACCTCGCGGAATCCGTGACGTGCGTACATGCGACGAGCCGGCTCGTTCCTCGCATCCACGGCGCAGCGCAGCTCTCGCTCGAGGTGCGCCGAGGCCGCGATGGCCGAGCGGAGCAGGCCGCCCCCGAGGCCCAGCCCGCGGATCGCCGGCGAGAGCCCGATGTAGACCAGCTCCACGCAGTGCTGCTGCTCGCAGCGGTTGAGCAGCACGCACCCCTCGGGGCCGCCCTCGTGCTCAACGAGCCACCAGAGGCGATGGTCGAACTCCCCGACCGCGCGGTGCGAGGCGACGATGTCGGGCAGGCTCCGCAGCCCGGCCAGCTCGGGGCAGTCGAGCGTGCCCTCGTAGCTCAGCTCCAGCGCGCGCTCGAGGTTCCCCTCGTCCGCCCCGTCGGGACGCACCCAGCGCACCCGCATGCCGGGTGGCCACGCCGAACCGCCCGGCGCGCTGACGGCCCCCGAGTCGCTCATGACCGCCTCCTGCTCTCCCTGCCTCCGGGGGCGGCTGAGGTAGAGCAACTCGGCGATCTGGCGCAGCCCGGCCTTTCGGAAGGCCTCCGATGCCCACGTTTCTCCCGGTTCTGCGAGCGCCTGGACGAGTGAAATACCCTGCCCATGGCGTTGGCGGGAGAGCCGAACGGCCGAGTCGATGGCCGCCGCTCTGTCCGCCGTCTGCTCCGCATCGCTCGCCACGCGGGCCCGGGCCGGTCCCGAGACGAAGACCATGAGCGTGCGACCGGCCCCGACGACCGGCATGCACGCCTGGAGCACCCGCCCCGGCCGTGCGTTGTCGTGCTCGACGACGGCCGTGATCAGCCCCAGGTCGACCCCCAGCGCCGGGGCGGAATCGATGAACCTGCTTACCGCCTCGGGGGAGGACGATCCGCCGCCCAGCAGCCGACCGACCGCCTCGCGCAGCAGGGGGCCGGTGACCTGACGGACGCTGCAGCCGGGTCTGATCGTCACGCCGTCGCCCTCCGCGGGGGGGCCCACCCCGGGCGAACCGCCGCGTTGACCGGTGCGGACATGTCACTAGACTACGCCGGAACCCTGATGCTGGCCTTCGCCAGAGGGAGTCTGCTCATGCCCTACGCCCGCCCGGCCGCGCTCGGCCGGCTCGTCTCGCTGTCCATCCTGGTCGCCCTCTTGCCGCCCGCGCTGGGTCTGGCTCCGGAGCCCGACCCGGTGCCGAAGCGCTGGCAGCTGGAGGTCACGCCCGGGCCGCTGCGCGTGACCTACGTGCAGACGCGCGAGGGGAGCGGGGCGTACGTGTACTTCACCTATTCGGCCGTCAACAACACGGGCAAGGACCTGGAATTCGTGCCCTCCTTCGAGATGGCGACGGACGCGGGTGAGGTCGCCCTCTCGGGGGTTGGTGTCCCGCCGACGGTGACCGACGCGATCGTCGAGTCTCTGCGCCACCCCTTCCTGCAGGACCAGGTGGACATCCTCGGGCCGATCCAGCAGGGCCCCGAGAACGCCAAGCACGGCGTGGTGATCTGGCCCCTTGAGGACACCATGGCCGACGAGATCCGCGTCTTCGGGGCGGGCTTCAGCGGCGAGACGGAAGCCATCGAGCTCACGGACCCCCGCACGGGGGAGTCCCGGCGCCTGGTCTTCCGCAAGACCCTGATGCTCCGCTACGCCACGCCCGGCGAGATCCGCGTCGCCGAGCAGGGGGACCAGCCCTTCAACGCGGTCGAGCAGCGCTGGATCATGCGCTAGGGCCCGCCTAGGCTCCCTGCCCGGGGCCCCGGCCCCATCGGTCGCACAGCAAGCCGGCCCCGCCGGCGGTGAGGTTTCTCGTCATGGCGCACAAGAAGGCCGGCGGCTCAACCAAGAACGGCCGCGACTCCAACCCGCAGTACCTCGGCGTCAAGCTCTACGGCGGCGAGAGCGCCAAGCCGGGCGCGATCATCGTCCGGCAGCGCGGCACCCGCTTCCTGCCCGGGTTCAACGTCCGGCGCGGCAAGGACGACACGCTCTTTGCCGTCTCGGAGGGGCGGGTGGTCTTCCAGAACCGCAAGGTTCACGTCGACCCCTACGACCCGCAGTCTCCCCGCCCGCAGTGGCTTCGGGAGTATCGCGCCGCCCACGCGAACTGAGTCCAACGGCGGGAGCAGCAGCCCGATCGACCGCCTGATCGACGCCGGCCTCGTGCCGGCGTTTCTCATGCGCTCGCACCGTACGCGCCGAGCTCGGCGGGAAGCCTCGACTCGAACCCCCGGACCAGCTCGACGAGCTTCCTGAGCCCCGCCCCATCCACCGCCTTGCGCTCCATGCAGACCAGCATCCCCTCGCCGATATGGAATATCGCCTCCTTGGGCGCGTCGAGGAGCCACGCCTGCATCGACGGGCCGAGCGCAAGCATCGCGAACGTCTCGTCGTCGGTGCTCACGAACCATCGCTTGTTGAACGCGGGGTCCTCGAGCTGGACGTCCCGCCGACCGAACGCCGCGGCGACCCTGTGCCCGAAGTGCTCGGGCGTCAGCACCATCTCGGGCCAGGAGGCGGGGCAGGGCAGGGCCGCCAGGGTGTGCGAGATGCGGGCCGCGGACTTGCCCGTGCTGACGACGTATGAGTGCTCGAGGAGCACGAGCGGCTCCGAGCCGCCCGGATCGCGCGCGAGCCATCCGAGCCCCTTGGCGCCGGTGCGGAGCGCCTTGAGGTGGGCGAAAGTGGCGAAGGCGCCCGCGCGGTCACCGAGGGCTTTGGCCGGCGTGTGCTCGAGCCCGAGCTCGGCACACGCGCCGAGGATGCCGGCCTCCCGCCGCTTCTTCTCGGCCGACGTCGCCGCCGCGACGCCGACGAAGAAGACCAGGCCGCCGAGCACGAGCGAGCCCACCACGATGCCCGGGTGGAAGCGGCGCGTGATCGCGAGCGCGATCGCCGCCGCCACCAGCGTGACCCCCGCCGCGATCACGGGCGTGTAGCGGTCGTGCCGGCTCGGCGTGTCGTTGCTCATCGCGTGAGGCCCCATGGCCCGAGCGCATCGTGGACCGCCTTGAGGCGAGCGAGCAGCGCGCCCGCCCGCCCCAGCGGGAGCTGCGTCGCCCCGTCCGAGAGGGCCGAGGGCGGATCCGGGTGGCACTCGAGGAAGACCGCGTGCACTCCGGCCGCGACGGCGGCGCTGGCGAGCAGCGGGGCGCGTTCCGGACGTCCGGCCGTCTGCTCTCCCGCGCCCGGGAGCTGCGTCGAGTGTGTCGCGTCGAAGCAGACCGGCGGCGGGCCGCCGTCCACATCAAGCTCCATGAGGTCGCCGAGGCCGATGAAGTCGTTGACGAGGCGGTGGTAGCCGAAGAACGTGCCCCGCTCCGTGAGCATCACGTTCGTGCATCCCGCTTCGGCGAGTTTGTTCACGGGGCCGCGCATCTCGCCGGGCGAGAGAAACTGGCCCTTCTTGACGTTGACGCCCCGACCGTGCCTCACCGCCGCCTCGCCGGCGGCGAGAAGGAGGTCGGTCTGCCTGCACAGGAACGCGGGGATTTGGAGCAGGTCCACGACGCGGGCCGCCGAGTCGCACTGCTCGGGGTGGTGAACATCGGTGGTGGTGGGGACACCCAGGCGCTCGCCCACTTGGGCGAGTGTCTCCAGCCCGGCCTCGAGCCCCGGACCCCGGGCCGAGCCGAAGCTGGTGCGGTTGGCCTTGTCGAAGCTGGCCTTGAAAACGTAGCCGAGTCCGAGTCCGACGCACGCCTCGCGCACGGTCTCACCGACCTGCAAGGCCATCTCCCGCGACTCGAGAACACACGGGCCGGCGATGATCGCGAGCGGCCGCCCGGCCCCGATCTCGATGCTCCCCGCGCGGCAGGTCCTCGTCATGGAGCAAGCGTACCCGTCCCGCGCCCGATCCCGCGAGCGAGGGGGGCGCCGAGCCGGGCGCCCGCTCCAATGTCGCGTCCGGAGCGATAGAGTTCTCCGAGGGAAGAGCGAGGTGGGCCATGATCGGACGCGGTTGCCGGCGGCTCGGGTGTTGGCTCGGGGCGATCGTGGTTGGCGCTGCGGGGCTCGTCGTCTCGCCGGCCTCGGGGCAGGGCGACGCGGGTGACCCCGGGCCCTACCAGGCGGGGCGCTCCAGGGTCACGGTGACCCGGCCGGATTCTCAGACGTTCTCGACGCTCCTCTACTACCCGGCGACCGCCACCGGGAACGACACGCCCTACGACCCCTCGGGCGCGCCCTATCCCGCGGTTTCGTTCGGCCACGGGTTTCTCACCCAGCCCACGGCCTACGACTCCACGCTCCGCCACCTCGCCACGCACGGCTACTTCGTGCTCGCCACCGAGTCGTACACCGGGTTCTTTCCCGACCACTCGAAGTATGCCGACGACCTGCTGCACTGCCTGACCTGGCTCGAGCAGCAGAACGCCGATGCCGGCTCGCCCTACTTCGGGGGCGTCCGGATCGGGGCCTTCGGGCTTTCCGGCCACTCCATGGGCGGAGGCGCGAGCGTGCTCGCGACGGCGCGCGACGCGCGAGTGCGGGCGCTCGCGAACCTGGCCGCGGCGGAGACGAATCCGAGCGCGATCGCCGCGATGCGGACGATCCGCGCGCCGGTCGCGCTGCTGAGCGGCTCGGAGGACGGCATCACGCCTCCCGGTCAGCACCAGGTCCCGATGTACGAGGCGGGGAGTGCGCCCAAGCAGCTGCCCTCGCTCCTCGGCGGCTTCCACTGCGGCTTTCTCGACGGGTCGATCCCCTTCTGCGATTCGGGCTCGATGAGCAGGGCCGATCAGCTCGAGATCACCCGGCGGCTCCTCGTCGAGTTCTTCGATCTCTATCTCAAGGGCGAGCAGGGTCGATGGCGCGCCGTGTGGGGCCCGGGGGCCGCCGACGATCCGCGGGTGAGCGTGACCATGGAGAGCGGGATCCGGCTGAGCCCCGAGTGGTCGTCGCTCGCCGTGCGCGCCGGCGCGCGCGCGACGCGGAGCTTCACGATCACCAACGAGGGGCCGCTGGAGCAATCGTGCACCGTCACCATCGAGGAGAGCCCGTGGCCGGCGACCGCCGATCCGGGAGAGACCCCGTCGCTCCCGCCGGGGCATGCGGCCGAAGTGGACATCACGGTCGCCCCACCCTCGGACGCCGCCGGGCACCGGGCGGAGGCCCTCGTCACGGCCAGGTCCGACCGGGACGGGGGCACCCGCGGCTACGGGCGGCTCACGATCGAGGTCTTCTGCCCGAGCGACTGGAATCTCGACGGCCGGGTGAACACCCTCGACATCACGGCATTCCTCAACGATTGGACGGGCTCTGACCCCGAGGCCGACTTCAACGGGGATGGCGTGGCGGACACCCGGGACGTGCTCGCGTTCCTCAACTCGTTCGCCTCCGGGTGCTGAGCGCGCCCGCTCCCGGACTCGTCGACTCCGAACGCGGGCGTCCCCTACCCTTGCCCCAGAGGGCGGGTAGCTCAGTTGGCTAGAGCATTCGCTTTACACGCGAGAGGTCCCGGGTTCGAGTCCCGGCCTGCCCATTCGGACACGCCGGCCCGGTGCGGGCCGAGGGAGGGCGGGCCCCGCGGCCCGCTGGAGACGCGTTGAACCTCCTCGACGTCGGCTACGCCATCGCCGCCGCGTGCACCGCCCCCTGGTGGATGCGCAAGACCCGCTCCGGCTGGGCCGAGCGGTTCGCCCGCGCCCTGCCCGACCTCCCCGAGAAGGCCGCGGGGCGCCCGCGCGTGCTCGTCCACGCCGTCTCGGTCGGTGAGGTCAACGCCCTGCGCGGGCTCGTGCCCCTGCTGATCGCGGAGGCCGAGGTGCTCGTCACGGCCAGCACCGACACGGGTCTCGCCCGGGCGCGCGAACTCTTCGAAGGCACCTGTCACGTCGCCCGTTTTCCCCTCGACGCCTCGTGGGCCGTCCGCCGATTCCTCGACGCGGTGCGCCCCGACGCGGTCTCGCTCGTGGAGCTGGAGCTCTGGCCCAACTTCGTCGGCGAGTGCGCCCGGCGCGGCCTGCCTGTCGCGGTCATCAACGGGCGGCTGAGCGAGCGGAGCTTCCGCGGCTACCGGCGCGTGCGCCCGTGGATCGCCCCCAGCTTCGCGCGCCTGGCCGTCGCGGCCGTGCAGGACGAGGCGTACGCGCGGCGGTTCGTCGCCATGGGCGTGCCCCCCGAGCGCTGCGTGGTCACCGGCTCGATGAAGTTCGACAGCGCGCAGCTCGAAGGGGACGTGCCCGGCGCGGCGGAGCTGGCGGCGGAGTTGGGGATCGACCGCGCGCGCCCGCTGATCGTCGCCGGCAGCACCGGCCCCGGGGAAGAGGCGATGCTGCTGGAGGCCTGCCGCGGGGCTTTCGGGCCGCTCTCGGATCGGGGCTTCGGCCAGGCCGGGGTGCAACTGCTCTGCGCCCCGCGCAAGCCCGAGCGCTTCGAGGAGGCGGGCGCGGCGCTGCCGGGGTGCCGCCGGCGCACTCGCGGGGGTGCCGCCGGGCCGCCGAGCGCGCTCTTCCTCCTCGACACGATCGGCGAGCTCCGTCTCGCCTATGCGCTGGCCGACATCGTCGTGGTCGGGCGCTCCTTCTTCGACCAGCACGGCTCGGACCCGATCGAGGCGGCGGCGCTGGGCAAGGCCGTGGTGATGGGGCCGGCGGTCTCCGATTTCGGCGAGGTGGTGCGCCAGCTCGAGGAGGCCGGCGGCATCGTCCGGGCGGACCGGTCTTCGCTCGCGGGCGTGCTGGCCGACCTCCTGGGAGACCCGGTGCGCCGGGCGACGCTGGGCGAGCGTGGGCGTGAGCGCGTGCGCTCGCTCCAGGGCGCGAGCGCACGGCACGCCGAGATCATGCTCTGGCTGGCGGGCGCCGGCGGACGCGCGCGAGCGGCGAGCCCGGGCGTCTCCCGGCCTGAAAGTCTCGCGGGGTCGGCCCTACCATCGACGAGCGCGAGGGCGTAGCTCAGTCGGTAGAGCAGCGGACTTTTAATCCGCGGGTCCAGGGTTCGAGTCCCTGCGCCCTCATTTGGACGTTCCCGGGGGCGCTCAGGGAGGAGGCCGACGCCCGATGCTGGTGGTGCACGCGACGTGGTCCGACGGGGCCCTGCTCCTCTGGGGCGAGCGATTCCGCGCCGGGGCCCAGCCCGTGGGCGAGTACCCGCTGGCCGCTTCGGTCGAGGACCTCGCGGGCGCGCTCGGCTCGAGGGCCGACGCGGCGGTCCTGCGCCTCTATCTGCCCTGCGCCAACGGGGCGCCGCTGCCCAGCCCGACGCTCGCCCACCACGTGCCCGCCCTGCGCAACGGCGCCCGCGACGGCGTCGTGCTGGGCGAGGTCTCCGCCTCGGCGCTGCGCCTCGAGCCCGGGTCGGTCGAGCGTGACCTCGACCGGCTGCTCGAGAGCGCCGAGCGAGACCCCCACCTGGCCGCGGGCGCCTCCATCGGCTTCTTCGCGACGCTCGCGCGCATGGCCCGCTCGCTGGTGTGCCAGCAGCGCGTGGTGCCGATGGTGCTCCAGGTCGGCGGGAGCGCGGCCGAGGCGGCGTGGCGCCCGTGGCTGGGCGACGAGCCGGCGTCCAGCCGCGTGGTGGCGCTCGCGCGATCGATGCCGCCGATCGCCCGCGCCGGCGTGGGCTCGTGCGACCAGGACGCCTGGGCGGTGACCGACGAGGCGCTGGGGGCGATCACCGACGCCCTCTGCCGCGAGGCGCTCATCAACGACCAGATGCACGAGGCGATCGAGTCGCGCAGCGCCGAGGAGGACCCGCAGGTGGCGTGGCTCGACGGCCTCCTGGACCGCTCGCCCGAGATCCCCGCGCAGGAGGAGTTCGGGCCCGAGTTGGTGCGCCGGGTGCGGGTCTGGATCGGCGGGCTCGACGATCGGGGGCTGTCGACGGCGTGGCGACTGCGCCTTCGCCTGGAGGAGCCGCCCGACCTCGACCTGCTGGACTCGGCGGAGGTGGACCCCAAGGACTTGGCGTGGCGCCTCCACTTCGAGCTCCGGGCCGCCGACGACGAGACGCTGATCGTCGAGGCGGAGGACGTCTGGCTTCTCCCGACCGACTCGGTCTCCATGGGCGGCCGGCGTCTGGAGAACCCGCGCGAGCTGCTGCTGGCCGAGCTCGGGCGGGCCTCGAAGATCTACAAGCAGCTCGAGCGTGCCCTCAAGGAGGTGCAGCCGACCTCGCTGGAGCTCGACACGGCGCAGGCGTACCAGTTCCTCCGCGAGGTCCGTCCCCTCCTGCTCGAGCAGGGGTTCGACGTCGAGGCCCCGCCGTGGTGGGACCAGCCCACGATGCGCCTGGGCGCCCGCCTGCGCATCAACAGCGGCGAGCCGGACGCCGACGCGGGCCCCCACGCCGGGGACGCCCTGCCGACCCGCCTCGGTCTCGAGGCGCTCGTGCGCTTCGCGTGGGACATCTCCGTCGGTGAGCACGTGCTGAGCCAGACCGAGTTCGAGGCGCTGGCGTGCGCCAAGGCGCCGCTCGTGCGCCTGGGCGGCCGTTGGGTCGAGCTCCGCGCCGAGGACCTGCAGGCGGCGCTGCGACTCGTGCGTCAGGCGGGCGACGGCACGGCGACGCTGGGCGAGGCGCTGCGGATGGCCTACGCCGCCGAGAGCCGCCAGCACGCCCTCCGCGTGACGGGGATCGAGGTCTCCGGATGGCTGAGCCCGCTCTTCGAGGAGGGGGGCGTCGCCGACCAGCTCACGGTGGTCGATCCGCCGCGGGCATTCCGGGGGGAGCTGCGTCCCTACCAGCTCCGGGGCGTCTCCTGGCTCGGCTTTCTCGAGCGCTTCGGGTTCGGGGCGTGCCTCGCCGACGACATGGGCCTGGGCAAGACGGTGCAGCTGCTGGCCCTGCTCCTGCACGAGCGTGAGGTGGGGATCGAGGCGAGGGCCGAATCGGCCGGGCTGGGGCCGACGCTGCTGGTGGTGCCCATGTCGGTCGTGGGCAACTGGGTGCGCGAGGCGAACCGGTTCGCGCCGGACCTGCGCGTGCTCGTGCACCACGGCGTGGAGCGCGCCCTCGGCGACAGGCTCGTCGCCGAGGTGTCCGAGTGCGACCTCTTCGTCACGACCTACGCGCTGGCGCACCGCGACCGCGAGCACCTCGAGCGCGTGCACTGGCGCCGGATCGTCCTCGACGAGGCGCAGTACGTGAAGAACCCGCAGGCCAAGCAGAGCCAGGCGGTCCGCGCGTTCCTCGCGCCGCGGCGCATCGCCCTGACGGGCACGCCGGTCGAGAACCGTCTCGCCGAGCTGTGGTCCATCATGGACTTCCTCAACCCCGGATACCTCGGCCCGGCGGGGACGTTCCGGCGCCGCTTCGCCGTGCCCATCGAGCGTTACCACGACCAGGACCGCTCCGAGCAGCTCCGCGCGCTGGTCCGCCCGTTCGTCCTGCGCCGCCACAAGGCCGACCCCTCGATCATGGTCGAGCTGCCCGCCAAGCTCGAGACGCGAGAGTTCTGCCACCTCACCCGCGAGCAGGCCTCGCTCTACGAGTCGTGCGTCACGCGCATGCTCAAGGACGTGGACTCGGCCGAGGGCATGCACCGGCGCGGTCTGGTGCTCAGCTCGCTCATCAAGCTCAAGCAGATCTGCAACCACCCCGCCCAGGCGCTCAAGGATTTCGACCCCGAGGCCGGAGAGCCGCCCGATCCCTCGCGCTCGGGCAAGTGCGTCCGCATCATCGAGATGCTCGACGAGATCCTCGCCTCCGACGAGAAGGCGCTCATCTTCACGCAGTACCGCCAGATGGGGCACCTGCTGAGCCTCATGCTCCGGCACGAGTTCGACCGCGAGGTGCTCTTCCTGCACGGCGGCACGGCCCAGGGTCAGCGCGTCACCATGATCGACGAGTTCCAGGAGTCGGGCATGTCGCGCCCGATCATGATCCTCTCGCTCAAGGCCGGCGGCGTGGGGCTCAACCTCACCGCGGCCTCGCACGTCTTCCACTTCGACCGCTGGTGGAACCCCGCCGTCGAGAACCAGGCCACCGACCGCGCCTACCGCATCGGCCAGGACAAGACGGTCCACGTGCACAAGTTCGTCGTCCGCGGCACGCTCGAGGAGCGCATCGACGAGATGATCGAGAGCAAGACCGCCCTTGCCCAGTCGATCGTCGGCGCCGGCGAGCGCTGGCTCACCGAACTCTCTACTGACGACCTGCGCTCCATCCTCACCCTGCGGGCCGACGCCATCGAGGACGAGGCGTGACCAAAGACCGCAGCAACGCCGCATTTTTCCGGAGGGTTGTGCCCCCCCCGTAGCCGCGGCCCCCCGCACGCTCGGCTCGCTGGACTTGTCCCGGATCGCACCCAACGCTTAGGGGTTGCACCCGACCGCGCCCCGACGATGTTCGACCACGTACCACCACGACGACCCAGGCCCGGCATGACCCTCCACCCGCGGAAGGTGCGCGGCGGACTGCGCATCGCGTGGGCTGGGGTCAGCGAGCCCAAGAGCGGCATCGCCCAGCGCGTGCTCGACCTGGCGCGCCGCGCCGCCGCCCCCGAGGACTTCGCCGAGGGACTCGACTACGCCCGGCGCGGCCAGACCGTGAACGCCGAGATCAAGGGCGCCGCGGCCGCGGGCGTCATCCAGGGCAGGGCGGACAGACCCTACACGACGACCCTCCGCTTCACGCCCATCACCGCCGAGGCGTGGAGAGCGGCCGCCAACGCCATGGCCGGCCAGGCGATCTACGCGGCCCGCCTCCTGGCCGGCGAGATCCCCGATCAGCTCGACTCGCTCTTTGTCGCGAGCGGCGCCTCGCTCGTCCCCCGCGCCGAGGACGTGCACTTCGCCTGCTCGTGCGGGCACTCTTCCGGATGGTGCAAGCACGCATGCGCGCTCGCGGCGATCGTCGCCGATCGCATCGACCAGCGCCCCTTCCTGATCTTCGAGCTGCGCGGGCACTCGGGAGAGACGCTGCTCGACACGCTGCGCGAGCGCGCCGGGCAGGGGACCGTCACGGCGGTGGCCCGCCCGGTCTACGAGGCGCACGTGCCCTCCGCCCCCTCGGCGCGGGGCCGGCCGCTCGCCGAGTGCCTCGACAGCTTCTGGGAAGCGGGCCCCGAATTGGACACGATCCCCACGCCGATCGCCCCGCCGCCGGTGAGCCATCCCCTTCTCCGCCGGCTCGGCCCCAGCCCCTTCAAGGAGTGGCGATTCCCCCTCCTCGGGCTTCTGGCGACCTGCTACGACGTGATGGGGGCGGCCCACCTGGACCGGGACGAGGAGGCGCCGTCGGCGTCCATCGGGCAGGGCGAGGAGGGGGGCTGACGCCGGGGCGCTCTCGCGGCGCCTTTGACTCCCGCGGGCCTGAGCCAGATACTTCCGCGTTCTGGATTGGGGCCGATCGCGACGGACGCCGGGCTTGGCCCCGGGGGAGGCGCGATCAGGGGCTCTGCCTCGGACCGGTCTCCGGACCGCCGCGGCCTGCAGAGTCCGAGCCCAGGGAAGGCGCAAGCCATCCCCGCCGCGGCCGTCGTCCTTCCACCGGCGTGGAGCTCCCGCCGGGGACTTCGGACCGCACCGTGGTCCCGTGCCGCCCGCGGCACGCGCGAAGGAGACGCTCGGCCCGCTCGACGCTCAGTCCGGCACAGACCACACGAGTGCCCGGTGGTGTAACGGCAGCACAACAGGTTTTGGTCCTGTGAGTCCAGGTTCGAATCCTGGCCGGGTAGCTTTCCCCTCCCCCCCCCGCCTGAGCAGCGAGCGTGTCGGCGACCGATGCCCGACGCCCCCAGCCATCGCGAGACCCCCCCGCCCGCGGCCCTCATCATGGCCGCAGGCAAGGGCACGCGCATGAACTCCGAGCTGCCCAAGGTGGTGCACGAGGTCGCGGGGCGCCCGATGGTGTGCCACGTCGTCGACGCGTGCCTCAGGGCCGGGTGCGAGCGGGTGGTGGTGGTGGTGGGCTATCAGCAGGAGCGGGTGCGGACGGCGCTGGGGGGCTACGGCGGGCGCCTGGCCTTCGCGGTGCAGGCCGAGCAGCTCGGCACGGGGCACGCCGTGCAGTGCGCCGAGCCCGCGCTCTCCGGCCTCGATCCCGAGACGCCGCTGCTGGCGCTCGCCGGGGACGGCCCGCTCATCCGGGCCGAGACCCTCCGGGCGCTGCTCGACCGGCACCTCGCGAGCGGCGCGGCGGCGACGCTCGCGACGAGCGTGATCGCCGACCCGAGCGGGTACGGGCGCATCCTCCGCGACGGGGACGGGCGCTTCGTGGATATCGTCGAGCAGAAGAACGCCTCGGCGGAGCAGCTGGCGATCCGCGAGGTGAACCCGAGCTACTACTGCTTCCGCCTGGGGTCGCTGCTCGACGCGGTCCGCCGCGTCGGGCGCAACGAGCGATCCGGCGAGTACTACGTGACGGACGTGCCGGCCATCCTGATGCGTGACGGCCTCGGCGTGGAGGTGATCGACGCGGTGCCTCCGGAGGACGTTCTGAGCATCAACACACCGGAGCAGCTCGCCGAGGTGGACCGCATCCTGCGGGGCCGCCTGGCGGGCACGGCGGGGAGCGCGCGATGACGATGGACGGCAACAACGAGCTGAGGGTCTTCGCGGGGCGCAACAGCCGCGAGCTGACCGAGCGCGTCTGCGAGCACCTCGGCATGCCGGTGGGCGAGGCGCGCACGGTGGTATTCCCCGACGGCGAGCTGCTCGTGCGTCTCGAGGAGGACGTGCGCGGGCGCGACTGCTTCGTGGTCATCTCCACCTGCGAGCCGGTGAACGACAACCTCGTCGAGCTGCTGATCTTCATCGACTGCCTCAAGCGGGCGAGCGCCCGGCGCGTGACGATCGTGACCCCCTACTTCGGGTACGGACGCCAGGACCGCAAGGACAAGGGGCGTGTGCCGATCACGGCCAAGCTGGTCGCCAACCTCATCACCGCGGCGCGAGCGGACCGCGTGCTCGCGATCGACCTGCACGCGGCGCAGATCCAGGGGTTCTTCGACCTCCCGGTGGACCACCTCTCGGCGACGCCCGTCTTCCTCGACTACTTCCAGTCGATCCGCGAGCAGCTCGGGGACCTGTGCCTGGTGAGCCCGGACGTCGGAAACGTGAAGGTCGCCGAGGGGTTCGCGAACCTGCTGGGGGGGGACCTCGCGATCATCAACAAGCGCCGCGTCTCGGGCACCGAGGTCGTCACCGAGCACATCATCGGCTCGGTCAAGGGCAAGACCGTGCTGATGTTCGACGACATGATCTCGACCGGCGGCACGATCTGCGAGGCGGCGAACCTCGTCCTGCAGCAGGGCGCGGTCGATGTCATCGCGGCCGCGACGCACGGGGTGCTCTGCGGGCCGGCGGTGCAGCGCATCGCCGCCTCGCCGATCTCGAGCCTCGTCGTCACCGACACCATCCCCGCCGACGGCCGCCTGCGCCCGCTGGGCGACAAGCTGACCGTGCTCAGCGTCGGCCCGCTGCTGGGGGAGGCGATCCACCGCATCCACAACAACCTGTCGCTGAGTGCGCTCTTCGAGCGCACCGCCGGCACGAAGCGCTAACGCACCATTGGAGTGAAGGAAACAACGCCATGAGCCAGAACACACCGGTCCTCACCGCCAAGCGCCGAGAGCGCGTCGGCACGCGCTACTGCAACCGGCTCCGCCGCGCCGGCGGCCTGCCGGCCGTGGTCTACGGGCACGGCGAGGCGCCCGTCGCGATCTCGCTCGACGCCACCGACGCGCTGCTGCACGTGGGCAAGGGCGAGAAGGTCTTCAAGATCCACCTCGAGGGCGACGGCGACCCCCAGGTCGTGCTGCTCAAGGAGCTCCAGTTCGACCACCTGGGCACGAGCATCGTGCACGCCGACTTCGCGCGAGTCGACCTCGACGAGACCGTCGAGGTGAAGGTGCCGATCCACCTCGTGGGCGAGGCGGTCGGCCTCAAGACGGCCGGCGCGATCCTCATGCACCCGAACAACGAGGTCGAGATCGAGTGCCGCGTGCTGAACCTGCCGGAGTTCCTCGAGGTGGACGTCTCCGCGCTCGAGGCCGGCCACGCGCTGCACGCCTCCGACATCGCCCTCCCTCTCCCGACCATGAAGCTGCTCACCGACCCCGACGCGATCATCGCGCAGATCGTCGTGCAGACGCACACCGAGGTCGCCGAGGCCGCCCCCGCCGAGGCCGCCGCCGCCCCGGCCCAGCCCGAGGTCATCACCGAGCGCAAGAAGGAAGAGGACAAGAAGGAGCAGCCCCGGCAATGAAGCTGATCGTCGGCCTCGGCAACCCAGGTGCGCAGTACGCACGCACCCGGCACAACGCCGGGTTCATGGCGGTCGACCGCCTCGTGCGCAGACACGCCGGGGGGGCCGTGGTCCGGGCGAGGTTCAACGCCGACTGCGTCGAGGCGTCGATCGCGGCGAGCAAGTGCCTGCTCGTCAAGCCCATGACCTACATGAACCTCTCGGGGCAGGCGGTGCTGCAGGCCATGCAGTTCTACAAGGCCCCGCTCGCCGACCTCCTCGTGCTCACCGACGATCTGGCCCTGCCCGTGGGCACGATCAGGCTCCGGGCGTCCGGGAGCGCCGGGGGGCACAACGGCCTCGCGGACATCGAGCGCCGGCTCGGCACCGCCGTCTACCCGCGATGCCGCATCGGGATCGGGCCCAAGCCCGCGCTCTTCGACCAGGTCTCCTTCGTGCTCTCGCGGTTCGCCGAGGAGGAGGAAGAGGCGCTCGAGAGCTCCGTCGAATCCGCGGCCGACGCCGCGGAGGTCTTTGTCTCCTCCGGTGTCGACGCGGCGATGAACCGCTTCAACACCCGGATCAAGCCGGCCAACGGCTCGGACGCCCCGGAGGGGGAGCCGGGCCCTGTTGGCGCGTAAGACATCCGCCGCCCCGCGCAGCGGGCGGCCCAGCGAAAGGTCACACCATCCATGCCTGAGAACACCCAAACGTACGAGTCGATGTTCCTGATCAGCCAGGCCGAGGCGTCGGACCTCAACGGCATCGTCGCCCACATCGAGGAGATCCTGCGCCGAGGGAACGCGGACATCCTGGCGATGCGCAAGTGGGACGAGCGACGCCTCGCCTACGAGATCGACAAGCAGCGCCGCGGGCTCTACATCCTCTGCTACTTCCGGGCCCCGACGCAGGACGTCTCTCACATCGAACGCGACTGCAACCTCTCGGAGCGGATCCTGCGGGTCCTGATCCTCAAGGCCGACCACCTCACCGAGGAGGAGATCGCCAGCCGGGACGATCGCGAGGGCCTCTCCACCGAGGCCAGGCTCCGCGCCGCCCGGGCCGCCGAGCGGGCGACCCGCGAGGCCGAAACCGAGGAGGCCGGGGAGCCCGCCGCGGCTGAGTGACACGCCGGGCCCGACCTGCTATCCTGCCATCAGCCGAACACGCCGGGGGGGCCGGCGGTCTCGGACGAGGCGAGCTTCCACGGAGGACGACATGGCCGGCAATTTCAACCGGGTGTTCCTGATGGGCAACCTGACGCGCGACGTCGAGGTGCGGCACACCCAGAGCAATACCGCGGTCGGCACGTTCGGGATCGCGGTCAACCGGCGCTACAGCGTCGGCGAAGGACCCAGCCGCGAGCAGCGTGAGGAGGTCACCTTCGTCGATTGCGAGGCGTGGGGGCGGACCGCCGAGATCATGAGCCAGTACCTCCGCAAGGGCCGCCCCGTCTTCATCGAAGGCCGGCTCAAGCTCGACCAGTGGGAGGACAAGAACGGCGGCGGCAAGCGCTCCAAGCTGCTCGTCGTCGTCGAGAGCTTCCAGTTCGTCGACTCCCGCGAGGGGGGCGGTGATGCCGGCGGCGGGGGCAGCAGTGGGGGGGCGAGGCGGAGCGCGCCCGCCGGCGCTCGCGGCGGGGCCGGGGGAGGGGGGCGAGACTCCTACGACGACATCCCCCCGGACGACGACATCCCCTTCTGAACGATTGGCCGGCCGAGCCGGGGGCCTGCGCGGCCTGCGGGGCTACTATCCCGCCCGCGGCCGGCCTCGGCCGCCGTCACGCTGGGGTCCGCCGAGGGCGGGCTCCTCAACTTCCCGGCGCTCTCGCCGAGCGCCGGCCAAGGACAGCGAAAGGACCGATCATGGCCTCGAAGCACGTCAAGCTGCTGCTCACCGAGAACGTGGACAACCTCGGCATCGTGGGCGATGTCGTGAGCGTCCGCGTCGGCTACGCCCGGAACTTCCTGCTGCCCCGGAGCCTGGCGACCGAGCCCTCCGAGGAGAGGCTCGCGGCCCTGGCCGTCAAGCGTGCGAAGGCCGAGGCCGACCTCGCCGCCCTCAATGAAGAGCGCCGCAAGATGATCGGCAAGATGGAAGGGCTCGAGGTCACCCTCGAACGCTCCTGCAACGACCTGGGCCACCTCTACGGCTCCGTGACGCAGCAGGACGTCGCGGCGGCGCTGGGCGAGTCCGGGTTCATCGTGCGTCCGCGCGAGGTGCGTCTGCCCTTCACGATCAAGCGCATCGACAGCTTCGACGTGCTGGTGAAGTTCGGGGCCGACATGGAGGCGACAATCAAGCTCCACGTCAAGCCCGACAGGCGCATCGAGGAGGACCAGCGCGAGGAGATGGAGTTCGACAACGAGGGCAACCTCATCGAGAAGCGCCCCAAGTCCAAGGAGGCGGCGCCCGCCGA